>PLBO01000003.1 GCA_003134555.1 Actinomycetota bacterium
GGATGGACGTCCGTGGAGCGGTCGACGTGGTGGTCGTAGACGCCTTTGACGATCCGCTGCTACAGGCGGCGAGACCGAGAATAACGACAACGAACACGATCGTGACTACGAGGCAACGGCGCACTCGGGAATGTGAGCACGCGGACCCACCCGAAACAACCGTCCGAACGTCAAGGTTCGGACATGAAATCGTCGTGCGGCGGGGACGTCAAGGGCGGCTCTGGGACTGGACGTACGTGAGTCCCTCGATACGCGAAGTGAGTGCGTCAAGACGCGCGTAACTCGTGTTACCCCTCCGACGTTTGGTACTCTGCGAACAGGTTAGGCAACTGGCCCGTCGCCCGCGCGTACTCGTCGTCGGGCAGATTGTCCTCCCACACCGTGGTAATGATCTCGACGGGATCAAGTTCGGGAACCTTCCCTGCCAGAATGTCGAGCACCGACCGGCCGGAGTCGTAGAGCGCGCGGAGGTCGTCCCTCGACAATGCAGCCTCGACGATCTCGTGCAGGACNNCAGCGAAAGTACGCGTTCACTTGGGCGCCGTGACCGGGACCGGCGATCTGCGTCCAGATCAGATAGACGACCCCATAGATCGCAATGGCAACTCCGTTCTAGTTGGTCCCGGCGCGCGGGGCGAGTGTCGTGTCGAGTGACAGGAGGAGGTAGAGGGCGGGGAGCACGATCGACCGTTCGCGAACGAGGAGGCCGAAGTTTCCGAACGCTTGGAAGAGCAGGACGTACAGGAGCGTGAGTATCCACGCGTAGAAGAGGAACGGAACGTCGCGGAGCCTCCGAAGAGAAAGCGCGAGCGACTTGCGGCGAAGAAACATGAAGCCGACGAGACCGAGACCTTCGAGCGACGCGAGGATTTGATTCTTGGTTTGGACCTCCCACGGGAAGGGTCGAAGGAGCACGGTGATCGCATCCTGTGGGAGGTGTAGTGGCGAGAGCGACACGTTGGTGGTGAAGCCAGAGTGCCCTTGAGTGGTGCTCGTGCTGGTTGCCTGGAGTTCGTTTTGCACGGCGGTGGGCGACAGTGATGCGATGTGAAGCCGCTTCGCGCCTTGTGTCACGCCAAAGGCTGCGATGAGCACAACGAAGACGATCCCGATGGGTCTCGCGAGCGAGCTCTTGGACGCGGCGGTCTTCCGCTGGCGTCCGAACAAATACGCGAACGTCATGGCGATGGCGGCCAGTCCGAGGAGGTGCGCTCGGACCACGAGCACGAGCCAACCACCCGGTAACGCGACGAGAATCCCATAGATCACTTGGCCGTTGAGGAGGTAGGCGACGCCCAGCGCGATGGAGCCGAGACCGAACTGCATGAGGGCCTCTTTGCCGATCCCGGCGGGCCAGAAGACGATGCTGGGAGCGAACGTGATCAGGATGAAGAACAACTTGCGATCAAGGAACGGAACCGCGATGACCGCGGCGCGGTACCACAGGTACGAGCCCGCGAACGCGATCAGGCTGTACACGAAGAAACCAGCGATGAGATCTCGACCGAAGAGGTAATACACAACGCCGGTGAACCACCGCAGGAAGTTGCTCGACTTCAGGTCGACCAGTACCGGCGTGATCGCGCCGGCCTTTCCGAGCCACGCGTTCGCGTATCGCTTGCCAAACACGTCGTACACGCTGGCATCGCCGAGCTGACCCTTCTTCAACAGCGTGAAGTACCGCAGGATCGTTCCGGCCAGCTTTACGATCACACCCAAGATGAGCAGACGGCGAAGCCACGGCTCGTCGGTGTGACGACCCTGTAACCACGCAGCGATACCTATCGTTCCGAGGAGCCCGACGACAGGCACGAGAATGCGCGACAGCACTGGCAGATCCGACACCTGCGAAGTCGCCACCAGAACGACCGTCACGACAACCGCAGCGAGGAACGCAGGCGACGATGCGAGACTCTTGGCTGCGGGGTAGACACTCAGTCCCGGTCGGCGCGCATCTCCGCTCGACGCGGCCTCGTCAGCAGCGTCTCCCCACGCCACCACGCCGGGCAACTGCCGAGCCTCCCACCACGGAGCAACTCGACGGCTCGAATCCGCCCACCAACCCCTTTGCTCGACCAGCGAAGGCTCCCCACTCGGTATCCAACGCCGAGGCCGCAGGCGGCGTGACACCCGAGACAACCATCGCGCCGCGTGCCGCCGGGATCGCCATCCTTCACGTCAACCTTCGGTCAAAACCCCAAGACAATGCGCTCGCCGTCCGACTGGAGTCGGCCCCTTGCGTTCCGGGACTGCGTGTCCCGTTCAACAGCGCAGCTTCTGGTTCACCGTCATCATCGAGGTGTCAACATCGCGCTCATCCGGGTCGCGCACGACGAGCACAGCAACGTCGTCCGCGACGACGCCATCTAGAGAACGCGCCCGGCACGCAACACGCTTCTCGAAGCACACAAACCCGAGCCGACGCGTCCCATAACGCGCGGCGGGGACACCCGCAGCGTGTGTCCCCGATGTGCCTACTTGAGACTTTGGGCAGGCGTTGNNGTGCCTACTTGAGACTTTGGGTTGGCGTTGCGGTTGGTCCGTAGCGTCTCGAGGTCCTTGCGGGGTCGCTCACGATGTGCCTGCTGCTGGCGTTGTTTTCGCTGGTTGGCTTCCGAACGAAGAGCGTCCCGCGGGGATTTCGCCGCGGTGTGGCTCGAAAGAGGAACGTGCACGACAGAACTGAAAGTAGGAGTGCCCTCCGCGGTCCTTAACCACAGACTCGGAGTTGTCCATGACGGTGATCATTGGTGTCGACCCGCACAAGGCGTCGCATACGGCTGTCGCGATCAGCGACGCCGAGGAAGAGCTCGACCGCAAGAGAGTTCGATCGGGCAGCTCGCAGCTCACCCAGCTGGTGTCGTGGGCTGCACCGTTCGAGAAGCGAACGTGGGC
>PLBO01000040.1:0-14858 GCA_003134555.1 Actinomycetota bacterium
TGAGTTTTCGGGCCGGTCTGGTCGGGGAAGCCAGCCGGACCGATGGCCGGTGCGGGGCGGGCCGTGTGCTCGCCCTGTACCGGTGCGTTTTCTCGTCGGTGCAGACGAGTGTGCAGACATGTGTGCAGACCTCCGTTGAGGTCGACACGCGACGGAATGGAGTTCAGCGATGACTGCACAGACGATCACGGTCGTTGGTGCCCGAGGTGGGACCGGAACGAGCACGATTGCAGCCGCGGCTGCCTTGTTCGCGGCGCGCATCGTGGCGACCGAGCTTGTCGCCCGCGACGTCGACAGCGCGGCCGCGCTGCTCGGCCTCGGCGCAACAGGTGACCCGGACGAGCCGATGGACGTCGCCGACCGCCTCACGCTCGCGTTGACCGCTACGGACGCCGCGTCGGTCGTCGTGCTCGACGCGGGGCGTCTCGACCAACTCGACCACCGGCCTACGGGTCTGCTGCTCGTCGTCCTACGCGGCCCCTGCTACCTCGGCTTGCGCAGCATCGTGAACAACGCGCTGCGCCCGGACGGCATCGTCGTGCTGAGCGAGACCGGCCGCAGCCTCACCCTGCGAGACGTGCAAGACGTATGCGGCGTCCCCGTCGTCGCACAGGTCCACGTCAGCGCGCACGTCGCCCGAACGATCGATGCCGGCCTCCTCGTCACCCGTTCGCACGCGCTGCGCGAGCTCGCCGGCCTTCACCAGTACGTCGACACGCTCGTCTCGGTCACCAATCCGGTCGCCGTGTCTCGCAGCCGACATCCCTCGGCCCGACCGCATCAGCCCTCTCCAGAGCCTTTCCCGAGTCCGTCAACCGTCTCGCCACACCTTGACCCGTCGACCCGAACAACCCGCCCCAAGATCGGCACAGATATGCCGGTTGCGCTAAGCGCAACCGGCAGAGCTCTTTTCGTCTTGTCGCGATCGCAGGGTTGCACGCGCCATTCCCTCTCGAAGAGAAATCACAGGAGGGATTGTGCTGAGCATCGGGAAGTTGAGTACGGGCGCGACCGAGTACTACGTCGGTGAGGTCGCGACGTCGGCGGAGGACTACTACAGCGGCCGCGGGGAGCACGCGGGCCGCTGGGTCGGATCGCTGGCTCACGAGCTCGGATTGACGGGAGAAGTGGACCCGAATCACTTCCGGCGCGTGTTGCGAGGTCAGCATCCGCACACCGGCGAACATCTCGCCACGGCCCAAGGCTCAGCCGAACGCGCAGCCAAGCGCCAGGATCGAACGCCCGACAGCGAGCAGCTGTCGGAGCACGTCGATTCGCTCCGCGCGGCTGCGCATCTCGGCGTGTCTGGTCAGTATGTCCGTCGCTTGTTGGGCGAGGGTGATCGGTATCGCACTCGCATCGCCGAGGCCGGTGACGGCGAGGCGGTAGCCGAACCGAAGTCGTACCTCCTGGGTGTGAAGGCGGAAGGTAACGGTCAGGCCGGCAGCGACGCCTGGACGGTGAGCCGGACCGAGCTCGAGCGATTCGCGGGGTCGCGTCCGAGGGTCAAGGCACGTCCCGGTTATGACCTGACGTTGCGGCCGCCGAAGAGCGTCAGTGTCTTGTGGGCCCTCGCCGACGACGGGCGGCGGGGCGAGATTCGTCGTGCGCATGCGGAGGCGGTCGATGAGGTCGTCCGCTACTACGAGACCAACGCGGTCTTCGCCCGCCGCGGCGGCAAAGACCGCCACCTCGTGTCGTCTGCCGGGATCGTCGCGGCCGCGTTCGATCATCGCACCAGCCGCGCGGGTGATCCGTTGCTGCACACCCACGTCGTCACCGCGAACATGACCTCGGTGGACGATTCGGCGGATGCGTGGTGGCGAGCCATCGCCGGCATCGGTCTGTACGAACACGCCCACGCGGCCGGGTATCTCTACCAAGCGCACTTGCGGCACCTGCTCGCGGGTCGCCTCGGTGTGCAGTTCACGCCGGTCGTGAACGGGCACGCCGAGGTCGTCGGCGTACCGCCTGAAGTGATCCAGGTGTTCTCGAAAAGGCGTGCCGAGATCGAGGAGGTACTCGCCGAGTCCGGGAGCCAGTCGGCCCGCGCCGCGCAGGTCGCGACCCTGCAGACCCGCCAAGCGAAGGACTACAGCGTCGACGTCGAGACGCTGGAGCAACGCTGGCGCGACGAGGCCGCCGCCGTTGGCTTTGGCGCCGTCGACGCGGACGGATGTTTCGGCCGGGACGCGCCACCTACGCTGGAGCCCCGATTGGTCGATCGTTGTCTCGATGGGCTGGTCGGTCCCCACGGCCTGACGGAGCGCTCCGCGACGTTCCGGCGTACCGATGTGATCGGGGCGCTCGCCTCCGCGGTCGGCGCGTCCGCAACCGCCGCACAGATCGAACGCATGGCGGACCGGTTGTTGACGAGCGACCGGGTCCAGTTGGTCGACCGCACCGAACCGGTACAGACATCCGTTGAGACATCCGTTGAGGCGTCAGTGGGCGGCACTTGGTCTGCACGGCTGTCTGTACCGCGCTCTGTGACACAGAAGCTCTACACCGTTCCCGACCTCGTCCAGATCGAGACGCGACTCCTAGCGTGGGCGAGTCCCGCCGAACGGGCCGGGACGGTCATCGCAGCCGACGTGGTCGACACGGTCGTGGCACAGCGGGGCGAGTTGTCGGACGAGCAGTGTGCGATGGTGCGGGCTGTGTGCTCGTCGGGCGAGTTCGTGCAGTCCGTCGCCGGACGGCCCGGCGCGGGCAAGACCTACGCGCTCGAAGCGGTCGTCGCCGCGCACGTCGATGCCGGTGTTCCGATCGTCGGCTGCGCGGTGTCCGCCGCCGCAGCGTCGGAACTCGAGCACGCCGCCGGGTTCGCGCGCTCGGCCGGCGCTTCAGCATCCACAGTCACGCGGCTGCTGTGGGACCTCGGCGACCGCAACTCCCGTGGTCTGGCCCGAGGGACGGTGGTGGTCGTCGATGAGGCGTCGATGCTCGGCACGCGTGACCTCGCCCGCCTCGCGGCCCATGTCCGCGACGCGGGCGGGGCAATCCGCCTCGTGGGTGATCCCGATCAGCACGGTTCGGTCGATGTCGGCGGCGTCTTCCGGCGGCTCTGCGCCGAGCGTGCCGAAGGGTTGGTGCGTCTGGTCGACAACAATCGTCAACAGGATCACACGGAACGGCTCGCGATCGCGGAGTATCGCGACGGGCACGTCGCCGACGCGCTCGGCCGCTACGACGAGGCCGGCAAAGTGGTCCGCTCCCGCACCGCGGGGGAGTCGTTCGACGCGATCGTCGCGGACTGGTACGCGGCCCGGTTGCATGAACACGTCGATCCGATGATCGCGGGGCCGAACTCCACCCGTCGCGCGTTGAACGACCGTGCTCGCGCTCTGCTCAAGGCGAACGGTGAGCTTTCGGGCGAGCCGCTCGTGATCGCGGGCCGGGAGTTCATGGTCGGCGACGAAGTCGTCGCCCGGCGCAACGAACGCCGCCTCCGGGCCGCCGCTGGACGCGAATCCGTCAAGAACGGCAGCACCGGCACCATCATCGAAACTGACCTTGGTCACTCCGAGGTCGTGGTGGCGTTCGATCGGGAAGGCACGATCCGCGTCCCGAACGCCTACCTGACCGCCGGCCGGCTCGAACACGGCTACGCGCGCACCAGCTATGGCGTCCAAGGCGCAACCCACCAGGTCGCCCGCTACCACCCGACCGATCTGTCGTCGTTCGAGGAGGGCTACGTCGCCCTCACTCGCGGGCGTCAGAGCGCTCACATCTACATCGTCGACGGCAACCAACCCGACAACAGCAACGAACTCGCCCACACGCCCTCCGAGTCGCATCCGTTCGGCATTGGCGACATCGCCAAAGCCCTGGGGCGGCGCCGCAGCGCGAACATGGCCGCCGACGCATCGCCCGATCTTGACGCGGTCGCCGGAACGCTCGCCAGCAGAACGCTCGCCGAACTGGCCGCAAGACGGCGGCAACTCGACACCCAGATGCGACGCGCTCCCGCCGACATGACCCCGGCGATCGAAAAAGCCACGCACACGATCGAGTCCATCCGCGCTCGCCGCCAAGCCTGGACCGCAGCGCGAGACATCGACAACCTCGTCGAAACCGATGCACCGAACGACCGCGACAAGCAGAAGAAGCCAGGACCGGACCGAGCGCGCCCCGCGCTCCGGGCGCTCGACCGCGCGCTCACGCATACCTCCGCGCAGCGCGACCAAAGCGAACATCGACAGGCGCTCCGGTACGAGTGGCTCGAAGCCCACTCGGATCTCGTCGCCGAACACCAAGTCGTGCGACGCGCGGAACGAGCGCGCGAAACCCAGGTCCGCGTCGGCGCCGTCAACAACCCCGACGCAGCAATCCGCGACGTCCTCGGTCCCGAACCGACGCTCCAACGCGACCGGCGCGCCTGGCGGCACGCCGTCGCCGCGACGGCCGTCTATCGCGCCCGCAATCCCGGCGCCGTCGCCGATGCAACCGGAGGCGCCGGCCAACAACTCCTCGGCATCCGACCCACGTTGCGCGAAGCGGCACGGGAATATGACATCGCGACTTTGGCGATCAACGCTGCCATCGCCACAAGTACGAAATCGCGACAGCATGCCGCGGAGGTGGGCATCGAGCTATGACGGGTCGCGGAAACGATGATGCGCCGACTGCATCGAAATCCCGAACGCCGCGCCAACGTCTTCCCATGTCACTTTGTCGAGTTCCCGGGCCAATGCGACGTGGTCGCCTGCCAGCCGTTCCATCACGTGACTGAGCTCGAGGGCCAAGACTGCGATATCGAGATGCCTCGGCGCCTCCACGGTCCGTTTCGGCTCGCGCCGGGTCGTCGCCGGGTAACGCACGCGCGGAAGTCGCAACCCGCGTGCCACATCCAACAGCGCGCGCCGCGCCGCCTTCAGCGTCGCGTCATCGAACTTGGTCGGCTTGGCTGGACGTCCCGGGCCTTGTGCCATACACGCACACCCTAGTCGACGGTCTCAGTTTTAATATGAGCCAGTTGATCAACGTCCAGACAGCCCGATCGGAACTCGCGCCGCTTTGGCTCACTCGGTCCGCCGAGTGTGCGGCAGCCGACGCCGACGGGTTCGGCGGCAGTCAGCGCTTCTTCGCGGCTACACGCTTCTTGCCCGTTGCTACGGACTTCGTCGTCCGCGACGCTTTCTTCTGTTTCGCGGCGCGAGCGGCTCGTGCTTTGACCAGATTCTTTGCGAGATTGGCGCGAGTCTCCGGCGACATTGGGCGCCGCTTCTTCGCTGCCTTCTTCGCGGGGTGCGGGAGGTCGATGCCCACGAGCGACCCGACCACGCGCCGGGGCACGAGGTACACGTCGTTGTGACGGCCGAGACAATACGAATTGTGATACCCGACGCGCTCTTCGTGGGTTGCGCCCGCGAGTGACAAGCGCCCGTCGCGCAGGAGCATGTCGAGCAGTTGGGCATGGCGGACCACCTCGTAGTTGCTCGTCAGGCGTCAGGATCGGGCGAGCCGGTGGCGACGCGCCTCACGTCGATTCCGCATTCTTCCGCGGTCGCCGCATTCTTCTCGTAGCCGTGATGGCGATGCAGCTCAAACACCACGGTGCGGTGGCTGAACCCAACCGGCGCAGCTCCAAGGCCAACGTGACCGCCTGTTCGAACGTGGCGCGCGGCTCGGCGCGCAGTCGGGTACGAGTGTCGATCGCTAGCGGTTCGCCCATCGTTGGATCATGAGGTAGAGCACGCCAAAACACGAGCAGAACGCGACCGAAGTGACCGAAGTCACCATGCAGGCGCTGAGGCCCGTACGAAACGCAATGCAACCTCGCGCGGCCTGGTCCAGTCCGGGCGTCGCCATCGCAACCTCTTTGATTGCCGCTTCGAAGGTGACGCGCACGTGGTTCGGTCGGTACAGTCCGAGCGGTGAGGTCTTGGCTGTTCTCCAGGTGGATGACGAGAAGGTCAACGCGCGTACGTCTGCACCGGGGTGAGCGTCGGCCGCCGGGTTCCGGGTGGTCGAAGAGCGTCGCCGACCACCAACGATCGACAGCCGCGCTGCATACCGCGATCAAGAGAGCAACCGCGCGCGCTGACTGATTCGGGCTACGCCTTCGCTTCGAGCGCATCGACGCGCGCCGCCAGCTCGGCGATGACGACGGCAAGTTCCACCGTCACCTCGCCGACGATCGCCAGCACTACGGCGGCAATCGCTTCGTCTTCTCCTCGGACGCTTTCGGATGACGATGCAGCGCGCCGTGCAAGCGGGCCTTCATCTCGTCGACGTGCATGGTGCGTCTCCTCGAAGGTTGTGGTAGTGCCGACGCGAAGATACCTGGCTCAAAGCGTCGCCCGTTCGCCGGCCGTGTCGCCGCATAGACCTGCCTCAGTGACTGCAATCTGCATCCGTGCTGCTGGGCCGTCGTTGTAACGGTGGTCGCTCGTCGTCCTACGCTCCCGCGATGAAGGCGCTTTCCGCCATCCTCGGAGTCGTTGCGATCCTTGTCGCGGCTGCGGTGCTCGGTTTCTCCAAGGTGAACGCCACCGCCGTCGGCTGCGGCTCGGCACTTCGGCCGAAGTCGTTCTCGATGGCCGCGACCAACAACACCATCGACTCCGGCGGCGACGCCTTCGACCCAGGGCTGACTGCGAACGCGATGAAGTCAGTCGCCTGCGATCACCAGATCCACAACCGAAGAAACGACGCGCTCGCAGTCGTGGCGGTCGGCGTTGGTCTCCTCGATGCCTCGATAATGGCGGTCAGGGGCGCGTGGCCGCACCGCCGCCTAAGACGGTCGCGGGCGGATCAGGGAACCTCGGGCGCCTTGTCCGTACCGGTCGGCGCCATCGGAGCCGAGGCAACTCCACGGGTTGGCTGGTCGTCACTGCGCCACTTCGGTCTTGGTCGCAGAGAACCACCACGAAGTCACTCATTCGCTCGCTCCCGACGGGTGCTTATGTCGCGTTCGATTGCTCGCCGAGTTCAACGATCCGACACCAACGATCGCATCACCTCAGCGGAAAGCATGGCTGCGCGTAGCGTGCCTCGGGTGGGGACCCAGCACGGCACGCGCAGCCACCACGATCCTCACGGACGGCCGGTAAGCGGGCGGTAAACGAGCCGTCGACTGCAGCGAGTTTGCCTCGTCACGCGCGAACACTCCGCTGCAGCGCCGGGTGTGCTGCACGGCTTCATGCGGCTGGGACGCGGTGGGCTCTCAGGAACGAGGACATCGATCCGACGGACGGCCATCTTTTCGAATCGCGAGCCAGAGAAGCAACCGGCGGCAAAACGACCGCGGTTCAGCACGACTTGGCGCTGGCGGTCCGCGACCGAATCAGTGACGGCGTGTAGGACGGGAAGTCCGCGGCGCACCATCGTGCGCTCGGCGCGATTCCACGCCCGTGAAGGCTGTAAGCGCACAGAGTGCGGCGGGTATGAGAATCAACGCGCTCGGGCGCGCCACCCCAGGAAGCAGCCGCAGCCAATTCGGAACCACGATCCTCGCGCCGCGAGACGCAGTCGTCCATGGACTGCGCATGGAGCGATTTCTCCGCGAGGGCGAGAGACCGCTGCTGGGAAAATGGGTCGAGCTCTCCGCGCTCCATCGAGGCGGTTGTGAAGTTCCGATCGAGATGACTGTCTGGATCGTCTCGATTGATGGCTGCCACACGTTCAACGCATTCATCCGCGACCTGACGAAGCGCACCGAAATCGAGACTGCGCTACGCGACAGCGCGCGACTCCAGACACTGGTCGACGGTGTGCGCGACGTCATCATCCTGACCGACCTCTACGGCATCATCGTCTATACATCGCCGTCCGCCCGAAGCGTCCTCGGCTTCGAATCCGACGAGCTCTACGGCCACAATCTCGACGAATTCGTGCACGCCGAAGATCGCGAGGCGTTCGCTCGCACACTCGACCGGGCGACGAAGGCGCGCGGGGAGATGCCCAACGCACAACGAATGCTCGCACGCGACGGCGGCCACGTCTGGATGGAGTCAACCACTTCCGTCGTTCGCGACGACGCGACGGGTCATATCACCGGCCTCGAAATCGTCTCTCGTGACATCACGCGTCGGAAGCTCGCGGAAGAGACGCGCAAGCGCGCCACCGTCGAGCTGGCCCGTACGAATCAGGTCCTTCGGGCCGCGGTCGCCCATGAACAGGAATTGGTCGAGGAGCTCCAGAAGATGGACCGCCTCAAGACCGACTTCGTGTCGATGGTCTCACACGAGCTACGCACGCCCTTGACCAGTATCAGCGGCTACGTCGAGATGCTGGTGGATCCCGCCGTCGGGCTGCTCTCGAACCGCCAGAGAACCATGTTGGACGTCGTCGAGCGCAACACCAGACGGCTCCTCTTGATGATCGAGAATCTGTTGACCCTCGGCGGCATCGAAGCCGGCGGGTTCGACGTCGATCCGGTCCCCCTCGGCATCTATCCGCATTCAGGCCGCGGTCCAGACAATGCAACCGACCGCGGGGGAGCGCGAGATCACGGTAGACCTCGACCTGCCGGGCGACACCACTTTCGTGCTCGCCGATGCACGTCAGCTCGACCGGGTGCTGCTGAATCTCCTGTCGAACGCGATCAAGTTCACAACGGACGGTGGGCGCGTGACGGTCTCCAGCAAGCGCGTCGGTGCGGCCGTCGAAGTCGTCGTGACCGACACCGGCGTCGGGGTGCCCACCGACGAGCAATCCAAGCTGTTCACGCCTTTCTTCCGCTCGTCGGTCGCGATACAGCGAGCCGTACCCGGAACCGGTCTTGGACTCGTGATCGTCAAGAACATCATCGATCGCCACGGGGGAACGATCGATCTTCGGTCGGTACCCGGCGAAGGAACCGCCGTCTCGTTCACCTTGCCCGTCGCGTCCGACGAGGTACGGCTCAGTGCGTGAGGACACCAACAAGGAGGACGACTATGCAGTCGATCTTGATCATCGACGACGACCCCGACATCCGTGAGCTCATCTCGTTCAAGCTCGAGCAGCTCGGCTTCGAGGTTCACACCGAGTCGGACGGCGAGACCGGGCTGGCGGCGGTGATGCAGCTACAGCCGGACCTCGTCCTGCTCGACTGGATGATGCCGAAGCTCACGGGAATCGAGGTCTGCTCGCTCATACGAGACGGATCGGACAACGTCGGCGTACCGGTGATCATGCTGACGGCCCGCGCGCAGGAAGCCGACATCCAGCGCGGTTTTGCCGCCGGCGCCGACGACTACATCGTCAAACCCTTCAGCCCGCGCGAGCTCGCCAGCCGTGTCGAAGCCGTCCTCGCGCGCGTGTCGTGAGCACCTCGACCGTGCACACCCACGTCGGCCTGGCGCTCGCCGGGCTGGCCGCACTCCTCACGCTCCTGGTCGTCCTGACCGCCGTGCGGAAATCGCTTCGCACCGCGGCCGCACGCCGACGTGAATGTGTGGAGGCCGCGGTGCGCCCGCGTCTGATCGAGTGGCTCGCGGCGGAGCGGACAGGCGCCACCACGTTGTCGGAGGCGCGGGGAACGGACGGACGCATACTCGACTCCGTCACTGCGTCGCTGCTCACCAAGCTCCGTGGCGTCGACCGCGACGCGATCGTCGAGCTGCTGGAAGTACGGGGGGTCATCAGCTCCGCCTGCCGAGCGACGCGGAGCCGAGGCGCGGTGCGTCGTGCTCGAGCCGCGGAACTACTCGGCGCCGCGGCGACCTCGAGTAGCTTCACCGACCTGCAAAGACTCCTCGGCGACGGGAACTCCGAAGTGCGAGCCGTCGCAGCGCGCGCGTTCGGTCGGCTCGGGCGAGCCGAGGCAGTGCAGCCGCTGCTCGAAGCCCTCGACGGCCAATCCCCCCTGCCCGTCGGGCTGGTGACGATGGCGTGGCTGCACGTCGGAGCCGTCGCCGAGGAACCATTGCGCTTCGTCGGTCTCCGGAGCGCGTCGCCGTTGACGCGTTCTGTCTCGGCCCGGCTGCTCGGCGTGCTCGGCGCGGTCGGCTCGGAGGCGGATCTCGTGGGCGTCGCAGAGTCGGATCCCGATCCGCAGGCACGCGAGGCGGCCGCGTTCGCGCTGGGGCGGGTCGGCGGGCCGAAGGCGATCAGGGCGCTCATCAGATGCCTCGAGGAGAACGCGTTCGCACCCCTAACCACGGCGGCGGCGCGCGCGCTCGGCGAGATCGGCGGCGTGCAGGCCGTTCCCGCGCTCGAAACGGCCGCAAGCTCACCGATCCACACAGTCGCCCGAGCCGCGACGGTCGCTCTCGCCGGACTCGGCGCCGAGGGTTGGTCGCGCTTAGAGATGCTTGCGCACGGAACCGGGATGGCGGCGGAACACGCCCGCGAAGCCATCAGTACGGCGTCGATCGCACAGCGGTCGGGGCAGCGGGCGGCGTGAGCCTGCTGCCCAGTCCTGGTCGGCTTCGATTGGTTCGTCGTCGTCTACTTCTTGGCGCTCAACTCGGGCTATCTCGTGTTGCTCGGTCTGGCCGCCGTCGACGTGACGCGCACCGTTCGCCGCCTCGACGTCGCCGGTTACGACGACATCTTCGCCAATCCTCTCACGCCCGGCGTGAGCGTCCTCGTGCCTGCGTACAACGAGGAGAAGATGATTGTCGAGAGCGTGCGAGGACTCCTCAGCCTGCGTTATCCCGAGTACGAGGTCGTGGTGATCGACGACGGATCGACCGACGCCACGTTCGCGCGTCTCGAAGAAGCATTCGACCTCGTCGAGGTCGAGCGGGTCGTATCGCCCGACGTGCCAACAGTCGGCGCCGTTCGCTCGACCTATGTCCCGAGCGGCGCTGACCCGCTGGTCGTCGTACGCAAGGACAACGCCGGCCGGCGGTCGGATCCGTTGAACGCGGGGATCAACGTCGCCCGCTACCCGCTCGTCTGCATGATCGACGCCGACTCGCTCCTCGACGAGGGCGCGTTGCTGCGAGTGGTCAAGCCGTTCGTCGACGACCCGATCCGGACGGTCGGCGCGGGCGGCGTGATTCGGGCCGCGAACGGCTCCGACGTCTCACGGGGCCGCGTTGTCAATCCGCGCATGCCAAGCGGGTGGATCGCCCGGGTTCAGATCGTCGAGTACCTGCGCTCCTTCCTCATCGGCCGGACGGCTTGAGCGCGACTCGGGGGTCTCCTCATCATCTCGGGCGCGTTCGGCATGTTCCGGCGCGACATCCTCGTTGAGGTCGGCGGACTCGACCTCAATTGCGTCGGCGAGGACGCCGAGCTCGTCACGCGCCTCCACCGGCATCTGCGCGAAGAGCGCCGCGACTACCGACTCGTCTTCCTGTCCGAGCCTGTTTGTTGGACGGAGGTGCCGCCGACGGCGACGGTGCTCGGACGTCAGCGGCGGAGGTGGTCTCGCGGTCTCGCCGAGGTCCTCTGGAAGCACAAGGGCATGATCGGCAACCCGCGGTACGGCATCATCGGCCTGATCGTGCTGCCGTACTACCTCGTGTTCGAGTTGCTCGGCGCGATCGTCGAACTCCTCGGCGCGGTCGCCGTCGTGCTCGGACTCGTGCTCGGAGTCGTCGATGCGCAGTTCGCGCTGTTGTTCTTCTTTGCCGCGGTGGGTTACGGACTCCTCCTCTCCTTTGGCGCGTTCGCACTCGAGGAGTTCTCGTTCCATCGCTACTCGCGCTGGCGCGATCTTGGGGCGGGCGCTGCGGCATCAATCTTCGAAAACGTCGGATACCGGCAGATGCACGCGTGGTGGCGGCTCCGGGGGATCGTCGCGTTTGTCTGCGGAGGCCCAACCTGGGAGGCGATGCCGCGCGACGGCTTCGCGGCCGTCGGGGCGGACGCGTTGCCCGAGACGACGAGAGCTGGCCCTTCCGGCGACAGAGATTTTTGACCGTGGCGGCGCTGCGCGTCGGAGGGAACGGCTCGTCGTTTCGGACCGTTGCGAGGTGAATCGTCGGACTGATCGTCCTCTTCCTGGTCGTCTCAACCGTTGGCATTTGGTACGAGAAACGCAGCAACCGACATTCGCTTCGCTGCATCAGTCGCGGCCTACTCAGGCGGTGACCGAGGCGGCGGCACCGAGGTGAAGAACCTTGGTGACGGAGTCATGGTCGTGTTCGCGACCGCGTCGGCCTGCGTCGTTTCGGAGGGCGTTGGGCCTCGCGGCGACGATTCGCGTTGCTTGATCGATGTGGCAGCTCAGTGTTGACTTGATGGTCGGCGGATGCGCGCTGCCTGCAAGCACCAGAGCCAGGCAGGTGAGATATCGATGCCGACCGCTGCGAATAGGGGCTGGCCTATCGAATGCGACAAGGCGAGTCCGTTTCCGACGATAGGTACGTCGAGGCGATCGACAGGGTCGACCAGGATCCCCCTCGGAACCGGATGACGTTCGAGTACATGGACGAACTCGAACGTGCCGTGATCGCGCTGCGCGACGATCGCGACGCGCGTGCGGTCGTGATCACCGCAGCGGGTGAAGAGCATTTCAGTGTCGGCATGGACCTCAAGCAACTCATGTCGGGCGCGCAAACACGTGGGGGATTCGACGCGGTCCTCGATCAGCGGCTCCGGGTACTGTCGCTGATCGAGCAGCTCGACAAGCCGGTCATCGCGACAATGTTCGGGTACTGCCTCGGTGGCGGGCTCGAGCTTCCGCTCGCGTGCCACTTCCGCCTCGCCGCGACCGAAGGCGCACGCATCGGGCTGCCGGAACTGGATCTCGGGACCGTCCCCGCGTGGTGTGGCACCGCCCGGCTGACCCGGACGGTCGGGCGAGCACACACGCTCGACATGATCCTGCGAGCGAAAAAGATCGACGGACCCACCGCGCTCGCCATCGGTCTCGTCCACGAACTCCACCCCGTCGCAGAACTCAAAGCCAAAGCGGTCGAGCTCGCCGAGGAACTCGCAGCACAACCACCGATCGCCGTCGCCGGAGTCTTGCGCGCAGTCATTGGTGCCGAGCACCTACCACTCGAGGAAGCGCTCCGCATCGAACGAGACGCCGTCCGTCGGTGCAGCACCTCGGCCGACCAGATCGAAGGCATGACCGCATTCCTCGAGAAACGACGGCCACTCTTCTCAGGCAGATAACAAACACCCCAGTCCGTCCGGCGATCGTGATCGTCGGCTCGAGCGCGGTGGGATCTCCAGTTCGGTTTCGAATAGGCCCCTTCAGGTACCTAAGCGTTTTCTATTCGAAACGGGTCCTGATCAGGGCAAACGTTGTGGTCTCTAAAGCAGTGGAGGTAACGGGGTCTTATTCGAAACTCGCTGACCAGGGAGAACGGCTCCGCGAGTTGCTCGAAATGGTGCCCGAGGGGCCTGCGGAGGGCATTGTTCGAACTCCGAAGCAGGCGCAGCGGCGCCTGGACCCGGCGGAGGTCGCCTGTCTGATCGACGGTTACCGGGCGGGCGTTGAGGTCCGCGCGTTGGCGGCGCAGTTCGGGGTGCATCGCAGCACCGTGATCGCCCACGCGGTTCGTCATGGTGTGCCGGGACGCACGGGCAAGCTCGACGGCCGGTTGGACGAAGCTCGCGTCCTTTATGAGCAGGGTTGGTCGCTCAAGCGTGTCGGCGAGCACTTTGGTGTGGGCCCGGCCGCGGTGTGGAACGCGTTCCGTTCCGCTGGCGTGCCACGTCGACCACGGCGCGGCTACGGATGATCGACGTCGACGTCGACGTCGACGAAAGTCTCGTCGAGTCGTCGATGCGACGGCCTGCTGAGGCATCTGGCCCGTGAGAAATTGTCTCAACCGCATGGGGGAGTGTCAAGCAAACCGAGCTGATCCGGGCCGCTGACGGCTGATATCGGGGTATCCCCTATCGGCTGCACTTCGGGGACGCGCTTCCGGGTCTGTGCGGCGTGTTGTTGGGGCAGTGCGTCTACGAACGAAACCACTTCGTGACGACGGCGCTGCGCGTCAGGCGAGCCGGGTGAGGACGGCGCGGGCGTCGGTTTCGATGTAGCCGTACCCGCCGGCGGTCGCAGCGTCGAGGGCTTGTTGGGCCATGACGCGTGCGCGGGTGTGGTCATCATGTTGGTCGCGGTCGGCGAGTAGCGCGGCCCAGGCCGCGTGGGTGTGTGCGATGAGGAGTGGGGATCGGACGCGTTCGTGGAGTTGGAGTGCTTGGCTGAACCATTGTTCGGCGTCGTCGTAGCGACCGGAGAGGTGGTCGAGGAGCCCGAGGAAGAGACAGACCGCCGGGTAGAAGGTGGGCCCTGTTGTGACGATCTGGTCGTGGTATGGGAGCAGTCGTTCGCGCAGGAACGGCGCGGTGTCGACCGCCAGTAGCGCACGGCGGCTTCGGCCCAAGAGGCGAGGCCGGTGCTCCACGCGGTGTCGTTGGGCATCGAGCACGACCGGACCGTCCCGTCGCTCGAACGACTGCAACGTATCGTCGAGGCGCTGGAACTCGATGCCCGCGGTCTGCTGGAAGGAGTGCAGCGATATGGAACCGTCGAAGCTCGGCGACCTTTCGGGTGACTCGCGGCTGCGGGGTCGCGGTGGTGAGTCCGAGCGAGTTTCGCCTGCTTGACCTGGGCCTTCGCACATGCTCAGCTTGGCCTCTTGCGGCTTGTGCTCTGTGTTCAGCGCCCAGTGGGGTGGCGTTCGGACGACGCCGAACAAGTCTGACGCGGGGGGCATTATGCGGGGCGGAATGAAGAAGACCGACCGTGCCGGCGTCGCGGTCGCGAAGTGTCTCGGGTTGGCGTTGGTGTTGGCCTCGACGGCGGCGGTGTGGGATGTCGGCGCGGCGGCTGCGGTTTCGCATCCTGCCGGTGCGCGAACGGTCAGGCCTGCGATCACCGCCGGCCAATACCATTCATGTGCGTTGTTGGCGAACGGGACCGCCAAATGCTGGGGCTACAACGCCTACGGCGAGTTGGGGAACGGCACCACCAACAACGCGTCGACGCCGGTCGTGGTGAGCGGCCTGAC
>PLBO01000040.1:14873-15019 GCA_003134555.1 Actinomycetota bacterium
GCGCGGTCGCCATCACCGCCGGTTTGTACCATTCGTGTGCGTTGTTGGCGGACGGGACCGCCAAATGCTGGGGCTACAACCACTTCGGGCAGTTGGGCAACGGCACCACCAACAACGCGTCGGCCCCGGTCGTGGTGAGCGGCCTG
>PLBO01000116.1 GCA_003134555.1 Actinomycetota bacterium
GGCGCTCGCCTTCGCGCAGACGCCGAAGGCCGGCGGCTACTGGATGCTCCTCTCCGACGGCCAGGTCGTTCCGTTCGGCAACGCCAACCCGTGGGGACAGCCCGCCACGACGCACGCCAAAGCCGTCGCGATAGCCGCCGCGCAGTAGGCATCTCGCGTGAAGCTCTTGTGATACTGGTCACTCCTCCTCACGCTTTGGGCCGCGACGGTCGAAGATGAGCGAGGTTCGCCCTCGAGCGGACCTCGGGCATGAGTAAACGGGAACGGCCCTCGCAGCGTGGCGAGGGCCGTTTCTGTTTGCCGGGCCGGTACAGCCAACCGGTAGCGTCCGCGTCTCGTGGACGGCGACGGATCGGGCTTCGGCATCGGCGGGNNGCGCAGGACGACCTGGTCGTCGAGATTCATACCGACGAAGGAATCGTCGGGATCGGCGAAACCGACTACGTGCGCGGCGCGCCGTTCTTGCCGGTCGAGCTGATCCTCCAGGCCGCCGACGCCGCGATCGCCGATGCCGGGCTCGCCGCGACCGACATCGACGGGATCATTCCACCGCCCGGCTACACCACGAGCGAAGAGCTCGCCGCGAACCTCGGTATCGACACGTTGCGGCTCGCGACCACGGTGCACATGGGCGGCGCGAGTCCCGTGGCATCGCTGCAGCACGCGGCCTTGGCGGTCGCCGCGGGCGTCGCGCGCCACGTGCTCGTCGTCGTGGGGTGGAACGGATACTCGGCGTTCCGGCCGCGTGAAGGCGTGCCCCGGCCCCGACGCGGGATGGACGCCAGTGCGGTCGGCGACGTCGTGCTCGACTACTACCTGCCTTACGGCGCCCGTTCGGCCGCGCAGTTCTATTCGTGGATCGCAATGCGGCACAAGCAGCTCTACGGCACACGCGACACCGACACCGGCGAGATCGCGGTGACCTTCCGAGCGCACGCGCAGCTGAACGATCGGGCGCTGATGCGCGGCACTCCCCTGACAATGGACGAATACCTCGACGCACGCTGGGTCTCGGAGCCGTTCCGCCTCTACGACTGCTGCTTGGAGACCGACTGCGCGGCCGCGGTCGTCGTGAGCTCGAGCGAGCGAGCGCGTGATCTTCCCCACCCGCCCGCAGTGATCCTGGCGGGCGCGGAGGGTCATCCGTATCCCGCCGACGACATCGCCAACCGACCCGACATGTTCCGCATCGGCCTGTCCGACGCGGCGCCGCGCGCGCTTGGCGCGGCGGGCGTGCGCGCCAACGAGCTCGACTTCATGCAGGTGTACGACTGTTTCACGTACGTCGTGCTCCTGCAGCTCGAAGCACTCGGGTTGTGCGGCCGCGGCGAAGCCGGCGCGTTCGTGCGCGACGGCGTGCTCCGGCTCGACGGCGGCGCCCTCCCGACCAACACGCACGGCGGGCTGCTGTCGCAGGGGCACATGTGGGGGATGAATCACGTCGTCGAAGCCGTGCGCCAGTTGCGCGGCGACGCCGGCGCGGCACAGGTCGCGGGCGCCGAGATCGGTTGCGTCACCGGTTGGGGCGATTTCGGCGACGGCAGCATCGTCGTGCTGGGGCGAGACCGATGACCGATCGACTGTTGCCGTCGGCGGTCGGGCTCAGCGGAGAGTTCTACGCGTTCCTCGCGCGCGGTGAGCTGCGCGTGCAGCGGTGCGCCGCGTGCAGCACCTGGCAGCACCCACCGCGCCACCGTTGCGCGCACTGCGGATCGGAAAACGTGGCATGGGAACCGGCGACGGGCCGCGGGCGCGTGTATTCGTGGACCGTCACGCATCGCGCCGTCGACCCCGCCTTCACCCCGCCGTACGCGATCCTCGTCGTCGAGCTCGAAGAAGGGCCCCGGCTCGTCGGCAATCTGCGAGGTCTCGAACCATCCGAATTGGTGCTCGATCTCCCCGTCGTCGTCGAGATCGAGCACGCATCCGACACCGTCGGTCTCCTTTGGTTCAGACCCGCGTAGCGCGCGCCGATCAAAACGGGACTGCGGAAGGATCCGCGGTGGAAGCGCTCCCCGGACGGGAGCACAGCTCAAGGACGAGGTGGCCATGGACGGCCGTCGCGCACGCATCGTGCTGGGCGTCGGCAGCGACGCCGGACGGGACGAGATTCGCCGCGCCTTTCGGGCCCGCGCCCTCGTCACCCATCCCGACCACGGTGGTGACCGCAGGACGTTCGCCGATCTCCTCGACGCGGTCGGAACCCTCGACACCCTCGACACCCCGCCGAGCGTCGCTTCCCTCCGCCCTCCGGTCGCACTGCCCGGGAACCGGTCGCGCTTCGATGCGTACGACTCACCGCGTCGCGGTGCACCTCGGCGCGCGTTCGCCGACGTGTTGCAGGCTGCGACCGCGCGCCTCGGCTGAGTAGCGTCCACTCCCGTGGAGCTCTGGGAGTTGAGCGCGCGCGAGGCCGTGCGGCACACGATCGCTTACTACACGTACGCGGCCGACCACGGTCGTTTCGACGACGTCGCCGCGCTCTTCGCCGCCGACGGCGTGCTCGAGGTGCACGGAACGGGCGGTGCGCGCGCCGAAGGCCGCGACGCGATCCTCGATTTCTTCCGCAGCGTCGGGGGCGATGTCGTCACCACCGCGCCGCCCGGGCGCATGCAGCATCACGTGTCGAGCGTGCGCGTCGACGTCGTGTCCGCAACCGAGACGAATGCGACCTCCTACTTCACGGTGATGACCGGCGCCGGAGTCGACCACTGGGGCCGCTACCGCGACCGGCTCACCCCCGACGGCGACCGGTGGCTGTTCGCGCACCGGCTCGTCCGGACGGATGGTCGCACGCCCGGCGGCTGGGCCGACGCGCGGTAGCTGCTCGCCCGGCGTTACTCGCTTACTGATACGCCTCGACGGGCGGGCAGCTGCAGAAGACGTTGCGGTCGCCGTAGACGCCGTCGATGCGACCGACGGGCGGCCAGTACTTCGTATGCCGCAAACTCGCGACCGGGAACGCCGCGAGCTCACGCGGATATGCGCGCGACCATTCGTCGGCCGTCACGTCCTCGGCGGTGTGCGGGGCGTGTAAGAGCGGGTTGTCGTCGGCGGGCCACTCTCCTGACGCGACCCGATCGATCTCCGACCGGATCGCGACCATCGCGTCGACGAACCGGTCGAGCTCGGGGAGATCCTCCGACTCGGTCGGCTCGATCATCAACGTGCCCGCGACCGGGAACGACATCGTCGGCGCGTGGAAGCCGTAGTCGATCAGGCGCTTGGCGACGTCGTCGACACTCACGCCCGTATCGCGCGCGATGGGACGCAGATCGATGATGCACTCGTGCGCGACGAGACCGTTCGAACCCGTGTAGAGCACCGGGTAGTGCGGTGCGAGGCGGTGGGCGAGATAGTTGGCATTGAGGATCGCGACGTGCGTTGCGCGTGTGAGCCCGACGGCGCCCATCATCTGCACGTACATCCACGGGATCGGGAGGATGCCGGCGGACCCCCACGGCGCGGCGCTGATGGCGCCGATGCCCGTGGCGGGGCCGGCTTCGGCGCGCAACGGGTTGTTCGGCAGGAAGGGCGCGAGGTGCGCGCGCACGCCGATCGGCCCGACTCCGGGACCGCCGCCGCCGTGCGGGATGCAGAACGTCTTGTGCAGGTTCAGGTGCGACACGTCGGCGCCGAACCTCCCCGGCCGCGCGACACCGACGAGCGCGTTGAGGTTCGCACCGTCGAGATACACCTGGCCGCCGTGGTCGTGCACGACCGCGCAGATCTCGCGGATCTGCTCCTCGTAGACGCCGTGGGTCGACGGGTAGGTCACCATCAGCGCGCCCAGCTCGTCGCCGTGCTCGACCGCCTTCGCCTTCAGGTCGTCGAGGTCGACGTTGCCACGGTCGTCGCACGCCACGACGATTACTCGCATCCCCGCCATCGCGGCTGAGGCCGCGTTGGTGCCGTGCGCCGACGCGGGAATGAGGCACACGAGTCGGCGCGATTCACCGATCGAGGCGTGGTACCGGCGGATCGCCAGGAGGCCCGCGTACTCGCCCTGCGAACCGGCGTTCGGCTGCAACGAGACCGCGTCGTAGCCGGTGATCTCCGCGAGCCAGCGCTCGAGATCGTCGAACAGCTCGAGGTAGCCGGCAGCCTGGTCGAGCGGCGCGTACGGATGCATGCGGCCGAACTCGGGCCAGGTGATCGGTTCCATCTCCGCGGTCGCGTTGAGCTTCATCGTGCACGACCCGAGCGGGATCATCGTGCGATCGAGCGCGAGATCACGGTCGGCGAGGCGGCGCAGGTAGCGCAACATCTGGTGCTCGGAGCGGTGCGAGGTGAAAGCGGGATGCGTGAGGAAATCCGACGTGCGTTCGAGCGCCGCCGGAAGGGCACCCGTGGAGGCGGTGCCGACGGAACCGTCGACGGAGTCGTCGATGCCGAACGCGGCCAAGACCGTGTCTGCGATCGCGGGCGTCGTCGTCTCGTCGAGCGCGATGCCGAGGGTGTCGGCGTCGACGACGCGCAGGTTGACGCGCCGAGCCGAGGCGGTGGCCGCGATTTCCGCCGCGCGTCCCGGCATCCGAACCGTCAAGGTGTCGAAGAAGTGCTCGTGCACTACTTCCACTCCGTTGTTCCGCAGCGTCGTCGCGAGGGCGGCCGCGAGCCGGTGCACGCGCCCGGCGATGGCCCGCAATCCCTCCGCTCCGTGATACGAGGCGTAGAGACCGGCAATGACCGCGAGCAGGACCTGCGCGGTGCAGATGTTGCTCGTGGCCTTCTCGCGCCGGATGTGCTGCTCGCGTGTCTGCAACGCGAGCCGGAACGCGGTGCGCCCCTTCGCATCGATCGAGACACCGACGAGACGCCCGGGAAGCGTGCGCCGATGCTCGTCGCGCACCGCGAGATACGCCGCGTGCGGACCGCCGAATCCCAGCGGTACGCCGAAGCGCTGCGTCGTGCCGACGACCGCGTCGGCGCCCATCTCGCCCGGCGGTGTCACGAGCGCGAGCGCGAGCAAGTCGGCGGCAACGCACACCAGCGCACCGCGCGCGTGCGCGCGTTCGATTGCCGGCGTGAGGTCGTGGAGCCGACCACTACTCCCGGGGTACTGCATCAGCACCGCGAAGCATCCGTCGATCAAGTCGGGCGCGTCGGGGTCGCCGACGACGACCTCGATCCCGAGCGGCGCCGCGCGCGTACGCACGATGTCGATCGTCTGCGGATGCGCGTCGGCATCGACGAGGAACACACCGCCTTGCTTCGCGTTGATCCGGTGGAGCATCGCCATGGCCTCCGCGGCCGCGGTGCCCTCGTCGAGGAGAGACGCGTTCGCGAGGTCCATGCCGGTGAGGTCGCTCACCATCGTCTGGAAGTTCAGCAACGCCTCGAGCCGGCCTTGACTGATCTCGGGTTGGTAGGGCGTGTACGCGGTGTACCAAGCCGGGTTCTCGAGCACGTTGCGCAGGATCACGGGGGGCGTGATCGTGTCGTGGTAGCCGAGCCCGATGAGCGACGTGAACACCTCGTTGCGGCCGGCGAGCTCCCGCAGCCGCGCGAGCGCTCCGGTTTCGGAAAGCGGCTCGGGCAAGTCGAGGGGAGCCGCTTCGCGGATCACAGCCGGCACCGCGGCGTCGACGAGCTCATCCAGCGACCCGTAACCCAGGACCGCGAGCATCGCGGCCTGGTCGCCGGCGCGCGGACCGATGTGCCGGTCGACGAACGCATCCAATCCCGGATCCTCAGCGGCCAGCTGGTCGGGCATGGCGGGAATCCTCTCGTTCCGCGTATCGGGTGCGAGCCGCGAACGGCCCGACTCCCCCTCTGTCGCGGAACTCCAGAGTTGCCTGACTCCGACGGTTCGGGTGCCTGAGAGATTCCGGGGAGTGGTTGCTCCTTCGGCGCCCGGCTCGCTGCCGAGCAGCGTCCGGACTCTCCCGTCAGAGGTCGACGGCGATGTCGGCTCGACGATAGCCGCTTCCCGCGCGCGAAGCTGCAGGGCGATGAGCGCCAAATCGAGCGATGAAGAGGTCCCGGACGACGTGCACGACGACGACGACGGGCACGACCACTCCGACCACGAGCACGACCACGAGCACGACGAGGAGGACGAGGCCCAGGCCGAGGCCGACGTCGGCCGGATGGCCTCGGCGCTCGCCGCCCTCGACGACAAGGTCCTGGGCAGTGCACTCGCCGCCATGAGCGAGAAGTTGCGCGTCGAGGTCGCCGCGCAGCTGCAGCTCCCCCGGGCGACGATGCGGCTCGGCGACGCGCTCGTGCCGCTCGTGCGGCGCAAGCTCCAAACCGCGGCACCCGACCATCAGCTCCAAGTTCTGTTCGCGCTCGCGCAGCACGCCAACGACCAGACGGTCGAGGCCTTGGGCCCCCGTTCGGAGGAGCCGACGCGTGACGATCTGCTCGAGGTGCTGCCCGCGGTCGTCGAGCGGCACGGCGCGCCAATCGCGACGCTGATGCTCGCCGGGTACGCGGCCAGCGACGCGCCCTGCCGGCCGGTGATGCGCGAGCTGCTCGAGACCGACGAACGCTTCGTCATCGGCCCGCCGGTCGCGGTCGAAGCGAAGCCCGAGCTCGAGGCCCGACCGGAACCCGTCGACAAGAAGCAGCTCGAGGCCAAGCGCGAGCAGCGCCGGTCGGCGAAGGAAGCCAAGCGCGTCGCGGAGGCACGCGAGCGCGAGGCGCGCGTCGCGGCGCAAGCTAAGCGCCGGCAAGCGGTGCACGACGCGAAGCGCAAGACGCGCTAGGAGGTCACGATGCTCGATAGCGTCATTCGTGGTGGCTCGGTCGTCGACGGCACCGGCGCGGCCCCGCGCCAGGCCGACGTGGGTATCCGTGACGGACGCATCGTCGAGATCGGCCGGATCACCGACGACGGGGCCGAGACCATCGACGCCGACGGGCTCGTCGTCGCGCCGGGTTTCGTCGACCCGCACACGCATTACGACGCGCAGCTGTTCTGGGACCCGGCGGCCACTCCGTCGAACCTGCACGGCGTGACGAGCATGATCGCGGGCAACTGCGGGTTCACGCTCGCGCCGGTCGAGCCCGCCGATGCCGACTACCTGCGCCGCATGATGGCGAAGGTCGAGGGAATGCCCCTGCCCGCGCTCGAGACCGGCGTGCCGTGGTCGTGGCGGTCGTTCGGCGAATACCTCGACGCGGTCGACAATCGCGTCGGCCTGAACGTCGGCTTCCTTGTCGGCCATTGCGCGCTGCGGCGCAACGTGATGGGCGTCGACGCGATCGGCAACGAGGCCACGCCCGAACAGCTCGACACGATGACCCGCCTGCTCGAGGAGTCGATCGCGGCCGGCGGCCTCGGCTTCTCCACCACGTTGTCGTTTACGCACTCCGACGGCGACGGCCAGCCCGTCGGATCCCGCTGGGCGTCGAACGACGAGGTCCTCGCGCTTTGCCGCGCGGTTTCCGGACACGTTGGTACGACGCTCGAGTACGTCACGAGCGGCTGCCTGCGCGGCTTCAGCGACGAGGAAGTCGATCAGATGGCCGCGATGACGCTCGCCGGCCGGCGCCCACTGAACTGGAACGTGCTCTCGATCGACTCGCGCGAACCGCAGCGCTACCACGACCAGGTCGCCGCGTGTGAACACGCACGGGCGCAAGGCGGCACCGCGATCGCGCTGACGATGCCGACGCTCGTCGAGATGAACATGTCGTTCCGCAACTACTGCGCGCTGTTCATGTTGCCCGGCTGGTCGGAAGTGATGAACCTCCCGATCCCGGAACGGATCGCGAAGCTGCGCGACCCGGCCGTCCGTGCGTGGATGAACGAGCGGGCTCGCTCCCCCGAAGCCGGAGTGTTCTCGCGGCTCGCGTCGTGGGGCCGTTACCAGATCGGCGACACCTACTCCCCGGCGAACGAGGGTCTGAAGGGCCGGGTCGTGAGTGATCTCGCCGAGCGCGAGAACCGGGGCACGTTCGACACCCTGCTCGACATCGTCATCAACGACGACCTGCAGACGATTCTCTGGCCGCTGCCGTCCGACGGCGACCTGAAGTCGTGGCAGATGCGCGCCGAGGCGTGGGATCACCCGCTCGTGCTGGTCGGCGGGAGCGACGCCGGCGCGCACCTCGACCGCATGTGTGGCGCGCCGTACACCACGTCGTTCCTCGCCGACACGCTGCGCGGACGGCAGCTCATCTCACTCGAACGATGCGTGCAGCTGATGACGCAGGAGCCGGCGCAACTCTTCGGCCTGCGTGAGCGGGGCGAACTGCGTGAAGGCTTTCACGCCGACGTCGTGATATTCGATCCCAACACCGTCGCGACCGACGAGGTCAAGCTCGTGAGCGATCTTCCCGGCGGTAGCGCACGGCTGTTCGCCGACGCGATCGGCGTGCAACGAGTGATCGTGAACGGCACGACCATCGTGTCCGACGGCAAGCAGACCGGCGCGCTACCCGGCAAGGTGCTGCGATCCGGCCGCGACACCTACACAGTTCCGATTCCCGCCGACTTGTGAGCGAAGTCTTCCGGTACGCGATCGACAAGTAGTTCATTCCGCTGTGTAAGCCGTTCGGGGTTCGGCCGTCGAAGGACGGGGGGTGACTCCTACCGACGACGGTCGATTCGTCGCGACCTACGGCTTCCTTCGTATCAGACCCCACTGAGCAACATCGCCGGCGCAGTTGCCGACCTCAAAGGACTGATCGAGGCGCTCGACCGGAAGACGCGTGTACCGTGAGTTCGTGCCGATGTACATCGACCGTCACGACGCGCCCGGGGTGTCGCCGGAGGAGTTGGCCGAGGCGCACATGCGCGACGTCGCGGTCCAAGGCAAACACGGCGTGCGCTATCACACCTACTGGTTCGACCCTGACAACGGGTCCGTGTTCTGTCTCGCCGAGGGGCCGAGCAGACAAGCGGTCGAGGCCGTGCATCAAGATGCGCACGGTCTGTTGGCGAGCACCATCCTGGAGCTCGACCCTGCGGCGCCGCTGAACGCGTTGTTCGGCGCCATGCCGACACATCCGGTTGGTACGGCGTACACGGCACCCGCGATGCGAGCGATCGTGTTCACCGACATCTACGGGTCGGTGGCCCAAACGCACGAGTTGGGCGACGAAGGCCACATGCGATTGCTCCGCGAGCACAACGAGATCGTGCGCAGCGAACTCGCGGCGCACAACGGCCGCGAGGTCAAACACACGGGCGACGGCATCATGGCGGCGTTCACGTCGGTCGTGTCTGCAGTGGCATTCGCGACCGCGGTTCAACGCCGGATGCACTCCCGCAACCAACAGTCGGCCACCCCGTTTCATCTCCGGGTCGGGATCAGTGCCGGTGAACCGGTCACCGACGACAACAACGACCTTTTCGGCGCGGCGGTCCAGCTTGCCGCTCGACTCTGCGCCGCCGCGTCTCCCGGCGATATCGCCGTTTCGGTCGCCGTCCGCGAACTGTGCCTGGGCAAATCGTTCCGGTTCGAAGACCTCGGAGAAGTCGACCTGAAAGGGTTGCCCGAACCGGTCAAGACGTACGCGGTTGCCTGGCGGGAGTAATCAACGCGACGGTCGGAAGATGATCCGACGTACTTCCGTCGACGACACGGAGGCCATCGCCGCGTAACACCACCGTTGCTGGGTGATCGCGTTCTCTCCGCTGTTGGATCCCGAAATGGTCGACCGGATGGATCCGATGACTTTCGCGGTCGCGTAGCGTCTGAAGATCATGGAAGCAACCAACCTCGCCGATCTGTACGGCACGCCGCTGCTCGACTGGGGCCGCATAAGGAGCCGCCTCGATCAGGGCCTGAGCCAAGCGCCGGAAACGGGAGGCCCGAACCGGCACACGTGTTGGTTGGCCACGATCAACCGCGACGCAAGCCCTCACGTCACAGGCGTCGGCGCCCTCTGGGCCGACGATGCATTCTGGTTCGAGACCGGCGAAGGGACGCGCAAGGCGAGGAACCTCGCGGCCGACCCGCGCTGCGTGTTGAGCGTTGCGAGCCACGACTTCGACCTCGTCGTGGAGGGCGAGGCCCACAAGGTCAGCGATCCCTCGACGGTCGCGGCCATGGCCGAGCGCTGGGCCGCAGCGGGCTGGCCGGCGCGCGTCGACGACACAGGTTTGGCGCTCACCGCCGAGTACAGCGCCCCGTCGGCCGGACCGCCGCCGTGGCATGTGTATCGCCTCGCGCCGCGCACCGCCACCGCACTCCTGACCGTCGAACCAGGCGGCGCGACGCGCTGGAGCTTCTAGCGCCGGGAGCGGACGAGCAAGGTACGTCGGCGCTCACGGGTTGACGCGCCACAAACGAGTCGGGAGACTCTTCGGAGATCCCTGTATACGACAAGTTTGGTGGAGGGCGTCCCAGCGATGATGGCTCCTATGCGGACGCAGCGAATCGCAACTGCAATCGTGCTCCTTTCGATCTCGGCGTGCGGAAGCAGCAGCAAGTCCGGCGCGAAATCGACAACCACGACAACATCAACGCGTGCGTCGACAAGCGCCGAGGTCGACTCGAGCTTCAAGGCAAAGGCGGTAGCAGCCTGCACGGCCGCCGGAGACAACCTGCGCTCGCAAGGAGCGTTTCCGTTCCCGGACTTCGACCCGGAACACCCTGACGCGTCGAAGCTGCCCGCCATCGCGGAATACGAAGCCAAGACGGTCGCGACCCTTCGAGCATGGCAAGCAGAACTCCACGCGCTCGGTCAGCCCTCGACCGGCTCGGCAGCATGGAGCACATTTCTCGCCGACGTTGACCGCAGCGTGAAATCGACCGTTGAACAGCAGGACGCGGCACGTCGCGGCGCGGGGGCGACCTTCACACAAACGTTTCACGATCTTTCGTCACACGGTCTTTCGGGCACGCAGGCGGCCCAGGCAGTGGGCGTCCCGTCGTGCGATCCGAGCAATCCCGGTACCACGCCGTCGACTACCCCAACGCCCGTGCGTCCATGATCACCCTGAGCCGACCGCGAGCAATCGGTTGTTGAGTCAGCCGAAGCTCGGGATGACGTGCTTGCCCATGAGGTCGATGGTCTGCATCACGGCTTCGTGGCCGATCTTGTACGGGTTGACGAGGCAGAGCAGTAGGTCGACGCCCGCCGCCTCGTAGCGCTTGCAGGCCTCGAGGCATTGTTCGGGAGTGCCGAGCACGCACGCGCCCGAGTCGACCAGGTACTCGAGTGACAGCAAGTCGAGCGAGCCGTCGTCGGAGACGGCCTTCATGTCGGCGGCGTAACCGTAGTTGCCGAGTGCCTGGTTGCGTTCCGCCATCCACTCCGCGACCTGTGCGATCTGGCGCGCACCCACCTTCGGGTACCACTCGAACGAATCGCGCGCGTTCTCCCAGGCTTCCTCTTGCGAGGGCGCGCACAACGCCATCGTGAACGTCGCCGCCTGGTTGTTGACGAACTTGCCGATCGGAGTGGCGCATTTCGCGACCGCGGCGCGGTAGATGTCGATCTTCTTCTTCACGTCCTCGGGTGACACGCCGACTGCGAACGAGCACAAGCCGAGACCGAGCTCGCCGACCTGCGCGTGTCCGTCGTCGCTCGTCGTCGCGCCCCAGATCGGCGGATGCGGCTGCTGCAGGGGCTTGGGCTGCACGCGTCGGTCGGGCAACGACCAGTGCTTGCCTTCGAAGGAGTACCGGTCGTTCGTCCAGCAGCCGACGACGTGCTCGATCGCCTCCCGCCACATCTCGCGGGTGTCCTTCGGGTCGACTCCGAAGCCTTCCAGCTCGATGCGCGTGGCCGATCGACCGGTTCCGAAGTCGACGCGTCCGTCGCTCAACAGGTCGAGCACGGCCACGGATTCGGCTGTGCGCACCGGGTGGTTGTACGGCTTGGGCATGAGCCGCACGCCGTATCCGAGCCGCATCTTCGATGTGCGGCTGGCGATCGCGCCGTAGAGCACCTCGGGATTGGAGCAGTGCGAATACTCCTCGAGGAAGTGGTGCTCGACGGTCCAGAACGCGTGGAACCCGGCCTGCTCACCGGCGATCGCCTGCTCGAGCGTGTTCTTGTACGCGCGGTGCTCGCTGTCGGGCGACCAGGGCCGGGCGACGGGGATCTCGTAGAAGAGCGCGAATTTCATGGGCGGACGTTACCGTGACGCGCGATGACCGAGACGTGGCGCGAGCCCGAACGCGATCTTCCGGTCGTCGGCCGGCCCGACGTGCTCGTCGTCGGAGCCGGCAGCGCCGGTATCGCCGCCGCGGTGGGCGCGGCTCGTCGCGGCGCCGACGTGCTGCTGGTCGAGCGGTACGGATTCGTCGGTGGGCTGGCCACGTTCGGCCTGATCAACCTGCTCCTCACGCTCGACGACGGCTGCGGCACCCAGGTGGTCGCCGGGTTGTGCCAGGAGGTCGTCGACCGTCTCGCTCGGCGCGGCGACGCGCGCGCTCCCGAACCGACCGAATGGGGTTCGACCGATGCCGCCGCGGTCGAGCGCTGGCGGAGTTGGGGATTGATCTGGGGTGCTCCTCCGGATGTCGTGCGTTACTCCGTGGCGTTCGATCCCGAGGCGTTCTGCGACGTTGCGATCGACCTCCTGCGCGAGGCGGGTGTGCGGCTCCGCTTGCATTCGTGGTGCGCACACGCGTACGCGCCCGACGGACGGATCGACGCGGTGGTGCTCGAATCGAAACGGGGCCGCGAGGTGGTGCAGCCCGGTGTCGTCATCGACGCGAGCGGCGACGGTGACGTGATGGTCGCGGCCGGCGCGCGATTCGAATCAGTCACGATCCCGCCGCACCTGTGGTTCCGCATGGGCGGTCTCGACGCGCGCGACGGAGTGGGCTTTCGCACCACCGCGCCCGGGCGGGTGCTCGTGCCGTGGGGCCCGCTGGCGCGACGAGTCGACCCGACCGATCCCGACGACCTCACGGCGGCCGAGCTCGAATGTCGCGACGAGGTTCGCGCGGCGGTCGCGCGCATACGTGAGGAGAATCCGAGCGCGTGGCTCGACGACATCGCGAAGATGATCGGCATCACCGAGAGCCGGCGGCTCGTCGGCGACTATGTGCTCGAGAAGTCCGATGGCGACCGTCGCTTCCCCGACGCGATCGCGCGGACCGGACACTGGACGAGGCGCGAGGTCGTGTTCGACGTGCCGTACCGGACGCTGACGACCGCGGCGGTACGGAACCTGCTCGTGAGCGGGCGGTGCATCTCGACCAGCCGCTACGTGCACCAGGCGACCAAGGAGATCCCTGCCGCGATGGCGACCGGTGAAGCCGCGGGCGCGGCCGGCGCACTCGCGGCCGACGGCGACGTCCAGCACCTCGACGTCGCCGCCCTGCGCCGCGACCTCGCGGCCGGCGGCGCGATCGTCTGAGCTCAGCGGCGATCCTGGAGAAAGGGGTATTCGGCGCGCACCGAGCGCACGCGGTCGGGATCGACGTTCGCGACGAGGACGGTCTCGGTGTCGACACCCTGGGCCACGATCTCGCCGAAGGGATCGATGATCATCGAGTCACCGCAGTAGTGCAGCCGCCCACCGTCGCCCACGCGGTTGACGCCGACGACGTACGCCTGGTTCTCGATCGCGCGGGCGCGCAGCAAGGCCATCCAGTGCTCACGGCGAGACGCCGGCCAATTCGCGGGCACCACGTAGCAATCGGTCTGCTCCGCAAGCGCCCAGAACTCGTCGGCGAAGCGGAGGTCGTAACAGACGAAGAAGGAACAGCGCGTGCCCTCGATCTCGACGGTGAGGAACTCGCGGCCGGCCGTGTAGTGCTCGTGCTCGCGCCCGAAGGTGAACGGGTGGATCTTGGCGTAGCGCCGGGTCGAGCCGTCGGGCGCGGCGAGCACGAGTTGATTGAAGGGACGCGCGCTCGGCTCCGCGCGTTCCGGTACCGACGCGCAGACCCATACGTTGTTGGCGCGCGCCTGGTCGGCGAGGAAACCCGCGCTGGGTCCGCCGATGGGTTCCGCGATCCGGTCGGTCTTCATCGAGAATCCGGTGGCGTACATCTCGGTGAGCACGACGAGCCGGGCGCCGGCGGCCACCGCACGTTCGATCATCGGCGCGAGCCGGGCGAAGTTCTCCGCGGGCCGCTCCCAGACGATGTCGTGTTGGATGCCGGCGACGATCATTTGGCCAGGCTCTTCAGCCGGGTGCACGCCTCGTCGAGCACCTCCGCCCGCTTGCAACACGCGAACCGTACGAGCGGCTCCCCCGCCCCGACGTCGTCGTAGAACACGACACTCGGGACGGCCACCACTCCGCAGCGATGCGGCAGCGACCGGCAGAACGCGAGCCCATCCGTCTCCCCGAGCGAACGGATGTCGACGGTCACGAAATACGTCCCTTGCGGCCGGATCACGTCGAAGCCGGCATCGGCCAAGCCGGCGCAAAGTCGATCGCGCTTGTCGAGCATCTCGTTGCGGAACTCGGCGAAGTACGCGTCGGGAAGCTGCAGGCCCACCGCGATTGCGTACTGGAACGGTCCACTGCTCACATAGGTAAGGAACTGCTTCGCGGTCTTCACCGCGACCACGAGATCCGGTGGCCCGCACGCCCAGCCGACCTTCCAGCCCGTGAACGAGAACGACTTTCCACCCGAACCGATCGTGATCGTGCGATCGCGCATCCCGGGCAAGGTCGCCATTGGTACGTGTTCGCCCTCGTAGACGAGATGCTCGTACACCTCGTCGGTCACGACGAGCAGATCGTGCTCTTGCGCGAGCTCGGCGACGAGCGCGAGCTCCGCCCGGGTGAAGACCTTGCCGGTCGGATTGTGTGGAGAGTTGAGCAGGACGAGTTTCGTGCGGGTCGTCATCGCGGCTCGCAGCTCCTGGGGATCGAAGCTGTAGTCGGGTGTTCGCAACGTGACCACGCGTCGCGTCGCGCCGGCCATCGCGATGCACGCCGCGTATGAGTCGTAGTACGGCTCGAAGGTGACCACCTCGTCGCCGGGTCCGCACAGCGCGAGCATCGAGGCCGCGATCGCCTCGGTGGCGCCGGCGGTGACGAGGATCTCGGAATCGGCGTCGTACTCGAGCCCGTAGAACCGTTGCTGGTGCGCGCGGATCGCGGCGCGGAGCTCGGCGATGCCGATTCCGGGTGGGTACTGATTGTGCCCCGCTCGGATCGCGTCGACCGCGGCCTGCTTCACGAGATCAGGGCCGTCGGTGTCGGGGAATCCCTGGCCGAGATTGATCGCACCCGTCTCGACTGCGAGCGCCGACATCTCGGCGAAGATCGTCGTACCGAACGGTTGGAGCCGCTCGACGAGATAGGGGTTCACATAGCCAATGCTACGAGAGCGAGTCAGCCGACCGACGGTCGAACCGCGTCAGACGCGCCAAGCGCCGCGATCCGGAGAGCGTGTGGATCGCGTACGCCGCACCTATCGCGATGCAGACATCGCCGATGCTGAAGACGTTGTGCAAGGGCCACGACTTCGGGATCGCGAAGACATCTCCGAGTACGAGCAGCTTGGGGTGCGCGAGAAGGGTCGAGTTCATGAAGCCCTGAGTGTCCGGGATTTCGCCCGCGGCCCGCATCGCGCTCGCAGAGGCCGGCATGACGCCGTTGTTGGCGACGATTGCGATGACGTTGGAAAGCGCGCCGAGGGCGATCATCCACATTCCGGCGATGTGACGATTCGCAAAGAGGAAGGCGGCGGCGAACGCGTACGAGGCAAGGTGAAGTCCGCGGTGTAGGGAGGGACTTCCGCCGGGGACCAGCGTCACGATCACGATCTGGATGGCGAGCGCGCCAAAGATGAGTGATGACCACCGCAGGTGGACGGAGGCCAGCCTCGAGAGCCGGCCTCCCGCGAGCGGGACAGTGATCAGGCTGAGGACAACGAAAGCGGCAAGGAACACGGCTCGGCGTGATCTCCTGTGGTCGTCGGATCCACCAGCATTGATCGGCCGAGGGCGCCGTCAACTGTTGTGACGTCTGTCTCTGGACCTCAAGTGCGGGGATTTCGAACCCGACTCAACTGATTCGGGAATCTCCCGATCCAGCAGCGCGTGAAAGGAGTTGGGCGTGAAGACTCGCCTTATCAAGTGGGGCGTCGCGGTGTCGTCCCTCGTCGTGCTCGTCGCCGCCACCGGCGCGGGTCGCAAGTTCTGAGGACTCGTCCAGCCAAAGTTCCTGTAGCCCCGAGGTAGTCCCTCGGGGCTACGGGTCTTTTCACTCATGTCACTCAGAAGACTCGAACCCATCGAACGGTACGTCGCAGCGATTTCGGTCGTCGGCTTGGCGATCGGGGCTTGGATCGTTGCGTACGGCGTCGAGGGGGAAGTGCACGCGGCTACGCCCGCGATCGCCGTCCTCATGCTGTTGATGATCGCCGGAGAGATGTATCCGATCCGGGTTCCTCTCCGCGACGACGCCGAGGAGGTCACGACGTCCCCCGCGTTCATGTTCGCGACGTTGCTGTTGTCGGGGCCGGCACTGGCCATCCTCGCTCAAGCCGTCGCCTCGGTGTTGTCCGATCTTCGAACCGGAAGAGTGTGGTGGAAGGCGATCTTCAACGTCGCGCAGTATGCGCTCTCGATCGCCGGGGCATCAGCCATCCTGGTCGCCATCGCGCCCGACCTTCGCTTCGGCGACGCTTCCACATTTGGCCCTCACACTTTCGTCGCGACGCTCGCGGCAGGCGTGGCATCGTTCTTCCTCAACAGCCTGTTCGTCGTCGTCGCCGTTTCGGTGGCGCAGCGGGTCTCCATCGTTCGCGAGTTCCGGAACAATCTCGGTTTCCACACCGCGACGACGATGGTCCTGATAGCACAGGGCCCACTGATCGCGCTTGCCGCGTCGCGCAGCATCGTCTGGGTCCTGCTGTTCGTGCCGGGCATCCTCGCCGTCTACCGAACCGCGACCATCTCCGTCGCCAAGGAACATCTCGCGACCCACGATTCGCTCACCGGACTCCCCAATCGGATGCTGTTCCGAGACCGGTTGGCACGCATGATCTCCGAGGACGGCGACGCCAGGTTCGCGGTGATGCTCATCGATCTCGACGGCTTCAAGGAAGTGAACGACACCCTCGGTCATCACATTGGTGACACCCTGTTGTGCCAAGTCGGGCAACGACTGATCGAAGGGCTCGACGGCTGCAACGTCGTCGCACGCCTCGGTGGCGACGAGTTCGCCGTGGTCAGTGCCGTGCCCGATCGCTTCGCCGCGGCCGAGCTCGGACATCACATCTTGGAAGTGCTCCGGCAGCCGTTTGCCCTCCAAGACTTCCCGTTCCACGTGGAGGCGAGCGTCGGCGGAGCGATCTACCCCGAACACGCGAGCGACCTCGACGCGCTACTCCAACGAGCCGACGTGGCGATGTACCTCGCCAAGGAGCACGGCACCGGCTACGAGACGTACACCGCAAGTAACGACCGGTACTCGCCCCGCCGGCTGGCTTTGCTCGGTGAACTTCGGCGCGCGATCGAGGAAGGTGAGCTCGTTCTCCACTACCAACCGATCGCCGACATGCGCACGGGTGTAGTGAACCGGGTCGAAGCCCTCGTGCGATGGAACCATCCCGAACATGGGTTGATCCCGCCTGACGAATTCATCCCGCTGGCGGAACCGACCGGCCTCATGGGTCCGTTGACCCGACACGTCCTCGACCTCGCGATCTCTCAATGCCGTATCTGGCGCGACAACGGGCTCGAGCTGACCGTCGCGGTCAATGTCTCGGCGCGCAACGTCCACTATTCCGAGCTCGCCGATGACGTGGCGACGCTCCTGGCCAAATGGTCGCTCCCCGCGAACGCCCTCGAGCTCGAGATCACCGAAAGCGTCCTGATGTCGGATCCGCGACGAGCGAGAGAGGTTCTGAGCTCTCTCAACGACCTCGGTGTCGACACGACCCTTGACGACTTCGGTACCGGATACTCGTCCCTCGCGTATCTGAAGCGTCTTCCCGTCAGTCAACTGAAGATCGACAGCTCTTTCGTCACCAACATGGCGACTGACGACGATGACGCGGCCATCGTGGCGTCCATTGCCGGCCTCGCACGCACTCTCGGGCTCGCCGTCGTCGCCGAAGGAGTCGAGAGCGCGACGATCTGGCATCAGCTGCGGGAGCTTGGATGTCAGTTCGCTCAGGGCTACTACCTGAGCAGACCGCTCCCCGCCGATCAGATCACCCGTTGGCTCGAAGCGCGCGGCGACCGACACCGTTCCGCACCGCTCGAGCCGACGCCAAGAATCGACGCCCCGTAACGCCTCGATTGCCTACGGGAGTCCGGCGAATGTGCTGCGTCGACACGCGACTGCGGCGGCCGCGCCCTGGCGGACCAGGTCGGCCGCGTTCGCGGGCGTTTTGCCGCCGAGCAGTTCGTCGCGGAGGCTGGGCAGCTGGACGAGGACGCGCGCGGCGCACGCGGCAATCCGACTCGGAACGTGCGCGCTGACCAGCGCCGCCGTAACCGCGTCGCGCCCCACAGCCAGAGAGGTCGCCTCGCGGATTGCCGCGTCATTCGGCGTGGTTGCGCGCCGACCGGGATCGCAAGAGTGGAACACGACGGGCGTGCCGCTCGACTCCACGCCGGAGTCCGGCATGCCCCGACTCCAGCGCGCCAGGACCGATCGCAAGAAGGCGTCGCTCTTGTCGTTGACTCCCACGAAAGCGGCCCGGAAGCAGGTGATCCCGGACCGGCTGTAGCTGACCGCCGACCCGCCCAGGTACGCATCGGCCGCGAGTAGCGCGGTCGGTCGATCCAACCGCGCCGCGAGCATCAGGTACAGCGTGAAGTGGTCGAAGGCGTCGTCGTTGTTCGAGAAATTCGAAAGCTTCGTCTCGCCATCTTGGAGCTGGGGCAATGCCGGGAGACCGGGCGTGTCGTTCACAGCGGTCGGATCGAGATAGATGCGCGTCGACGGCGTCGTGCCGGTCAGGGCCGCATCGATCGCCGCGTTGCCACCGACCGCGTCCAACACGCGGATGACCTGTGGACCGAAGATGTACGGAGCGCTGAAATAGGTCTCGACGACCGCCGGAACATTTTGCGTGCGTTGGTTCGCTTGCTCGGCAGTCCTTATCGACAGGAGTTCGTAGGCTTGCTTGTCGGCTGCAGACTGCTCGCCGAGGTAGCGATCTTGAATGCGGACCGCGTCACCTTCGATCAGTGCGGTCAGCGCATCCGAAGACCCCGACTTGGAGTTGGCGGCCCGCTTCTGGAGCTTCGGCAGATTGAAATGCTGATCCTGAAGAACATGCGTCAACTCGTGCGCCAGAGTCACGCGCGTTTCGACGGTGAACGCCGCTGTTCCGCGCACATACACCGCTTTGGTGTCGAAGTCGTAGAAGGCGATCGTGTCGGCGGCCTGCGTCGTTTCGGCCTCCTTGGCGAGATCGACGTTCGCGCCGATCAAAGCGGTCGCTCGCAATAGTCCCGTCGCTTCGTCGATCTGCTTGCGTTGCTTCTTGAGATCGGCCGGACTCGTCGACAATCTCCTCTCGAAATCCGGCACCGACAGATATGTGATCCGCACCGGATGCTTGAATCTCAGACCCCGAAGCACCTCGACCCGGGCAGCAATCGGTGCTACCCGAGCATCCCAACGCGACGGGTAGCTCCTGGAGTCGCGCGCGAACAGCCAAAGGCCGCCGAGCGCGACAACCGCGACGCCCACGAGGCCGGCAAGAATCGCCAGCAGCCCCGGCCCGCGTTTTCGCCGTTCGTATGCAGGCGGCTGCCAGATGCATCGCCATCTCGCGCCACACGCTGCGCCGTTTTGATAGCCGACCGGTCCGACCCCGTGGACGTAGGCCGATCCGGCGGGCGGCATCACAGGCGTACCGCAGTGCGGACACAGGGTCGCGGGACCAGGTTCTGTCCGATCCCACTGCACGTCGCGACCTTAGTAGCGAACGGCTCAGGGATGACTTACGCGTTCGCGCATCTTGACCATCAGCCGCTGCGCGATCGCTACTGTCGTGAGGTGCGTGTTCGCCTTGGGCAGGTCGGGCATGACCGACGCGTCGCACACGCGCAGACCTTCGTAGCCGATGACCCGGCAGTCGGTGTCGACCACGGCGGCTGCGTCGCCGGGTGTGCCCATCCGGCATGTTCCGACCGCGTGCACGTAGTCGTTCACGGTCGCGGTCAACCAGGCGTCGATCGCGTCGTCGGAGTCGAGCTCCTCGATCGGTGTGTCGAGTGCCACGACGTCGTCGCTGATCGACGCGACGGCCGGATGACGCACTACGTCGATCATTCGCCGCACGCAATCGCGTAATCGCGTCCGGTCGCGGTCGTCCGACAGCATGTCGAACTCGACGACGGGGTCGACGAGAGGGTCGTCGGACCGCAGCCGCACCTGGCCGTGTGAGAACACACGCATGACGGCGCCCATCAGCCGTCCGCCCCGGAGCTCGTCGTCGGTCGGGCCGACCGCCGCGAACCAGATCATCTGCATGTCGTTCGGGCCGGCGTCGGCAAGACCGGACGTGTACCTCAGCACGGATTCGAACACCGACGCGTTCGGTGACCGCATCCGTCCCTCGGGCTTCAGCGCGATCTCGAATCCCGCGCTCGCGGCGTGGTCCTTCAGGTTCGCGCCCACCGGCAGTCCGTCGTCGACCCCCACGCCCGATCGCAGGAGGATGGCAGGCGAATGGATCGCACCCGCGCTGACGATGACCTCGCGCGCCGCGATCTCCTCACCGGTCGCGGTGCGCACTCCGTGCACGCGCCGTCCGTCGAAGAGCACCCGGTCGACGAGCACATCACCACGCACCTCGAGGTTCGCCCTTCCCCGTGCCGGTTCGAGGTACGCGTCGTTGGTCGAGACGCGACGGCCGTCGCGCAACGTCAGCGCCACCCGACTCACTCCCGTGGCGTCGAGCGCGTGGGCATCGTCACACACTGGGTAGCCCAACGCGCCCAGCGCCGCCCGTATTGCCCCGTCGAGCGGCGACAGCTGGGCGAACGGCGTACGCGACAACGGGATCGGCCCGCCCTTGCCGTGCAGACCGTCGCCGCCGTAATCGACGTCGTCCTCCACACGCAGGAACGCATCGAGCATCTCCGGCCAGCCCCAACCGGCACAGCCGAGTTCGCCCGCCCAGCGCTCGTAGTCGTCGACCGTGCCACGGATAGCGCCCAACGCGTTCACCGAGGACGACCCGCCGGCGCCCCGGCCGCGCACATACAGCGCTTCGGCCTGGACCGCGGCACGCGTTGCGACCAGGCCCGGCCAGATACGACCCGGCTCGAACACCGCGCGGAAGAAGTTCGCCGCGTGCACTGCAGCCGGCGCGTCCGCCGTGCCGTGATCGGGCCCGGCTTCGAGCAACAGCACCGACGTGTTCGCATCCTGCGACAACTGCGCGGCGAGGACCGCGCCGGCAGAACCGGCACCAACGACGATCACATCATGCGGGGCCGGCACGAAACACATTTTGCCTTGAGCGCGAAGTTCGTGTCACGCGCGCTGAAGCTGCTCGCGCGATGTTCGAGCTATTAGCCGTACTGCGCGATCCATCCGGTGATCGAGAAGGTCGGGAGAGAGGTCTTGGTGATCGCGACGGCGAGCGTGTCGCCGGGGCTGAAAGCGACGGTGTGCGCGTTGTCGGAGCAGGTCGTCGCCGTGAGTCCGGTGATGCTGCAGGTCGCGGTCGTCGGCGCACCGTTCTTGTAGACGGTGAAGATCACGCTTCCCGATGCGCTGGCCGCAAGCTGAACCTTGACCTGGAAGTTCGAGAGCGTTCCCGCGGTCTTCACGGGGAACTCCACGTGAGAGAGAGTTGTGTCCGGCGGTGCACTGAACGGACCCAGGAATTGACCGTCGGCGACGACGATGCCGCTACTTCCGCCGCTGATGATGCCGGCTCCGGGAGCTGCGGACCCCGCCGTTCCGGTCGCACCGGCGACACCTTGCGAACCGGTCACACCCAGCAGGCCCTGCGCGCCGGTCACACCCTGCGCGCCTTGCGGCCCATCCGCGCCGTCCACGCCCGGCAGACCCGCCACGCCCTGCGCGCCGGTCACGCCGCGGAGGCCTTGCGGCCCCGTCGCGCCGATGGCGCCGTCCACGCCGTCGACGCCCGGCAGACCTTGCACGCCGGTCGCACCTTGCGGGCCCTCGGGTCCGAGCGGACCGGTCGCACCTTGCACACCTTGAGGGCCGGTCGTGCCGACCGCGCCGACCGCGCCGGTCAGGCCGCGAAGGCCATTCGCACCCGTCGCGCCCGGCGCGCCCGTCGAGCCCTTCACACCCGCGGCGCCGGTCGCGCCCTTCGCTCCCGTGAGGCCCGCGGCACCGCGCAGCGAGATGGGGCTCCAGGAGGCCGCGCCGGCCTTCGGGTTCGTCCCGAGCGGCGGGGTGACGAGGGCGAGATACGACGAGCCGTTGTACGAGACGACGTCACCGGGGCGGTAGTTCAAGGTCGAGACCCACGGGCCACGCCATACCCAGCTCGCGGCGAACACGGTCCAGTAAGTCCGGTTCGTCGGCCGCATCCCGGTCGGCGGACGCACGACCGCGAGCGCGGTGGAGCCGTGGTACGAGACGACGTCGCCGACGTTGTAGTTGGTGGTCTCCCCCCAGACGCTACGCCACCTCCAGGTGGTCCACGTCAAGGCCGTCTCGCCGGTGTTGCAGGTCTGACCAGCGCTCCTGTCGATTACGCGCAGCACGCCGGAGGTGCTGTTGCGGCAACCGTTGAAGCTGTTGCCGTCGGGGAGGTCGGCGATCGCGACTCCGGCGCCGAAGAGAACGAATCCGAACACTGCAGCGGCGACGCGAAACGACCAACGGCTGCGCGGACGAGCGGAGAGATCGGCGGGCGCGCGTTCTCCGTGAGCCTGCCCGACGCCGGCCATGCCGCCCCCCTCGTTCCCCCCGGGGCGCCCTCTCTTGGCGCCACGAGGCATCCTTATCCTGGCAGTGTTTGTATCAAACTTAAACGGGACGCTGTGTCCGCTCTAAATGGTCGAATGCCTCGATGCGCTCGCGCGGAGCTTTACCGCGGTGAGGAATCCCGCCTTCGGACGATCAGGCATCGGTCGTCCGCGCCCGCCCGACGCCAGCCGGGCTACCTAGTCCTGATGACGACAGTTGCCTTCCAGCGCGATCCGTCGGGGCGCGTCGACCTCAGCGCCACCACGCCTGCAGTACGCGCCGTGAGGAAGGTCGCGGTGATTCCGCGCGGGAGCGTGACCGCGCCATTGCTCACCGGTTCGAGCACGCCGGTATCCGAAGATGCAGCCGGCGACCAGCGCGTGTCCGACTGTTCAGGCGGTACGTGCAGCTGAACGACCAACGTCGCGCCCTGATCGACACACCAGACGCCACCGGTATCGGAATCGGTGAGCAGTGCGTCAGTGCTGGGGTATTCGGGTGCATGAGCAGGTCGGCATGAGGTCGCGATCGCTTTCTTGCTGCCGGAGCCGCAACCGAACAACACAGTCGCCGCGACCAGTGCCGCGGCGACCCGCCGGACCCGATCAATGTCCGTCGAGGCAGCCCTTCTGGCCCGACGCGTTCGGATAGCCGGTACCGGCCGTGTACGCGGCATTGCTCCACTCGCCTTGCAACTTCCACGTGGTCCCGTTCGAGAACCGTACGGAAGGCACATTGAACGTCCACGCGCACTTGTCGCCGTTCTCGCTGTGGGACGAGTCGTACCAGGCGCCCGGGCTCGCGGGGTCGGAACGTGCCTCTTCGATTTCGTGTGCAGTCACATTGGCGAGCGCCGCGAGACCCTCGCTGTGGCCCGTCTGCGCGTCCTGCGGATCGCATCCGGCGTCGCCGTCGAGATTGAAGAAGAAGCCGAACTGGACGGTGACCGTGCCACCACTCGGCAAGCTGACCGTGCCGGCCGAATGCCAAGCGCAGTAGCCGGCGTGGCCCCGCGGGACGTCGCTGTACACGGGGTAATAGCCGTTCCCCTTGGGGTCAGGCACGATGGACCCGGCCGTTACCTGCTTCTGCACCTCGGCGAGGATCGCAGACGCGTTGTTGCCCCCCGCTGCGGTCGACGTGTCGATGACATGGCCTTGATGCACGAGGCCGGAGGAGCCGACCCGGTGTCCGCCGTTCACGGTGTCGGTGTATTCGTCGACGGTCGCCGCGTAGTTCGAACCGTTGTGGCCGGCGTACCAACTGTCGAGACCCGACACCTTGTCACCGACGAAGGTCGTGTTCGCCCACGACGGTCCCCAGAAGATCGCCTTGTCGACCGCCGTCGGCATGATCTTGCCGCCGTGGTACGTCATGTTCGGTGAGCGCTTGACGCGCCCCGACTGGTGTGCCTCCTTGGCCCGCACCTGACCTCGCGCGACCGGCGCGGACGACGCCCCTGCGCTCGTCGCGGGAGCCAAGGCCCCCACCAACGCGATCACGGCCAGCACACCGCTCGTGCGCAACGTCTTCATGGTGCTGTCTCCCGGTCCTGGCACGTGACGGACCGCGAGATCATGCCAGGGACCCGGAAGTATTGCGAGAATCACAAAACGCGAGACGTCGGTGCTCGTCCTAGCGGTGAGACACCTGGAAGCAGGCGACGTCGTACTGCGACTTCTCGCTGTAGTGCTGAGCGCCGGTTCCACCGTTTTGACTGTTGATGCCGGGCTCGTTGAATGGGGAACCCGGCGAGGCAGCAGAGTGCCCCGGAGTGGTACCACCGCTTGCTTCGATGTCTTGACACGACTGGCTCGGTGGTCCCGTGCCACTCGGATTCGCGGCTGCCATCGCGGGACCAGCGGACACCATCAGAGCCGCGCCGAGCACCAGTCAAGAGCCGAAGTGCGAACTACATTCATGCCTACCTCCTCGAGAATTGCCTCCTAGCTCCTCGTTACGAGACACACCACCACATGGTTCAAGGAAGGCACGTTGAAGCCGCTCGTCGTCGCCTGGCTTATCGCCGCATCTGGGCACAGAAATCCCCGCGTGATCGTCATCAGGCGCGGGATTTCCGCGGCCGTCCTCGTGGTGTTCGCGGTCGGCACGGCCGCGTGTGGAAGCAGCGCCAAGAAGACGACCCCCGCAACCAGCGCGGCGACGTCTTCGACTGCCGCGGCAACCACAACGCGTTCCTCGGCAAACTCGTCTCCGACCGCGTCCACGAGCCCGGCGACGACCCTCGGGACCACAACCGGTTGGACACGTCCGTCCGAGCGGGTGGATGGCTCGCTCCCGATCGCGGCATTCAATGCGCTACTCGACAGGAACCACTCGTCCTGGACGCATTCTCCTCTGCGCATTTCCGTCGAGTTCCTACAACTCGACGATACGGCGGCGAACACCACGACCGTGCAGGTTTCGACCAACGCCGATTCTCTCCACGAGACCGACGTCGTCGTCACCGCCGCCGGACTTCTCGACGACTCGGTGCGCGCGGGCCGAAACGACTTGCACCTCGCGCGACAGAGCGACGAGAGCTGGCGGCTTACGTCGGCGCGGTGGTCGCAGCAGTGCCAGCCGAACCGCGGTCATCAGGACTTCACGACCCAGCCCTGCATCTGAAGGAGGACGCTTTGTACAAACGAATCCTCGTCGGAGTGTCGAAGGCCGAGAGCGCGAAGAAGGCCGCGGGCTACGGGATCGATCTTGCGACGAAACTGGGCGCAGACCTGCATCTCGTCACGGCTTTCGAGGCCGACGCGCATTCGGGCGGCGACGATCGACGACACGCCGAGGGCTTCCTCGAGTCGATGGCGCTGGCGTCGCCCCTGTCAATCCAGACCCACGCCCTGCCCGGAGATCCGGCGGCCGCGATCTTGCAGGTAGCCGAAGAGATCGGTGCCGACCTCATCGTCATCGGCAACAAGGGAATGCGCGGCGCGGCCCGCATCCTCGGCAGTGTTCCGAACAACATCGCGCACCGGACCGGCTGCTCCGTACTGATCGTCAACACCAGTTGAACGAGCGGTCGCTCACTCCAATGCGTGGAGGATCGCATCCGGCGAAAGCGGGGTGCGGTCGACGGTCGCGCCGACCAGTGCGAGCGCGTCGGCCACCGCGTTGAAGATCGCGGGCGGCGAGCCGATCGCACCGCCCTCGCCCATGCCCTTGTGACCGCCGGGAGTCGGAGACGGCGTCTCCACGTGTCCGTACTCGATCGTCGGCACCTCGGTGGTCGTCGGCAGTAGATAGTCCATGAAGGTGGTGGTGAGCGGGTTGCCGTCGGCGTCGTACACGAAGTGCTCGTACAGCGTCCCACCGATGCCCTGAACCACACCCCCCGCGACCTGACCCTCGACGATCATCGGGTTGATCATGACGCCGCAATCCTCGCTCACGACGTAGCGCAGGATCGAGACGACACCGGTCGCGCGGTCGACCTCGACCGTGCACGCGTGACACGCGTTCGACCACGAGAACGGCGGCGCCTTGAACGTCGCGGTCGCCTCGAGGCCGACCTCCATTCCCTCGGGAAGACGCGCGGTTTCCAGGTGTGCGATACGCGCGACCTCGCTCCACGCGATCGAACGCGTCGGCGTTCCTCTCACCGCGATCTGCGCATCGACGATCTCGAGATCGTCGGGTGCCGCCTCCATGAGATGCGCGGCGATCTCGATCGCCTTGGCCCGCACGACGGCGCACGCGTTTCGACACGAGTTGCCGGCGATCACCGCGGTACCGCTGCCACCCGTACCTCTTCCGTACGCGGTTACCGCGCTGTCGCCCTGCACGACGGTGACGTCGTCGAATTCGATGCCGAGCTCCTCGGCCACCACCTGCGCCATCGTCGTCTCGATGCCCTGTCCGTGCGAGCCGGTCCCGAGCGCGACGGTCACCTGACCGCTCGGGTTCACGCGTACGACCGCCGTCTCGGTTCCCATCGGGTCCATCATTCCGGTGCTCGGCTCGACGTAGAGACCGAGCCCGATGCCGAGCAACCGACCTTCCTCGGTGAACATCCGCTGCTGCTCGGCGCGAAACGCCGCGTAACCGATGATCTCGGCAGCTTGCTCGAGCGTCTCCGACGGGCTGACCATGTCGAGCGGCAACCCGGTGGGCAGCGTGTACGGCAGCTCCGCGGTCGGCACGACGTTACGACGTCTCCACTCGAGGGGATCCATGCCGATCTCGCGCGCGGCGGCGTCGACCATCTGCTCACGCGCGACGGTCTCGAACATCCACGGTCCGCGATACGCGCCCCGCCCGCACGTGTTGGTCCACACTGCGCGCGTCCGCAGCGACGCCATCGGGCACTTGTACGGGCCGGTGAACAAGAGCCCTACGAGGGCGCCCGCGCCACCAGTGGCGCCGACCGGAAAGGAGCCCGCGTCCTCGATGTGGTCGATGTAGGTGCCGAGCAGCCGCCCGTCGGAGTCGAGCGCGAACGTGCAGTGCGCGACATCGGCGCGCGCGTGGTTCGACGCGATGAGGTTCTCGCGCCGGTCTTCGATCCACTTCAGGGAGCGACCGAGCCGGCGAGCTGCGAGCGCCACCGTGAGCTCCTCGCGTGGTGTGAAGAACTTCTGCCCGAAGCCACCGCCGACGTCGCGGGCCTGCACGCGCACCCGATGCGACGGCACGCCGGTCACCCGCGAGATCGCCTGCTTCGCCTCATGCGGGTTCTGGGTGCTCATCCAGGCGTTCAACTCGCCCGCGGACGGCTCGTAGTCGACGACGATCCCCCGCGTTTCCATCGGCACAGGTGTATGCCGTTGTTGGCGGAACGTACGCCGGACGACGTTCTCGCCGTGCAACACCGCTTCCAACTCGGGGGCGACGGGAAACGCCATCTCCGCGCCGAGGTTCGTACCGAGCTCGGGATGAACGATCGGCGCGTCGTCGTCGAGCGCGCGCTCGGCGTCGACGACCGCCGGCTCGCTGTCGATCTCGACCTCGACGAGCTCCGCGGCGTCTTCGGCGACGTAGCGGCTCTCGGCCACGATCAACACGATCGGCTCGCCGACGAACCTGACGTCGCCGTCGGCAAGCGGGCGCAGCGGCGCGCCCGGTGTCGTCATCAGCAGGGTCGGTTGCATCGTGCCCGCGTGGTGGTTGAGATCGCTCGCAGTGAGCACGGCGAACACGCCGTCGAGCGCCCGCGCGGCTTCGGTGTCGACACGCACGATGCGCCCGCGTGCGACGTCGCTGCGTACGAACGTGCAGTGCAACATGCCCGGGAGCATGACGTCGTCGACATATTGGCCGTGGCCGGTGAGCAGCCGCGGATCTTCGCGGCGCTTCACCGATTGACCGACGAACCGGCCCGCCGTCGACGTGCTCATTGCGCGGCACCCGCGGCCCGTTCGACCGCGCTGATGATGCCCTGATACCCGGTGCAGCGGCACAGGTTGCCCGAGAGCGCTTCGCGGATCTCGATTTCGGTCGGCTGCGGATTCTCTCGCAGTAGCGCGGTCACCGAAACGACGAACCCGGGCGTGCAGAAGCCGCACTGCAGGCCGTGTTCCTCCCGGAACGCGTCCTGCACCGTCGACAACGCACCGTCGGGACCACCGAGACCCTCGATCGTCGTGACGTCGCCGCCTTCGGCTTGCACCGCGAACATGAGACAGGCGCGGACGGCCTCACCGTCGAGTAGCACGGTGCATGCACCGCACACTCCGTGCTCGCATCCCAGATGCGTGCCCGTCAGCGCGCAGTGCTCGCGTAGATAGTCGGCGAGCGTCAAGCGCGGTTCGACAACCCCGCGCCGGCGTTCACCATTCACCGCCATCTCAACCGGCAGCACGGAGCTCCTCCTGGGCGCGCACGACCGCGCGTTCGACGAGATGGCGCGCGATGCGCACGCGCGTCGAGGCGGTCGCGTGCACGTCCGTCGGCGGGTCGAGCTCACGGACCGCGGCCTCGGCCACCTCGTCCGGCGCCGCACCCGCAACCCATGCTTCCTCGGCGGCTCTGGCCCGGATCGGGGTCGACCCGACGCCGAAGAGTGCAATACCCGCGCGCCCGGCGCTCACTGCGCACGCCACGCCGGCGAGCGCGAAGTCGCCATGACGGCGCGCGACCTCCTCGATGGCAAAGCCGCTGCGCTCGGGCCACACGGGAAAGCGCGCGGCCACCAAGAGCTCGTCGGGTTCGGCCGTCGTCGTCCAGGTTCCGACGAAGAAGTCGTCGGCGGCGACGCGCCGGCGCGCCCCGCCGCGGCGGGCGAGCTCGAGCTCGGCACCGAGCGCGACGGCGACCGCCGGGTACTCAGAAGCCGGATCGGCGTGGGCGAGCGATCCGCCGACAGTGCCGCGATTGCGGATCTGGAAATGCCCGATGAGCGGAGTCGCCCGCGCGAGCAGGGGCGCGGCGGCCGCGACGAGGGCTTCGCGCTCCATCACGCGCTGCCGCGTCGCCGCTTGCACCACCAACGTGCCGTTCTCGCGGGCGAACCCGCCGAGCTCTCCGACCCGGTTCACGTCGACCAGATGCTCGAAGCGGGTCAGGCGCAACGCCAACATCGGAACCAGGCTCTGCCCGCCCGCCAGAACCTTCGCCTCGTCGCCGTACTCGGCGAGCAACCCGCACGCATCCTCGACCGTCTCGGGCGCGTGGTACTCGAACGGCGCCGGCTTCATGACTCCCGAAATTAGCGGCGAACTGACGTCTGCGTCAGGTTCGGCGATGACGTGGGTTCGCGCACGTCGATCGTCGCGGCGGGAACCCGCGCCCGGTCGAACAGCATGACGATCGCGGCGACGACCGGGATCGAGAGCGAGACCGCGATGCCGACCTTGTCGGCCCCCGGCATCGGCATCGAGAGATGACGCAGGTGGTACACGAGGTGCGGGACCGAGTAGACCAGCCAGGAGATCGCGGTGATCCGAGTGATCGCACGCGAACCGACGACCAGCGCGCCGATCGTCAAGACGAGCAACGCGAGGTTGAGCGCGCCGACGTCGCGGATCAGGTGCTCGTTGTAACGCCCGTCGAGCGCGACCCAACCGCGCCCGTAGGGAAAGTCGTCGTAGAACGCGCGCGGGAAGAACGCGGCTTGGACGCCGACGCCGAACGCGGTCACCGCGAGCAGCCACAGCATGAGTCGCACCCGACCGGGCAGGGCCGGCTCGATGCGCATCGCCTGCACGAGCTTGCGATAGCCGACACGCAGGTTCGGCGACGACGGTCGCCAGTCGGTGGCGTCGCGAAACGCGCGGTTCGACACCCTTTGCGAAGCGGCGAGGTAGCTCGCTTTCTTCGGCGCAGCCCACCGCGGCGCGCGCCACAACCGCCGTCGGCCGACCGCGGCAGCCAGGGCCGCGCCCTGCTCGGCGCGCGTGAACGGTTCGTCGTCGACGACGTCGTACGTGCCGGCCGGCGCGTCGAGTGCGGCGACCACTGCCGAAGCCGCGTCGTCCGCATCGATCATTGGCGTGTACGTGTCGCCACCACCGACATCCAGCACGAGACCGTGCCGCGCCGCTTGCATCGTGGCGGCCGCCTGGTCGCTGTCCGGCGCGTAGAAGCGCCCGAATCGCAACACGACGCCTCGACCACCCTGCGCGCGGAACCGTGCGACGTTCTCCTCGGCCGCCTCCACCGCACCGCTGAAGACGGACGAGACCGACGGCGTCGAGGCCGCGTCGATCCAGTCGTCGCCGTGGTCGCCGTAGAGAAACGCGAGCGACTCCTGCACGAACACGGTCGCACCCGCGGCGATCGCTCCGTCGACGAGATTGGCCGAGGCTTCGCGACGGATCCGCTCGTTCTCGTCCCACGCGCTCATGCGCGCCATCTGCGCGACCGGCGGGATCTTGGTCGCGACGTTGACCACCGCGTCGTGTCCCGCGACCGCAGTACCCACCGCATCCGCATCGAAGAGGTCGACCCGGACTGGCCGGGCGCCAAGCGCCTCGAGTATCGCGTCCTTCTCCGGAGATCTCGCCACGCCGGTGACCTGGTGGCCCGCGGCCACGAGCCGCGCCACCGCACGCCGGCCGAGCACGCCCGTCGCTCCCGCCACGAACACTCGCATCACGGTCTCCTCTCGGCGAGCCGTCGTCCGATAATCCGGATACTACATATCCGGATTAGGTCTGTCGAGGTGCGCGGGCAGAATGAGAGCGGAGCGCATCGGCGGGAGGGAGCGGAGCGTGAAGTCGACCGATCGTCTCGAGACTGTCGACGGTCTCGCCCACACGCCGGATCCGCCGTATTGGGCAGTCATCTTCTCGACCCACCGCGACAAGCAGCCGGGCGATCAGTACGAGCAGACCGCGCAACGGATGACGACGCTCGCCGCCCAACAGCCGGGATTCCTCGGCGTGGAGACCGCGCACGCCGACGTCGGGATCACGGTTTCCTACTGGACCGACGAGGAGTCGATCTCCGCTTGGAAGCGCGACGCCGATCATGCGTTCGCGCAATACGAAGGTCGCACCCGTTGGTACGACGCCTACGAGCTACGCGTCGCGCGCGTCGAGCGCGCCTACAGCTTCGTCCGCGACCACCCATGAGCATCTCCCTGCCCGAGCGCATCGAGCTCGGCGTCGACACGAACCTCCGGTGGATGACGGTCGACGACGCCGAGACGATCGCGCACGCAGTCGGCGAGAGCCTCGACCACCTGAAGCCGTGGATGCCGTGGGCCGACGCACAATCGGCCGACGTCGGATTCCAGCGCGGGCGCCTCCGCAACCAACCCCAGCAACGCGAACGCGACGAGGAGTGGCAGTACGGCTTGTTCACCGGCGACGACGACGCGTTCATCGGAGCGTTCGGGCTCATGACGCGCCGCGGCCCGGGAAAGCTCGAGATCGGGTACTGGCTGCACGTCGACGCGGGCAATCGCGGCCACGCGACGAGAGCCGCACAGGCGTTGACCGAGGCCGGGCTGCGAATCGAGAGCATCGACCGGATGATCATCGTCTGTGACGAAGCGAACGTGCGCAGCGCCGCGATCCCGAAGCGCCTCGGTTACACGCTCGAACGTGTCGAGGAACGCCCGCCCGAGGCGCCGGGCGAGACCGGTCGCACCCAGATCTGGATCGCGGAGCGGATCGCGCCGACGACTACGCCCTGAACGGCACCGCCTCTTCGATGCGAGCCATCACATCTCCGTCGAGCCGCGCCGCGACGTCGAGGGCGACCATGTTCTCGCGCACCTGTGTCGCGCGGCTCGCGCCGGTGATCACCGACGACACGTGCGGGTTCTTCGTGCACCAGGCGAGCGAGAGCTGCGCGAGCGTGCAACCGAGCTCGTCGGCGACGACCTTCAGCTTGCGCACCCTCTCGTTGGTCTTCGGATCGGTGAGCATCCCGCTCAGCCACTCGTAGCCGGGCAACTTCGCCCGCGAGCCTTCGGGGACACCGTCGAGGTACTTCCCGGTGAGCACACCCGACGCGAGCGGGCTCCAGATCGTGAGCCCCAGACCGATGTCGTCGTAGAGGCGCGCGTATTCGAACTCGACGCGCATGCGGTGCAGCAGGTTGTACTGCGGCTGTTCCATCACGGGCTTGTGCAGGTGATGACGCTCCGCGATCTCCCACGCGGCGCGGATCTCGTCGGGCGCCCACTCCGACGTGCCCCAGTAGAGCGCCTTGCCGCTCGACACGATCTCGCTCATCGCCCACACCGTCTCCTCGATGGGAGTGTTCGGGTCGGCGCGGTGGCAGTACAAGAGGTCGACGAAGTCGAGGCCGAGCCGCTCGAGCGAACCGTCGATGGCCTGGGTCAGGTACTTGCGGTTCAAGGTGTTCTTCATGTTGGGCTCGTCGTAGACGCCCCAGAACAGCTTCGTGGAGATCACGTAGCTGTGTCGGGCCCAACCCAGCTTGCTGATCGCCTGGCCCATGATGCTCTCCGACTTGCCGCCGGCATACGACTCGGCATTGTCGAAGAAGTTCACGCCCGCTTGATGCGCGGCGTCGAGACATTCCATCGCGGTGTCGACTCCGAGTTGGTCGCCGAACGACACCCACGATCCGAAGGACAGGACACTGACTTGAAGGCCGCTGCGGCCGAGGCGTCGATATTCCATGCCTCCGACCGTACCCTGGCCGGCGTGCTCCTTACCGTCATCGTGCAAACCTCCGAGACGGTATCGGCGACACGTTCGCGCAAGGCGAAGATCGATGCGCTGGCAACACTGTTGAAAAAGTGCGCTCCCGACGAGATCGCAACCGTCGTGTGCCTGCTCACGGGCGAGCCACGCCAGGGCCGCATCGGTGTCGGCTGGTCCACGCTCGCTCCAGTACGCGATCGCGTAGGTGACGCTCCCGGCGGACCGCCTGTGACGGTCGCGGAGCTCGACGACGCGCTCGACCGGACCGCGGCGACCACCGGCGCGGGATCGGCCGCGGCGCGCCAGACGATCGTCGGTGATCTGTTCGCGCGTTCGACTCCGGCCGAGGCCGACTTCGTCGTGCGACTGCTCACCGGCGAACTGCGTCAAGGCGCGCTCGCGGGCCTCATGGCCGACGCGATCGCGCACGCGGCCGGCGTTCCTGCCGACACGGTCCGTCGCGCCGCGATGTTGGGCGGCGACCTCGCCGATACCGCGCGGCGCGCGCTCGAGGGCGGCGAACCGTCACTCGCCGAGGTTCACCTCGAGGTGCTGCGACCGGTGCAGCCAATGCTCGCGGCGAGCGCGGCCTCGGTCGCAGAAGCGCTCGGCGCGACCGGGCCCGCATCGGTGGAATGGAAGCTCGACGGCGCGCGCATCCAGGTGCACCGAGACGCCAACGACGTGCGCGTCTTCACCCGCAACCTCAACGACGTCACCGACCGTGTGCCCGAGGTCGTCGAAGTCGCCCGCACTTTTGTGGCGCGCAGCTTCGTGCTCGACGGCGAGACGATCGGACTCGCCGACGACTCGCTCCCCCGCCGGTTCCAGGACACGATGAGCCGCTTCGGCCGCGACGATGCCACAAGCCATTCCCTGACCCTCACCGCGTTCTTCTTCGACGTGCTGCATCTCGACGGCGACGACCTGCTCGACCGTCCGCTCCGTGACCGCGCGGCGATCTTGACCGGCCTCGTGGGCCCGTGGCGGATTCCGGCGGTCGAGACCGACGACGCGGTCGTCGCCGAGGCGTTCCTCGCCGACGCGCTCGCGACCGGACACGAGGGAGTGATGGTCAAGGCGCTCGACGCGCGCTACGACGCCGGTCGCCGGGGTGCGACGTGGCGGAAGGTCAAGCCGGTCCGAACCCTCGATCTCGTGGTGCTCGCGGCGGAATGGGGACACGGCCGTCGTCGCGGCCGGCTCTCGAATCTCCACCTCGGCGCGCGCGACGACGACGCGGGCGAGTTCGTGATGGTCGGCAAGACGTTCAAAGGTCTCACGGACGAGGTGCTGACCTGGCAGACCGCGCGACTTCAGGAACTGGCAGTGAACCGCGACGATCACGTCGTGCACGTGCGTCCGGAGTTGGTGGTCGAGATCGCGCTCGACGGAGTACAGGCGTCGACGCGTTACCCGGGCGGCGTCGCGCTGCGGTTCGCGCGGGTTCGCGGATACCGCCCCGACAAGTCGGCGGACGAAGCCGACACCATCGACGCCGTACGCGCGCTGCTTGCGCCCTGACCCGACCCCGTCAGCCTGCAGCAGCCGCGAGCTGGGTCAGGTACTGGTTCAGGTCGAAGTAGTCGCGCCACTTGGCGATCTTTCCGTCGCGCACTTCGAACGTGCCCATCACCGGCAGCTCGATGGTGACGTTCGGAAGCACGAATACGTCGGTGCGCTCGGTCAGCACCGTGTCGCCGTCAGCGGCGATATTGAGGAGACGGAACTCGATGCGTTCGACTCCGGTGGTGAACATCGCGAACGTCGCCTTGATCGCCTCCTTCCCGACCGCGGGATCGACCGGAATGTTGTGGTAGATCGCATCGTCGGTGAAGTAGTCGACGATCTCGTCGACACTGGCACCCTCTCCCCACGCGTCGCAGAACCGTCGAATCAAATCGATCACGTCGCTCATGGCGACCGACGATAATGACCTGCCGTGGGAACGTCACAGTTCAGCCGTGCAACTTCCGTCGAGCCGACCGGCAATGGCGGTTACGCCGCGGACCTCGGCGAGGAGTGGGACTGCCCGATCGTGCCCCAGGGCGGGATCGTCGTCGCCACGGCTGCACGCGCGATGGAAGCGGCGCTCGGTGAGCCGTCGCAGACACTGCGCAGCCTCAACGCCGTGTTCGCGGGCCAGGTGCAGCACGGCCCGATGGAGATCGAGGTCGAGGTCCTGCGACGCGGCCGATCCGTGTCACAACTCCGCGCGTCGTTGCGAAACCCGGGCGCGTCCGCCGGCTTGGTCGCGCTCTCAGTGTTCGGCGCCGAGCGCGAGGGCTTCACATTTACCGACGCCGCGCCACCCGACGGTGTGCAACCGCCGCTCGAATGCCCGTCGTTTCGCGACCCGGCACCCGACGACTGGGAGGAGGACAGGCACCCGTTCAAGTTCTGGGAGCAGGTCGAGGGTCGCCCGACGCTCGGGCACGCGCCGTGGGACGACTACGAACCGACCTCCTCGCTGCGCGCGTCGTGGTATCGATTCGACGACCCGCCCCGCGCCGACGACGGCACCTGGGATCCGCTCGCGCTCGTGACGCTTTGCGACACGATGCCCGGCGCGGTCGGCGAACGCCTGGGCCCCGAGGACCGCCGGCTGCAGTGGCTCCCGCCGAGCGCCGACCTCACCGTGCACGTTTTGGCCGAAGCGCGCTGCGACTGGGTGCTCGCCGTCAACCGGGCACGGCACGCCGGCGACGGTTACGCGTCGGCCGACATGGAGCTCTGGGACGTCGACGGAGCGGCTCCGCGCCTGGTCGCGTACGGCACGCAGACCATGATCTTCAGCTTTCCGAAATAGGTACTCGGGCGTCCGCGAATAGCCTCACGGCCCTTGCCACAGAGAGTGAGCCGGGTGTTCACTACCTCTCGGGGAAGGGGCTGTGAGGCGGCCCTCGGCGCGACGGATTGCCAGGCGCGCCGGGGTCTGCCCGCCCCTCCCCAAGCAGCCGAACGGGCGGCGAGCAACCCTTGCGCTCGCAACTAAATCCCTCGGAGTCCCTCCAAGACGGACGGTTCGAAGGCGTAGGCGTACATGACCGCGGGCTCGATGCGCGCGTAGGGAGGCGTGCTGCTCGCGTACCAGTCCTCCCAATCGGGATACACCTCGTGCACGTACGACAGGAAGTCGCGTTCGCCGGGTGCGCGCACGTCGATCTCGAGCGCGCGACCGTGCACGATCGTCGCGAACGTCTCACCGATGGTGTGGCACGCGCTCACTTGTGGGCGGACCCGAAGGTGCCGGAAGCGTGCCGACTCCTGACCGGAGCCGAAATAGAAGTGGCCGCGAAAGAAGAGTCCGTCGACGGGACTGACGCGCGGCTCGCACGCCGCGGTCACAGTCGCGAGGTCGAGCACGCGCACTCCCCGCAGGACGCGCGCGAGATCGGATGCCGCCACGCGCCGTTCCGGCGTATGGGTGGTGCGCATGTGCGCGCCGATCCGCGCGTACGACGTGTCGAGCAACCGTTGCAAGGCCGCGAGGTCGGCCGGCGTCTCGTGCACGCCCACGAGGGTACCGATCGTGCGTGTGGCCGCATGGTGCGCTCACTGGAAGTAAATCGGGGTCCGATGACGGCGCGCCGGGCGACAGGTACGATGCATATCCCCAGGTAGGGACCGGGGAGTGGCGCAGTGGTAGCGCACCAGCTTTGGGAGCTGGCGGTCGGGGGTTCAAATCCCCCCTCCCCGACTCGTTGCGGCGTTCGCACTTGGAAGTGCTGCAAGTGCGCGGGCACTGCAATTTCGGTCAGGCCGGATGATCGACGGCAACAGCATGTAGGTCACCGAAACCAACGGCACCGTCGTCAAGGTTGCCGTCAACGCGGCGTCGCAACTCACCAAGACCGATACGGCCACGATCAAGGACATCACCCCCGGTGAAACCGTGATCGTCCGAGGCCCGACTGCGACCGACGGCAGCGTGACCGCAACCGCGGTGACTGCTTCACCCGCTGCCTCCGTCGCGGGCTGAGGCGGAGTTTGGACCGGCCAGGGTCCGCCGGCCCGATGTGTTACGATATATCGTGATAGGTCAAAACGTATCGACGACCGCCGCCGAGGCGTGTCCGCCGTCGAAGGAGCCACAACGTGAGAGAATTTCGTGAACAAGGCCGGGGCCACCGCGGTCATCGCCGTGCCGAAGGCTGGGAAGGTCGCCGTCGCGGCGGCCGCATGCAGCGCGGCGACATCCGTACCGCCGTCTTGGCGATCCTGGCCGAGGAACCCGGCCACGGTTACGACGTGATCCAGCGCCTCGAAGAGAAGACAGAGGGAGCCTGGCGCCCGAGTCCGGGTTCCGTGTATCCGACGCTGCAGTTGCTCGACGACGAAGGGCTCGTGCGGTCGGTCGAACGCGACGGCAAGCGTGTGTTCGAGATCACCGAACCCGGTCGCCAAGAAGCGATGCAGCGGATCGAGGCCGCGGGCGGCACTCCGTGGGAGATCGCCCTGCGCAGTGATGGTGGTGTCGGCGATTTCCGTAACGCGGTACGCCAACTCGTCGTCGCGGCGACGCAGGTCAAACAGTCGGGCAAACAAGAACAGGTCGAGCGCATGCTCGAGATCCTCAAGCGGGCACGCAAGGAGATCTACACCATGCTCGCCGACGACTGATCCACCGAGGAGCGTGACGGCTCGGCGTCGAGCTGCGCGCGCGTCGGTGTCGCACGCTCCCTAGCCATCGCGACATACTCGGCCGCGTGCGCGTCGGTGTGTTGATGCTCCCAACCGACCCTTGGCCGCAGGCGGTCGAGCGGGCCCGGCACCTCGAAGCGCTCGGCTACGACCACCTTTGGACGTACGACCACCTCTCGTGGCGCCGTTATCGCGGACGCCCGTGGTTCGCGGCTATGCCGTGGCTCACCGCAATGGCCGGCGCGACGAACCGGATACGACTCGGCCCGATGGTCGCGTCGCCGAACCTCCGACACCCCGTCACGCTCGCCCAAGAAGCTGTGACCGTCGATCACGTCTCGGGCGGTCGGTTCATCCTCGGCGTCGGCGCGGGCGGCATCGGCTTCGACTCCACTGTGTTCGGACGCGAGCCGCTGACCCGCGGCGAGCTCGCCGCGCGGCTCGCCGAGTTCGTCGGGCTGCTCGAGCGTTGTTTCGACGAGCCATCTGTGTCCCACCAAGGCACCTACTACACAGTGAAAGAAGCCTGCGTTCGACCCGCGTCCATTCAGCGTCCGCGCGTCCCGCTCGCGATCGCGGCCGGAGGCAAAAAGGGGCTGGCGCTCGTCGCGAAGTTCGCAGACGGGTGGATCACATACGGCGACCCGAGCAACCGCGACCTGACGGCAAAGGGCACCGCGGACGTCGTTCGTGCGCAGGCTCGACAGCTGGAGGAAGCGTGCGCCACGATCGGCCGGGACCCGTCGGCCATTCGGCGCATCTACCTCATCGGCAACACCGAGGAGCGCCCGCTCGCAAGCGCTTCCGCATTCGACGACTTCGTCGGGCGTTACGCGGCCATCGGTTTCACCGACCTCGTGTTCCACCATCCCCGCGTCGACGATCCGGTCTGGGACGAGCCCGCGGCGATCGTCGACGAGATCGCGACCGAGGTGCTCCCCCACTGGCGTTCGTGACGCGCCGCGTCAGGCTTTGGCCGAACCACTGGTGGGTAAGCCTCTTTTTGGCGTGGCCATAGCGCCTGGGAGGGACGTCGTGGGCACGGTCGCGGTGGTTGCGCATTCGGGCAAGACGCTCGAGGGTGGGCTTGGTTCGTTGCGCGAAGAATTGGCGTCGGCCGGCGTCGTCGATCCGTTGTGGTTCGAGGTGCCGAAGTCGAAGATGGCTCCGAAACGCGTGCAGGAGGCGCTCGACGCCGGGGCCGAGCTCATCTTCGTCTGGGGCGGCGACGGCATGGTGCAGCGCTGCATCGACACAATGGTCGGCTCGGATGCGACGCTCGCAATCGTCCCCGCAGGTACGGCCAACCTCTTCGCGTCGAATCTCGGAATACCGAAGCACATCGATGAGGCGGTTGCACTCGGAATGAACGGTCCCCGCCGCAAGCTCGACGTCGGGCTCATCAACGGCGAGCACTTCGCGGTGATGGCAGGCGCGGGACTCGACGCCCTGATGATTCGCGACGCCGACGGGGTACTGAAGAACCGCCTGGGCCGCGCGGCCTACGTCCTCACCGGCGCGAAGAACATTCGTGCCGCTCTGCGCGTCGAGACGCGCGTGAGCATCGACGGTGACACGTGGTTCAAGGGAAAGGCGAGCTGCGTGCTCGTCGCGAACGTGGGCAAGGTGATGGGCGACATTGCCGCGTTTCCCGAAGCGCAACCCGACGACGGCCTGCTCGAGATCGGAGTCGTGACCGCCAAGGGTTTCTGGCAGTGGTCGAGGACATTGGCGAAAACGGCGCGTGGAAAAGCCGAGTCGTCGCCGTTCGTAGAGACCGCCCGCGGCCGCAAGTTCGACGTACGTTTCGCGGAGCCGATTCCGTACGAGCTCGACGGCGGTGATCGCAAGAAGACACGGCGCTTGCGGGTCAAGGTCCGGCCCGCGGCAGTGACCGTGTGCGTGCCGTCGGAGACGAGTTGAGCACGGCAACGCCGGTTCCCGAAACGTGGGAGCTCGCCGGAGACGACGCCTGGCGGGTTCTGCGCTCGTCTGGTCACCGTCAGATCCTCAAGGACGCGTTCATGCGGCTGCGGGTGGCCGACGGATTCAGCCATGCGCGATCGTTGGCGTACGCGACCGCGCTGGTCTTCGTCCAGGCGATCATCGCCGTCGTCGGCCTCGCGAGTGCGCTCGGGAGCAGTAGCTTCAGCGGCCTCGTCGTGCGCACGTTGAAGGCTGCAGTGCCCGGACCGGGTGGACTACTGCTGACGGACGCGGTTACACAGGCGCACCGTGCCGGAGCGTCACACCGGTACGCCGGCCTCGTCGTCGGACTCGTGGGCACATTGGTGACGGGCAGCACGCTCCTGGGCCAGCTCGAGCGCGGCCTCAATCGCATCTACGGCGTCGAGCAGGATCGCCCGACCTTGCAGAAGTACGGACTCGCGCTGGCGTTGGCCGTGACGTCGGGCGCGCTGGTCGTCGCGGCATTCGCGCTTCTCGCCTTCGGGCAGTCCATCGGCAATTCGATTCACAACTCGACGGTGAATCGCGCGTGGGGAATCGTCCGGTGGCCGGCCGCGGTCGTGCTGGCAACCCTTGCGATGACGCTGCTCTACAAATGGTCGCCCCGCCGCCGTCAGCCCGCGCTGTCGTGGCTGGCGTTCGGATCGGTCGTGGCCGCGTTCCTGTGGTTGGTCGTGACCGCGGGCCTCGGCGCGTTCTTCTCGTTGAGCCAGTCATTCGGACAAACCTACGGACCGCTGGCCGGAATCGTCGCGCTGTTGCTGTGGTCGCTGCTCTCGGCGATCGCGGTGTTGTACGGAGGTGCGGTCGCGGCACAGCTCGAGGCGGTTCGGGCGGGCGTACGAGAACCACAGGACCAAGAGAAGGTCGAGCACTCCGAGCCCGAGAGCGGACAACCGACGAACGGGCAAGAAGTCGGAGCCGGGAGTGTGCCGTCGTGACGGTGGCGCGCGATGACGACGCCGCGGACGATCCGGCGGATCACCTGCGCCGGACGATCGAAGGTGTCATCGGCGTGCCCGCGACCGAGGGCAATCGCATCGACGTCCTCCGCAACGGTGACGAGATCTTCCCCGCCATGCTCGAGGCAATCGGGAAGGCGCGCCGCACGATCGACCTGCTCACCTTCGTCTACTGGGACGGACAGATCGGTCGCGAGTTCGCGCACGCGCTCGCCGACCGGGCCCAAGCCGGCGCGAGAGTGCGTGTGCTCCTCGACGCTTGGGGCGCGCGGCCTATCGACAAGTCGATGGTCGACATGATGGAAGACGCCGGTGCCACGATCCGCTGGTTCCGGCCGCTGCATCGCTTCCGACCCGGCCAGCTGAACCATCGCACGCACCGCAAGGTCATGATCGTCGACGAGGCAGTCGGTTTCACCGGCGGCGTCGGGATCGCCGACGAATGGCTCGGCGACGCGCGCAACGAACGAGAGTGGCGCGACACTCACTTCCGACTCCAGGGACCGGCGGTCGACGGGCTACGGGCGGCGTTCCTCGAAGACTGGGCCGAGACCGGCCCTGAACTGTTCGACGAACGGTTCGATCTGTTCCCCGACCAACCCAAACCGGGTTCCAGCACCGTGCAATGTGTGCGCAGCGCGTCCGAGATCGGAACCAGCGACATCCTCACGTTGTTCCGCACGCTGTGCCAGCTTGCGCAACATCGAATCCGGATTGCGACGGCGTACTTCGTGCCGAACGACGAGATTGTCGACCGACTCACCCTGGCTGCGCAGCGCGGCGTCGAGGTCGATCTCCTGTTGCCTGGGCCCCACGCCGACAAACGGTTCGTGCAACTCGCCGCCGAAGCGGGTTATCCGGCTTTGCTCGAGGCCGGAGTGAGAATCTGGACGTTCCAACCGTCGATGTTGCACGCGAAGATCATGACGGTCGACGGCATGCTCGCCAACATCGGTTCGGCCAACCTGAATGCTCGCTCTACTCACCTCGACGAGGAGATCAACGTCGTCGCGATCGATCGCACGCTGGTCCGCATCCTCGACGGACACTTCGACGAAGACCTCGGCCGCAGCAGCCGCATAGAGCCCCAACAATGGAAGCACCGGTCGGTCGTGCAACGCGTCGCCGAAACGGCCGTCGCCCCGATCAAGCGATTCTTCTGACGCGCGGCGGTACCTCGTCGCCGGGCGCCGCGCGCGTTTCGGTACGGGCCGCTCGAACGCTTGCGGCGCGAACCGCAATCGCCGCGACAGTGAGGCAGGCGAGGCCGAACAGCGCGCCGCTGAAGACATCGCTGGGATAGTGGAGTCCGCGGTAGACGCGAGAGAACCCGACGGTTGCCGCGAAGGCGACCGAGAGGAGCGCGCTCAGGACTCGGGCCAGGATGTTCGTCGTGAGGCACGCCACGATCACGGCAATCCCCACGAACAGGACGATCGCGGCCGCAGTGTGTCCCGACGGGAAGCTCGACGTCGCCGGGGTCGAGTTGAGGCGAGGCACATCGGGGCGCGGCCGATCGACAGTGAAGGTCACGGAGAGAAAAACGGTGATCTCGAGGAACAGCGCAATCGCGAGGAAGGCCGCCTCCCGCCAATGCCGACGCAGCGCGAGCAATCCGACGACGACCGCCGCGACGATGACCACCGGCAGCGTGTTGACTGCCGCAGTCGCCACCTTCGTGATGTCATTCCAGCCGCCCGTACGATGCCGCGCGAAATGCTCGCTCACATGCCGGTCCCAGCTACCCACGGTGCCATCCAACGCGTGCGTGAGCAAGAAACCGATGCCGAGCATGAGAGCCGCGAGCACCACATATCCGATGAACGTGACCATGAGGGCCGACCGGAACGGATGCTGCGGAGAGGATTCGTCCACCCGAGCATCAGCAGTCGGCTCGAGCACAGACCCGAGCGTTTTCGCCATTGGAACCTCCGGAGGGGTGTATTCCCGAATGCGACGCCGGGTAAAGATCGTTGGGCAACGTCGTACCCTGGGTAGGTAAGTAGCTCGTGGCTGTTGTGCTGGTTGTCGGTGTTTGTGCGCTTGCAGGCGGACTGGTCGCGGGCTTGGCGGCGTGGCGCCTGCCGAACTTCGACCCCGCCGCGCCGCGCGTGGCTCCGACGTCGATCCGGCGGGAAGTGCGCCGACACGAAGGGTTTGCCGCCTTCCTCCGCTCGCGGTTCGACCCCGCGACGGCCACCGGTTTGGGCCTCACCGTCGCACTCGGGCTCGTAATCGGAGGTGCCATCGCGATCGGCGCGTTGCTCGTGATGGAACAGCACAACGCCGGGCTCGCGCGCTACGACCTGAGCGCGGCGCGCTGGGGCGCGGAGCACGCGACGAGCGGTTCCACCCGCTTCCTGAAAGACGTGAGCCTGTTCGGCGGGACGCCCGTGATCATCGCCGTCGCGGTGATCACCGCCGTCGTCGAGTATGTGCGCACGCGCAAGGCGGCGATCTTCGGCTTCATGACGGTGGTCGTCGCCGGGGAATCCATCGTGACGTGGGCTACGAAGACCATCGTCGCCCGCCCGAGGCCGAACATCCATCGCTTGACCGGATTCTCGGGTGCCTCGTTCCCGTCGGGTCACGCCGCAGCCGCGGCAGCAACTTTCGCTGCAGTCGCGTTCCTCCTCGGTCGCGGGCGTTCACCACGTGCAAAAGCATTTCTCGCCGCCGCCGCGGCTGCCATTGCGGTCGGGGTGGCCACCACTCGTGTACTGCTCGGCGTGCATTGGCTCACCGACGTGCTCGCGGGCCTGGCGGTCGGCTGGGCCTGGTTCGCGATCTCGTCGATCGCGTTCGGCGGGCGCGTGCTCGCGTTCGGTCGTCCGGCTGAGGTCGCCGAGCAGGCGGCTGAAACCGTCGACGCAAAGGCGAGAGCCGGGTAATTGCGTCTCGACGATTGGTTCCTGACGTCCGAGGAGCGCGGCAACCCGGCGACCGCGATCGACTCTCGTCACGGCGACGGCACCGCCTGGACCGAAGGCAACCGAATCGAAGTGCTCGTTGACGGTGCCGCGTACTTCCGTCGACTATGCGAGGCGTTGTCGTCCCTCGAGGCCGGTGATTCCGTGTACTTCACGGATTGGGAAGGCGACGCCGACGAGCTCCTCGACGGACCGGGCACCGAGATCGGTCGCGTGCTCGCCGATGCCGCCCGACGTGGCGTTCAGGTGCGCGGACTCTTGTGGCGTTCTCACCCGCGACAGGCCCACTTCGCGGAGCAGAGCAACGCGTCGTTGGCCAGGATGGTCGACGAGGCCGGAGGCGAGATCGTGCTCGACGAGCGTGTCCGGCGCGGTGGCAGCCACCACCAGAAGCTGGTCGTACTGCGGCGCGCCACCGGATCAGACCACGACCTCGCGTTCGAGGGTGGTATCGATCTGTGTCACGGCCGCCACGACGACTCGCGACACCTCGGCGATCCGCAGGCCGTCGAGCTCGACAGCCGCTATGGCACGAGACCTGCGTGGCACGACGTCCAGCTCGAGGTACGAGGGCCGGCCGTCGGCGATCTGGCGTACACCTTTCGTGAACGCTGGGAAGACCCGACGCCGCTCGACCATCGCAATCCGTGGCGCATCGCCGCTCGACGCGTGATTCACGAGCCTCGCAAACCCCAGCCGTTGCCGCCGGAGCGCGACGTCCCCGCACCGCTGGGAAGCCACGCCGTGCAGGTTCTGCGCACCTACCCCGCGAAGCGACCGTCTTACCCGTTCGCGCCCGAGGGTGAGCGCAGCGTCGCGCGGGCCTATCTGAAAGCGTTCCGGCGCGCCCGTCGACTCGTCTACCTCGAAGACCAGTACCTCTGGTCGGAGCACGCGGCGCATGCGCTGGCCGACGCGCTACGACGCAACCGTGACCTGCATGTCGTCGCCGTCGTGCCGCGTTACCCCGACCGCGGCGGACGCGCGACGAGTGCCGCGAGCCGCGTCGGCCGCGAGTACGTCACCGACATCCTGCGCCGCGCCGGTGGCGACCGCGTCGCGGTGTACGACCTCGAGAACGACGGCGGCAACCCGACATACGTCCACGCGAAAGTTTGCGTCATCGACGACGTCGTCTTGCTCGTCGGCTCCGACAATCTGAACCGGCGCTCGTGGACCCACGACTCGGAGATCTCGTGTTCGGTAATCGACGCGCAGCCCGACGAACGAGCCCCCACCGACCCGGGCGGTCTCGGCGACGGTGCTCGCCGCCTCGCGCGCGAGACGCGGCTGCAACTCTGGCGCGAGCACCTCGAGCGCGCCGACGGCAACGACGCCGATCTCCTCGACGCGCGCGACGGCTTTGCCGCCCTGGCCGTCGCCGCGTCCGACCTCGACCAGTGGCATGCCAACGGCAAGCGCGGACCGCGGCCGCCCGGGGGTCTGCGCCGCCACAACCCCGAACACGTCAGCAAATGGGCGCGATGGCCGGCGTTGGCGCTCTACCGCGTCGCGCTCGACCCCGACGGACGACCGCGCAACTTGCGCCGCACCGGCTCGGTCTGAATCGGCTCCGAGCGAGCCATTCCCCGAAGAGGTGTACCGTAGAACTCAGCACGGAGGGAGTACCCGCACCGTGTTGGACTCTGCCCTTAGCGTCGGCACCCTCCCGGGAGCGTTGCTCCGGACCCCTGGTAGCGCGGCAAACGACTGCGTGCTCCTGCCAGGGAGGGTTGCCAATGGTCAAGCGATGAAGGATTCGGATTGGTCATTGCATCATCGTCGACGTCTCTACGGGTCGACAAGAAGGAAGGAACGACGTCATGGGTAGTGGTATAAGCGTTTTCCTCATTGCAGTCGGCGCGATCCTGTATTTCGCCGTAACCAAGGTCGTCGACGGGCTCAACCTCGGCGCGGTCGGCGTCATCTTGATGATCGTCGGCGGGCTCGGGCTGATCGTGTCGTTCATCGTGCTCGGAATGAACCGCGGTCGCGGTGGGCGCACGACCGTGCTGCAGGGAACAACTCCCCTGCAAACCGGCACAGCCGTCCTGCAAGAAGACGCGCGCTGACGCATCGCGACTCCTTGTGACCTACGAGTTCGTCGGGAGCCGGCCCCCGCGACCGGCTCCCGACGCTCACCCGCTGCTCGCACACCGATCCGTCGGCCGCGCGAGCAGCCCCGTCCCCCGACCACGTCGTCGAGGACGGATTCCAACCGCCGCCCTTCTGCAGTTTCCTCGCATCGCCACGCCGCTACTTCACCTTTTCGAGTGGTTCTGGGGCTTTGGAGCTCCACAAGCCAGGCTCAACCAGCGCTTCCAAGGGTAAGGAACAGTCATGGTCGAAATGGGCGCGAATGGTCGTGGTTCCGGGCGACGCATCAAGGTCGCAGTGGTGAACGACTACGAGCTGGTCGTGCAGGGAGTCGCGACGATGTTGCGAACGTTCCGCGACCGGATCGACGTCGTCGAGGTCGACGTGCGCGAGAATCCGCACGGCCAAGTCGATGTCGCCCTCTTCGACACGTACGGCCACCGACAGCTGGGACTTGATCGAGTTGCGACGTTGGTTCGCGATCGCAACGTGGGCGCCGTAGCCGTGTACACGGGTCACTCGACGAGCGACCAACGCGACGCCGCGCTCGCGGCCGGCGCACGCGGCCTTCTCGCGAAGTCGATGCAGGCCAGCGCGCTGGCGCAAGCCCTGATCGACATTGCCGACGGCCATCAAGTCGTCAGCGAGGAGTTCGGCGACGCCGAAGGTGCGCAATGGCCGGGTCGCGAGTTCGGTCTCACCTCACGGGAGAGTGAGGTCGCCGCATTGCTCGCGCAAGGCTTGAGCAACAAGGAGCTCGCGGCGGCGCTCTGGATCAGCGAGAACACGGTGAAGACGCACCTCAAGGGCATCTTCCAAAAGACGACGGCGACGTCGCGGACACAAGCCATCGTACGAATCGCCGGCGACGCGCAATTCGCTCGACGGATAAGCGCATAGCGAACAGCTCCGTGAGCTGGCCGGAGCGATTGGTTCGCCGTATCGACGCATTCCAGCAACGGAATCGGCCGTTCGGATTCTGCTTTGGAGTCATCAAGAAGTTCGGCGACGACCGGGCGGGGATGCTCGCCGCGCTCATCGCGTACTACGGGTTCCTTGCGTTGTTCCCACTGCTGTTGTTGCTCGTCACGGTGCTCGGATTCGCGTTGCACGACAACCCGTCGCTGCAACAACGGGTTCTGAACTCCGCGCTCAGCGATTTTCCGATTGTCGGCGACCAGATTCGCACCAATATCCATACGCTTCGCGCGAGCCCACTCGCCACGGTCGTCGGGGTCCTCGGTCTGGTGTGGGGTTCGCTGGGCGTCACGCAAGCTGCTCAGTTCGCGATGGCCCAGGTCTGGAATGTCGAGGGCAAGGATCGACCGAGCTTCGTCACGCGCCTCGTGCGCGGGTTGTCGTTCATGGGTGCGTTGGGAATCGGCATCGCGATCACCACGGTGCTGACCCAGGTCGGCGCGTTCAGCGGGAACCACGCGCTTTGGTTCAAGGCCCTCTCGGTCGCGGCGGGCACCGGGGTGAACGTCGGACTCGCCGTGATCGCCTTTCGTATCCTCACGCCCCGACAGATCCACATGCACGACTTGGTACCGGGGGCTGTCATCGCCGGTATCGGCTGGACGGTGCTGCAGTTCGGTGGGACCTATCTGGTCGGCCATCAACTCCGGCACACCAGCCAGATCTACGGCCTCTTCGCCGTCGTGCTGGGTCTCGTCTCGTGGTTGTATCTGAACGCACAACTCACGCTGTACGCCGCCGAGATGAACGTCGTCCGTGCGCGCCGACTATGGCCGCGCACCATTGTGCAACCTCCGCTCACCGGGGCGGACCGCGATGTCCTTCGAGGCATTGCCCTGCAGGAGACCCGCCGTCCCGAGCAACACATCGACGTCGATTTCGACAACTCCGCGCTCACGGAACAGAGGGATTGACCCCCGACTCCTACGAGTCGGGGGTCAGGTGATCGATCACCTCGCCGGCACGGGTGGCGATGCGCTCGGCACGCGGCGCGGCTGCCTCCTTGGCCGACGACGCCGCCACCTTCGCTCGCGCCAGCGATCGCTTCGCGGCCTTGCGGGCACGGCGGCCGGCTTTGCGACTCCGTTCCGCGGCATCCGTGCCGGCGCTCCGGGCCGTCTCGACGCCGCTGCGCACCAGTGGCTCGACACCCGAGAGCACCTCTCCCATGGTCTCGCCTCGGCGGTGTCGCCGGCTCCGTCGCTTGGACTGCTGGAGCCGCTTGCCGGCATGGGCGGCGTCCGCGCTCGCGCGCTTCACCCGCTTCTCGGCGGCGGTGATACGGGCTTCGGCAGCAATGCGAGCCTGGTGCTCCCCGAGAAGGGAAGTCTCCGCGGCGCGCTGTGACCGCTCTGCTCGTCGCAGTTTCTCCTTCTTGCTGCGGAACGAGACCAATCCCAATGTTCCGACCGACAGCGTCTTTCGGATCAAACCCATTCTCATCTCCCTGACGGGCCGACACTTATGAACTACCCCAGAGGCCGGTACCCACACGGCGGCCCGTGCAACCCATCGCGGCCCGCCGGCGGGGCTCGTATCCTCCGGCGATGACCGACTACGACCTGGTGATCGTCGGCGCGGGGTCCGGGAACATGCTCCCGTCCAAGGGTCTCGACGGTCTGCGGGTCGCGATCGTCGAGCGCGACCGGTTCGGCGGCACCTGCCTCAACCGCGGCTGTCTCCCTTCGAAGATGCTGGTGCACACGGCAGACGTCGCCGAGACGGTCCGCCGTGCCGGCCGCTTCGGGATCCGCGCCGAGCTGGTCGGCGCCGACTGGCCGGCCATCCGCGACCGCGTCTTCTCGCGTATCGATCAGGCGTCGGAGCACGCGGCTGAATTCCGGCGTCGCAGTGGGATCGATGTGTACGTCGGCGACGCCCGTTTCGTCGCGCCGCATGTGCTCGAGGTCGACGGTCACCAACTGCGCAGCGAACGAATTGTTCTCGCAGTCGGCTCGCGTCCGCGCGTTCCCGAGATCGTCGGCCTGGCCGACGTTCCGTTCCACACCACCGACACGATCATGCGCGTCGACGTGCTACCGGCGTCGATGTTGGTCATCGGGGGCAGCTACGTCGCGGCCGAGATGAGTCACGTGTTCGGTGCATTCGGTACCGAGATCACGATCGTGGAGCGAGAACCACGGCTGCTTGCCAACCTCGACGACGACGTGGCCCGGCGATTCACCGAGCGCTACTCGGAGCGATTCGATATCCGGCTCGAAACCAAAGTTGCGCGCGTCGAGCGAACACCGCACGGCGTAGCAGCACACCTCGAAGGCGCGGCGGGTCCTGCCTTCGTCGAAGCCGAGACGATTCTCCTTGCCACCGGCCGGATACCCAACAGTGACGTCGTCGATGTCGCGGCCTGTGGACTCGCGGTGGACGAGCCCGGTCACGTCATCACCGACGACACGTATGCGACGAACGTTCCCGGAGTTTGGGCGATCGGTGATCTCGCCAATCACTTCGAGCTCAAACACCTCGCCAACGCCGAGATTCGTCTCGTCCTGCACAACGTCCTGCACGCCGACGACACTCGCCGCGCCAACTTTGCGGTCATGCCTTCGGCGGTGTTCGCCGACCCGCAGGTAAGCACCGCCGGGCCCACCGAGCGCGCGCTACGCGAGCAAGGGAAGCCATTCGTCGTGGCCCACCGCGACTACTCGGACACCGGATACGGGTGGGCGCTCGAGGACACGACCAGCTTCGTGAAGCTCATCGGCGATCCCGCGACGCGTCGCCTCCTCGCGGCTCACGTCATCGGTCCTCAAGCCGCGACGGTGATTCAGCCGCTCGTCCAAGCAATCTTCCTCGACAACACGGTCGATCAGCTGGCCCACGACGTTCTCTACATTCACCCGGCAATCACCGAGGTCGTCGCGCAGGCATTGTTGGAGCTGGTCCGCAGGCTCGCCTGAACGCAGACGCGCCGAGGGGGGTCGAGAGCGCCTGAACGGCGCTCGACTCCCCGGACGCGGTCGGCGACCGCGTCCCTTGCGGTCAGCATCAGGACGGGCGCCCAACATCCCGCTTCGCGCAGCGAACGACAGACCTTGAAACCGTCCATGTCCGGAAGCATCAGGTCGAGCACGACGGCATCGAAATGCGCCTCGGTTGCGAGCCAGAGCGCGTCGGCGCCGTTCGCGGCGACATCGACGGCATAGCCGTTCTCGCCGAACCCACGACGCAACAACGACGACATACGAGGTTCGTCCTCGACGACGAGCAGACGCACGAAACGACGGTAGCGGCGGGAACATGTGAGTTCGATGAGAGCCGGCAGAGTCGGCGATTGGACCGTCGGACGAACCGTCAGGCGGAGATCACCGCAATCAGGCAGGCGGGAGCTGCAACAGGAGGACGGTGGCGATCGCGCCGATACATACGACGTGGTCGCGCAGAATCATGTGGGCAAGCCGAGACTGTTGCGCGACGTCGTCCGCTCGGGACCCGAGTCGCACCGCGTTGGGGACCGTCCGGCGCGCCGCCAGCACAACGGCCCCGACCACGAGGGCGAGCGACAGCAACGCTCTCCAGGTCGGCAGGTCGTTGCGGACGAGCTCGCCGACGAGTGCGCCGATCGTGACGAGCATGGCCAGCACCACGAGCCGATTCATCGGTCGCGCGGTCGTAGTCACGCGCGCGTAGTACGCGGAGATCGATTCTCGAACCTCACTGGGGAGGTCGCGCTCCGGGTGGCCGCGAGCCTGGACGTCGAACATCAGGTCGAACCACAGCACCGCGAGGAGGAATCCGGCTCCGGAGCAAGCAATCGCGCGCATCTGCAGAGTCTGACTCGCCGGCGGGATGCGTCAACTACGCACGCGATCGCGCGATCCGTCCGATCGAGGCATCGATCATAGTCGGGACGCACTTGTTGGAGAGTCGTTGGCGAAAGTTCGCGACAGCTTCACGAGCAAAGTACGCCGCGTCGCGATCGTGTGCCGTAGCGTCGATATCCACGCCCGATCGAGCAGAGGAGGGCCGCATGCGACAACTCACGAAACCACAGCGGCGCATCGACGCCGCGATCCGCATTGGACGACTGCCCTCGCGAGACGACGATGCAACCGCGACCGGCGGCGCGATCGGCACGGCGCCGACCTCGCGTGGCCTCGAAGAGCCACGCCATGTCGCCGAGGCGATCGAGCCGGTCGAGCGCGCCTTCGCCTTCCTCGACCTGTGCGGTTTCACCGCGTTCATCGCCACACACGGCGAGCACGCTGCGGTCGACACACTCAGCCGGTTTCGCACGCTGACGCGTGAGCTCACCGTGCGCCGCGGAGTCAGGGTCGGAAAGTGGCTCGGCGACGGCGTGATGATCATCGGCGTCGACATCGGTCCCACCATCGCGACCGCGGCCGAGCTCATCGCCCGTTACGACGGGCGGCCGCTGGCGCTGCGGGGCGGCGTCGCCCATGGGAAGGTGCTCATCATCGACGGCGACGACTACATCGGTCGGCCCGCCAATCTCGCCGCCCGCCTCTGCCAAACCGCACGACCCGGCGAGCTGCTCGCGGTCGGCTACCACGCATCCGTCCTGCCGACCTGGATCACGGTGCACGGCACCCGCAGTGTCACGTTGCGCGGGATCGGACGCCTTTCGCGCGTCCAACAACTCGGTGTGGCCGCCGACGTCGAGCTCCCCATGCTTGCGGCGCCCGCCTCCCCCTCCGGCGGTCAACCGTCGGCCTAGCGCACTCCGCGCACGACGACGCGCACCGTACGCGCGCGGCGAAGAATCCTCCGAGCGGTCACTGCGCGAGCGCGCGTATCTGCGCGTTGGCCGAACGGAGCCGCCGTGCGAGAAGTCGAGCCAGGTTCGTGTGAACGGTCCGGCCGATCGCCGGATACGTTGCCTCGAGTTGCGTCAGCGCGCCCAGCGACAGCGACGCAATCGTGGATCGCTCGTCGCACACCACGTCGGCCGAACGTGTCGCCTCGTCGAGCAGCGCCATCTCCCCGAAGGCGACGCCCGGTCCGAGCGTCGCGAGCCGCCGGCTCCGGCCGCCTCCTGTCACGTCGAGTGGGAGCAGCACACTGATCCGGCCCGAGAGCAAGAAATACATCTCGTCGGCGACTTCGCCTTCTCGAATCACGGTGGTTCCGGCTTCGACCGTACGGACTTTCACCGCGAGCTCGATCGCTGCGAGCTCGGCATCGTCGAGACCGGTGAGGAGGTCGAAGCGCTCGAGTGTCGCGTGAGTCTCGTGCTGCAGCGGAGTGCTCGAAGCACCGAGGAGCCGCTCCTCACACCACTCGAGCGCGGTATCGGCGTCGAGAAAGGTCATGGCCGTCTGCAGCTTCGAGCCGATACCACCGTCGGATCCGCAGACTGCGACGACGGTGCGCCCCGACCGGGCGAGCTCCTCCGCGAGCCGGTTGAGCACTGCGAGGGCGGGTTCGTCGAAGCCACTGACGTGCGTGAAGTCGACGATCACCAACTCGAGGCCGTCGATGTCGGCGGCAATGGTGCGATGCACCTTCTCCGCGGTCGCGAAGAACAACTCGCCTTGCAACTCGTAAAGGCCGAGAGCTCGACGACGAGTAGCAAGCGCGTCGTCCTGCGACACGGTTCGCACCCGACTCGACGCGATCTCGTCTCCGCGAAGCGTTCGTCTCACGACCGAATGCACGCCCGAGGTGCGACCCAACAGGTGAAGCTGCAGATCGTGCGACAATCGCTCGCAGACTCGGACACCACGGACACTGTTGCCCTGGTCGTCGAGCGGCGGTGAGAAGACGCCGATGCCCAGCTGACCCGGCAACACCGCGAGCACACCGCCCGCGACGCCACTCTTCGCGGGAAGACCGACGTTGTAGAGCCATTCGCCGGCGTTGTCGTACATCCCGCACGTCGACATCACGCTGAGGACGTTCGTGACATGTTGTGGATCGATCGCCCGCTCACCGGTGATCGGGTTCCGACCACCATTCGCGAGAGTCGCGCCCATGACCGCGAGATCACGGCACGTCACCAGTACCGAGCACTGAGCGAAGTAGAGGTCGACGATCTCGTCGACGTCGCTGTCGAGCATCCCGAAGCTCCGCATGAGCCACGCGAGCGCGCGGTTGCGGTCGCCGGTCGCCCGTTCTGACGCGAGGATCGTTTCGTCCAGCGTCAGGGGTCGACCGGCGAAGCGGCTGAACGTGTCGAGCATGCGCTCCAGGCGCTCGCTCGGATCGGTGCCCCCGATGAGCGCCGTCGTGACGATCGCGCCCGCGTTGACCATCGGGTTGAACGGGCGGCTGCTCCTCGGGTCGACAGTGACGGAGTTGAACGGGTTGCCGGAGGGTTCCACGCCGACGCGGCCGAGCACGTGATCTCGGCCCCGCTCCTCGAGCGCCATGCCGAAGACGAGCGGCTTCGAGATGGATTGGATCGTGAACGCGTGGCTCGCGTCACCGATGCCGAACACTTCTCCGTCGACCGTCGCAACCGCGATGCCGAACGTTTCCGGATCCGACTCGCCGAGCTCCGGGATGTACGTCGCGACCCGGCCACCGGAGTCGGGCGCGAACTCCTTATGGGCACGCTCGAGGATCTCCTCCAAAGGCGACGCCGCCACTCTCCGCCCGGTGATCACCTACAAGGGATAGCGCGCGGACAGCACGTTCCCGCAGGCGTGCCGTTGAACATCTCGTCACGTTCCGCTGTCCCCCAGCTGACACTCCGTGGTCGCGGGCGCGCCTCCGACTTTTCAGCAAGGAACTACTTGTGCAAATCGGCGACGCCTGTGCGACCATGGGCGCCGTGCGAGCCCGAGCGACGACCTCCGACGGCGTGTGGGCGCCGGCGCGCCGTGGGCTGACCGTCGGACTCGTCTTCACGATCACCCTCGTCGGCTTCGAGGGGCTCGCGATCGCGACGATTCTCAAGATCATCGAAGACGATCTCCACGACATCCGACTCCTCGGCTGGGTGTTCAGCGCGTTCTTCCTCGGCAGTCTCTTCGGCGTCGTCGCCGCGGGGCGCGACGCCGACCGCCACGGGCCCGCCCGACCGTTCGTCATGGGTCTGGCGCTCTTCGCTCTCGGGCTCCTCGCCGGCGGCCTCGCGCCGAGCATGATCGTGCTCGTCGCGGCGCGGGCGATCCAGGGCATCGGTGCGGGTGCGATACCGGCGGTCGCGTACGTCGCGGTCGGACGCGCATACCCCGCCGCGTCGCAACCGCGCATGTTCGCGGTGATGTCGACCGCGTGGGTGTTGCCCGGCTTGATCGGACCGGCCATCAGCGGCGTCGTAGCCGAGACCTTCGGATGGCGTTGGGTGTTCCTCGGATTGTTGCCGCTCGTCGCGCTCGCGGCCGTGATGACCACGCGTGCGCTGCTCGCGCTCGGTGCGGCGGGCGGCGAGGAACCGGTCGACAGCCGGCTCGATGCGTTGACGCTCGCGGTGGGCGCGGGACTCGTGCTTGCCGGCGCGTCGTCGCACTCGCTGGTCGCCACGCCGCTGCTCGTCGTCGCCGGGATCGTCGTCGGAGCGCGCGCCTTTTTGCGACTCGTGCCATCGGGCACCCTTCGCTTTGCTCATGGCCTGCCGGCCGCGGTCGCCCTGCGCGGGCTCGCAACGTTCGCGTTCTTCGGCACCGACACCTACGTCGCGTACACCGTCACGCAGTGGCGCCACGCGAGCATCGCCCTGGGCGGAGCGGCCCTCACGGTGGCGACACTCACCTGGACCGCCGGATCGTGGATTCAGGCACACCGGGTGCGCCGGATCGGGCCCAGGACGTTCGTGCGCGTCGGGCTCTTCGTGATCGCGTGCGGGATCGGGCTCATGATCGTCGTCGCGCACGACAACGTACCGACGGCGACGGCCGTGCTGGCGTGGGGCGTGGCCGGACTCGGAATGGGACTCTCCTACGCGCCGTTGTCGCTCGTCGTGCTCGCCGAGGCGCCCGAAGGCGCCGAAGGCACGGCCATTGCTGCACTCCAACTCTGCGACACGCTCGGCGTCGCGCTCGGAGCCGGTGTGGCGGGCGCAATCCTGGCGGCCGGCGTCCCTCTCGAGTGGACACTCGGGACCGCGCTGACCGTCGCCTTCTCACTGTGCGGCGCGGTCGCCGTGTTCGCGGCCGTCGCCGCGAGGCAGTTGCCGGCCACGATCGAAGATCGGTAGTGACGCAAGGGCCGGCCATTGTATGCGGTCGCATATATCTGTAGGGTCGCGGCATGAGCTCGAACACGATCTGGGTCCGGCGACCGACGGCCCCGCCCGCCGGTGACGTGAGCGCCCCGACGTTCCGCCTCGAACGGCCGGTCGCCGGTTTGACAATCGGCCTGCGCACCGACCGGGCGTGGCGGTCGTGGCAGTTGATCTCGACGATCTGGGACGAATACCTGCGACGCGACGGCGCGCAGACGATCGCGGTCGAGACCGGCGCGCAGATCGGGCAACCGGCGTCGAGCGACCGCAAACAGATCAACGAGTTCGCGGGCCGCGTCGACGCCGCGATCGTCGGCCTCGGCACGTGCGGATCGTGCACCACGTTCACGATCAAGGATGCGGTCACGGTCGAAGAGCACGAGAAACCGGTCGTCGCCGTCGTGTGCGAGGAGTTCACCGTGCACGCGCACAACGTCGCCCGCCACGTGGGTCACTCCGCCATGAACGTGCTCGTGCTTCCGTATCCGCTGGAGGCACGACCCGCCGAGGAGCTGCAGCAGATCGCGCGGGAGTACTACCCGAAGGTGCTCGAGCTCCTGGGCGTCACCGCGTGACCCTCGCGAGCGAGCGCGTCGAGGTCCCCGCCGATCCTCGGGCGCAGTACGAGCTGTCGTTCCGCGAGCAATGGGGCGACGGAGTACCCCAGCTGCCGGCGACCGACGACGCGATTCAGGCGCTGTTGGACGCGTCTCCGTACCCGGCCGACCACGTCGTGTGCGTCCTGCCTCCGCGCAACGGCGTCGCGACCGTCGAGCTCGTCGCGATCAACGCCGCGCTGGCCGGAGTCGAACCGGCCGCGTTCGGCGTGGTGCTCGCCGCGCTCGAAGCGCTCTCCGAACCCGAGTGGAACGCGTTCGGGCTCACGACGACGACGTCGAGCGTCTTCCCCATGCTGATCGTGAACGGGCCGTGCCGCGACGAGCTCGGCATCGACTACCGCGCGAGCTGTATGGGCGGCGCGGCAGGCCGCGGGTCGATGACCATCGGGCGCGCGGTCGCGTTGTGCCTGCGCAACATCGGCGGTCAGCGGGCCGGCGAGACCACGAAGTCGGTGTTCGGGCAGCCGGCGCGGTTCGGCTTCTGCATTGGCGAGTGGGAGGAGCGGTCACCGTGGCCCTCACTCGCGCAGCGACGCGGCTTCTCGGCCGACGACGACGTCGTCACCGTCCACGGCGGCAAGGGAACGTTCCCCATGGCCGACATCCACAACGACGACCCCCGCGACCTGCTCTATCTCATCGCCAAGAGCCTTGCGTACCCGCTCGCGAACATGTTCCTCGGCAACGTCGAGAACGGCGAAGTAGTCGTCGCGTTCAACCCCATGTGGGCCGAGCGGTTCGGCTCCGCGTTCCCCGACGTCGACGACCTCGCCGCGTACCTCCGCGAGAACGCGTGGCAGCCCATCGACCTGTGGCCCGCCGCGAACGCCAAGCTGCTGCGCGAGCGAGGTCGCGTCGACGGTCACGATCGCGTGCACCTCGTCGAGCGTCCCGACCAGATCGTCCCGATCGTGTGCGGCGGCCTCGGCAGCCTGCACGCGATCGGCCTGCCGAGCTTCGGTGAGAGCACGATGCAGAGCAAACCCGTCGTGCGCCGGGCGTGACGATGGACCCCGTCGTCGTGGCCGCGGCGGTCGACGAGCTCGCCGGGTTCCTCCGCGCCGACGGCGCCGACCTCTTGGTGCGGGAAGCCAACCCGAAGACGGCGCGCGTGCATCTCGCGCTGGTGCTCGACGGCGTCAGTTGCGCCGACTGCGTTCTCCCGCCCGACGAGCTTCGGGACACCGTCGCCGATGCCCTGCGCCGACGGATCGCGGACGAGTTCGAGCTCGTGCTCGACGACCCGCGCCGCGAGCTGTGACCGGTCGGGCGACACCGACGCGCAACGTGGATGATCCCCTTCCGAGCTGGAGCGCGCTCGTCAACGTGTACCAGTCGGTGCTTCACGACGTGGTCGCCGCGCTCGACGAGCAGGCCGGCATGGAATCCGGCGTCTTCTCCGCGCTCGCCTACCTCGAACGCGCGCAACCGCCGCACCGTTTGCCCATGGGCGAGCTGCAGCGCTCGATGTATCCGCGGTACAGCCAGCCCGGGTTCAGCCGCCTCGTCCAACGGATGGAGGCCGACGCGCTCGTCGAGCGCCGCCCCGATCCGACCGACCGCCGGGCAACGATCGTCGTTTCGACACGCGCCGGCCGCAAACAGTTCCGCGCCGCGAACGCCGTCTACGTCGCCACGCTTCGCACCGCCTTCGGTCGCCACCTCCGCGTCGACGACCACGCCCGGCTCACCGCGATCCTCACCACCGTTTCGGGCCGCCGCGCGGGCAAGTCCTAGCCTCGGAACCCCCCGAGAGGCGAACGGTCAAAGGAGTCACCGACGCCGCGCCTGCCCGCCCAAACGACGTTCACGGCGCGACGAACTGGAGGTCGAGCTCGATCTTGACCTTGTCGCCGAGCATCAGCTTGTCGGCCCCGGCGATGATCCCGAAATCGATGCCGAAGTCACTGCGGCGGATCTGACCCGTTGCGGAGAACCCGGCGTGTGTGCTCTGGTCGGCCGGAAAGACTTCCGTGCCGTTGAACTCGACGTCGAGCGTCACGGGCTTCGTGATTCCGGCGATGGTCAGGTCACCGGCGAGCTCGTAGTTCTCACCCGCCCCGTTGACCGAGGTCGAGCGGAACGTCATGACCGGGTGCTGATCGGTGCCGAAGAAGTCGGTCGAACGCAGGTGCGTGTCGCGGTCGGCATTGTTCGTGTCGACCGACGAAAGGTCAACCTCGGCGGTCACTGCGACGTCGTCGAGCGTCGGGCCGACTTCGAGAGTCGCCTCGAAGGCGTCGAAGCGGCCGCGAACGTTGCTGAGGCCGAGGTGACGCACGACGAAGGAGACGCCGGAGTGGTTCTTGTCGAGGGCCCAGCGGCCCGGGGCGAGCTGAAGTTCTGTGGTCGAACGGGGGGCGGTCATGTTGGGGGCTCCTGGTGATGGGGGCACGCTGAGGCAGGCCAGTGGTATGCTGTTGTGACCTAGTCACCATATGTGACCATCGCCGATCAGGGAAGAAGGCACTTTGGTGTTCCCCAGCCACCCCCGAGTGCCTGCGCTCCCCGACGCGGATCTCGACGAGCACTCCGGTTGCGTGGTCGTGCGGGAGATCCTCGATCGTGTCGGCGACAAGTGGAGCGTCCTCGTGATCTGCCTCTTGGGCGAGCGCAGTCACCGCTTCAGCGAGCTGAAGCGCGCCATCGAAGCCATCTCGCAACGAATGCTCACCCTGACGCTGCGCCAGCTCGAACACGACGGGCTCGTGACGCGCACCGCGCACGCGTCCGTGCCGCCCCGCGTCGACTACGCGCTCACGCCGCTTGGCGAGTCCGTACTCGAACCCATCACCGCGCTCATGCTCTGGGCACGGGAACACGGCACCGACATTGCGCACGCCCGTCGCGAGTACGAGGAAGCACACGTCGAGGACGTCGCGAACTGAATCGCAGCACTACTCGACTGAACGTTCCGCGCCGGCGCGGAACGCGATGATGACCGCGACCAGACCGACGACGAGCGCGGCGGTGTCGTCCGCCCAATGCCATGACAGGACTCGTTCCGCGACGATTCCTGCGAGGACGACGAGCGCCTGAGTCGCGCCGATGGCGGAGAGGAACCCGTCGGCGCGTAGAGCTGCACTCGGAATCGCCCGAGCGATGCGGACTTTGCAGGTTGCAAGCACGGTGAGACCGACGAGCGAAACCGACGAGATCAGGATGTCGGCGAGCGCGGTCTCGGGGACGTGCCCGATCGCGAGACGCACGGCGCTGACGACAATCGTCACCGAACCGATGGTGAGAAGACCAACGGTGACGATCCGATGGGCGCGCTGCTCGAAGTGGTCGGAGAGCGCGTCGGTGCGGAGCGCGTGCCGGAAGTGATGAACCAGCGCGACCGATCCCACGAGATCGACGAAACCGACCAGTCCGAACGCGACCAGGGCCGCGCTACCCGACCTGACGCCGAACGAGATCGCGAAGGAACTGCCGACGAACGTCCAGGCGATGCTGATCGCCGAGATGCGACGACCGGCGCGAGTTGCGGCCGGATCGAAAGGATCGGTGGACTCGGGCACGAAGCCTCCGGGGTCGACGAACAGATGCCGACCAGGCTTCCCGGCTCACCTGCTAGGGATCGTAGCGAACCATCAGGTAACGCCGAAACGCGACGATCGACCAGATCCCTTCGACAACGCCGAACGGCCACGCGCCACTCAAGAAACCGTACGAGCTCGAAAGCGCGCACCCGGACGCGAAGGCGAGAACGAATCGCGGGCCGCGGCCCTCGAGCGCGTACATGACCATCATGAAGGTGATGACGACGACGCCATACAGGGTCAACACGGAACGCCGCCGACATTCATTGCCGTACGCTACCGACGACGGCGCGGCTCCTTCTCGGACGTCGCGCGACCTGGGCACGGAGGTCGATCTTTGACCGGTACCGACGCGCGAACGACACCCGGCGAACCGAGCGCGTTCATGCGCGCGGCCGGCCTTCACCTCGACGAAGTCGGACCGACCGAGGTGACGGGTTGGATCGATCTCGGCCCCGAACACCACCAACCCTGGGGGCTCGTGCACGGCGGCATCTACACGACGGCAATCGAGAGCGCGGCGAGCGTGGGCGCCTCCACGGCCGCCGCGGAATACGGCCTCGCGGCGGTCGGTGTGAACAACAACACGAACTTCCTGCGCTCGATGGTCGCGGGACGCGTCGAAGTACGCGCGGCCGCGATCCAACAAGGTCGCACTGCACAACTCTGGGAAGTTCGCATCACCGACAGCGACAACCGGCTCGTCGCCATCGGGCAAGTGCGTCTGCAGAACGTCACACCCCGGACGTGATCGCGCGCTGATCGCGCACGATCAAGAGGCCGACGACGCCCATGGCGAGGGCTCCGACGATCTCGATGACAACCACCGTCCACGAAAGCGCGGTAACGCCGGTGTTGTGCGCACCAACGAAGGCGTCGCTGAACGCGCTCCACCGCGGCAAGAGATGCACGGCCGCGACACCGAGGGCGACGGGAATGCCCGTCAGCGCCGCGAGCAACGGGCCGAAGCGATGCCCGACGATCACGAGTACCGCCGCCGTGATCCCCACGACCGTCGACAGGTTGCCGGCCCACTGCACCTGCGGCGTCAACACGTCGAGGCCGCGCCGCAGGTGGTCGGCGGTATGCAGCGCCAGGCCGAGTGCGTAGAAGAGCGCGAAGTACTTCAGCCACCGGTGCTCGTCAGCCATGACTCCTCCTGTCTTGCCTGGTCAGAGAAACTAGATAGATCGCTCTAGCTGGTAGCGTATTCTGCCATGGCGGCGAACCTCAAACCCGGGACCACCAAAGCTCGGATCCTCGACACGACGGCCGAGCTGTTCATGCGCTACGGCTACACGGGCACCGGGCTCAAGCAGATCGTCGCCGACGCCAACGCCCCGTTCGGCTCGCTGTATCACCACTTCCCCGGAGGCAAGCAAGAGCTCGGCGTCGAGGTGATCCACCGGTCGGGCGCGATGTACCTGGAGCTCGTGCTGGGGGTCTTCGACGCCGCGCCCGACATCGTGACCGGTGTGCACGATTGCTTCGCCGGAGCAGCTGAGGTGCTGCGCGCAACCGACTACGCCGACGCCTGCCCGATCGAGACCGTCGCGCTCGAAGTGGCGAGCACCAACGAGCCGCTGCGCGAAGCGACCGCGGAGGTATTCGAGAGCTGGATCGAAGGCGCGACCGAAAAGTTCCGCGCCGCGGGCATCGACGATTCAACCGCTCGAGAACTTTCGATCTCGGTCATCGCGTTACTCGAAGGCGCGTTCGTTCTTGCCCGTGCGTCGCGTGCGACGGAAGCGCTCGACGCGGCCGGAAAAACGGCTGCCGCCGCCGTCGAAGCGGCATTGCGCCGGTAGCCTCCAACTCCATGGAACTTCTCGACGCGCTCTCGCAAACCTTCGACCACGCCGCCAAAATCGTCTCCGGCGTGCAGACCGACCAGCTCGGAGAGACCACTCCGTGCCGTGAGTGGGATGTGCGGACGCTCGTTGCGCACACCATGGGCGTGATCGTGAACATGGGCCGCGGAGCGAGAGGCGAACAGCTCCTCGAACGCGCGTCGCTCCCCCTCGACGCCGACTTCGGTGCGCAATTCCGCGCCGAAACCGATCGCACGCTCGCCGCGTGGACCGCTCATGGTCTCGAGGGCGACGTCAATGTCGGCGCCGGACCGATGCCCGCGCGAGCCGCCATCAGCATCAACCTCGTCGACAGCACGACACACACGTGGGACATCGCCCGCGCCACCGGGCAGGACGAGCGCCTTCCCGACGAGCTCGCCGCAACAGTGCTCGAGGTCGGACGGGGTTTCGTCAGCGACGACCTCCGCAAGGTCGTCGGATTCGATCCGCCGCGGCCCGTCGGCCCCGACGCGAGCCCGACCGAACAGCTCGTCGCTTTCCTCGGCCGTCAGCCCTGATCGACCTCGTCACCTAGGCTGCATCGGCGGCAAGTCCCGCACGCGGGTGTAGCTCAATGGCAGAGCCCCAGCCTTCCAAGCTGGCCATGCCGGTTCGATCCCGGTCACCCGCTCTCCGCTCGTTCGCTATTTGAACGAGAAGCGCGCCCTGAGGGTGGAACCGTCGCGGAATCGCACTACGAGGTCGCGACAACCGACCCAGGCTTTGTCCGTTTTCCAGACGTATTGGTAGCGAGCGGATCCGGCGTCGTAACTCAGCGAGGAAGCGCCCGCCGTAGTCGTCTGCTCGATCGCGTCCGAAGGTCCGGAACCACAAGCGACGAGTACCGACGACGGCGAACCGGCCACGAGAACGTTCAGGCCACGGTTACCGCCGAGACCGAACTTGACCGGCACCGCAGAACCGGCCTTCACAGTGTTGATCGTCGGCAGGTTGTCGACCGGCGCGAAGAAGCCACTGGGCGTGTAGGCGAACCGTCCGACACTCCAGGTACTGAAGTGCGTCGTACGCACCGTCACGAACGCATCACCCGCGCCACCCGACACGAGTCCGCGCGCCGCGACACAGGGATCGGGAATCGCCTGGCTCGCATCAGTGCAATCCGCGACGGGCACGCCGTTGCGGAAGACCTGCACATCGGCCGGAGCGATCCCACCCAACGCGCTCGCGTCGATGGAGAACGTCGCGATGTAGGGCGCGGCCGGACCAGTGGCCGGCGGCGCGACGATCACGACCTGCTTGCCGAAGAACGCGAACCCGGCCGGCGGAGCCGTCGGATCCTGAGGAGTGATCGACAACTCGCCGTTCACTCCCGCGGGCACGACGACACGCGTCTGCACCGGCACCGCCGGCGTGGGTCCGACGCCACCCGTGTCGGTATCGACGACGTCGCCACCCGTCACGACCTGGTCCGCACTACCCGGAACCGCGGGGCCGACATGCCACACCGCGGCGTGGTTCTCCCCGCTCGCGGTCTGAGCCTCGCCGACGGCCAGGCCCGAGGCATTCACGGCGCTCGCGTCGCTGCGGTTACCGCCGAGCGTGCCGAGATCGACCATCCCATCCGACTGCGTCCACGCGAACGCGTGTTCCACGCTGAAGTCCGCCGTCGTGTAGCCGGCCCCGACGACGACGCCCGAGTCATTGATGGCAAAAGCAACGGTATATGGCCCGCCGAGGCTGCCGAGATCGACCATCCCACCGGCTTGCGTCCACAGGAACGCGTCGGATGGCGAATCACCCGTAGTCGCACTCGTGCCGGCGACCTGGCCCGCCCCGTTTACTGCCTGCGCGTAGGAGCTGTTGCCGCCGAGCGTTCCGAGATCGACCATGCCTCCCGCCTGCGTCCACGAGAAGGCGTGATTCACCGTCCCGCCGAAGAGATAACCGACGACCTGGCCCGAGTCGTTCACCGCAAACGCCTGGCTCGAGGGGTTGCCGAGTGTCCCGAGGTCTTGCTTCCCGCCCGACTGCGTCCACAAGTACGCGTGGTATTGGGAGTAGTTCACCAGGGTGCTGGTGCCGGCGACCTGACCAGACGCATTCACATCCTGCGCTTCGCCGAAGCTTCCCCCGAATGAACCGAGGTCGACCATTCCACCCGACTGGGTCCACGAGAACCCGTGCGATGCACCATCCCCGGCGAGGTTGCTCGAGCCGACGACCTGGCCCGCGTCGTTCACTGCTTGCGCGTAGTCCGAGCTACCACCGAGCGTGCCGAGATCGACCATCCCACCCGCCTGCGTCCACGAGAACGCGTGATTCGCGCGAGACGCCGAATATGTGCTCCCGCCGACCACTTGGCCCGAGGCGTTCACCGCGTTCGCGTAGCTGTTGTTGCCGGCCAGCACTCCGAGATCGACCATCCCGCCTGCCTGCGTCCACGAGAACGCATGCCACTCCGCGTCGCCCGCGATCGTGCTCGTGCCAACCACCTGGCCCGCGTCGTTCACCGCAAGCGCGCGGCTATACGTCCCGCCCAGCGTGCCGATATCCGTCGGCCCGCTCAGCGCCGCCGACGGCGCGACGTGCGACGTCGACACACTGGCCAGCATCACCAGGATTGCGATCGGAACGCGGCATCGCACCGCGCGCTTCGTCAACCGTGAAAACCTGAACATCCGGTGCCCCCGCCCGTCGCCCCGCTCCGCCGCCCCGCCGAATCAGGAGGCCTACGAGTGTCCCAGCAGGTCGGCGCAGTAGTCAACGCCCGCCGGAGGGTCGGTCCGGCTCAGCGGGGCTCGGGGCGGTCGAGACTCCAGTGGCGGGACTGGGAAACCAGCCAACCGTCGGCGGAATCCGGGATCAGCACGAAACGGCTGATCGTTCTCTGGCCGCCTTCGAAGTCGCCGTACAGGAGATCGATCGTGATCCGCTGCCGCGCCTCGATCGCCTTACGGGTCGACGCGAAGACGGGATCGGACGAGTCCCGCAACGCGCCCTGCCAGAAGCCGCGATCAGACGGGGGCACGTAAAGATCACGAGTCAGGCGCCGGAACTCGTCCGGGTCTTCGTGGTCGGCGCCGCCCGGCACGCCCCCGGGGAACAGCCACCAGCGATCAAGGACGGCGATCCCACTCCCGACGTTTCGCAGCGACATCGCGAGATAGATGGCCTCGTCGGTGACCTCGGTGATCGCCCGGCCACCGGGAACGCGTATCCAGTGGTCGTCCTGGAAACCGACCTTCTCGGGCGGATCCTCCAGCCGCGACGGGACGAGGAGGGGTCGCAAGCCGGAGTACAACGACCGCTCGGCGGCGCGAGCGGCACGGTTGGCCGACCGCACGGATCCGAAGGTCGCCACCGCCAGCACCAGCGTACCCCCCGCGCGCAGAGCGACGCGATCGTCGGCCAGTCGGACACGGCCGAACGCTAACCGCGGGCGACATCAGGTGTCCTCGGCGCCCAGTCGCCGATCTCTCGGGCCGGTTCGCGGTGTTCACGGATGCGGAGCAGACCGTTTACGCGGCAGGCTGTGTGCACGCCGCCAGGGGAGCGCGCAATGTCACACACCGCCGATCGCGACGTCCAACTCGATCAGACGTCGGTCGTGACGATCCTGTTCACCGACCTCGTCGCGTCGACCGAGACGATGGAGCGCGTCGGCGACGAGCGCGCCGAAGAGCTGCGGCGCGCGCATTTCCGCCTCGTCCGCGACGCAGCAGCTTCGCACGGCGGTCGGACCGTCAAGTCGTTGGGCGACGGCCTGATGATCGTGTTCGCCAGCGCCGTCGAGGCCGTCCTCGCGGCCGGCGCGATCCAGGCGGCCGTAGCGACAACGCTCGACGACGACCCCCGGGCCGACGGCCGGGTACGCGTCGGCCTGCACGTGGGCGAACCAATCCGCGACGAAGGCGACTACTTCGGCCGGCCCGTGGTACTCGCGCGCCGGCTCTGTGACGCGGCCGGGCCCGGACAGATCCTCGCGTCCGACCTCGTCCGCAATCTGGTCAAGGGTCGCAGCGAGATCGAATTCCGCCCGCTCGGCCGCCGCACTTTGAAAGGCCTCGGAGAACCCGTCGACGTCTACGAGGTGGCTTGGGAAAAGCGCGCGTCCGTTCCATCGGCCGCGACACAACTCGATCCCCGCAGCCTCGACCTCGTCGGCCGCGCCACGGAGATGGCGGAACTCGAGATGGAGTACGCGCGTGCCGAAGCCGGCGAGCTGCGCGCAGTACTGCTCCTCGGCGAAGGTGGATTGGGCAAGACGCGCCTCGCCGGCGAGCTCGTCCGTCGCCGCCAGAACAGCGCCGTCTGCCTCTCGGCGCGCGCCTACCCGCTCGGCGCGACCGCGTCGCTCGGCTTGTGGGTCGAGGCGCTCGAGCAACACCTCCGCTCGCTCGAGCCCGCCGCGGTCGCCGAGCTCTGCGGGCCCAACGCCGAAGATCTCGCCGCGCTGTTGCCGAGTGTCGCGGCGGCGACGAACCCGTCGCTGCCGATCGCGCCACCGCCGCTGGTGCGCCAACTCGCCGCCCTCGCGAATCTCTTGGCCCGTCTTTCGGCGGCGACCCCCGTCGTGATCATCCTCGACGACGTCCACCTCGCCGACGGGTCGTCGTGGGAGGCGCTCAACTACCTGACCCGCAACCTCGCCGATCGACGGATCCTGATCGTGCTCGCGGCACGACCGGTCGAGCTCGCCGAGAGTCCGGTGGGCAGCGAGGTGTTGCTCGCGCTCGAACAAGAGGGCGTGCTGCGACGGTTCCCAATTGAGGCGCTGCGGCGCGACGACGTCGCGCGCCTTGCGCAACGCTTCGTCGACGCCGCCGCGGTCGGACCGCGCCTCGTCGACTGGCTCATGGAACGGTCGCAGGGCAGTCCGCTGTACGCCATCGGGCTCCTGCGCGCGCTGCTCGACGAAGGCGCCGACCTCAGCGATCCGCGGCTGCAGTCACTCCCCGAAGATCTCGCCGAACGGGTCACGGCCCGGCTCAAGGTGCTCGGACCGGTCGAACGGGCGACGCTCGAGCTCGTCGCGGTGCTCGGGTATCGCGTGGAGTTGAGCGACCTCGAGCACATCTCCGATCGTGATCTCGATTCGCTGGGCGACGCGTTGCGAGAGCTCGTACGCCTGCGATTCGTTCACGAGGAAGACCTCGGACGCGAGGTGCTCTACGAGATCGTCCACCCGCTGTTCCAAGAGGCGATCTACGCCGGGATCGGAGCCGCACGACGCCGCGCACTGCACCGCCACGCGGCGCGTTCGCTCGTGCAGTCGGGCCGTCTCGGCGCGGCCGCGCAACACTTCGTGCGCTCGTCGAGCAGCGGTGATCCCGAGGCGGTCGACGCGCTGCGCGGCGCGCTACGCCAGGCGGAAGCGCTCGAGCACCATCGCGAATCGATCGGCTTGCTCTCGGCCCTGTTGGAGATGCTGCCGCAGGGCGACCGGCGCTGGCTCGACGTTTTCGATGCACTCGACTGGCAAGCCGAGTGGGTCGTCGAGCACCGGCTCGACGCGGGCCTCGAGATCGCCATCCGCGCCATGCGCGCGATCGAGCAGCTCGCCGAGGCATCCGACGACCGCGTGCGACGCGCCGCGGTGAAGATTCATCTCGCGAGTTTCCTCGCCTGGGGCCGCGCCGACACCGACGCCGCGATCGCGCTCGTCACCGAGGCGCAAGCATTGTTCGAATCGGCGGGCGAGTCGCGACGCGCGTTGCTCGCCGCGAACGAGATGGGTTACCTCCGCTCGATCGCCGGTGACCTCGGCGCGCACGAACGCATCGCTCGCCAAGTGCTGGCCGACGCCGAAGCGCTCGACGACGGGCCCGTGATGTTGCAGGCAATCTGCTCGCTCAACTGGGCGTTGCAACTCTCCGGCCGGTTGTCGGAATCGTTGGAGCTCATGCAGCGCGGGCTCGCGTTGGCGCGCCGGGAAGGCCGTCCGTATCGCATCACGTACTTGCTCGCGCAGCAGGGCTACGCGCTCGCGCTGCTCGGACGGATCCCCGAGGCCCGTACGGCGCTCGCGGATGCGGTCGCCGCCAACGCCGCGTACCTCGACACGCTGCTTCCCGACTTCGCCGCCACGATCCACTGGCTCGCCGGCGACTTGCACGACGCGGTCGCGGCGATGCGGCAGTCGGTGGGCATGGGCGCGACCGAGACGAGCCAGCGCCGGATGATGGGAGTTGCGGTTGCCGCGATGGCCGCCGGCGAAGTCGGCGACACGGTGCAGATGAACCTGCTGTACGAGCTCCTGGCCGCGACGAGGCGCGGCGACTGGTGGGTGCACGGCGACCAGGCCACCTGGGCCTTCGGGATGCGCGAGTGGGGTCGTCACGATCTCGCCGCCGCGACGGGGTACCTCACCAGCGCAATCCACCGCCTGGTCGACACCGGCGGCGGTTTGTACGCGCGTATTGCGGCGTTCGACCTGGCCGAGGTCGCCCTCGAGGCTTCCGACGAGAAAGCCGCGGCGACAGTCGACGAGTCACTCGATCGTTTGGGCGACGCCGACGGCGCCCCGCTCGGTGCGCTCGACACGGCTTCCCGCGCGGCGACAGGAATGTGCGCGGGAAGGGGCGTCGACACTGATGCGCTCGACGCGGCGGCCGCTGAGCTCCGCCGGTGCGGCTGGAACATGCACCATGCGCGCGTGCTCGTCATCGCCGGACGGGCGCTGGTCGGCACCGACAACCAGGCTCCGATCGACCGTTGGACCGAGGCGACGGCAGTGTTCGCGGCGTGCGACGCGGGCGTGCGCCGCGAAGCCTGCCTGCAACTGCTCGACCGTCTCGGGCCCCGGGGCAAGCGGGCGCGCACCGCGACCTCGGGTCCGGGGGCATTGACGTCGCGCGAGCTCGAGGTGGCGCGGCTCGCAGTCGAGGGCCTGACGACGCGCGAGATCGGTGAGCGCCTCTTCATCGGGCGCCGCACCGTCGAGACACACCTCACCAACGCCTACGCCAAACTCGGCGTGCGCTCCCGGGTGGAGCTGGTGCGCATCGCCGACCAGTTCTCGGAGCCGGCGACTCCGTAGCTCCGTGGTCGGTAGCTCCGTAACCCATATCCGTATCGGCACGGAGGACGGGTCGGCCCCCGACCTCTACCTTCGAAGGTGTGAGCATCGCCTCGACTGTGAACGAAAGGATCCGGCCATGACCGTCATCACGAACCCCCATGTACTGACTCAGGACATCCTCGACCGGTGCGCCCGCCGGGCGCCCGAGTACGACCGTGACAACCGCTTCTTCCACGAGGACTTCGAAGAGCTTCGTGCGTCCGGATACCTCCTCATGGCCGTCCCGGTGGAGCTCGGAGGACTCGGGCTGTCGCTCGCCGAAGTGTGCCGCGAGACCGCTCGGCTCGCGTACCACGCGCCCGCGACGGCCATCGCCACCAACATGCACGTCTACTGGACCGGCGTTGCCGCCGATCTCTATCGGAGCGGCGACCGGTCGCTCACCTGGCTCCTCGAAGAAGCCGCGGCGGGCGAAGTGTTCGCGGCGGGGCACGGCGAGGGCGGCAACGACCTGACACTCCTGTTGTCGACGAGCAAGGCCGAGCCGGTCGACGGCGGCTACCGCTTCACCGGCCACAAGATCTTCGGGTCGTTGAGTCCCGTCTGGACCCGGCTCGGGCTCCACGCCATGGACACGAGCGACCCGGCCAACCCCAAGATCGTGCATGCCTTCATGCCCCGCTCCACGGAGGGCTACGTCATCAACGAGACGTGGGACACGCTGGGCATGCGCGCGACGCGCAGTGACGACACGGTCCTCGACGGCGCGTTCGTGCCGGACCGCTACATCGCTCGGGTCGTCCCGACCGGTTTCGCCGGCGCCGACCAGTTCGTGCTGGGCATCTTCGCGTGGGCCGAACCGACGTTTTCGAGCGTCTACCTCGCGATCGCGCAGCGCGCCATGGACCTTGCCGTCGCGGCACTCGAGAAGCGCACCTCGATCGCACTCGGCGGGGCGACTCTGGCGCACCACCCGATGCTCCAGTACACGGTGGCCGAGATGTCGCTCGCCCTGGAGGGTGCGCTTCCGCACCTCGAGAAGACGGCCGAGGACTGGTCGAACGGAGTCGACCACGGCGGTCTCTGGCCCGCCAAGCTCGTTGCGACGAAGTACCACGCGGTCGAAGCCGCCAAGCGCGTCGTCGATCTCGCGATGGAGGTGTCCGGCGGCAGCGGCATGTTCCGCTCCAACGAGCTCGAGCGGCTCTACCGCGACGTGCGCTGCGGTGGCTTCCACCCCGCGAACGCCGCGCTCGTGCACGAGATCGTCGGCAAGACCGCGCTGGGCGTGCTCGCAGAGCCGCAGCGCTGGTAACACACCGCCGAGCAATTCGTGAGGGCGCTCTTCGGGGCGCCCTCACGAATTCGAGTAGACGCGCTCCGGTGTGACGAGGATCGCGGTTCGACGCTCGGCCGCCATGACGCGGTCGTATTCGTCCCAGTCGCCGTGGGTGCCGCCGGCCGCGACGAACACGGCGCGGAGCAAGAGGCGAAGCGCGTCGCCGTCGAGGCCGACGATCGGATCGTCGGGGCCGAACAACTCGGTCGGGCCCTCGACCGCAACCCACTCCCATCCCGATTTGGTGACGAGAGTCGTGCGCAGTCGGCGCCGAAGGTTTCGCAGCTTGCGCGACTGTCCGGCGGCCACGACGCCTACGACGGGTTTCCCCGTGACGGGATGGTCGATGACACCGGCATTGACCACCGAGGCCTGAACGGTCGCGTCGTCGCGCACGGTTGTGACGACGCAAAGGCCGCTGTCGGCACGACTGATCCGTGTGAAGTCGCCGAGATCGCTCATCTGCAAGCGATATTACCTAAATCAAAAGACATTTTGACCTTGTGCTACAACTAGGCGCCGACCCCGGTATTGCAATAAATGTCGGTATGACGATGTCGCAGGAAGGTCGGGAGTATGGCACCAAAGGCAGTTGCGAAGAGTGAGGTCCGGGTGTCAGCTTCGGAAGAGGCGGATCAGGCCGTCAAGATCTATCTCGCAACCATCGGGAAACCAAAGCCGCGCGGACGACAGGCCCGTCAGAAACCCGATTTCGAGACGGCGACCAAAGGAATTACCGACCCCCTCGCGAAGCTCGCGGCAATCAAGGCAGAACGGGAACGGGTCGCAAACATTGTCGTCGGAGATCCCGCAGAAGAGGGTTTCGTCAAGTACGGAAAAGTCTGGGCGAAGATCCACGATTACGACCGTGAGGATTTCGCGGCTCTCGGTGTTACCAAGCGTGTTCTCGACGTCGTCTTCGGGGGATCGGCGTCACGCGCCAAAGCCGCTCCGAATCGCGCGCCGCGTGTGAGCACCAAAGACATCGTCGACACGATCACGAAGAAGGCAGCCGGAACCTGGCTGACCGTGTCCGGAGTCATGCGAGAAGCGGGCGGATCTCCGGCGAACGTTCGCAAGGTGCTCGACGGGCTCGCCGCGGCCGGCACGCTGACCGAGCCGATCGACGACCCGAAGCACTCCGGCAGAGGCCGGGCGGCGAAGGTCTGGGAGCGGAACTAGCTCACTCGCACCAACTCGCGCCGAATCACACCAACGCGCCGGCGATGATGTCGCCGATCGCTTCGTGCTCGGTCAGGAAACCGTCGTGCCCCGCGATCGACTGCACCACCTCGACCCCCTTGTTACGCGGGATCAGGTCGGCAAGCTCGTGCTGGAGGCGTAACGGGTAGAGACCGTCGCTGGAGATGCCCGCGATCGTCACCTCGGCGGTCACCCGGGCGAGGGCGTCGGCCACCCCTCCGCGGCCGCGGCCGACGTCGTGATGGTTCATCGCCCGCGACAACACGATGTAGCTGTTGGCGTCGAAGCGATGCGCGAGCTTCTCGCCGTGGTACTCGAGATACGACTCGACGGTGTACAGACCGCCTTCGAACGGATGCTCGTCGTTCTGATGCCCGCGATTGAAGCGTTGCGCGAGCTCGAGCTCGGAGCGATACGACACCTGCCCGATCCCGCGCCCGATCGACAGGCCCCGCCACGGTCCTTCGGCGGAGTCGTAGTAATCACCGCCGTGGAAATGCGGGTCGGCTTCGATTGCCCGGATCTGCAGCGAGCACGACGCGATCTGCTCCGCGGTCGCCGCCGCGCCGCACGCGATGATCACCGCCCGCGGTACCCGATCGGGGTACTTCACGGTCCATTCGATCGCGCGCTGGCCGCCCATCGAGCCACCGATGACCGAGTGCCAACGCGCGATGCCGAGGTGGTCGGCGAGCGCCGCTTCCACGGCCACTTGGTCGCGGATCGTCGTGACCGGGAATCGAGACCCGTACGGCTGTCCGGTCTCGGGATCGATCGACGACGGCCCGGTGGTTCCCTGGCAGCCGCCGAGAACGTTGGGACACACGACGAAGAACCGATCGGTGTCGATCGCTCGTCCCGGACCGATCAACGGGTCCCACCAACCGAGTTGCACGTGGCCGGGCTCGGCCGGACCGGCAACGTGACTGTCGCCCGACAGCGCGTGCAGAACGAGGAGCGCGTTGGACGCGTCGGCGTCGAGACTCCCCCACGTCTCGTACGCGACGGTGACCGACGGCAACGCGCCGCCGGCGCGCAACGCGAGCGGACGATCGGCGAACAACGTCGCGAACTGCCGGCGCCCCGGCGGATCGCCGGAGCGCCAAGCACCCGTGACCGGCGGTTCGCCCGTCACCGCACCTCGCTCGTGTTGATGTCCGGCCCGATCAGGACGACTTCGCGGCGCGCAATCCCGCGTCGAGGTCGGCGAGGATGTCGTCGAGGGTCTCGATGCCGACCGAGAGCCGCACGAGACCGGGCGTCACGCCGGTCGTCAACTGCTCATTCGGCTCGAGCTGACTGTGGGTCGTGCTCGCGGGGTGAATCGCCAGGCTGCGCACGTCACCGACGTTCGCGAGATGGCTGAACAACTCCAGGCTGTCGATGAAGTTGCGACCTGCGTCGATGCCGCCCTTCAGCTCGAACGCGACGATCGCGCCCTTGCCGTTCGGCAGGTATTTGTCGGCGCGCGCCTTCCACTTGCTCGACTTCAGTCCCGGATACGCGACCCACTCGACCTCGTCGCGGCCTTCGAGCCACTGCGCGACCGCGAGCGCGTTCTGCGAATGCCGCTCCATGCGGAGGCTCAACGTTTGCAGGCCTTGCAGGAACAGGAACGAATTGAACGGCGCAATGGATGCGCCGATATCGCGCAAGTACTGCAAGCGGCACTTCAGCACGAACATCGCGGGGCGAAGCTCGGGCGGGAGCTCGGCGAACACCAGACCGTGGTAGCTCGGATCGGGCTCCGTGAAGCCCGGGAACCGGCCGCTCCCGGGGTAGTCGAACGCTCCGCCGTCGACGATGACGCCGCCGATCGAGGTGCCGTGGCCGCCGATGAACTTCGTCGCGCTGTGCACCACCACATCGGCGCCGTGGCGCAGTGGCTGCAGCAGGGCCGGACTCGCCAACGTGCTGTCGATCACGAGCGGGATCTTGTTGTCGTGCGCGATCTTCGAGATGCCCTCGAAATCGAAGATGTCGCCCTTCGGGTTTCCGATGCTCTCGCCGTAGAACGCTTTGGTATTCGGCCGGATGGCCTTCTTCCAGGCCGCGAGGTCGTCGGGGTCGTCGATGAACGAGACCTCGATGCCGAGCTTCGGGAACGTGTAGTGGAGCTGGTTGTAGGTACCGCCGTAGAGAGATGCGCTCGAGACGATGTGGCCACCGTTCTCCGCGAGGTTCAAGAGCGCGATCGTCTGGGCGGCCTGTCCGCTCGCGACGGCGAGCGCGCCGACACCTCCCTCGAGCGACGTCATCCGCTGCTCGAACGCGTCCTGCGTCGGGTTCATGATCCGCGTGTAGATCATGCCGAGCTCTTCGAGACCGAAAAGTGCGGCGGCGTGTTGCGTGTCGCGGAACACGAACGACGTCGTCTGGTAGATGGGGGTGACGCGCGCACCGGTGGCGGGATCCGGCTCGGTGCCGGCGTGAACGAGACGGGTCTCGAGACCCCAAGCTTGGTCCGGCATGTTCCCGCTCCTTGTGCTGCTTCGAATGGTTCGAATCGGAGGTTTGCCCTCGCCGTCAACGTAGGTCTCGATTCCCGACAAGTCCAGTAGGGATTTCCGGCGCCCACCCGCCCCGGAAGCGGACCGGCCGGGGGATTTGGGCGGTTTGGGCAATACTTTTGGAGTTTGTTTGGGCGCCTCGGGCCCCGGGTAAGTGAACGGGCGAGTCCGCGGGCACCGCACCCCCGCACGGTGCGCTCGGACTCCCTGCAGCACCGGTATGGGAACGTCGAGGATCGCCGCCCGGCCTCGACGTTCCCCCCGGACTGCCCCGCACGACACGCGGGTACCGTGAGCCCATGCCGCGTAAGCGCGAGCTCGCGGAGTACGAAGCCAAGCGCGACTTCGGCGCCACGCCGGAACCTCCCGCACGCGCGGCGCGCCGCTCACCGTCGCGCAAAGCCTCGCGCTTCGTCGTACAGGAACATCACGCGCGTTCGCTCCACTGGGACCTGCGACTCGAGCGTGACGGCGTGCTCGCGTCGTGGGCGGTGCCGAAGGGCATCCCCGTCGACCCGAAGCACAATCACCTCGCGGTGCGCACCGAAGACCATCCGCTCGAATACCTCACGTTCCAAGGAGAGATCCCAAAAGGCGAGTACGGCGGCGGATCGATGGGCGTTTGGGACAGGGGCACGTTCGAGACCGAGAAGTTCGACGACGACGAGGTGATGGTCACCCTGCACGGCGAGCGCGTCCACGGTAAGTACGTGCTGTTCCGAACGCGCGGCAATCAATGGATGATCCACCGCATGGACCCGCCCGAAGACCCCGACCGCCACGCGCCCCCCAACGACCTGCGACCGATGTTGGCGACACTCGCCGCGCAATCACCTGCGGGCGACGGCTGGGCGTGGGAGTTGAAGTGGGACGGCATTCGCGCCATCGGATACGTCGACGGCGGGCGGATCCGGCTCGTCAGCCGTAACGGCAACGACGTGACCCGTCGTTACCCCGAGCTGCGCCGGCTCGGTGAGGAGCTCGGTGCGCGCGACGTCGTGCTCGACGGCGAGATCGTCGCGTTCGACGATTCCAGCCGTCCGAGTTTCGAGTTGCTGCAGCGGCGCATGCACGTCGAGAGCGATTCCACGATTCGCCGGCTCGCACGTGAGATCCCCGTCGCGTACGTGTTGTTCGACTTGCTGTGGCTCGACGGGCATTCGACGATGGAACTGCCGTACGCCGAGCGAAGGAAGCGGCTGCGCGATCTCGAGCTCAACGGCGCGTCATGGCAAACACCGCCGCACGAGGTGGGCGACGGCCGCGCGACCACCGACGTGAGCCTCCGCTTCGAGCTCGAAGGTGTCGTCGCGAAACGTCTCGATTCGCGCTACGAACCCGGGCGCCGTTCGAAGGCGTGGCTGAAGATCAAGAATCAGCTCGCCCAGGAGTTCGTCGTCGGCGGTTGGCAGCCGGGCGAGAAGGGCCGTACCGGCAGCATCGGATCATTGCTCGTCGGTTACAACGACGGCGATGTGTTGCACTACGCAGGCAAAGTCGGCAGCGGGTTGTCGGGTGCGGCGATCGCGGAGCTCGAACGATTGTTCTCCGAGCACGAGCGCGACGACAGCCCATTCGGCGCCGGCCGCGTTCCCAAAGGCGTTCGGTTCGTCGATCCCGTGCTCGTCGTGGAGGTGCGCTTCACCGAGTGGACGGCGTCGGGCAACATCCGCCATCCCAGCTTTTTGGGCATTCGTAGCGACAAGGACCCGCGTGAAGTGGTCCGAGAACGACCTGTGGAAATCGGTGCAAATGGCGACACGATGCAGGGAGACGCCCGCGTTCCGCGGGTTTGATTCCACAAGCAACGCGGTAGCTTGGCCGTAATCTCGCAGTAGGAGGAGGGGAAGATGGAAGACCAGGCGGTAGGCCCCGACCTGACGTTGGCGACCGACCACGTCGGAGAACGGGCCGTCGTGACGGTCGCAGGTGAGCTCGACGCCTATTCGGCACCGAGCCTCGAAGAGGAGGCGTCGCGCCTGCTCGGCGAAAACGTCTCCGACCTCGTCTTCGACCTCTCGGGCACGAGGTTCCTCGACTCGTCCGGTTTGCGGGCGATCCTCACCGCGCAGCGCCGGCTCGCCGACCGCGGCGGCAAACTTTCGCTCCGCGCGCCAAGTGAGTCCGTCCGCCGGTTGCTCGACATCACCGGGCTCACCGATCACTTCGTCGTCGAGTCGTAGGTCATGAAAGCCGCAGAACCGCGCGCAGACGTCGTCCGCCTCAGCGTCCCCGCCGCGCTCGAGTATGTCCGCATCGTTCGGCTGACTGGTTCCGGCGTCGCGAGCCGGCTCGGGTTCGACGTCGAGGAGATCGAGAACCTCCGCGTCGCGCTCGACGAGCTCGCGAGCATGGCCATCGACGTCGCCGACGCCGGTGAGCTCGAGATGACGTTCTTCACCACCGACACCGAGTTGCGCATCGTCGGCAAAGTGCCGATCGCAGAGGGAGTCGAAGCGGTCGTCGAACCGCTGACGGCACAGATCCTGAAAGCCGTCATCGACGACTACGAGCTCCGAAACGACGACGGCTACGTCTGTTTCTCCTGCGTCACCCGCCGGCCGCTGATCTGAGATGCCGCTCTCCGCGGAAGAGCGCGCCGAGTCGCGTGCGAAGTTCGTCGAATACCGCCGAACCGGCGAGCGGAAGCTGCGCAACGAGCTGATCGAGGCGCACAAGTCGCTCGCTTCGCATCTCGCGCGCCGTTACGCGAACCGCGGTGAGCCGTTCGACGACCTCCTGCAGGTCGCGTACCTCGGCATGCTCAAGGCGGTCGAGCGTTTCGACCCCGACCGGAACCTCGAGTTCTCCACGTATGCGACTGTGACCGTCGAGGGCGAGCTGAAGCGGCACTTCCGCGACAAGACGTGGTCGATACGCGTTCCCCGGCGTCCGCAGGAGCTGCATCTTCGGCTCGGCAACGTGATCAACGAGCTGTCTCAGCGACTCGCCCGCGCGCCGCGTGTCCCCGAGGTCGCCGCCGAGCTCGGGGTGGCCGAGGAAGAGGTGCTCGAAGCGATGGAAGTCGGCGGCGCGTACCGCTCGTCATCGCTCGACACCCGCCCGGGCGAGAACAGCGAGCCGACGGCGATCGAGCGACGACTCGGTGCGGAGGATCGCAACTTCGACATCGCCGAGCACCGCGTGCTGCTCGACGCGGTGCTGTGCGACCTGTCCGAACGCGAACGCACCATCGTCGAGCTGCGTTTCTTCCACGACAAGACGCAGACCGAGATCGCCGAGGAAGTCGGCATCAGCCAGATGCACGTCTCGCGGTTGCTCGCGCGCACGCTGATCCAGCTGCGCGAACGGCTCGAGACGCTCGACGCGTAACCGCGTCCGTGTAGCACGGACCGCCGCGTTCTCTTTCAGTGCGCGTGCTCGTGCGGGTCGTCGACGCACGCATGGCATTCGACCTCGAGCGTGGCGTGCTCGATTCCGAAGCCGCTTGCGAGCATGCGCTTCAGCTCGCCCGCGCGCTCCTGCGCGTCGTGCAGGCTGAGCGGCCCGCCCAGCACCACATGCGCCGACAACGCCGCCTGCTCGCTCCCGGTCGTCCAGAGATGGAGATGGTGAACGGCCTCGACACCGGCCTCTGCGCAAAGCGCCTCGCGCACTGCCGACACATCGAGGTTTGCGGGTACGGCCTCGAGCAGGACGCGGCCCGCGTCTCGCAACAATTGCCAAGCGGCGGCGATCACGAGCACCGCGATCACGATCGACGCCGCAGGGTCGAGCCATCCGGCACCGAAGAGCGCCACCCCCGCCCCCGCGACCATCACGCCGATCGAGCCCAACGCGTCGGTGAAGAGATGCCAGAACGCGCCGCGGAGGTTCATGCTCCCATGTGCGTGCCGGTAGAGCACGCGGGCGCTCACGGCGTTGACGATCAGGCCGATAGCGCCGACGACGAACACGCCGGATGCCGAGAGATCGGGTTGGGAGCCGAAACGTCGGACCGCCTCGATGATGACGACGACCGCGCCCGCGAAGAGGAGCAGCCCGTTTCCCTGCGCGACGAGCACTTCGGTGCGAGCGAAGCCGAACGTGTGTCGATCGGTCGGCGGGCGTTGCGTGAGCCGCAGTGCCGCGTACGCAACTGAGAGGACAACGACGTCGGTTGCCATGTGCGCGGCGTCGGCGAGCAACGCGAGCGATCCGAACGCGAATCCCCCGGCCACCTCGACCGCGAGGAAGGCGGCGTTCGCGACGAGGGCGAACACCAGGGCGCGACCACGGGCGTGTCCCAACGTGTCGATGCCCGGAATTCTACGTGCGTGAGAAGTTACGGATGCCCCGGACCCAGGCGTTCGGCGCGCGCCGCCTCCCGACGGAACAGCTCCTCGACGTCGCCCCGCATCTTCTCCTCGGTTGGGGGCCACCCGTTCGGGCTGACGCGACCCTCGATAGCCGAAAGCTCGACCGGCCTCCGTTCGTTCGAGGCCTGGTACACCGCGAAGCAGAGCTGCAACGCCCGGGTCGCGGTCTCGGGGTCGAGATCCGGCGCCTCCCCCGCGAGCAACCCGTCGACGAATGCGGCCGCCGAGCGACGAAAGGAGCCGTCGTACGACGCGTCGAGCTCGGCAAACGAGGTCTGGCGCCCGTCCTCCTCGTACAGCACGACCGGCGCGAGCCCCGCGTGCAGGTTGCCGGACAGTCGCGTGACCCAAATGAACCCGCGCGTGCCCTGCACCTCGAAGAACTCGTCGGCGCCGTAATAGTCGCTGCTGATGAACATGTCGGGCGCGTACGAGACCTCCATCATGCCGAGCAGGTCGTCGCGGTCGTACTCGAAAAGGGCGACGGTCGGCGTCTCGAAGAAGAGCGGCCCTTGGCGAACGACCGACTGCACGCTGCGAATATCGCTGTCGACGAGCCACAGGGCCATTGCGTACTTGTGCATGACGTCGTCGAAGAGGTGCCCGCCCGGGCTCTCGGCGTTGAAGCGCCACGTATACCCGGCGGGATCGAGATTGGCCTGGAATCGCGATTCCGTGCGACCGACGACCGTCTTGATGCGCACGACCGTCGGCGTGCCGATCGCGCCTTCGCGGATGAGATCGCGCGCCTTACGCAGCGGCGGGTAGTAACAGCAGTTCTCGGTGACCCGGAACATTCGACCGGCCTCGTGCGCGGCCTCGATCATCTGCCGCGCGTCGCCGACGTCGTTCGCGATCGGCTTCTGGCACGAGACGTGCTTGCCCGCGCGCAAGGCCGCGATCGTGTGCTCGGCGTGCAGCGGCGTGGGGCTGAGGATCTCGACCGCGTCGACGTCGTCGTCGGCGAGCAACTCGTCGAGCTTCGTGTACCCACGCGGCACTCCCCACTCGGACACCCGACGCTCGAGCACCTCCGGTCGGGGGTCGCACAGCGCCACGACATCGCATTGCTCGTGCTCGAGATAGCCCGGCACGTTCAACGTCGCGATATTGCCCGCGCCGACGATTCCGATACGCACACGATTGGTCGCCATCTCGGTACTCTCGCACAGAGGTCGGAAAATGCGCTCGCCGGGAGCGCCGGGCACCCCTACGGTGGCCCGATGCAGATCGCCCCGACCGACCGCACCACGGTCCGCCGCCAGTCGCAGCGCGCGAGTTACGAGCGCAAGCTCGTCGACGCGGTGATCGACGAAGCCCTCTCGTGCCACGTGGGTTTCGCGATCGACGGTCGTCCGTGGGTCATCCCGACGATTCACGCCCGGATCGACGACGTCCTCTACCTCCACGGCGCGGTGGCCAACCACATGCTGCGCGAGATCTCCGGTGGGATCGAGGCCTGCGTGACGATCACCCTGGTCGACGCGCTCGTGCTCGCCCGATCGGCCTTTCACCACTCGATGAACTACCGCTCGGTGATGGTCTTCGGGCGGGCGACGATCGTCGACGACCCCGACGAGAAGTGGGCCGCGTTGCACGCGCTGGTCGAGCACGTGGTTCCGGGCCGCATGGCCGAAGCCCGGCCTCCGTCCGACGCGGAGCTGCGCAAGACGGCGGTGCTGAGGCTGCCGATCAGCGAGGCGTCGGCCAAGGTGCGGACGGGTGGCCCGATCGACGACCCGGAGGATCTGGCGCTCCCGGTCTGGGCCGGTCAGCTGCCGCTGTCGACCGCGTACGGATCAGCCGTCTCGGAGCCCGACACCGTCGCGACCGTACCCGCCTACGTGACCGGATACCGGCGACCGTAGCTACGCGACCAGGCCGACCGTCGGTTCGTTGCGCACGTCGTGGTTCATCACGTCGTCGAGGAGCGCGAGCAGATCCGAGCGCGTCGACGCGTAGGCCGGATCGTCGTAGCGATTGACGACCTCGCCCGGATCGTCGCGCAGGTCATAGAGCTCGCCGAACGGAGCTTCCAGGTAGCGGTGCAGCTTGTACTGCGCGGTCGTGATCGTGCGCATGGGGATCGACGTGACGATGTTGAAGTCGTTCTCGGTGAGCACGTACTCCCGTGGTTGTACCGCGAGCGATTGGCCTTCCATCCAGCCGGGCGCCTCGAGGCCCGCCGCCTGGAGGATCGTCGGCGCGAGATCGATGGTGCCGACCGGGTCGGTCACGACGCGGCCGGCTTCTACACCCGGGCCCCGCACGAGCAGCGGCACGCGCAATAAAGAGTCGTATCCGAACGGCCCCTTGAAGATCAGTTGGTGCTCGCCCAGGAACTCACCGTGGTCGCTCGTGACGATCACGAGCGTGTCGTCGGTGAGGCCGCGCGCGTCGAGGACGTCGAGCACGCGACCGATCGCGTGATCGAGCTGCGCGACCATGCCGTAGTAGCCCGCTGTCATCCGCGCGAGCTCGGCCCGCGTCAGCGTGGCACCACCGGGGTTGGCCCACTCGAGCGCCCGGCCGCGTAGTCCCTCGGACAGGATCTTGTGCAGGGCCGGCTTGCCCTCGAACTCGTCGGGATGGATCTGCGGGAGAACTTGCAGCGCGTCTTCGGGCGAGTACCGGTCGCACCACGGCGCGGGCGGGTCCATGGGGTGATGCGGATCGGTGAAGCTCACCCAACCGAAGAACGGACCGTCGACGCCGTTCAACCACTCGACCGCGCGGTCGGCGACCCAGGTGGTCGGATGATCTTCCTCGGGGAGCGCGTTGCGCCAAGTCTGGGTGTGGTCCCACACCGCGCCGGCGGCTTCGGGCTGCATGAGCCGCAATCGCTCGACGCCGCGCTCGAAACCGTCACGGAACACGTGCCGCGCGTAGTGCAAACCGAAGGGCGGCGGCCCGAAGATCCAGTTCCACCGTCCCATCAGATCGGCGATTCGCAGATTGTGGCCGAACAACAGGAGCTCCGCGTGCTCGAAGCCGAAGTAGGGGCCGTTCCATTCGGGATCGACGCGCGCCGAACCGTCGACCGACTCGATGCGTCCCGTCGGAAAGAACGGGAATGCGGAAGCGAAGTGTGCCTTGCCGATGATCGCGGTGCGGTATCCCGCTCGCCCGAGGAGTGTGGCGATCGAACGGTCCTCGGCGTCGGACGGCAAATCGATGCCGTTGCACGTGACGCCGTGCGTCGACGGATACGTACCCGTCAGGATCGTCGCGCGCGCGGGCTGACAAAGCGGGTTCTGCGTGCGCGCGCCGGAGTAACGCGTTCCCCGCGCCGCGAACGAGTCGAGCCGCGGCGTCGCCTGCAATGGGCTGCCCTCGACGCCGAGCGTGTCGGCGCGTTGCTGGTCGGTCGTGATGAGCAGTACGTTCATGCGCCTGCGCATCGTAGGTGGACGACCCGAGGAGACGCACCATGAAGGCGTTGCGCACGCCCGACGACCGGTTTCGCGATCTTCCCGACTTCCCTTTCGCGCCGCATTACGTAGAGGTCGACGACGGCGAAAGTGACGGCGCAGGCGGGAAACTGCGCATCCACTACCTCGACGAGGGCCCGCGCACCGCGCCCGTCGTCCTCCTCATGCACGGCGAGCCCTCGTGGTGCTTCCTCTACCGGAAGATGATCCCGGTACTCACAAACGCCGGACTGCGCTGCATCGCGCCCGACCTCGTCGGCTTCGGCCGGTCCGACAAGCCGACCGAGCGCACCGACTACTCCTACGCGCGCCATGTCGAATGGATGCGCGCGGCATTGTTCGATGCGCTCGACCTGCACGACGTCACGCTCGTCGCGCAGGATTGGGGTGGCCTCATCGGTCTGCGACTGGTCGGTGAGCATCCTGATCGCTTTGCTCGCGTCGTGGCCGCGAACACGTTCCTGCCGACGGGCGACACGCCGCCCGGCGAAGCGTTTCTCGGGTGGCAGCGCTTCTCGCAGACCGTTGACGACTTCGCGGTCGGGTTCATCGTCGGCGCCGGGTGCCACACGACGCCGGGCGAGGCGGTGATCGCCGGGTACGACGCTCCGTTCCCCGACGACACGTACAAAGCCGGCGCCCGCCAGTTCCCGATGCTCGTGCCGACCTCCCCCGACGATCCCGCGTCGAGCGCCAACCGAAAATCGTGGGACACGCTGCGCGCGTGGACGAAGCCGTTCCTCACCGCCTTCTCCGACCAGGATGCGATCACCCGCGGCGGCGATCGCGTCTTCCAGCGCGAAGTGCCGGGCTGCGCCGGTCAACCGCACACGACGATCGAAGGCGGCGGTCATTTCCTGCAAGAGGACAAGGGTGCGGAGCTCGCCCGAGTCGTCGCCGACTGGCTGGCCGGCACAGGCGGACCGTGAGCGACGATCAGCCGCTCGACATCTTCGCGTTGCTCGACGAAGTTCAGGCGATCGCGCGCACGGGTTTGCACTTCAGCGAGAACCCCTTCGATCGCGAGCGCTACGCGCGGTTGTTGGATGTTGCGAAGCGGCAGTACGCAGCGCACACGAGCCTCGACAACTCTGTCATCGCGGCGCGATTCGAATCCGAGATCGGATACGTGACCGCGAAGGTCGGCGCCGACGCCGCGGTGTTCGACGACCAGGACCGCATCCTGCTCGGCCGGCGCGTCGACGACGACAAGTGGGGACTCATTGCCGGCTGGGTCGACCCGAACGAGTCGCCCGCACAGACCGCAGTCCGGGAACTGGCGGAGGAAGCCGGCGTGCAGGCGCGCGTCGACCGCCTCGTCGGCGTGTTCTTCCGCGAGGCGCGCGCGGGCGAGCACCCGCACGGAACGGTGTCGATCGTCTACCTGGCGTCGATCACGGGAGGTCGGCCCACACCGCAGCCCCACGAGGTGCGCGAGCTTGCGTGGCGGGCGATCGACGACGTGCCCGCCGACGAATGGCATCACCATCACGAGACGCTCGCGCGCGCCGCGCTCGAGGCCTGGTGGCGGATGCGCGCGGGTCTTTAGTGCCGCGTCAGCCGGCGTGCGCGCCGCAAGGGTGCTAGCCGGAGCCCGCCGCGAGCGCGCGTGCCTCGTCCGCACGATCGAGGAGGAACCTGACTGTCGGCGCCCACCACTTCAGGCTCTCGTCGATCGGCCGTCGATTGAGCTGCTCTTCGTTGTCGACGACGGCCCGTAGGATCGCGGGGCCGATCCACGCATACTTCGCCGCGATCGTTGCTGCCATGCCAAGCCGCGCCGCCGAGTCAGGACCTTGCCAACCGGCGTCGCGCAGGCCGGCGGCGTAGCCGTTCGTCACGGTCTCGTACAGGTCGTCGATCCGCACGGGATCGACATGAAAGTCGAGTACGGCGTCCGGTACGAGATTGCCGGCGTCTTCGCCAATTGCTCCGACGCCAACGAAGGCCCAGTCGATCGCAATGGTCGAGCCTTGGCTGTCGGCGAAGAGGTTCGCCGGGTGAAGGTCGAGGTGACACAACGTCCGCGGGAGTTCGTCGAGGGCGCCAAGTAACAAGGTTTGGTCGTGTCGCATCGCCTGCAGGCGTTCGATCGGTGGCTTCGGAAACCACGACGCGATACGTGGATGCTCCCATAGCTGCGCTTGGTCGACGAGATGCACATCGCCGTCGCGTTGGCGCAGATAACTCCGCAACCAGTTACGGCTCAACCACTCGTAGTCGGGGAGGACACTGCCGGTAAGGAACGCACCCTGGGTTTGACCGAGATGCCTGGCGGCCGTCTCATATCGGTCGAGCGGCCAGATCGTCGCCGGCGGTCCTTGGAGATCCTCCAACCACAACGCCACACTCCCATCGTCCCGCGGCGAAACCAGGAGGCACGTTGGCGCGCGCAGGCCACCGGGCAGAGACTGGAGCAGCCCCGTCTCGTACGCCAGGACTTCGCGACGCCAGTAATACCAGTGCGTCGGATCCTGTCCTGAGCGCCAGTTCGGATGTCCGTCGTCGGAATGGGCGACGAGCTTCAAAATCGCCGAGCGCCGACCCACACGGACGCGCCAGATTCCCGAACTCGCGGACGCGACCGGCTCGTAGACGCGCTCCGCGGACACTCGCGAAATGTCGATGGAGCCCATCCGGAACACCGACCGGAGCTCGGCAATCGGTAGCTTCGGATCACCGACCATCGATGGCTGTCTGACGCCCGACCAGGCTCAGCCGAGCCCGACCGGTCGCGGCCGGTTGGCACGGGGTCGAGTGATTTCGAAGAATCCGGGCTCCTGGGAGATCACCTCGATGGCGTCCCAGAGCCGGAGCGCGGCCGCGCCGGTCGGAGCCGGCGCCATCACCGGCCCCTTGAAGCCGTGCGGTGGATCGGCGCGCACGACGATCGTCGGCGTCTGGGTCTTCGGCCCGCCGAACTCGTACGCGACCGCCATGGCCTCGACGATGGGCGCGTCCCACTTCTCGTCGTCGGCCGCCTCGATGAGCTCGCGATCGAGACCACACGCGGCCAGACACGCCGAGAGAAGGGAGTCGTCGCGCGCGGCGCCGTCAACGAAGAACACGCGGCCCCACTCGGTGAGGAGTGCGTCGACGGCCTCCTCGCCGGCTTGGGCCCGGGCCGCCTCGAAGATCCGCAGCATCCGGTGCGAGACGGCATGGGCCGAGATCGCGATCTCCCGGTACTTCTCCGAAATGGTGGGCGCCACGCCGTAGTCGTCGCGGATCTCGATGCAGTACGACCGCCACGTCACGGCGAGATCACGATGCGGCGCCACCTCTTTGATCCACCGAGAGGTAATCCATGCCCACGGGCAACTCGGATCCACGAAGACCTCGACGCCGGTCATGCCCCGAGGCTATCGACCGGCTGTCGCCGATGGTATGGGCGCGTGCAATCGTGCTCGACTACATCCGATGCTGCACCGACGGAGAGGACTGCCCGACGATTGGGTGAACATCGTCGAAACCAACGTCGCGCTGTGGCGTGTGCTCGACGACGACGAACGTGCGCTGCTCGGATCGACGAGCGATTGGCTGCTTCGCCACAAGCATTGGGAGGCAGCACAGGGATTCGCTCTGGTCGACGAGATCACCGTGACCATCGCGGTGCAGGCCGCGCTGCTCGTACTTCGCCTCAGTGTCGACGAATATCGAGAGGTGAGCGCGATCGTCGTGTATCCGACGTCGATGCAATCGCGTGGCGTCTACGCCGGTCCGGTGCGGGGAACCGTGACCGATGGTGTCGTTCCCGTGCTCGGCGAAGCGCATGGTCGCCGCGGTCCCGTGTTGCTCGCGTGGGATCAAGCGCGCGACGCGGCGCGAAATCCCGGGCGCGGGCAGAACGTGGTGTTCCACGAGTTCGCACACAAGCTCGACATGGTCGACAACGTCCTCGACGGCACACCGGCGTTGGAACATCGGGGCGACTTTGCCCGGTGGGTCCAGGTGTGCACCGAGGCCTACGACGCGTTACGGGCCGGCATCGAACGTCCTCCGCTCCAGCCTTACGGCGCGACGAACCCCGCCGAGTTCTTCGCGGTCGCGACCGAGGCGTTCTTCGACGTGCCGGTGGCCCTCGTCGAGCACGAGCCGAGGCTCTACGAGGTCATGCGCGATTTCTACAAACAGGATCCGGCGGCGAGGTCAAGTTCCTAGTTGCTCGTCGAGGTGGCGCGTGATCGGCCAGGCGCCGCGCGACGTGTTCGCCAGCACGGTGTGGGTGATACGCCGAACCCGGTCGTGAACCGTCTTGAACGAGACGCCGGCATCGAAGCCCTCCAACATCACGGTGTCGTTCGACTCGTGGAGCCAGAAGCCGAGGCCGTACCGCTTCGACTCCGACGGCACGTCGCTCCGAGGTCGGACCATCTCTGCCACCCACTGCTCCGAGACGATCCGACCGGCGAACAGGGCGCGCCAGAGCGCGTGCACGTCGGCCGCGGTCGAGTAGATGCCGCCGTCACCAGTCCCTCGTACCGGGAGGTGCAACACGTTGGTCGTCAGACCGTCGGTGGCGAGGTAGCCGGCGGCCACGCGACCGGGAAGCTCGTCGGACTGCAGAAACGCGGTGTCGGGCATGCCCGCGGGTGCGCACACGTGCTGCTCGACGAGCTCGTGAAAGGGCGTACCCGTGACCCGCTCGGCTATCAGCGCGAGCACGACATAGCCGCCGTTGCAGTAGGAGAACTGTTCGCCGGGTGCGAACTTTTGCGGGTACCCGTCGAGCGCGCGGACGTACTCCTCAGTGGTCCTCAGCTCGTGCACCGGGACCGGCATCACGTAGTCCTCGATCTCATACTCGGCGTCTTCGTCGAGATAGTCGCCGATCCCGGACCGATGCGCGAGCAACTGCTCGACGGTCACGTCGTCGGCGATCAGCGGGAGGTCGCGTCCGAGAACCGAGCGAGCCGTCGTGGTCAAGTCGAGCCGTCCGGCTTCGATCAAGCTCACGACGGTCAACGCCGTCAACCCCTTCACGCCACTGGCGATCGCGAACCGGGTGTCGACGGTATTCGGGATACCCCAAGCCCGCTCGGCGAGGCCGTACGCGCGTTCAAAGGCCGCGTCGTCACCGGCGTCGACCCTCACCACGCCGGAGAACTGCGTCTCGGCTGCAATGCGGTCGATCGAGTCGGCCCAGCCCTCCACCGAAGGTGTAATGCCTAACCCTTGTCGGCGTCGCCGCTGCCGTCACAGCCGCCGGCGGCGCGGATCTCGTCGATGTTGATCGCCGACATCGCGGACGACAGCTGGGCGAGCTGGCGATCGCTGAGCCGATCGATGAAGTACTCGCGCACACCGCGCAGGTGCGTGGGCGCGACCGTGGTGAGGGTTTTCATCCCGAGCGGCGTCAGCACCGCGTTCAAGCCCCGGCGGTCGCTCGGGCACGCCTGGCGCTCGACCAGACCGCTCTTCGCGAGCCCGTCGATCCGCCGGGTGATGCCACTCGGCGAGAGGTGCAGCCGGCCGGCGAGCTCGCTCATGCGGATCGCGCGTCCGGGCTCCTCCGAAAGGTGTACGAGCACCTCGTAGTCGCCAAAGGTCAGGCCGTGCTCGGCCCGCAGGTCGTTGTCGAGCATCGAGAGCAGGCCGGTCGTGGAGCGAACGAGGGTCCGCCAGGCCAGCATCTCCGGCTCCGTGAGCCACTGCACCGCCGGCTCGCTCATGTCAGAAATCCTATCTGTCCGCCCGGGAATGTTCTTGCGTCTGCAAGCATTTAGTATATCATTGCGTAAGCAACGATTGCGCTGACAACAACCACTGAGGAGTCCCCCATGAGCACCACTGCCACAACCCTTCGCAATGCCCCGGCCGCCGGATCGTACGCGCTCGACCAGAGCCACTCGCACGTTTCCTTCAGCGCCCGGCATCTCATGATCACCAAGGTCCGCGGCCGCTTCCCCGTCACGGCCGGGCACCTCGACATCTCCGAAGACCCGACGCAGTCGTCGGTCGACGCGACGATCGACGTCTCCGCGGTAGACAGCGGCGACCCGAAGCGTGACGAGCACCTTCGCTCGGCCGACTTCTTCGACGCCGAGAACTACCCCACCGTGAACTTCCGCTCGACCCGGGTCCACGACCGCGGCGACGGCGAGTTCACGCTCGAGGGCGAGCTCACCGTGCGCGACACGACCCGCCCCGTCACGTTGCAGGGCGAGTACCTCGGTGCGCAGGACTCACCTTTCGGTGATAGTCGGGTCGGCTTCACCGCCGAGACCGAGATCAACCGCAAGGACTGGGGTCTCGAGTGGAACGTCGCGCTCGAGGCCGGCGGCGTGCTCGTGGGCGACAAGATCAAGCTCACGATCGATGCCGAGTGGGTCAAGGAATAACAGCGCAATCCGCGAGGAGCCCGTCGGGATCTCTCAGAGGTCCCGACGGGCTCTTTCGCGTACCCTTGCCGGCATGGCTGTCAGCCCCGCCATCCGGCTCAACTGGCGCAAGAGCGAGACGCACGGTCTCGAGGACGATCCCGAACCGCGGCCGATCCGCTACACGCTGTTCTCCACCGACGATCATCTGGTCGAGCCGCCCGGCATGTTCGACGGCCGGCTCCCGGCCAAGCTGCAGGAGCTCGCACCCAAGGTCGTCGAGACCGAGGAGGGCCACGAGGTGTGGCACTTCGACGGCAAGGTCTTCTTCCAGGTGGGCCTGAACGCGGTCGTCGGGCGCAAGCGCGAGGACTGGAAGGTCGAACCGACCCGCTTCGAAGAGATGCGACCCGGCTGCTACGACGTCGACGCGCGCATCCGCGACATGGACATCAACGGCATCTGGGCATCGGTCAACTTCCCGTCGCAGATCACTGGCTTCTGCGGCTCGGTCTTCTCGCGCTGCAGTGATCCCGAGCTCGGTCTCGCCGTGACTCGGGCGTGGAACGACTGGTTCCACGACGAATGGTTCATGAAGTACCCCGACCGGATCGTCCCCATGGGCATCACGTACCTCGCCGATCCCGAGGAGGCCGCCCGAGAGGTCCGGCGGAACGCGGCCCGTGGTTTCACCGCCGTCACCCTGCCGGAGATGCCGCATCGCATCGGCATGGAGCCGATCTTCTCGAAGTGGTGGGACCCGATCATCGCCGCGTGCGCCGACACGGGAACGGTGGTGTGCCTGCACGTCGGGTCGACCGGCGTGGCCGACATGCCACCCGGTGCACCGATGGTTCCGCTCGGCGCGACCTTGTTCGGTCAGCTGTCGCTGAGTGCGTGCGCGGAATGGCTGTGGTCGCGCTACCCCGCCGAATACGCCGACCTCAAGATCATCATGAGCGAGGGCGGCATCGGTTGGGTCGCGATGTTGCACGACCGGCTCGAGAACATCGTCGAGCGCTCGGGGTACGGCGATTACTTCCCCGGCAAGCTGCGCCCGGCCGAGGTGCTGCACCGCAACTTCTGGTTCTCGACGATCGACGACCCGTCGACCCTCAGCACGAGAGAAACGGTCGGTGTCGATCACATCACCTTCGAGTCGGATTATCCGCACGGCGACGGGACGTGGCCGGACACGCAGCAAGTGTTCGCCGACGTCTTCGGCGGGCTGACCGACGACGAGATCGCCAAGATCAGTCACGAGAACGCCGCGCAGCTCTTCCGTCATCCGCTTCCGCCACCGGGCAACCCGCACGCGGTCGGAGTCCGACGATAACCGACGCCGCGTATCGCGGCGCCCACGTACAACTCGAGATCGTGTCGCTTGGCGCCGGCGAGTCTCGCTTGGTCCGTCCCTCGCCCGGACAAGAGGCCGCGCTCGTGCTCCTCGAAGGTCTCGTCGAGTTCGACGGCGAGGTCGCGAGCCGGACCTCGGTGTTCGAGAACCGGGCGTCCGCGGCGTACATCCCTCCCGGCTCGTCGATCTGTGTGGACGTGACCCGCGATGCGGAGCTGGCCCTCGTTGCGACGGTCGGCTGCGAGCTGGTGTCGACCGACGACGCGACGATCGTGCGACCCGAGGACGTCGTCGTGCAGGCGCGCGGCAAGCCCGGTTGGCAACGCGACGTGCACGACGTGATCGCCGACGCGGTTCCCGCCCGCCAGCTTCTCGTCGGCGAGACATTCAACGAGCCGGGCCAATGGTCGTCGTTCCCGCCGCACAAACATGACGGCGCCGACGGCGAGCCCGCACTCGAAGAGGTCTACTACTACCGCTTCGACCGACCCGACGGGTTCGGCTTCCAAGGTCTGTACGAGGCCGACGGCTACGCCGAGGCTGTGTTCCTCAAGCACGGAAGCATCGTCGGCATCCCGCGCGGCTACCACCCCGTCTGCGCGGCCCCGGGCTATCGCCTCTACTACTTGTGGGCGTTGGTCGGAGAGCCCCGGCAACTCGCGATGTACGAAGACCCCGTGCATCGCTGGTTGAACGACCGCTAAGCCGGGCAGTCGATCAGTCGCCGGCGAGCGCGACGGGCGAGCTGTCCGACGCGTCTTTGTGGGCAACGATCGTCGAGGCTGCATCCTCGTCGCGAATCAACAACGAGGAAATCGCGGCGAGCACGACCAGACACGCGCCGACAAAGAACGCCTCGTGATACGCGGAGACGGCTGCGTTAACGTCGGGCCCGACCGGGAGGCGCGTCAACAACACGGTCGTCAACACGGCGACGCCGAGCGCGGCGGCAACCTGGCGTTGGGTCGAGTAGATCGCGGACGCGCGACCCGTGTCTTCGGGAGTGATGTTGGCGTAGGTCGCCGCCTGTAGCGGCACGAACGCGAACGCCACGCAGACGCCGCGACCGAACATGATCAGACGGATCCACCAGAGATCGGTATGGAGCCCGACGACCGCCAACAGCATTGTGATGCCCGACATGCCGACCATGCCCCAGAAGATGAGACGCCGCGGACCGACGCGGTGGTAAAGACGGCCGACGAGCTGGCTGGCGACGATCACTCCGACCGCTTGGGGGAACGTCGTGAGACCCGACTGGATCGCACTCAGTCCACGAAGCTCCTGCAGGAACAACGGGAGAATGAACAACACACCGATGAAACTCCCGTATGTCAGCGTCAGCACGATGTTCGCGTTGCGGAACATGCGATCTCGATACAGCCGCAACGTGAGCATCGGTGATTCGACGCGCGTCTCGACCACGATGAGCAACGCGAACAACAACACGCCGACGATCCCCGAGAACAGCACCGACGAGGAGCGCCAGCCTTTTTCCGGCCCTTCCGAGAGCGCATACAGCACGAGCGCGAGACCGGCGCCGGAGAGCAGGAAGCCGGGAAGATCGAACCGGCCGGCCGTCTCCTCGCGGTGCTCCCGCAGGTAGAGCGCGCCGAGGACGAAGCCCACGACACCGACCGGGAGGTTGACGTAGAAGATCCAGCGCCACGACACGTCGGTGATGAGCCAACCGCCCACGATCGGACCGAGCGCGGGCGCGAGAACGGTCGGGATGATCAACACGGTCGACGCCTTGGCCCGTTCGATGGGCGGAAACGCCCGGAACAACATCGCCGTGCCGACCGGCGTCAACATGCCGCCACCGACGCCCTGCAACACTCGGAACGTCACGAGCTCGCCCAGACTGTGTGCCTGCCCGCACAGTGCGGATGCGATCGTGAACATTGCCAGCGCGAACAGGAACACCTTCTTGGTGCCGATGCGGTCGCCGATCCAGCCCGACGCCGGAATCCAAATCGCGAGCGACAAGAGATAGCCGAGCACGACCCACTCGATCGAGGCGTTGGTTGCGCCGAACTGCGTCTTGAGTGTCGGCGTGGCGACAAAGACGATCGTCGTGTCCATGATGTCCATGAACATGCCGCACACGAAAACGATCGCGACCAACCATTTGTATTCGAGGTCGAACGGAGCCCGCCGCATGCCGCGCAGGGTAGGCGCGGTGAGGAGGCGCGCGCACAAGCGCCGTGTCTCGTCAGACCGTGAGTCGGGGCTGCACCTTCGTGCGCGCCCGCGTGAGCGATGACGTCAGCGGATCGGCGTAGCCCCCGCGTGGATCAGCTCTTCGTACACCCGAGCGCTCGCGTCGTCGATCAGCGCGCGTGAGGTCTTCTCGACGAGCGCACCCACGCAGTCGTTGCAAACGCATTTGTCGTTCAGCTCGATCAGCTTCTCGTCGCCGCCGCAGAACGCACACACGGGCTCGTACTTGACGATCACGACCCGTCCGCTTTCCAATCGCGTCTCGATCAGGTCACCGTGCCGGATTCCGAGCGCCCGGCGCGCCTCCGCGGGCACGACCACCCGGCCGAGCTGATCCATCCGGCGGACGACACCACCCATCCGACCGATCTGGTCGTTGCCACGTTCCTCAGGCTGCACCACAACGCCTCCAAATCGGCGCGGCGTTCACCGCGCACTTGGACGAGGCGTGCGAACGCAGGGTCTGGGCGACCACGCACGAGACAATTCGGTTCTTTTTCTACTGCCCGTCGGTTGGGGTGTCAAGCACTTGACAGGACGACTAACGATGTTAGATAGTTCGAAGCATGACCGTTCAACCGACTCGAGATCGACGCGCCGAACGGCGCGAGGCGACCCGGGCCGAGATCCTGCAGGCGGCCTGGGAGCTGGCGAGGGAACAGGGCCTGGGCGGGCTGTCGCTGCGCGACATCGCTGCCAAGATCGGGATGCGACCGCCGTCGCTGTACTGGTACTTCGACTCCAAGCACGCGATCTACGACGCGATGTTCGCCGACGGCAACCGCCAACTGCTCGAGCGCCTCGACGCGGTGAAGCTCCCCCGAGATCCCCGCGCCGCGCTCAAACGGTATCTCGGAGCGTTCATGGGGTTCGCGCTCGAGGAGCCGGCCCGGGCGGAGCTGCTGTTCCAGCGGCACATCCCCGGCTTCACCCCCTCGCCAGAGTCATATGCGTTGGCCGAGGCCGCCCTGGCCGGCGCCGTGAAAGTGATTGGCGAAGCCGGCGTCACCGATCAGGGCGACATCGACTGCCTCGTCGCCATGACCGCGGGCCTCATGGACGCCCAGATGAGCAACGACCCCGGCGGCAACCGCTGGACCCGGCATCTCAACCGCCTCGTCGACCTCCTGGTCGACGACGCCATCACAGGGAGCACACACGGATGAAGTCTGATCGCATCGCGCGCCCCGAAGCACGAGTCCTCGCCGAGGAGGAGTTCACCCGGTTCGCCGACCTTGCCGCCTCGCTCACACCCGAGGAATGGGCAACGCCGACGGACTGCACCGGCTGGGACGTACGCAAGATGACGCTCCACGTCCTTGGCTCGGCCGACGCGCAGGCCTCGGTCCGGGAGTTCATGCACCAGATGCGACGGGGCATACCCCTCAACAAGCAGATCGACTCGCACCATTGGGTCGACGGCATGAACGAATTCCAGATCCGCGAACGCGACCACCTCACCACGAGCGAACTCGTGACGCAGCTCGCCGAGGTCGGACCGAAGGCGGTCAAGGGACGTTGGGGCACACCGTTGCCGATGCGCCACCTACCCATCCCGTTTGGCCCACCGATAGGTTGGGTAGCGCTCAAGTATCTCCTCGACGTCGGCTTCACCCGCGACATGTGGGCCCATCGCATCGACATCCATGCCGCCATCGGCCGGCCCATGCACCTCACGGCCGAGCACGACGGCCGCCTTGTCGCTGACATCGTCGCCGAGTGGGCCGGCATCCACGGTGAGCCGTTCGAGCTCATCCTCGACGGCGCGGCCGGCGGGAAGTTCACCCAAGGTGTCGGCGGCCAGCGCGTCGAGATCGACGCCCTCGACTTCATCCGCACCCTCTCCGGCCGCCTACCCGGCACAGGTGTCCTCAGCAACCCACTACCGCTCTAGAAGCACTACCCCTCTCGGCGCGCCTGGACGATCGTGAAGAAGCACCGGCGGCGAAGAGTGAAGCCCAGCGCCTCGTAGAGGCGGATGGCATTCACGTTTTCGGCCGACGCGTGCAGAAAGGGCAGGTCTCCTCGTGCCCTGATGCCGGCGGCGACGGCGCGGACCAATCGGGTGCCGAGACCCTGCCCCCGGTAGGCCGCGTCGGTGCAAACGGCACTGATCTCGGTCCATCCCGTCGGGTGCAACCGCTCGCCCGCCATCGCGATCAACGAACCGTCCCGGTCGCGGATGCCGAGATAGCTCCCCATCTCGACCGTGCGCGGCAGGAACGGCCCCGGCCGGGCACGGTCGACGAGCGCCAGCATCTCGGCCACGTTGGATGTGGTGAGCGCGACCGCCTCGTCATCCTCACAAACCGCCAATCCGGTACCGTCCATCTGGACACCCGGGATCTCCCTCACGACATTCCAGCCGTCGGGCAGGGCCGACGGCTCGATGATTACGCAGGTCGCCTGCCCATCGAGGATCGACGCGAGCGCGGCCCAGCACGCCGGGTCGTCCGGGTCCTCCACCGCACCGAACGGCGCCACGTCGTGCAGATAGCAGCCGGCCGAGCCGCCGTCGACCGACGCGACATCAGCCAGGCCGGGATGGGCAACGACCATCGAGGTCCACACCGGGTTGTCGAGGACTGCTACGGCCATCGATCCCATTGTTTAGCCAGCAGCTCGTACGAGCGCACCCGGTTAACGTGATCGTGGGTCATGGTCGTGACGGCCAGCTCGTCGGCGCCGGTGACCTCCACGATGCGGTCGAGCTGCTCGACCACCTGGGCCGGGGAGCCCACGACCTGCGTCCGGACTCGGTCGGAGACGAGCGAGTGCTCGTCCTCGGTCCAGGCGTGCGCTCTCGCGTCCTCGAGCCTGGGATAGGGATGGGCCCCGACGCCGGAGCGGATCCCGAGCACCCAGAGGCCGTAGCCGGCGGCGAGTTCTTGAGCCTGCTTCTCGTCCTCGCCCACCACCACATCCACCGAGACGCACACGTGCGGCCTCGACAGCTCGGCGCCCGGCCGGAACGCGGCGCGGTAGCCCTCGACCGCCTCGAGGATCGTGGCCGGGCTCACGTGGTAGTTGCCGGCGAACCGCAACGCGTGATGGCCCGCGACCTCGGCGCTCTCGCCCCCGCTGCTGCCCAATATCCAGATCTGCACCGCCGCACCCTGGCCCGGGTGCACGCGGGCGCCGATGCCCTCTGCCGACCGGTACTCACCCCGCAGCAGGGCGAGGATGTCCCCGATCTGCTCGGTGTACCCGGGTGTGATCGCGTCGGGCTGCTGCAACAGCTCCCGGGCGACGCCGATGAGCGGCGAGTGGCGGAGGTAGCGGAGCGACGGCGGGGACGGCACGAGCACTCCCCCGACGATTTGATCGGGTGGCTTTGGCCGATCGGGCGGCTTCGGCCGTTTCGGTCGCTCGGCTGCCGGCTCCGCCGGCTCCTCGCAGGCCACCTCGGCGGGTCGGCGGCGGGGCGTCCCGAGCGTGCGGCCGAGGCCGAGGTCGAGCCGGCCGGGGAACACGGCGTCCAGGATGCCGAACTCCTCGACCACCGAGAGGGGCGTCCGGTGGCCGAGTTGGACGCCGCCCGACCCGACCCGGATGGCCGTAGTGGCCCCAGCGACCAGACTGATCATGATCGCCGGGTCCGTGCCGGCGACGCCCGGGTTGAGGTGGTGCTCGGCGAACCAGTAGCGGTGGTAGCCGAGGCGCTCGGCCTGGCGGGCGAGGTCGATGGAATGGTGCACGGCGTCGGCACCGGTCTCCCCGGCCGCGATCGGGACCAGGTCGAGCACCGACAGCGGGACCGGCACCGGCACCGGCTTGCGGGTCGTCATGGGAGCGGTGCGAGTCCGAGGTGATCGCGCAGCGTCGTGTCCTCGTACTCGGCGCGGAAGGCGCCCCGCTCCTGGAGCAGGGGCACGACTTCGCGTGCGAAGCGGTCGAGGCCGCCCGGGGTGATGTGGGGAACGAGGATAAACCCGTCGCACGCGCGTTCGTCGACGAAGCGCTCCATCGTGTCAGCGACCGTGCGCGCGGAGCCGATGAACGACTGCCGGGCGCTCACCTCGATCATCAGCTGCCGGATCGACAAGTGCTTGGCTTCCGCCAGCTCGCGCCACTTGGCTGCGGTCCCGAGCGGGTCCTTGTTCATCCGCACCGACGCCCGGCCGAGGGAGATGGTGTTTTCACCGGCCACAGGGTCGAACTCGGGCAGCGGACCGTCGGGGTCGTAGGCCGAGAGGTCGCGGTTCCAAAGCTGCTCCAGAAGTTTGATGGCCGTCGGGCCGCTGACCTGCTGTTCCCGGACGTGGCGGGAGAGCTCCTCGGCCTCGGCGTCGGTGTCGCCGAGCACGAAGGTAGCGGCGGGCAGCACCACGAGGTCGTCAGGCTGGCGGCCGTAGCGCGCCAGGCGGCCCTTCACGTCGTCGTAGAAGCTCCGGCCGCCCGAGTAGCCGCTGTGGCGGGTGAAGATGGCGTCGGACGATGCCGCCGCGAACTCACGGCCCTCATCGGAGTCGCCGGCCTGGAGGACGACGGGCCGGCCCTGGGGGCTACGCGGTGTGTTGAACCGGCCGGCGATGTCGAACAACTCGTCGCGGTGTGCGAACGCACCCGCGTCGGGGTCGGTGAGGAAGACGCCCGCTTCCTTGTCGGCGATGATCTCGTCGCCCCGCCACGAGTCCAGCAACTCGAACGTGGTGAGCAGGAACTGCTCAGCCCGGCGGTAGCGCTGGTCCAGCGGCAGGAAGCCGGCGCGCCGGAAGTTCTCGCCCGTGAACGCGTCCCACGACGTCACCACGTTCCAGGCCGCCCGCCCGCCGGACAGGTGGTCGAGAGTGGCGAACTGGCGAGCGACCTCATACGGCTCGTTGAACGTCGAGTTGATCGTGCCGGCGAGGCCGAGCCGGTCGGTGACCGCGGCAAGGGCGGCCAGCACGGTGAAGGTATCCGGCCGGCCCATCACATCGAGGTCGTAGATCTGGCCGCCCTGCTCGCGCAGCCGAAGGCCTTCGGCCAGGAAGAAGAAGTCGAACTTGGCCCGCTCGGCGGTCTGGGCCATGTGCACGAACGAGCTGAAATCGATGTGGCTGCCGGCCTCGGGGTCACTCCACACCGTTATGTTGTTGACGCCGGGGAAGTGGGCGGCGAGGTGGATCTGGCGACGCCGCCCGTTTGTACTCATGCCGTCACGCCCGAATCCGCGAACCGGTTGGCCGGCCGGGGCCATCCGAAGCGAGCGCGCAGGGTGCCCGACCGGGGCACCTCAGGGAAGAGGCCACGCGCCCGCAACAGCGGGACGAGGCCGTTGCCAATCGCGTCGAGGTCACTCGGAAGCGAGCCGGGGCGGAGCCGAAACCCGTCGATCCCGGCGTCCGCCCAGCCGGCCATGAGGTCGGACAGCTCCGTGGGCGTGCCGGTGAAGACGAGCGCGTCGCTCCGGTACGTGTGCCCGAAGAGGTCGTCAAGTCGCTGCTTGCGCTCCTCTGCCTCCGGGCGTGAGGCCGCGAGGAAGACGACCACGTCGGCCAGGACGCGGATGTCGCGGGCTGTCTCCAGCTCGCCAAGGATTCGACGCACGTCACCGGCATCCGTCGGCGTGACGAGCACCAGATCAGCATGCGCCGCGGCGAACCGGTAGGGGACCTTCGAGTGGGCCAGCGCCATGACCGGCGGTTGAGCTTGAGGCGGGCGGGGCGTGATCGCTGGACCCTTGACGTTGAACCAGCGGCCCCGGAAGTCGATGTAGTGGAGCTTGCTGCGATCGACGAAACGACCGGCCGCGACGTCGCGGATCTCGGCGTCATCCTCCCAGCTGTCCCAGAGCCCGCGCACTACCTCGACATAGTCGGCGGCCTCGCCAAACAGGTCGTCGGCTTCGAGTTCCGCCCGCCGGCCGAAGTGGGCGGCCTCGTGCGGCCGGGCCGAAACCTGCACGCGCACGCCGGCCCGGCCGAGACTCACATAGTCCAGCGTGGCGATTGCTTTCGAGATGTGAAAGGGTTCTGTATGCGTCACGGTGACGCTGGGAATCAGGCCGATCCGCTGCGTCAAGGGGGCGACGAGGGCGGCGATCATGACGGCGTCGAGCCGGCCGCGCACGAGGTCGACGCGGTTGTCGTGGAACGCGGCGCGGCTCGACTGCAACCCCAGTGAGTCCTCGAGCGTCAGGAAGTCGAGTTCGGCCGCTTCCGCGGTACGGGCCAGGTCGGTCCAGTACCCAGCCGTGAGGAGCTCGGTCGGGCGGGCGGCGTCCTCGCGCCACGATGCCGGGTGCCAGCCGGTGCCGTCCAGCGCGACGCCGAGGAAGAGTCCGGGGCTCAGAGGAACCTCCGGGCCGCATCGATCCACTCGTCGAGACCGTCAGGCGACTCATAGTCGGTGTCCAACAAAAACAAGCCGCTCACCGGGCACGACGCACCGAGCTCGACGAGCACTGGCTTGAGAAACACCTCGGGGGCCAGCGCGTGCACCCACGCCCCGCCGAGCATCAGCGGGAACGCGAGGACACCAGCCAGGCTGCCTGCCGCGAACTGGTCAAGGAAGAGCTTCAACACACCCGTGTAGCTGGCCTTGTAGGTGGGTGACGCGACCACGACCGCCGAGGCGCCCTGGACATCCGCCACCGCTCTCACGACCGCCTCGTCCCCCCAGCCGAGCAACCCCGGGCCCAGCTCGATCACGTCGATCACCACGTCGGCCGGGCGGCCGGTCAACCGTTCCGCCACCTTCGTAGCGGCATCGAGCGTCCTCGACGCCGGCTTCGGGTTCCCGACCACGACGGCGATGGTCAAGCCAGCCCCCACCCGAATTCGATTCCCACAACGAGGTTCTAGTACGCCGCGCCCTTTCTCCGCACACGGCTTCTCCGCGCAGACTGGCACTTGACCTGCTAAGTCAGTTGTCTTAGATTGCAGACGTATGACCGGGGCGGACTCCATCGTCGACGCGGCAGAGCGGCTGTTCGGCGAGCGGGGCATCAACGCCGTGTCACTTCGGGAGGTCGCTGCGGCGGCCGGCCAGCGCAACAACTCCGCCGTCTCGTACCACTTCGGCTCGAGGGACGGCCTCGTCGACGCCGTCTTCGAGCAGCGCATGGCCCGCATCGACGAGCGCCGGCGGGCCATGATCGTCGCCCTGGACGCCGCCGGCCGCGGCCAGGATCTGCGTGCCCTCCTCGAAGCCGTGATCTATCCGCTGGCGGACGCACTCGGCCACGAGGATGGGATCAGCTGGTACGCGCGGTTCCTGCGCCAGGTGACGCTGGATCCCGGTTTCGATGTGCTGGCGCCTTCGCGGATACGCGTCACGCGCGGCCTGACGACGATCGTGGAGCGCCTCCGGCCTCACCTGCGTCACGTCCCGCCCGATCTTCGCGCCCGGCGCATCGCGCTGTGTTTCGACCTCGTCGTCGACGCCCTCGCCGACCACGAGGCCCGCCTGGCATCGTCGTTACCTGCCGAGCCGTCGCCGCTGCTGGCGTCGCATCTCGTTGACACCGCCGCCGCTGTTCTCACCGCACCCGTCTCACCGGAGACCGCCCGCGAACTCCGGCTCGCCAACCGCAAAGGAGCATGACCATGCCCGACACCAATGGCACTCTCGCCCTGCGGGTCACCATGGAGCGCTACGACGTGAAGGTTGGCCCGATCACCCATCTGGCCGCCGAGCGGGCGCGGCTCAATGGGCTGACCTGGCAGCATTTCGACGCCAAGCAACTCAGCGCAACGATCGGCGCGGTGATCGGCGGGGTGGACCTCACCTCCGACCTCGGCGGGCCGGTCGTCGCCGAGCTGCGCCAGGCGTTGCTTGACTACAAGGTGCTGTTCTTCCGCGAGCAGCCGCTGACTCCGGCTCAGCACGTTGCGTTTGCACGGCGGTTCGGCGAGCTGGAGCTGCACCCGTTCATCCCCGCCAACCGCGACCAGCCCGAGCTCGTGCGCTTCGCCAAATCGGCCGATGTGGGTGGCTACGAAAACGGCTGGCACAGCGACGTCAGCTGGCGCGAGATCCCCTCGATGGGCGCGGTGCTGCACGCTGTCGAGGTACCCGCGTCCGGTGGCGACACGCTGTTCGCCGACATGAACGCCGCCTACGAGGGCCTCGACGAGGACCTGAAGGCTCGTGTCGACGGCATGTCGGCGGTGCACGACTACCTACTCGCGTTCGCCCGGCAGGTGAAGCCCGAGGATCGTGAGCGCACCCGGGCTCAGTACCCGCCGGCGGTGCATCCGGTCATCCGGACCCACGGCGAGACGGGCCGCAAACTGATGTACGTCAACCGGGGCTTCACCGACCACATCGTCGGCCTCGACCCCGACGAGAGCACCGCGCTCATCGACCGGCTCAGCCGGGAGGCGGACACGATCGAGTACCAGTGCCGATGGTCGTGGGAGCCGCACTCGGTCGCGTTCTGGGACAACCGCGCCGTGCAGCACTACGCGTGCAGCGACTACTGGCCGGCGCGCCGGGTCACCGAGCGGGCCAGCATCATCGGCGAGCGGCCCGTGTAGGCAGGGGTCTGCTCGGGTCAGGACGGGGCGACGGTGCTGACCTCGCGACCGGCGGCGGCCGTCTGGTTGCGTCCGTGTTGTTTGGCTGCGTAGAGGGCCTGGTCGGCCTTCTCGAGCACGGCCTCGGGGCTGGTTCCCGTGTTGGGGATATGGGTGGCCACGCCGGCGCTGATGGTCAGTACGCCGGCTGGTGGGTTGCCTTGGTGAGTGACGTGGAGGGCTTCGATGGCCGTTCGTAACCGCTCGGTGGCGACGATAGCGCCGTCCAGGCCGTCGTCCGGATAGACGATGACAAACTCTTCGCCACCGAAGCGGTAGGCGGCGTCGCTAGCGCGCACATCGGAGGAAAGGACTGCCGCAACCTGCTGGAGCGCGGCGTCGCCCTTCGGGTGGCCGTAGGTGTCGTTGTAGACCTTGAAATGATCGATGTCGCAGATGGCGATGCTGTACGCCTGCATGTGTCGGAGGGCGTGGGCGTGCACCCGTTGGAGGTCTTCGCGGAGGCGGAGCCGGTTGCCGAGCTGGGTGAGTGGGTCGGTGCGGGCCTGGTCGGCGAGCTCGCGGTTGAGGCGGTCTTGCTCGGCTCGGGCGTCGGCCAGCTGGCGGTGGAGGTTCGAGACGCGCTCGGCGGCCACGAGGCGGGTTTGGACGTCGAATGGATCGAGCGGCTTGGTCAGATAGTCGTCGGCGCCGGCCTGCATCCCGGCGAGGACGTCGTTGCGTTCGGCCAGGACGGTGGCCATGATGATGTAGGTGTAGCTGCCGTCGGGTTCGGCCCGGATGCGGCGACACAGTTCGGGCCCGTCGATGCCCGGCATCATCCAGTCGGTGATGAGGACGTCGACGTGGGTCTCCTGGAGCAGTGTCCAGGCGAGGCTGCCGTCGGCGGCGACGAGACATTCGTGGCCGAGTTTCTGGATGACGGCTTTGACGACGAGCCGGGTCGTTGTCTCGTCGTCGGCGACCAGGACCCGCATGTCAGGACGCGCTCGCCAACTCGGCGCGGAGGGCGGCCTCGACCTGGATCAGTTCGGCTACAGCCTCTTCGAGCAATTCTGGCGCGGTGCCGAGCGCGGCCGCCTTTCCGAGGGCCTCCAGCTTCCTGGACAGATCGGCCATCCGGGTGGCGCCGACGTTCGCGCTGGCGCCCCTCAGGGTGTGGCCGGCGCGTTCGACCCTCTGGGGGTCGCCTTCGGCGATTGCGTCCCGCAGGGCGCCGAGGACTTCGTTGGCGTCATGCAGGAATTCCTGAGCGATCATCTCGAGGAGCTCGCCGTCGCCGGCGTCAAGCTCCCGGAGGACACCGAAGCGTTCCGGATCGAGGGCCGACGTCGACGCCGCCGCCGCGTCACCGCCGGCGGGCGTGACCGGGCTCGGAGGTGGCGCGATCCAACGATCAAGGACGACGTTGATGGCACCGACGGTGACCGGCTTCGTGATGTAGTCGTCCATGCCCGCCTCGATGCACTTATCGCGGTCTCCCTGCATGGCTGCGGCCGTCATGGCGATGATCGGAAGGTGTCGGCCCGTGCCGGCTTCGGCGTCGCGGAGGTGTCGGGTGGCCTCGTAGCCGTCCATCTCCGGCATCTGGCAATCCATGAGGACCGCGTCGTAGTTTTCGACGTTGATCGCGGTTATGGCCTCGCGGCCGTCGACGGCGACGTCTACCCGGTAGCCGAGCTTGGCCAGCATCCGCGTGGCCACCAGCCGGTTCATCGCGTTGTCCTCGACGAGGAGTACCACGCCCCTGCCGCTCAGGTTGTCCGTCGGTTTGGGAGCGGCAGATGCGCCCGGTCGGTTCATGTGGAGTCCTTCGATCAGGCAGTTAAACAGCTCGGATTGGCGGACCGGTTTGGCCAGCGTGCCGGCCAACTCCGCGTCGCGAACGACGTCCCGGGAGACCCGCCCGGACGAGCTGAGCAGGAAGAGCTTGGCCGTCGCGGTCGCCGGGTCGGACTTGAGGGCACGGGCGAGATCGAGCCCGTCCATGTCGGGCATGTTGAGGTCGAGGATGGCCAGGTCGTAGGGCAGGCCCTCCGCGGCGACCTCCTTCATGCGGGTTAGTGCGCTGGACGCGTTGTCCGCCTCGTCCGGGTGGATCCCCCACGACGAGAGCTGCTGGCGCAGGATGAGGCGGTTGGTCGCGTTGTCGTCCACCACGATGGCGCGCAAGTTCCCCAGCTCAGGCAGTACCGGATCCGGGTCGAGTGCAAGCCCGGCGCCCAGGTCGAAGGGCAACTCAAACCAGAAGGTGCTGCCCCGGTCGATCTCGCTAACAAGCCCCAGGTGGCCCCCCATCAGCTCGACCAGCTGGCGGACGATGGCGAGCCCGAGGCCGGTGCCGCCGAAACGGCGGGTGGTCGACGCGTCGGCCTGGGAGAACGGCTCAAACATGCGCTGCTGGTCCTCAGCTGCGATGCCGATGCCGGTGTCGCTGACCTCGAACCGGACGACCGCGCGATAGCCGTCGCCAGAAACGGGTACGGCGCGCAGCACAACCTCGCCCTCGGCAGTGAACTTGACGGCGTTGGTGACCAGGTTGACCAGGACTTGGCGCAGCCGGGTGGGATCCCCGCGGACGACGCCCGGCAACCCCGGCAACGCGTGGGCGAGCAACTCGAGACCCGTTCGCTGGGCCGCCTCGCCGAGCAGGCCGGCGACGTCCTCAAGCAGGAGGGCAGGCTCGAAGTCGACGATCTCGAGCTCGAGCTTGCCCGCCTCGATCTTGGAGAAGTCCA
>PLBO01000147.1:0-133 GCA_003134555.1 Actinomycetota bacterium
TGGACGGGTTCATCGCGCCCGAGTCCCTCGAGGACTTGATGGGGCAGCAGTGGATGGAGCTGCAGCAGTGGATATTCTCGCAGCGGTTCCTCCGGGAGAACCTGAAGCTTGGCGAGGGCGGCGAGGAAGGGCG
>PLBO01000147.1:204-83813 GCA_003134555.1 Actinomycetota bacterium
TCGACCAGGCCCGCGAGGCCGCCCGCGACCGGGACGTCCGCATCGCGGGCGGCGGCGCGACGATCCTGGAGTACGTGAACGCGGGCCTGATCGACGAGTTCTCGATCGCGCTCTCACCCGTGCTGTTCGGCTCCGGAATCCGCCTGTTCGAAGGCGTGGACGCGGGCCGCGTGGCCCTGGAGCCGGTCCGCGCGGAGCCCTCCCCAAGGGTGACGCACCTGACCTACGCAGTCCGGGAGCGGTAACTGTCTCGACCTCAGCGCTCCCCCGCCAAGGTCAGCAGCGCGGTGAGATCCTCGACGCCTTCGTTCCCACGATGCAACGCGCCACGCCCGGAACCCGGACCTTGCCGTCCTTCTCGAACGCGCTCACCTTCGCGATGGCGTTTGCCCGAATCCGCTCCCGCGCCGGGCTGTCGACCTGCTGCAGCGCCGCAACTGCGAGGGAGACGTGCTCGCTGATCATCTCCCAATACTGCGCGGGCGATTGCGTCACGAGTTCGACGTCGACGTCCCACTCGGCAACGTCGCGCAGCCCCGCGCTCTCGTACAGGGCACTGACATATCCCGGGGCCGCGCACCGAAACATATTCGGCCCGTCCGGGTCGGGTGGTGCCACCACCACCGTCTCGCTCGCGATTGCGTGCATGGCGATCGTCGTCCACGGGTTTTCCTCGGGCTTGACCCATACCGACGAGCAGAGACGTCCGCCCGGCTTGAGCACGCGCGCGAACTCGGCCGTCGCCTTGCCCGTGTCGGGGAAGAACATGTACCCAAAACGCACCGAGACGCCATCGAATGTGGCGTCGTTGAACGGCAGATCGTCGGCGCTGCACACCTTCGTCTCGATATTGGCGACCCCTTGCGCCCGGGCTCGTCGCGCGGCGACGTCCAGCATCTCCGCTACGAGGTCGGTCAGCACGACGCGACCGTTCGGCGACAGTCTCGCGATGCTCAAACCCGGCTCACCCGTGCCCGCGGCGATGTCGAGATACTGATGATCGGAAGCGATGTCGAGACGCTCGATGATCGCGGCGCTGACCGGGCCCAGCTGATCCATGATGACCGAGTCCCACTTCTCCCAGCCCGCAGAGAGCCCGGCCCACGTCGCTCGCTGAACGCCTCGGATCTCATCGGCGCTCGGCATCGGCCCTCCCGCTATCGATGCATCCGCCGAACACGAACGCACTCCTTGGCGGCCGTGCATGATGCCCTGATGGTTGAGTTCGTGTCACGCGCTGCGGTTGGTAGCCGTGGTTGGCGAGCCATTGGCGGCACGAGTGAGATCCCGCGACTCGTCGTCGCGAGAAGCATCTCCGGCCTGCACATTCCTTGATCTCGGTCCGTCTGGTCGGGTCCGGACCGCGAGTCGATCGTGATCGATCGCGTCGACAACAATGCGCGCGAGTCGCGTGGCCATCTCAGCGAGGTGTCAGCACGCAGTACTCGTTGCCCTCGGGGTCGGCCAGCACAACCCACGAGACATCGCCTTGCCCGATGTCGATGCGCCGGGCTCCAAGTGCGATGAGACGCTCGACTTCCGCATCTTGGTCGCCGTCGGTCGGCGGTGCGATGTCGAGATGAAGGCGGTTCTTACCCGTCTTGGCCGCGCCGGTGGGTGGGCCGAACGTCACGAAGGGACCTCGTCCGTCCGGCTCTCGGATGGCGGTGTCGCCGTCTTGGTCGTACACGATCGGCCAGCCGGTCGCCTCACTCCAGAACCGGCCGACGATTGGGTCCGCCGGCTCGAACACGATGGCACCGATCAGATCGGTGGTCGCCAAGAAGTCGCCTCGTAGGACCACGCAGAACTCGTTGCCCTCGGGGTCGGCCAGGACGACGTGGTCGACGTCGCTTGATTGCCCGATGTCGACGCGCCGTGCACCCAATGCGATGAGCCGATCGACCATCTCGGACTGGTGCTCGGGTGATTCGCTGACGAGATCGAGATGGATCCGGTTCTTTCCGGTCTTCGGCTCCGGAACGGGAAGGAACGAGAACGCGAAGCGCGTTCCGTCCGTCGGGAAAAGGCTGACCTCTCCGTCGGTCTCCTCATGGATGTCCCAGTCCAACGTGGCAGCCCAGAAGCGCGCCAGACGCAATGGATCGTTGGCGTCGAAGCACAGAGTGACGAGTCGAGTGGTCAGCTCAAGCCTCCTTCGTCGCCGACCCCCGAGCGGATCTCCGCGACGATCATGCCGATGAGTATTGCAGCCGTTCTGCCGCTGGCATCGGTAGCCGCCTCCATCCCTACTGCCCTGACGTAGCAAAGTGAGTTACACGATCTTCGAAGGCACCTCGGAGATCAGCGGTTGGTCGTCCCAAGAAGCATCTCAGGCCTGCATATTTCGTTTCGCTGGGACCGTCACGGCTCGATGTTTGGTCAATCGAAGCGCACGCGATCTCGAAGCCAACGCGCGAGCCAATCCTCGTTTACCTCGCGCGCGGCAACCGAGAGCATCGCGGCCTCGGCCTCGTCGACCACCGGCGGATTCGGTTCCCATGAGCCGTCGTTGAGGTCGATGAACATCGCGAGCGTTGCCCACGCCGCGCGCTGTTGCCGTCGGGCAGTGGATGGTTCCACGAGAGGCGGCACGTGAGAACTGCTGCCTTGTCGAAGATGTCCGGGTAGAAGTCCTCATCTCCGAAGCCGGCCTGTGGGGCGTGCAACGCCGAGTCGGCGAGGTCGACGCGCGCAGCCTTGACCAACACGGCCGCCTCGACGCCGGTGACCTGCTCCGCGAGCCAGAAGTATTCGGCGAGCGAGACATACCGCGTCACTTGGTGAGTCGCTCAAGCAGCTCCTTGTCACGCTCGAGCAACTGCCTGGCCCGCTTGGTGAAGTCTTTGTCGGCGCGCACGCGCTCGACCTCAGCCGCGAGGGAGTCGACGATCAACGCATTCAGGCTCTTGGCTTGCACTCGCGCGACGGCCTCGGCTTGGTCTGCGAGATCTTCGGGAAGGCGGACAGTCGTTTGCTTGGTCATGATGTCATGCTATCGCGAATGCAAGAGGCGCCGGTCGTCTGAGGCTAGGGAGGGCTTGTATCCCTACTTCATCCGTACAACTCACGGTTACATGCCGTACTGCACGGACCAGGAGACCGAGTCGGGCCCGCTCAGCGGACGTGTGCGCATTGGTCGCACGTAGCAAGGTGAGCTACACGATCTTCGAAGGAACGTCGGAGATCGAGCGGCTTCTGGTCGCGGATCGAGATGGTGTTCCCGTCGCGCGCCTGACTCCCGCGCGTTACTCCGGGTCGTGATCTCGATGGCGCTATGTGTCGACAATCGGCAGCGAGATTCGTGCGGCGGCGAGAAGGTGCGTGATGTCAGCGCGGTCGGCGGTCACGATCTCAGCGGTGCGGTCGATGGCAAGAACGACAACTGCTGCGTCAACGACATCGCTCGTTCTCGAGCGTGCGAGCAGTCGCCCAGCCGCGTACCCGTCGACTTCGCGGAAGTCGACGATGTCGCAGCCTCGCAGGAACCGACGTAGCTGCGCTTGACGACCTGATCTGCTCACCTGCGCTATCACCGGAGCAGGAACGCACGGGATGACACCGGCCTCGAGGCGCACGCGATGTTCTGCCCACGTCGATCGTGCGTTTCGATCAGCTGCGACGAGCGCGCCGGCGTCGTAGACCGCCGGGTTCACGCAGTGCGCCGAGCGCGTCGGCTTCGGTTCGCGAGTCGGCTGCGTGCCGCGTCGAGCTCCTCGGGACTCAACGCGCCGTGCCTTGCTTCCCACTCGGCGACCCCTGCGAGTCCGTCACGGACGACGAGGGCCCGGCGCGCGGCGTCCGTCATCCACGCCGAGACGCTCATTCCATCGGCGGCTGCAGCCGCAACGATGCCGGCGTGCACTTCGGGATCGACCGTGATGGCCATCTTGGGCGAGGGCTTTCCGCGAGGCATCACGAAACTATACTCCACGAGTAGGAGACTTACACCGACACGCGGCTGAGGGCGGGCGCACCGCCCCTCGACCTCGACTGACGTGGTAGCCCTAGCTCCGACATGGCGACGTCGGAAATCCCCGACGAGCGCGCGCCCGAGTCGCGCGCGGCGGCGGGCAATGCGCTCCTCCGATTGCCCCGTGTCGTGCGGCGACCGCTCGCCTTCGTGCTGGCGCATCTCCCGTTCCCCGACGCGAAGTTGCTCGCCATCGTCGCCAGTCCGGAAGTGCGCGCCGAACCGTGGGCGGTGTACCGGCGGCTGCGAGAGACGCATCCCGTCTACCGGTCGCGGCTCGGCGCGTGGATCGTCGCGAGCGCCACGATCGCGTTGTGCACGCCGCCGCGCAATCCGATATCGAGCGCGCTCCCCGCGCCGATCGCGAGAACAACCAGCACGAAGGGCGCCGGGTCGACGGGGAGGGGACGAGTAGGCACGGGCGCCGGCCACGGAACTTCGACGACCGGCGGACTCTGCATGCAGCGGTGAAGCTACGAGCGTCGTGTGGAGGCAATGCCCGAGGGCTGTGAAGATCGCGTGGAACACTCGCTCGCTTTCCGGGGCACAATGTCGCCGATGCTCGACGTCGTACTGGTTCAGCCGCAGATCGCCACGAACACGGGCAACATCATCCGGCTGTGTGCGAACGTCGGTGCCCGGTTGAACCTCGTGCGTCCGCTCGGCTTTTCTCTCGATGACGCCGCCCTGCGCCGCGGCGGACTCGACTACCACGAGATCACCGACACGCAGGTATGGGACACGTGGCAGGACTGCCGGGCCGCGCTCGGTGTGGAGCGGCGCTGGTTCGCTACGACGACGCGCGTTCCCCATCGACGCTACGACGATGTCGACTACGACGCGGGCGACGTCGTGGTCTTCGGCTGCGAGGCGACCGGTCTCGGCGAAACGCTGCTGGCCGAGTTCTCGTCCGAATGTCGCCTACACGTCCCGATGCGACCGTCGAATCGCAGCTTGAATCTCGCGAACGCGGTGAGCGTCGTTGCGTACGAAGCCTGGCGTCAACACGACTTCGACGGCGCGGCGACGGGAACGTTCGAAGAGTCGCTGCGTCCCGCCCGAGGTTAGGGGCGGCGCGGTCCACGACGGCATCGTTTGGAGCTACGAGAATCCGATCCCCGCAGCCATTGGCGTGACCGGGCTGTTGTGCTTCCACAACGATCGGGTCGATCTCACCGTCGGTAGCTGATCAGTCCCGCGCGGGCCGGTAGCGCAGGAAGAGGTAGTCGTCCTCGGCGCAGACTGATCGCAGGCGAAGCCGTTCGAGTTCGTCGAGCGTCGAGCCGGCGATGATCCGCTTCGCGTCGCCGCTCGCCAGCAGCGGCGAGAGCGTCACGCACAATTCGTCGAGCAAGCGCGCTCGCGCGAGGTCGCCGTTCAGCGTCGGACCGCCTTCGGCGAGGACCGTGCGCGCGCCGCGCGCTCCGAGCTCGCGCATCGCCCGGGTCAGGTCGACATCGTGCTCACCGGCAATGATGACGTCAGCGACCTGCGCGGCTCGAGCCCGATCGTCCGTGTCGGCATCGGTAACCGTGATCACGATCGGGCGCTCGGTCGCCGCGGTGAAGAACGGGGCATCCCAGTCGAATCGACAGCTGCGTGACACGACCGCGATCGGGGGTACGGCCGTCTGCCCGCGCTCTCGACGCGCGTCCTGTGCGGTTTGCGGGAGCACCGCGGGTCCGTAGTGCTCGGCCTTCATCGTTCCCGAGGCAACGAGTACGACGTCGGTGAGTGAGCGCAGGACCTGGAACAGCGCCTTGTCCGCGGGTCCGCCCAGCGCGCCGGACACGCCGTTCCACGAGGTTCCGCCGTCGACGCTCACGATCATGTTGAGGCGAACGGACGGACGACCATCCGCGCCCGGGAGGTCGGCGTACACCTCCGCCGGGTCGACGGCGTCGGCACAGTCGGGAAAGAGCATCCGCATAGCAACCCCTCTGCAGTCAAGCTGCGGCTTCGGGGACTCCCGGGTAGACCGGCTTGACATTCCACGCCTGTGCGAGCAGCTCGTATGACCGGAGCCGGTCGATGGTGCCGTGAACGATCGTCGTGATCATCAACTCGTCCGCGCCGGTTTGTTGCGCGAGTGCTTCGAGCTCCGACCGCACGTGGTCGGGCTCACCGCGGATCAGCGGCGCGGTCCAACCGCGGACGATCTCGCGTTCCATCGGCGTGAACACGTATTCGGCGGCTTCTTCGGGCGTCGGGACCTGCGTCGGTCGGCCCTGGCGAAGACGGACGAAGGAAAGCGCGCTGGATCCCGAGAGCCAGCGCGCGCGTTCGGCGGTCTCCGCGCAGATCACGGGGACGCCGATCATTGCGTACGGCTGCTCCAGCTCACTCGACGGACGAAATGCTTGCCGGTAGATCTCGAGCGCGGCGATCGTGTTCTGCGACGCGAAATGATGCGCGAACGAGAACGGCAAGCCGAGCGCGCCGGCAACGCGCGCGCTGAAGTCGCTCGAGCCGAGCATCCACACCGCGGGGCGGTACCCGCGACCGGGCACGGCGGTGATCTGCGGATGCGCGCCGTCGAAGAACAAGAACAGGTCGCGCAGCTGCTCGGGAAAATCGTCGGCCGCGAGAGACGGGCTCCGCCGCAATGCGGCGGCGGTGACCGGATCGGTTCCGGGCGCACGTCCGAGCCCGAGATCGATGCGACCCGGATGCAGCGCCTCGAGCATCCCGAACTGTTCCGCGACGACGAGCGCGGCGTGATTGGGAAGCATCACGCCGCCGGCGCCGACTCGGATTGTCGTGGTCGACGCCGCGAGGTGGGCGATGAGCACTGGGGGAGAGGAGCTCGCGATCCCGGGCATGTTGTGATGCTCGGCAACCCACAAACGCCGATACCCGAGGCGTTCGGCGAGGCGAGCCAACTCGACCGAGCCGGCGAGAGCCATGGCCGCCGTCGTTCCATCACCAACCGGAACCAGATCGAGCACCGAGAGCGGGGGGCGCCGGGCCGGCGAAGGATCAGTCATCCGAGTGGTGAACCTCCCGGACGCCCGCCATCTTCCCGTCGGATTGGCAGCGAGGGCACCAGTAGGTCGAGCGCGCGGCCCGATCGCGCCGGCTGACGATGGTTGTGCCGCAGCGCGGGCAGCGCCGCCCCGTTCTCCGATAGACCGCGAGCCCGGTGCCGTAGGTCGTGCGGCGCGCCGTCGTCACGTTGCTGGTGAGTTGATGCCGCGCGGTTTCGTAGATGCGTCGCCGAGTCGGCTCGTCGAGCTCGGCGATGGTCGTGAACGGAAAGATACGCTCGGCCCAGCAGATCTCCGACTTGAAGACGTTTCCGATCCCGGCCGCGACCCGTTGGTCGAGGAGTGCGGCGGCGAGCTCGGTACCCGGTTCCAGCAACGCGAGCCGTGCCACCACCGCTTCGAGATCGACTCCGGATTCGCACAGGTCCGGACCGATGCGCTCGAGCATCCGGGACGCGCGGGTAGGACGATCGCGTCCGTCACGTTCGCGCCGAAGCTCGACGATCGGTGCCGCGAAGCAGACAGCAGTCGTGCCGTCGTCGACCCGCACGACGACCCGCGCGCTGTGGCCGGGCCGGCGCCAACGCTCGGCCGGTCGGTAGACATGCCACGCACCGGTCATCTGCATATGCGTATGCAGCACGTGACCGTCGGCGAAGTGCACGAGGAGGTGCTTGCCGGCCGAGTCGACCGCGGTGATCGCGGTGCCCGGTTCCGGCCCGCGTCGACCGCGAGGATCGCGACGCACTTCGAGCTCGACGAGCCGCTTGCCGACCAGCGCCGCGCGCAGTTGCGCCGCGGCGCGGAAGATCGTGTCTCCTTCGGGCACATCCACCATCGTGCCCGACGACGCGTGCCCCTTGGTACTCGAGGGGGTCCGCGCGGCGGTGCGGTGTCGAGCTGAGCCGTCACAACTGCCGATGTGTCAGTCTGATCAGCGACCGTGTTGCCGTTGTGGAGGTAGAGGATGGACCGTGACGAGCTTCGGGAACGCCAGGGTCCGCTCAAGGAGCGTTACCGCGCCGAGCCCACGACGGCAGTCGTCACACTGCGCGCCGAAGGCTCCCTCGCAGACAGTGATGTCAGTTGTTCGGTGCAGACGGGTCGTGCTCTCGTCGAGGCCGGTCTCCATCCGGCGACGGGCGGCACCGGCACTCTCGCGTGCTCCGGCGACATGCTCCTTCAGGCTTTGGTCGCGTGCGCGGGGGTGACGCTGCGGTCGGTAGCCACGAACCGCGGCATCGCCGTGACCGGCACCGTGCACGCCGAGGGCGATCTCGACTTCCGGGGCACCCTCGGTGTCGACCGCTCCGCGCCGGTTGGTTTCCGGTCGATCCGGCTCAGCTTCGAGCTCGAATCGGATGCGAGTGCCGAGGATCTCGATGCGCTCATCGCCACGACGGAGCGGTATTGCGTGGTGTTCCAGACCCTCGCCCACCCTCCGCAGCTGTCCGTCGCGCGGCGATGACTTCGAACGCCCAAACTGGGTAGGAGCTCTCTATGGACATCGTTCGAAATACAGATGGCACCCTCGTCGTACCGGTGCAACAGGAACGACACCACGACACCGACGGCGACGAGGAGAGCACGTCAGGCGGTGCCGACGCGGCGCCCACCACCCGGGTACTCCATCCGGGCGAAGGTGGATACGACGAGGCCCTCGCCGAGTGGGACCTTCAGCAGAACCCCGATCGGGCACCGGTGGTGTCGACCGCGAATGGCCGGCAGGAAGCCATGGCCCTCGTGCACGCCGTGGCGACGTCGCCCGATCATGCAATCGCGCCGGCAGTCGAGGCGCTCGACGATCCCGAAGCGAGCGCGCAAGCGCTGCGTCACGTTCTCGTCGGCGGTGTTCACTCCGTCGAAGGCTTTGCCGCCGAGATCGCAGAGGCCGAAGGCGGCGACCCGCTCCCCGCGCACGAGGCGACCAAGATCATCGGCGAGGTTCTCGCCGAGCTCGACTGAAGAGGACGCGTGCTCAGCGAGTGAGCGGCTGCGCGTCGTAGATCTCGAGCACCGGCGGCTCGACCGCGAGATCGCCGACGGCCTGGGCGAATGCACCGGAGGCCGGCACGCGGAAGTGCGTCGTGAGTGCGTCGCGGTCGGCCCACTGCTCGAGGAACACGAGGCGGTTCGGGTTCTCGACGTCGTAATGGACCGAGTGCAGGAGGCAGCCCGGCTCGAGCCGGGAGCGGTGCACGTGCTCCAGGCTGAGTCGCAGCGCCTCCTCCCGCGTCTCAGGGCTGGTCTTGGCGCTGCCGGTGACGATGATCACGTCACGGTTCTACACCCGCATGGCGGGACGGCGATCGTCCGTAGCTGCGGAGAGACCGCATGTCGACCCGATCCCAACGCGCGGTCGCGATCCTCTACGGTTCCGCACAAGTTCGCGCGACTTGTCACTCGGCGGTCGCGTTCGAACGAAGTCGGCGGCGAACATTTGGGAGATCGTGAGCAAGACGGGGCGCGTCGTTCTTGCATCGTTGACGATGTCGGTCGCGGCGATCACGGCGGGTACGGCCCCCGCTCGGGCCGACGCGCGGCACTGCTTCCCTCGCGCGCCCATTTCGGTCGCCGACTATCAGTCGGTCACCGACCGGCGCGACGTGAACTTCGGTGTAGGCGACATCACCTCGGTCGTGAAGTTGCCGGACGGCCGCCGTTTCTTCGCGCTCGGTGACACCGGGTATTACGACCTCAACGGCGACGGCAGTGCCGGACCACTCAAAGGGTTCGGGAACAACTCGGCCTGGGTGCAGTCGGGAAATTGCGTCACCCTGTTGGGAAGCGCCGGTCCGGGTACGAGGAGTTGGGTCCTCCCGCCGCAGCAGGACGGCTCGTTCTATTGGCCGGGTGCATCAGTCGTCGTCGGTGCGCGCCTCTACGTCTTCATGCAGCGGCTGGTCATGAACACCACGTTCGGCACGTCGGTCGGCGCCGCGGTCGCCGCGTTCGATCTTCCATCGCTGAAACTTTCACGGCTCACGCCGATTCCGTGGATGGAAAAACGCGTGTTCGGCGAGGGCGCGGTATACGACGGCGGTTACGTCTACACGTATGCCTCGCAGGCGCGCACCTGCGGGTTCTGTTTCGCAGGCGACATGTATGTGGCGCGGGTTCCCGAGAGCCAGATCATGGTGCCGAGCGCGTGGCGTTTTCGCTCGGGGTCGAGCTGGGTGAGTGATCGCAACGCGGCGACGCCGGTGCTGCGCGCCGCGGTCAGCAACACCGATGTGCAGCGCTACGGCAACGGCTTCCTGTTGATCACCAAGACCGTCAGCATCATCGGCCCGCCCGTCGAAGCGTGGTGGGCACCGAATCCCGAAGGTCCTTGGCGCGATCTCGGCACCGTCTACTCGGTTCCTTCTCCGCCGCCGGCGCGCGTGTCCGGTTACAGCTACCACCAGGCCTACACGTACAACCCGGTCGTGCTCGCGAATACGCGTCTCGCCGATGGCGGTTTGCTCGGCTCCTACAACGTGAACAGTTTCGATCCCGCCGAATCGCAGCGCGACGGTCGCATGTTCGGACCGCGCTTCGTCTCGATCAGGGTGCCTGCGCCTCCGAGTGCGCCGCCGCGTCCGGCGAGCTCCCCGGGAATTTCTCCGTGGATACCGACGTTCGCCGTGGACGGCGCCGGACGCGTCCGGACCCTCGGCGGCGGGGCAGGGTTCGATCGTTCCTACACGGCGCACGCAGTGGCCGTGGCGCGGACCCCGACCGCGCTCGGCGGATGGATTGCCGCCGCCGACGGGGGAGTGTTCGCGTACGGCGACGCGAAGTTCTACGGCTCTATGGGCGGCGTGCGACTCAACCAGCCGATTGTCGGTATGGCGGCCACGCCAACGGGCCGCGGCTACTGGCTCGTCGCGCGCGATGGCGGCATCTTCGCGTTCGGCGATGCGCGGTTCTACGGCTCCACCGGGAGCTTTCGGCTGAACCGACCGATCGTCGCGATGGCGGCTTCGCCGACCGGCGGCGGGTATTGGTTCGTCGCGTCCGATGGTGGCATCTTCTCGTTCGGCGACGCGCGGTTCTTCGGCTCCACCGGGGGCGCGCCTCCCTACTTTCCCGTCAGCGGAATGGCCGCCACGCCGGACGGCCGGGGCTATTGGCTCGTGACGATCGCCGGCCAGGTGTACTCGTTCGGCGACGCGAACTACGAAGGAAACGCACCGCTGCCGCTCGCGGCGATTTGCATCGGCATCCTGGCCGCGCCCGGCGGCTATCGAATCGTCGACACCGCCGGAAATGTCTTCGGGCGTGCCATTGTGCAGAGCCGAAACCGGATCGCGACCCCGACACCGTTCGTAGCCGCGGGCTGACATCCACGTTGTTGCCGACGAAGGAGGCGGGATTGAGCACAGTCGCGAGCCGCATACCGCGCGATGTCGTCGCCGTCATCGCGATCGGGGGCGCGCTCGGCGCCCCGGCGCGTTACGAGGTTTCGCAGCTGATCCATGTCGCGAACGACTCCTTCCCCTGGGCGACGTTGGTGACCAACCTGTCGGGTGCGTTCGTTCTCGGGCTGTTCCTCACGTTCACGTTCGAACGTCTCCCGCCGACGCGCTACCTGCGACCGTTCTTCGCCATCGGCTTCCTCGGAGCATTCACGACCTTCTCGACGATGGCGGTCGAGACCGTGACCCTCGCGAAGGACGGCTATGTGGTGCTCGGCGTGGGCTACCTGATCGTGAGCATCGCGGCCGGGCTCGTGGTCACCTACCTCGGGATCGCGATCGCTCGCCGACTCCCACGAAGCGCCGGCGGTTCCTGATGCTCGTGCTCGGCATCGCGCTCGCCGGCGCGGTCGGCGCGCCGGCCCGCTATCTCGTCGACGGCATCGTCCTCGACCGAACCGAGTCCGGGCTCCCGACGGCGACGTTCGTGATCAACGTCACCGGGTCGTTCGTGCTGGGGCTGCTCACGGGGCTCGCGCTGTATCACGCGTTCCCGTCGACACCGAAGACGATCCTGGGTACGGGCTTCTGCGGCGCGTACACGACGTTCTCGACGTTCACCTGGGAGATCGTTCGCCTCGCCGAGGGTGGGGCCAGGCGTTCCGCGCTGAGGGCTCTACTCGCAAGCCTCGTCGGGCCCGCACTTGCGGCCGCGCTCGGCCTCGCGCTCGCGGCACTGTGACGCTTCGCCGACGTCGTTACCGCGACGTCGGATACCAACTTCCGCCCCTCGGCGAACGGCGGTAGCCGAGCGCGATGTACGCCGCGTCGATCAGCGACTGCGCCCGCTCGTCGAGTCCGGTCGTCATGCCCTGTCGGTTCATCGTGTAGCCGAACGACATGCGCGCGTGGGGATCGGCGAAGCCGATGGAGCCGCCCATACCGACGTGACCGAACGCCTCCTCCGCGAGGATGACGCCGTCGCGGTCGCCCGGCTCGCGCGCCGAATTGTCGACCGACTTCACGAAGCCGAGCGACCAACGGGTGGGGACGAGCATCGTGGCGTCGACGGAGGTGGCCGAAGCCACCGCGCCCATCTCCACGAGCTCGCCGCGGTCGATGATTTGTACTCCGTCGACTGCCCCGCCGAGCGCGAGCGGGCGATACATCCCGGCCAGCGCGCGCGCGTTCCCGATTCCGCCGAACGCGGGCAGCTCGGCCGCGTGGGCGCCGCGTGTATCGATCCAGCCCGGCGCGAAGACGAGTCCCGAGTTCATCAGTACCAGCGCGCCGACCGAGTCGGGATCGGTCATTGCAACCCGGTAGAAGGTCGGGATGACGTCACCCGGCTCGGGAAACGGCGCCGGGATCGTCGGTGCGACCCGCGGTTCGTGCTCCTCGGGAAGCCCGATCCACAGATCGAGATTCAGGGGTTCCGCGACCTCCTCGCGGAAAAACGTGCCGAGGGATCGACCGCTGACGCGGCGCACGACCTCGCCGACGAGATGGCCATACGTGAGCGCGTGATACCCATGGCGTGTCCCGGGAGCCCACAGCGGTGCCTGCTCCGCGAGCCGGCTCACGATCAGCTCCCAATCGCAGTACCCGTTCTCGGGAATCGGTTCCGTGAACGCGGGGAGCCCGGCCTGATGCGCGAGCACCATGCGCACCGTGATCGCGTCCTTGCCGTTCTTTGCGAACTCGGGCCAGTACGACGCCACGGGCGCGTCGAGCTCGAGCTCACCGCGCGCGACGAGGACATGCGCGCACAGGGCGGTGGCGCCCTTCGTGCACGACCAGATCACGCCGATCGTGTCTCGTTCCCACGCCCGCGCGGACCCGGGATCGGCGATCCCGTCCCAAAGATCGACCACGGTTTCGCCCTCGAGCGTTACGCAGACGGAAGCCCCGACCTCGCCCCGCTCCGCGAAGTTGCGGTCGAACGCGTCGCGAACCGCCGCGAACCGCGGGTCGTACGTGCCGCTGTCGCGCATTCCCCGATCGAACCACGTTTCCGGTGCCGCGGCCAGCGGTCGGGATCGGCCGGTCGAGCTGGTGCCCTACCTCGCGAACGCGAGCAGACCAGCTGAGAGCATCGCGATGCCGACTCCGTACGCAAGCGTCAACGACCGCTCGCGCACACGCAGCGCCGCCGTCGCGCCGAGCGCCGCGAACGGCACCGACGCCATCCCGAACACGAACGACAGCGACCAATCGATGTGCCCGAGCCACGCGTGCACGATCGTGCCCGGTACCGCGAGGACCGCGGCGAGCGCGAGCGACGTGCCGAGCGCGCGACGCACCGGCATGCGCAGCACGTTCATGAAGAGGGGAGCGAGGAGGAAGCCACCACTGTTGCCGAGCAACCCCGACACCATGGCCGCGACGGCGACGACGCCGACGGTGCGCGTCTTCGAAACCCGATCCGGCTCGCCCGATTGGGATTCCGCTTCGTCGCCGGCCGCCGTGGCGTGCGCGACGAGCAGCACGCGCAGGCTGATCGCGAGGAGGATCGCGTCCGTCGCGAGCACCAGCGACCCGCCCGCGATCCAGCGCGTGAGGAAGGCGCCGAGCGCGGTGAGGGGAAGGCCGACGATCGCTCCGATGCGCAGCACGTCGCGGTCGACGTGGCCGGCGCGTGCGTAACCGCGGCTCGCGAGCAAGGTCGACGGGATTGTCGCCGGGAGCGGCGAGGCGATGGCGACGATCGCCGGGACCCCGAGGGCGTGCAGGAGGGGCGTCGACACGGCCGAGCCGCCCTTGCCGAACGCGCCGGACAGGAATCCGACGCCGGCGCCGATCAGCAGCGCTCCGAGCAGTATCTGTGGGTCCACGCCTCCATTGAACGGCAGCGGGTATCCATCGATCAAGCCTCTGTGGACTACCGTTACCATCGGATATCCCTATGAATGGCCAATGGGGACCGGGAGGGATCGCCGATGGAGCTGCGCCAGGTCGAATACGTCCTCGCCGTCATCGATCACGGCAGCTTCACGGCCGGGGCCGACGCCGCGGGGGTCGCGCAGCCCTCCCTCTCGGAGGGGATCCGACGGCTCGAGAGCGAGCTCGGCGTCCGGTTGTTCGACCGCGTCGGCCGAGCGGTGAAAGTCACGGACGCGGGCCGTGCGTTCGAGGGACCGGCCCGCCGGATGATCCGGGAACGCGCCGTCGCGCTCGATGCCGTGGGTGCGGTGCGCAACCTCGACACGGGCACGCTCGACCTGGTCGCGTTGCCGACGCTGGCAGTCGATCCGCTCGCGTCGCTCGTTGGTCGCTTCCGCACCCTCCACCCCGGTGTCGTCGTGCGGGTGGCCGAGCCGGAGGACGCGAGCGCACTCGCCGATCGTGTCGCCGACGGTCAGAGCGAGGTCGGGCTCGCCGAGCTGCCGGCTCGCCGCGACGAGCTCGTCGCGATCGCGCTGGCGCGTCAAGAGATCGTCGCGGTGTGCCCACCCGGCACGCGGTTGCCCGCGCCCGGCCGGTTGCCCGTCGCGCGGCTCGCGGGCATGCCACTCGTCGCGACGCCGCCGGGTACGTCGACGCGCGACCTGCTCGACCGCGCGCTCGCAGCCGCGTCGGTCGCGCCGATCGTCGCGGTCGAGATCTCGCAACGCGAGGCGATCGCACCCTTGGTGCTCTCGGGCGCGGGTACGTCGTTCCTTCCGCGGTCGATGGCCGAAACCCTCGGTGCGCAGGGCGCGGTCGTGGCGCGGCTGGTCCCGGCGTTGACCCGCACGATCGGCCTTCTGCATAGGGCCCATCCGCTCACGCCGTCGGCGCGCGCCTTCGTCGAGCTCGCGCGCGCCCGCAAGCACTGAGCAACGCGGGCTCAGGAGGCGCGATCGACCGCGGCGGCGAGGAAGTCGTCGAGCGACCGAATGAGAGCGTCGATCGTGATGTCGGTCCGGCCGGCGTCGTGCCAGCGCCAGGTCTCGGGCGGCTCCGTCCCGACCGCGTCGACGACGTCGAACCACGCGAGATCGTCGAGCGGTCCGAAGCGATGACCGAACTCGTCGGCGACGTCGAGGCCGAAAAGCAGTGCGAGATTCAGCCGGCAGTGCGCGACGTCGGCAGCAGCCGGTCCGAGGCATGCATGCGTCCAGTCGACGACACCCGTTACCCGGCCGTGGCGCCACAGGACATTGCCGGGATGGAAGTCGCGATGGCAGAGGACGCGGCCGTGGTCCGGCACGGGCTGGCGCGCGATCTCGAACGCGCGGTGCCAGATGTCGGGTCGACCCGACCACGACGGCGGCTCGGTGAGGTCGCCGAGCCCCCAGGGCCGGTAGTGGTAGAGCTCGCCCGGGCGTACCGGCACCGCGTGCACCGAGCGCAGTGTCGTGATCATGCCGTCGAGAAACGCGTCCATGTCGGGCGGCGCGAGCACGTCGCGCCCGTCCAGGCGGGTCATCACGAGCGTCGGCGCGTCGGAGTGGACACCATCGGGATCGGTCGCGACGAGGGCGGGAACGAGCAAGTCCTGCGCCGATGCCAGCAATCTCAGCGCGGAGGCCTCGTTCTCGACCACCCCCGGGTCGGGTCTCACGTCGACGCGCGCCCAGCGGCGCAGCACGAGCTCGTGCCGGTTGCCGTCGACGTCGACGACGTCGACGGCGTGCATCGCGGCCGACCACGCGTTCCGGAGCCGTCGCACTCCCGCCACCCGCGCGCCGGGTCCGACGAGTCCGGCGACCCATTCCAGCGTCGCCCCCGGCGGCATGCGTCGAAGCTCGGCCGGTATCTCCATTCGACGGGAACCTTTTGGGTAGAACAGTGGTTCACGAGGACGGTATCCGCCCGTAGAAGAGGTGCATCGATGTTCTCGCGTCGCGACCAGGCCCACCTGCCCACCGCCGACGAAGGATGGCCCGGCCGGCCCGAGCGCCCGTTCGCCGTCCCCGAGCGCCATTTCGTGCTCGGTACGCCGCTGGAGCCGCCGTTTCCCGCCGGCCTCGAGCAAGTCGTCTTCGGCATGGGCTGCTTCTGGGGCGCCGAGCGGAAGTTCTGGACGGCACACGGTGTCTACACGACCGCGGTCGGCTATGCGGGTGGCGTCACACCGAATCCCACGTACGAGGAGGTGTGCTCGGGGCGTACCGGCCATGCCGAGGTCGTGCTCGTCGTGTTCGATCCGAAGGTCACGTCGATCGACGAGATGCTCCGCGTGTTCTGGGAGAACCACGACCCGACGCAAGGCATGCGCCAGGGCAACGACGTCGGCACGCAGTACCGCTCCACCGTGTACACCTCCGACGCGGCGCAGGCGAGCGCGGTCGAGGCGTCGCGTGCGATGTTCGCGGAGGGATTGCATGCAGCCGATTACGGTGACATCACGACCGAGATCGCGGCGGCACCCACGTTCTATTACGCCGAGGACTACCACCAGCAGTACCTCGCGAAGAACCCGAACGGTTACTGCGGGCTCGGAGGCACGGGCGTGAGCTGTCCGATCGGGGTCGCGCGCGCCGAGTAGCGCGAGCGCTGAGAATGGAAACGCCGGGCGAAGCAGAGCTCGACCCTTACGTCGACTTCACCCGCGAGGAGTGGAGCCGATTGCGCGCGTCGACGCCGCTTTCGTTGGCCGAGGACGATCTCGCGGCGCTGCGCGGTCTCGGCGAGCCGATGCCGATGCTCGAGGTCGAGGAGGTGTACCTGCCGCTGTCGCGGCTCTTGAACCTCCGCGTCGCGGCCACCCGCGAGCTGCACTCGGTCACCGAGACCTTCCTCGGTCATCTGCACGCGGGCGCGCCGTACGTCATCGGCATCGCGGGCAGTGTCGCCGCGGGCAAGAGCACCATCGCGCGCATGCTGCAGGCGTTGCTCGCCCGCTGGCCCGACCACCCGCGCGTCGACCTCGTGACGACCGACGGTTTCCTGTTCCCGAACGCGACGCTCGAAGCGCGCGGACTCATGGCCCGGAAGGGCTTTCCCGAGAGCTACGACGTGCGCGCGTTGATGCGCTTTCTCTCGGAGCTGAAGGCCGGCTCCCCGAAAGTGCGCGCGCCCCGGTACTCACACCTGACCTACGACGTCGTCGACGACGAGGAGATCCTGCTGGCGGCACCCGACATCGTGATCCTCGAAGGTGTCAACGTGTTGCAAACCCCGTCGCGCCGCGGGCGGGTGGAGGCGAGTGTGGTCGTCTCCGATTTCTTCGACTTTTCGATCTACGTCGACGCCGCCGAGGCGGACCTCGAACGTTGGTACATCGACCGGTTGCTCTTGTTGCGACAGACGTCGTTGCACGATCCACGTTCGTACTTCAACTTCCTCACGCAATACTCCGAGGACGCGACGCGCGATTTCGCGCAGTCGGTGTGGAACCAGGTCAACCTCGTGAACCTGCGCGAGAACATCGCGCCGACGCGCGGCCGCGCTCACCTCGTGCTCGAGAAGGGCAGCGATCACGCAGTCGGGCGCGTGCGGCTGCGGAAGCTCTAGTGGGGAAGTCCTAGTCGGGAAGTCCTAGTCGGTTCGCACGCCGCGGAGACCGAACCAGGCGAGCTCCGAGATCCACTGCGCGAGCTGATCGCTGTCGACAATCGTGCCGGGGTCGCGGAGCACGCGGAGCCCGACCGATTCGGCCATGCCGACGATCGCGTTGGCCAGCATCTGGCGCTGCTCGTCGGGCGCGGGGATCTCGATCAGGGTCGCGATCGTCTCCGCCGCCGCGTCGAGGATCTCCTCGACAATGCGCGCGAACTCGGGATCGGAGCGCAACGACGTGCCGAGCAGGAACAAGAACGCCGATCGATTGCCGACCGCGAACCGGAAGTACGCGCGGAACCCGAGCTCCACCCGTTCGCGCAATGAGCCGGCGAGCGCGGTGGCCTCGGCCAGCGTGCTCAGCAGCTGCCGTCCGGTCTCTTCGAGGAGTTCGACGTAGAGCGCGCGCTTGCTCGGGAAGTGCTGGTAGAGGACCGGCTTGGTGACGCCGGCAGCCTCCGCGATCTCGTCCATCGACGTGGCGTGGAAGCCCTGCTGCGCGAATCGTTCGCGCGCGACCTCGAAGAGCTGTTGCCGCCGTTGATCGGCCGGCATCCGCATGGACGACCGGGAGGTGACGTCGGCGGGATCAGACACTCGACTTCAACGGCATCACGTAGCGGTCGACGTGATCGAAGTTCCGCGCCCGGAGATCGGCGAGCGCGGCGACCTCGTCGGCCGCGAGCGGTACCTCGGATGCGTGCGCGTACTCGCGCACCTCGTCGACGGAGAGCACGGTCGGGAGCACGCTGGCAAAGGAGGGATTCGCGAGAATGCCCGCGATCGCGGCCTGGCCGATCGTGCGCCCCACTCCGGCCGACCAGAGGAAGTGCAGCGTCTCCGCCTTCTCGAAGTTGTCGAGCATGTTGTCGCGGTTGCGATGCGCGCGATGGTCGCCGGGCGGGAACACGGTGTCGAGCGTGATCTTGCCCGACAAGGTGTCGGATGCGTGCGGCACCCGTGCGATCAAGGCGACGTCGCCGTTGCGCACACGCTCACGCGCGGCGAAGGTGAGGCCGGGTTCCTGCTCGAGCACGTTGAAGACCGTCTGCAGTGTCGTGATGGGACGATCGTCGACTGAGATGTTGCCTTCCTCGACCCAGCCGATCGCCGGCCCGAGCGCGACGCCGAGTTCGCGGACCTTGCCCGCTTCGCGCAACGCGACGAGCGTCTCCCACAGCGCGTCGTCGACGATCGGGTCGATGCGCGGATTGTGGAGTTGCAGGAGATCGATGTGATCGGTTCCGAGCCGCGCCAACGACGCGTCGACCTGCTGACGCACCGACTCCGGTCGCCAGTCGTGCGGTCGCTCCGACTGCCCCGGGTGCTTGCGCTCCGCGGCGATGTCGTAGCCGACCTTTGTGGCGAGGACGATTTCGTCGCGTCGCGACAGGTACTCGCGCAGGATCGTCTCACCGGCGCCGTCCGCGCCGTAGACGGGCGCGGTATCGAAGAAGTTGATGCCGGCGTCGAGTGCCGCCCGGATCATTGCGTGCGGGTCGTCGGTGCGGCCCCACCAGTCGGTGACGAGCGTCCAGGTACCGAACCCGACCTCGGAGACGACGAGATCGCTATGACCGAGTGGGCGATGGCGCATGTCCCGAGGCTACGTCGCGCTCGACTCCGGGGGCGGTTCGGGCGCTCGATCAGATGCCGTAGTCGACGACCGATCGGGCCACCTCGCCGGCCTCCATCGAGCGGAACGCATCGTTGATGCCCTCGAGACCGATCGTGCGCGAGACGAGCTCGTCGAGCTTGAGGGTCCCGTCCTGGTACAAGGCAACGAGCCGGGGCACGTCGCGCTGCACGTCGGACGATCCGTACCACGACCCGCGCACCTGCTTCTCGTTGACGAGCAGCTCCATGGCGATCGGGATCTCCATCGTCTGCTCCATCTTCGGCACCCCGACGATGATCGCCTGGCCGCCCCGCCGCGCCATCGCGAACGCCTGTTGCACGGTGTCCTTCAGGCCGATCACCTCGAACGACACGTCGACGCCGCGGCCGGCCGTGAGCTCCTGCACCTGCGCGACCGGATCGCGGTCGGTTGCGTTGACGAGATCGGTCGCGCCGAATTGCTTGGCCATGTCGAGCTTCGTATCGAAGCGGTCGATCGCGATGATCCGCTCGGCGCCCTTCCATTTCGCGCCCTGGATCGCGTTCAGGCCGACTCCGCCACAACCGATGACGGCCACGGTGTCGCCCGGAGCGATATCGGCCGTGTTCGCGGCGGCGCCGAATCCGGTGAGCACCCCGCAGCCGATGAGCGCCGCGCTCGTGAACGGCACGCTGGAGTCGATCTTGACCGTGCTGATCTCAGGGCAGACGAGCTCCTCGCTGAACGTGCCGAGCGCCGACATCTGGTGCAGCGCCGCGCCGTCGCGGGAGAAGCGCGGCGTCATGTCGAGCTGCGCGCCCATCGCCATGGCGAGGAAGCCGGTCTCGCACATCTCGGGCGAGTCGTGCGTGCACATGTAACAGAACCCGCACTGGGGCACGAACGAGAGCACGACGTGATCGCCGGGCTTCACCCGGCTGACGCCTTCGCCGATCGCATCCACGACCCCGGCGCCCTCGTGACCGAGCACGGCCGGGAGTGGCGACAGCAGCGTTCCGTTCACGACCGACAGGTCGGAGTGGCACACACCCGACGCGCCCATGCGGACGCGCACCTCACCCGCCTTCGGACCGTCGAGCTCGACGTCGACCACCTCGAGCGGCTCGTTGATGGCGGGACACACAGCTGCTTTGGGCATGGGGAGCTCCTCCTCGACCGGCAGGTGATCGTAATGCGCGCTTCAGATGCCTCGGTCACGGTCGTCGCGTGCTGCGGCGCGCACGCCGTACGCGAGGACGATCGGGATCGGGAGCACGACGGACGACACGACGAGGCCGGCGATCGACACCCCGACCGTCCACGTCGGGAACGCGGTCGCGGCCCCGACGAAGAAGGCGACGATCGCGATGGCGAGCGCGAGATAGCCGATGCGCTTGCCGAGCGCGGCGAAGCGTGCGATGCGCTCCCGCCGCGCGAGGACGGGATCGTCGGCTACCACGCGATCCATCCGTGCGCGGCGAAGGTCTCGTCGATTGCGGCGGGAAGATCGGGGAGCGAGAACGACACGCGGGCGCGGTGGACGTTCGCGTCGAAGAACCGCTCGCGCACCGCCGGCGGCTCGGACAGAAATTTCGCCACCGTCTCGGGTTGCTGGGTCGAAAAGACGCGAACCCCGGCGGCGACGATCTCGGCGAGCACCGGGTAGGGATACGTGGCGCACGCTCGGCGGTACGCGATCGACTCGACGACGGGATTGCCGAATCCTTCCCACGTCGAAGGGAACACGACGAGGTCGGATGCCGCGTACCCGTCGCCGGCCGTCGGAGCGCGGCCGACGGTGATCGGTATCTGCGCCCGCTCCATAATGCGTTCGAGGACCGGTGCGTACCCGTCTTCGGCGGGCCCGGATATCCAGAGTCGTAGGGGAAGGCCGGGCGCGAGACCGTGCAGCTGTTGCGCGAACCGAAGCGCCCCCGGCACGTTCTTGCGCTCGATCGCCCGCGCCGGTTGGAAGAGCACGAAGTCGTCGTCGCCGAAGCCGAACTGATTGCGCGTCGTGTTGCGATCGTGTGCCGGCGGATCGAGATCGAAGTAGTTGTGGATCGTGACCGCGTCGGCGTAGCCGCGGGCGTGCAACTCGCGCCGGCTCCGCAGATTGATCGTCGCGTGGAGCGCGCCGTCGACACGCGGAGGAAAGTCGGCTTCGAGTTGAGTGAGATTGCGTCGTTGCCAGGGCAGGTCGTGGTGGCGAAAGCAGACCCGGCCGGTGTGCTCGCTCGCGACCCGGGCAACCGCGCGCGCCGCGTCGACGTTGAGGGGGAGGGAACAGATGTTGTCGACGACCACGAGGTCGGCGCCTTGCAATGCGGCGCGCAGGACGCCGGGCTCGACGGGATCGCGGTCGGACCGGCCGGAGTGAGAAGGGTCGATCGCGAGACCGGGAATCACGATATCGTCAGGCTCGACGGGGCCTTCGATCTCACCGGCGACCCGTCGGTTCTCGAAGCCGAGCTCGTGGAGCGCCCACGCCCATTTGCGCGCCTCGACCGATACGCCGTCGTCGCCTCCGAGCCGGAACGAGACGGTGACCGCCTGCGGCGCCATGGCGCCGACGATAGGGCGGATTACGGGGCGGAGACGTACGCGAGACGACGGTTCGTCGCGTCGAGCACCGCGCGGGCGACTGCGTCCGCCTCTTGTTGCGGACGCACGATCGCCGAACCCGACACGAGCTGTTCCGCGGGAGGGATGACGTACACCACGGTGACGACGGCGACGTCGTGCGCGCCGATGCGCAAGACCTCGGCGTGGTCGACGTCGACACACTCCGCGGCCGGTTCGAGTTGCCGCAGCGAGTCGACCGTCGCCAGCGCGACGAGCCGGTGGCGCGCGGTCGTCGCGATCGAGCCTTCGGCGAAGCCGACCGCCTCCTCCTCGTCGAGCGCGAGGGTGACGCGCACCAACGAGCGCATGCCGCTGGCCTCGGCCGTGATCGCGACGATCGACGGACGCGGTTCGGGTGCGAAGGCCTCGTCGAGGACGGTGCCGCCGAGCTGCACCACTGAGATCACCCGGCGATCGAGCTCGAGGCCGAACGACGCGAGCGCGACCGACTGCACGTCGCGCACGATCTGCTTCGGGTGCTTGCCCTGATGCGCGACGACGTGCACCTCGGAGACGCGGCCGTCGAGCTCGGCGACGAGCCGAACGATCGACACATCGGGAAGCCGGCAGATCTCTCGTTCGACTTCCGCCAAATCCAATTCGTCCACGCCTGAATCTTTCCACTCGGCCGCGCCACGACATTAGGTCCTGGCGGCGTCCGGTTGGGTGACCGTCAGGACGCGGGTTGCTCGATCAGCTCGAGGACCTCGTCGTCGGGTCCGCGAAAGCAGACGAAGCGCAGGGTCGGCAGGTTCGGCAGGTTCGGTCCCATCGACATCGTCACCGGCGCGGAGATCGTGTCGACGCGCAGACGCGCGAGCTCGGCCACGGCGTCGTCGAGATCGGCGACCAGGAAGGCGGCGCGCCACATGCCGATCGTGTTCGCGGCGCGCGGCGCGGCAGCTTCGCACCGCGGCGCTCGAAAGCCGACGAGCATGACCAGGACCTCGTCATGCTTGTCGTGCTCGTCAGGCGCGGCCAGCACGACCTCGTCCATCGCGACCGGACCGTCGATGCGCAGGTGCGAACCGTCGGGATTATCGCTCGGGTACTGCGCGATCTCGCGGAAGCCGAGCGACCGATAGAACGAACGCGACCGCTCGAGATCGGCACATGTGATCGCGACGAACGACACCGTCGACGGTCCGCCTTCGATCAGCTCGATCGCGGTTCCGTCCGGGTCGCCGGCGAGCACCAGTCGAATCTCACCGCCGTCGACGAGCGCGTGGCCGAACGGCTCGCTCCACACGCAGCCGCCGAGGGCTCCGACGCGGGCGATCGCGGCGTCGAGATCGGGCACCCGCACGCCGAGTCGTTGGAAGCCCGTCTCGAACAACCGCGTCGGGGGCGCGCCGGCGGGAGCCGGCTCGTGCCACTCGAGCAGATCGATCGCACCACCGTCGTAGCCGCGCGGTCCGAGGAGTATCGACGCGTCCCACCTGGCGCGCGCGAGTCCGAACGCGGCACCGGACTGCGTCTCCTCGGGCGCAGTACGCGCGCCGAGCTCGAGTCCGAGCCCTTCCGTGTAGAAGCGCCGGGAGCGCTCGAGATCCGAGCAATTCACATTCACGTGAAACAGCCGCGCCGCGCTCAACGACATGGCCGGCCACCGTATCTGCGCCCGGCCCGGCGAGGTCAGGAGTCTCGAGGTCAGGGTTGGAGGACGGAGCGGACTTCGTTCACGGGGTACGTGCGGGTCGAGGTGATCGCCGCGCGCCCGAGGTCGACGGCGGGGAGCCCGCCGGGAAGATCGGGCCCGGTGAGCGCGGCGGTGCCGTGCCAGATCGCGCTGATGGCGATCGTGTGATTCCCCTTCGTCTCGAACGTGTAGTGGCCCGTGCCGGCGTTCGTAGCCGGTTGACCGTCGACGCTGATCTCGTAGTGGTCGAGGGTCGCGGTGCCGGTGATCGTGTAGCCCCGGATCGTCGCCGCGATGGTGACGATTACCGGGCCGTCGGTCGAGATGCGGGTGTCGAGACCGGTGATGCCGCGGGTCGCGGGATCGAGCGTGACGGTCGGCGCCGGCAGTTGGGCGCGGTTCCACGCTTCGCCGAATGTCGGCACGGCGGGGACCGGCGGCTCGGGTGGGCGCACCGTGGCGTCGCCGTTCGTGAACGCGACGCACTCGAAGCGGTCGTCGACGATCTTTCCGCTCGGATCGGTGCCGACGAGGTGGTACAGGAATCCGAAGATCGGTTGCTGCGCGGTGCCGCCGGGGAGCACGCACAGGCCGTTGAGACTTCCGATCTGTGCCGGAGTGGGGTCGACCGACCACGACACGACGTAGTGCACGATCGGCCGCGCCGCGTCGTCTCCGGATTGACCGGGCGTCCACGACCCGGGCGCGGTTACGACGATGCCCACCGAGACGTTGCCGCCGTGGCCGGTTCCACCGTCGCCGGAGACACTCGCGCCCGCGCCCGCGGCCGACGTCGATCCGAGGAACGAGAGCACGACGAACGCGAGGACTCGTCTCACAGATGCACGTTCACGGGACGATCGACCTCGTTCGAGGCGAGATACCAATGGCCGCGGACCAGGACCACGAGCATCAGATAGGTCGTCGGTGCGGTCCGTCGTTCAACGCTGGTGACCCGCCCGCTCGCGACGACCGTCTTGTGCGCGAGGACCTCCTCGACCGACTTCGCGGAGAACGCGGTCGGTCTCGTGCTGATGATCGTGTATTCGCTCGGACCGCCGAGCTCCTCGATCAATCGTTTGCCGTTGTCTCGGAGGCGCGTGAGGTCGCCGGCGAAGCGGTCATGGAGCGTGGTTCCGGCTGCGATGATCGTCGACACCCGGGCGGGGTCGGGCCGGTGGGCCGCGAGCCAGTTTCCGTATGCTCCGAGTGACTTCAGGATCGCCACGTAGTCCGTGCCGGTGTTGACGAGTTTCGGAGGCGGGACCGAGTCGTCGAAGCTGAACTCCGGCGTCGCCGCGGGGGTGACACTCGGCGCCGTCGCGGTCGTCGTCGATCGCGGTCGCACCGTCGTCTCGATCGTCGCGGCGCTCGTCGCCGGCGCTCCCGTGGTGGCGGTATGGCCACTACACGCGCTCGCCACGACGATGACGATCCCCGCGACGAGCACGCTCGTCCTCCGCCTCCCCACCGTTGACACGTTAGGCAACGCGATGCGAAAAATAACAATGGGAAAGTTCGCCAGGAAAGCGAACGAAAATGCCCTTTGTCCGTATTTTTTCCGCGTCACTCTTGCGCAAAGGCCGCACTGAGGCGAGAATTGGCCGAAGAGGGCAGATCCCGTGCGAGAATCCGGCCGGGCGGTAAAGGGCTGTTGTTACTCGTGTGACCTATGCGAGTAGTTGTGGCGATTGGCGACAGGGGGTTCTCCTAGGTACGACGATTGGGAGACAGACGGCAAGGCCTCGGGTCGGGCTCTACTTCACATATGAAATCGACATTCCTCAGCGGAGCGGATGTGCCCCGCCGCCGGTAGCGGTTGCGGCGGAGGACTTACGCGAGGGGGAATTCCCGTGAAGAAGATTGCTGTCCGTGTGGCTGCTGTCGCCGGCGGCCTTGTGGCTTTGATGCTTGCCGGAGGCGCGTCGGTGCGTTGGGGCTGATCCAGGCTCCCGGCCCGCGGTCTTGCCGCCTCTCTCCCTCTCTCTTTCGCAGCCCGGAGTGCCGAAGAAAGAACCTGATGAAGCAGACGGTCGCTCCGTTCCCGAGGCAACTGGCGCTGTATTGCGCCTTGGCTTTCGCGAGCGTTGCCGCCTTGGCCGCGGGCATGATCGCCGTCCAGGGTGCTCCCGCGGCGGTGTCGCTTCTGCTCCTCGGTGCACTCGCGGTTTTCGGAATCCATCACGGTGTCGTCGTTCCGGGAAAGCGCCTGTCGTTCTCTCCGAACGTGATGGTGTTGATGGCGGCGGTCGTCGTCTTCGACAACGACCGCACCGCGGCCGGCGCCGTTCTCGTCGGCTTGGCCAGCGGCCTGTTCTTGCCGGCGCTCGGAAAGCGCACCTGGGGTTGGATCCTGCTCAACGGCGCGACGTGGGGCTGTGGTGCCGGTGCCGCCGCACTGACCTACGCCTCGCTTCGGGGCGCGACTTCCGCGGCGCTGCCGCTCGCGCTGCTCGCCCTGTTGCTCCCGGCCGCGGCGTTCATCATCGGTAATGAGACCCTGGTTGTCCTGTCCTACGTCGTCGAGGGTGGCCGGGCGTTCAAGGACATCGTCGTCGAGCTGGCACCCCAGCTCGCGAGCCAGCTCCCGTTCGCATTGCTCGGATTCCTGCTCGGTCGGCTGTACCTGTCGCTCGGACCGACCGTGATGGTGCTGATCATCGTGCCCATCCTCATCGCGCGCGAGATGTTCGCCTCGTACATGCGGGTGAAGGAATCGCACGACGAGACCGTCGGGATGCTGATCCACGCGCTCGAGGCGAAGGATCGGTACACCTCCGGTCACTCGGAGCGCGTGGCCGAGTACGCCCGTTACATCGGTGAAGAGCTCAACTTCATGCCCGCGCGGCTCGAACGCCTGCGGTTCGCGGCGCTGATGCACGACATCGGCAAGCTCGTCGTCCCGAACCAGCTCCTCAACAAGCCGGGCCGCCTCACTCCGGAGGAGTTCGCGCACGTTCGCGTCCACGAGAAGGTCAGCGTGCAGATGCTGAGCCACATCGACTTCTTGCGCCCGATCGCCGCCGCGTCGCACAGCGACAACACCAAGTTCGACCCCGACGACCCGGACCACCCGATCGAGCCCTACATCGTGATGATCGCGGATGCTTACGACGCCATGACGTCGACCCGCGCCTACCGCAAGGCGCTGTCGCAGGACGTTGCCTTCCGGGAACTTCGGGACAAGGCGGGCATCCAGTTCCACCCGGCTTGTGTCGAGGCGCTCATCGTGGCCGTCGAGCGGCGGGGCGAGAAGCACGGCGCCGGATTCGAGCGCGACTCCGAATTCGACAATGCCCCGGTCGCCGGCCTCGGCAGCGCCGGCCTCGGCGATCTGCTCGAGAATGAGCCCTCCCGGACCTCCTCGGGGTCCTGACCGGGGCGAAACCCACGGTCCCGGGTGCCGGGCTGACTACGCTCCCCTTGCGAGATCGGTCTGATCAGCCCTTTTCCCCCCGCCGAAGGCTGCCGAGAAAACAAGGTGATGCGGCTGGACTCTCGTTTCTCGGGCGCGACGCAATGACTCGCCGCCGCCGGGTGGTCCTGGTCTGCGTGCTCGGGCTCGTCGCCGGCACGATCGCGCACCTCGTCGATTCCAACGGCCGCGCCGACGCGCTCACGTTCCTGGCCGCAGGTCTGGTGCTCGGGGAGCTATTGGCATTGCGGCTCGAGGACCGCGGCGCCCTACCCCTTTCGTACGCGGTTCTCGTCGTGCTCGCCTCGTCGTTCAGCCTGCACGAATACCTGTTCGCCGTGCTCGGCGCGGAGCTGGTGTCGATCCTGTTGCGCATCACCGACCGCAGCCGCGGCTGGCGCATCACGATCTTCGGGGTGCGCCTGGCGGTCGCGGCGGCGACCTACGCCGCGTACCAGGGTGCGTGGCACCTCGTCGGCGAGCGGGAGCAGGTCGCGCCGGTGCTCTGCGCGCTCGCGGCAGCAGCGGGTGCGCAGCTCCTGGTCGACGTGACCGCGAGCAAGCTCTTCCGGCTCGGCGCGTCGTTCGCGGCCCGCGGTCGGCTCGCGTGGTTGGCGATCGCTTCGTCGGGCATGTTGATGGCGATCGGATATCGAGGCGTGAACGGTCACGGGCGCGTCGGGATCTGGGGACCGTTGCTGTTCTCCACGCCGTTGCTGGCCGCGTGGTACGCGTTCGAGCGGCTCGACTCGGCCACCCGCTCGTACCGTCAGACGATCGAGGCGCTGGCGATGGCGCCCGAGCTCGGTGGAATGGTGCCGCCGGGTCACGCCGAGCGCGTCGCCACGCTGGCAACCGCCATGGGGGAGCTACTCGGCTTGTCGCCCGGCGACGTGCGCGATCTCGAGATGGCCGCCCTTCTCCACCATCTCGGGCAGGTCACGCTCGACGACCCTGTCGGCGAGCGGGGCGTCGATCCGGCCGAGGTGACGGCCGTGACCGGCGCGATGTTGCGGGAGATCCGTCCGCTCGTGGCCGCGGGCGAGATCATCGCGGGTGACGTCGACGATCCGAAGCGCCGCCTCGCCGTTCAGGCGTTGCGCCTCGCGAGCGAGTACGACGATCTGACCGTCCGCGATCACGTTCCGGGCGACCTCGCGGTCGAGTCGCTGAGGTCGGCGCCGTCGTATGTCTACGACGAGCGGGTCGTCGTCGCGCTGGAACGCGCGTTGCGCGATCGGATCAGCGCCGGCCGCTGACCGGCCGCTCATCGCGGGAGTCACTCAAGACGAGCGGGCGTTGGCACTCGTGCTGCTGCTCGTGCCGCTCGTTCCGGTCGTCGAGCTCGGGCTGGCCGCGCGACTCGATCCGGGTGAGGTCGATCGGACGCGATCCCTGTGGTCGGGGAGTGCCGCGTGATCGGTACTTGCGGCTCGCGTGGTACGCGACGTCGCACAGGCCGACGACCAGGATGAGGTCGCCGAAGCTGATCGCCGACTCGAACGGACCCTTCAACACGATGATGTCGGACAAGAACCGGAGCTTGTCGTCGGGCTGTTGGGGATGATGTTTGACCGTTGCCTGAGCCCACGCCTTGTGGCTCCACTCGGCGGGGATCTTGACGGGCATTCCCTGGTTCAGCGTGATCACGAGTGCGTTGCACGCGATGCCGATGAGCACGATGCCCATCCCGCGTAGAACCAGATTGCGGGCGGCGAACGCCAAGATGAGGACGTAGGAGGCGACGAGGAGCCCGAAGCCCAGATCGTGCCAGTGCTCTCTCGGGATCGTCACGTATTCGAGCACGACCTGGATCGCGAGGCCCGCGAACAGCACCGATCGGAAGCGCCAACGCACGTCGAGGAGCCGGGTATACGAGCCTCTCGTGACGAGCGGGATCAGGGGCGCCACGACGACGACGATCGCGTACACCAGCACGGGATGAATGGTACGCGAATACGATCCCGAATTGATGCTTCATGAAGTGCTGTACGAGAACGCCGCGGGCGTGGCTCGCGTGACGATCAATCGTCCGGAGCGTCGTAACGCGATGTCGTTCGGGGTCATGCAGGGTTTACGACAAGCAATCGCGCGCGCCCACGACGACGACGAGGTGCGAGTCGTCGTGCTCACGGGCGCGGGCGACAAGGCGTTTTGCGCGGGCGCCGATCTCGGTGGCGGCGGGATTGCCGACGGCGCGGCTTCGGCGCACGACGGGCGCGGCCTGCTTGCCGACCTGTTCCGCGACATGTGGAAGCTCGGCAAGCCGGTGATCGCTCGGGTTCGCGGTTACGCGCTGGCTGGTGGATTCGGCCTGGCGTGCGCGTGCGACTTGATCGTCGCGTCAGATGACGCGGTGTTCGGCACGCCCGAAATCAACGTCGGTCTGTGGCCGTACATGATCACGGTTCCGTTGCTGCGCTCCATGCCGCCGAAGACGGCACTCGACCTGATGATGACGGGGCGGCGCGTCCCGGCCGAGGAGGGTGCGCGTATCGGCTTCGTGCAGCGCGTCGTGCCGGTCGCAGAGTTGGACGCGACGGTCGACGCGCTCGCGAGCGAGCTTGCGTCGAAATCGCCGATCATCATGCGTTGGGGAAGAGATTCGTTCTACCGCGTGCTCGAGATGGACGCCGACGCCGCGCTCTCGTATCTCCAGGGCATGCTGACCGTCACCTCGCAGACCGAGGACTCGGCCGAGGGTGTGGCCGCGTTCGCCGAGAAGCGCGCGCCGCAGTGGAAGGGGCGGTAGCGATGGCCGACCCGCGCTACGACTGGGGACCGCTCGTCGGCGATCTGGCGGCGCGCAAGGCGCGCGCGCTCGAGATGGGCGGCGAGAAGCTCGTCGAGCGTCAGCGCTCACTCGGCAAGCTGACCGTGCGCGAGCGGCTCGACCTGCTCCTCGATCCCGGCACCTGGGTCGAGTACGGCCTGCTCGCCGATCACATGGACGCGGGCCTCGGCGACCGCTATCTCGCGGCCGACGGCGCGATAACTGGCGTCGGCGAGATCGACGGCCGGCCCGTCGCCGTCGCGGCCTACGACTTCACGGTGATGGCGGGCTCGATGGGTGGTGTGGGCGAAAGCAAGATCGCCCGTATGCGCGCCCACGCGTTGCGACAACGCATCCCGTTCGTCTGGCTCCTCGACTCCGCGGGTGCGCGTATCCAGTCGACGAGCGGCTCGAGCTTCGCGGGCGCGGGCGCGCTGTTCCGCGAACAGGTCGCGATGAGCGGTGTCGTGCCGATGGTCGCAGCGATTCTCGGGCACTGCGCGGCCGGAACCGCATACATCCCCGGGCTCGCCGACTTCGTGCCGATGGTGAAGGGCACGTCGTCGATGGCGCTCGGCGGTCGGCATCTCGTGAAGGCCGCGGTGGGCGAGGACGTGACCGAGGAGGAGATGGGCGGCTCTGCGGTGCACACCAAGGTGTCGGGTGTGGCCGACCTGGAGGTGGCCGACGACGAGGAGTGCCTGCGCGTCGTGCGTGACTACCTGTCGTTCTTCCCGCAGCACAATCGCGAACGGCCGCCCGTGCGGACTAGTACCGACCCGGTCGACCGCCGGGCCGAGGAGCTGTACGAGCTGGTGCCGACCGCAGCGCGCCGCGCGTACGACGTCCGCAAGGTGGTGCACGCGATCGTCGACGACGGTCACGTGTTCTGGATGAAGCCCGAATGGGCGAAAAATGTCGTGACCGGGCTGGCGCGCGTCGGCGGTCAAGCGGTCGGCATCGTCGCGAATCAGCCCATGGTGCTCGGTGGCGCGCTCGACGTGAACGCCGCCGACAAGGCGGCACGGTTCGTCTGGTTGTGCGACGCATTCAACATCCCGCTCGTGTTCCTGCACGACGTGCCCGGGTTCATCGTCGGATCGGCCGTCGAGAAGCAGGGCATCATCCGGCACGGCGCCAAGATGCTCTTCGCGGTCAGCGAGGCGACGGTGCCCAAGATCTCGGTCGTGCTGCGCAAGAGCTACGGAGCCGGCTACTTCGTCATGAACGGCCTCGCGTACGAGGCCGACTACATCGTGGCGTGGCCGACGGCCGAGATCGCCGTGATGGGGCCCGACGGCGCGGTGAACATCATCCACCGCCGGCAACTCGAAGCGATCGAAGACGAAGAAGAGCGCGCCGCGAGGCGACTGGAGCTGGCCGAGGAGATCCGCGCGAACATCGACCCGTACATCGCGGCCGGCCACGCGCAGCTCGACGACGTGATCGACCCCGCCGACACCCGCGCCGCGATCGCCCGGGGCCTGCACGTAACGGCCGACAAGCAGGTCGACCGTCCGTGGCGCAAGCACGGCGTCCTCCCGGTGTGAGCCCGTCGCCCCTGACCATCCGGCACGCGACGAAGGACGACATCGACGACCTCCTCGCACTCTGGGAGCGCTCCGGTGCGCACCCGAGCGCGACCGACACTCCACACGACCTTCGGCGAGTCGTCGACGCTCCCCACGCGGCGGTGCTCGTCGCGGTTGCCGGCGACGGGGCGCTCGCGGGTTCGCTCATCGCGACGTTCGACGGATGGCGCGGGAATTTCTATCGAATGGTCGTCGATCCGAGGATGCGACGCCTCGGGCTCGCGCGCCGGCTGACCACCGAAGGCGAGACCTGGTTGCGCGCCGCGGGCGCCAAGAGATTGACCGCGCTGGTCGAAGGCGATCGTGAGATCGCGCAAGTGTTCTGGGACAGCGTGGGCTTCGAGCGCTACGAGGGCATGCGCAGATACAGCAAGAACCTCTGACGCCGCATACGATCCTCGTCCATGGCCGAGATCCGCGCGGAGATCACCGCGAACGTTTGGCAGGTCGTCGTCGAGGAGGGCCAGATGGTCGCCGAGGGCGACGAGATCTGCATCCTCGAGTCGATGAAGATGGAGATTCCCGTGACCACGGAGGTTCCGGGCGTCGTGCGCGAGCTCGACGTCGAGCCCGGCCAGACGGTGCAAGAGGGCGATCGCATCGCGTTGATCGACGAGTCCTGAGCGAAGCGGCCGCCGTGTGATCCACTTCGAAGAGCGGGGGCAGGTCGGAGTCGCCACGATCGATCGCCAGGAACGTCGCAACGCGCTGAACGCCGAGTTGTGCGCGCAGTTGCGCGGTCATCTCGAACAATCCGGTGAGCTGCGGGCAATCGTCATCACCGGAGCCGGGACCGCGTTCTGCTCGGGTGCCGATCTCGTGACCCGCTTCGCGCCCGACGGCGATGCGTCCACCGACACGTTCCGACCGGCGTTCGAAGAGGTGCTCGACGCGATCGTCGCCCACCCCGCGCCGGTGGTCGCGGCGATCAACGGTCCCGCGATCGGAGCGGGGATGCAGCTCGCGGTCGCGTGCGACCTGCGCGTCGCCGCGCTGGGCGCCCGCCTCGCGATCCCCGGCGGCAAGCTGGGCATCCACCTCAGTGCCCGCAACATCTGGCGACTCGCGCAGCTCGTAGGGCAGGGCGCGGCCCGCGACTTCCTGCTCGCGGGGCGTACCGTCGACGCCGAAGAGGCACTCCGTGTGGGCCTGGTGCAGTACGTCGAGCACGACGCGTTGGGCGCGGCGCTCGCGCTCGCGGGCGAGATCGCGGCGTCGGCGCCGCTGACCGTGCGAGGGCACAAGCAGGCGTTGAATCTGATCGCCGACGCGCAGTGGCTCGGTGACGGCGCCCGGGCGGCCATCGCCGACCTCGAGGCGCGCGCGTTCGGGAGTAACGACCTGCAAGAAGGCCTGGCCGCCTTCGCGGAGAAGCGCACGCCCGACTTCCACGGCAACTAGCCGGATCAACGCCGAGTACAGGTATAGGTGCCGTAGACGGAACGGCGGAACGACCGCTCGGTGACGTCGAATCCGGTTCGGTCGAGCATCGCGTCGAGGAGCCAGCTGTAGGTACTGAACTCACCGCGTACGTGTTCTGACAGCTCTTCGGCGGTCCATCCGATCGCGGAGTCCGTGACGGCGCCTGACATCCAGGCGTCGATCCTTTCCTCGGCCTCGGCGGGCGCGAAATCGAACACCAGATCGCGCAATCTCAAGATGCCGCCCGGTCGAAGCATTCCCGCGGCGCGTTCGAGCGCGATGGCCTTCCAGAAGTCGGGAAGTTGGTGCAACGCGTTGCGGGTGAAGACGACGTCCGCCGGCGCGCCGACGTGCTCGTACGACAGGAAGCCATCCTCGACGACCGTCACATTGTCGAGACCGAGATGCTCGACTCGTTCACGGAGCGCCGCCGTCATCGCGGGCGACACGTCGACGGCAACTACCCGACGGCAGACGGGCGCGACTGCGAGCGTGAATAGGCCGGTGCCGGCGCCCAGGTCCACGACGACCGATTCCGGGCTCAGACCGAGTGCCTCGAGCACCTCGATGTCATCCGTCGGGTCGAACCCCGCCTTGCGGTCGTATCCGCTCACGTACGACTCGTCGAGATGCTCCTTCCCTGCGTACGCGCGTTCGTCCAGCCACCATTGCTTCATGAGCTCATTCTGCCGTTCTTGAGCGCGGGCGACCGACGAGGTAATAACCATGCATGGTCGAAGATCTCGAAGACCCCCGGCGGCAGGAGCCGCCTTTCGTCCTGAATGAGCGGGAGATGCTCGACGCCTGGCTCGAGTACCACCGCACCACGCTGCTGCTCAAGTGCGAAGGGCTCGACGACGCCGACCGCAAGCGCCGCCCGGTGTCGACCTCGAAGTTGTCGCTACACGGTCTGGTGCGCCACATGGCCGAGGTCGAGCGGAACTGGTTCCGTCGTGTGCTCCTGCGCGAGCGCGACGCGCCGCCGATCTGGTACGACCCTGCGATCGAGGACAGCGAGCTCGTCCCCCTCGACGACGCCGACTGGGAAGCCGATCTCGCCGACTGGCACGCCGAGTGTGACGCCGGCCGGGCCGCCGCGGCCGCGCACGAGCTCGACGACACCGGCATTCGACACGGAGAGCCGTGCACACTGCGCTGGATCTACGTGCACATGATCGAGGAGTACGCGCGCCACAACGGACACGCCGACATCATCCGCGAGCTGGTCGACGGAAGCGTCGGCTGGTAGCCGAACACCGATGGACGAGCGTCTGGCGGCGAACCTCGAGAGCTGGAACGACCGGACCTCGATCCACCTCGGCTCGACCTTCTACGACGTCGAGGGTTGGTTGCGCGACGAGCGGGGTCCCAGACCGCGCGAGGTCGAGGCGCTCGGAGACGTAGACGGCCTGCGCCTCTTGCACCTCCAGTGCCACTTCGGTCTCGACACATTGGCGTGGGCTCGCGCCGGCGCGCACGTCACCGGACTCGACTTCTCGCCCGCCGCGATAGATGCCGCCCGGGAAATCGCGCGCCGTGCCGGTCTCTCGTCGCGGTCCGAGTTCGTGTGTTCGGACGTCTACGACGCGACGATCGCGCTCCGCCACGCGACGTTCGACATCGTGTACGTGAGTCTCGGTGCGCTGTGTTGGCTTCCGAGCGTCGATCGCTGGGCTGCGCAAGTCGGTGCGCTCGTCGCGCCGGGCGGACGCCTTCTCGTTCACGACGTTCACCCGGTCGCGTGGGCCTTGGCCGACGACAGCCTTGCGATCGAGCACACCTACTTCGAGGAGACGGAGCCGTTCGTCTCCGATTCCGACGAGACCTACACCGACGCGAACCGACCGCTCGTTCACTGTCGCACCTACGAATGGAATCACGGGATCGGTGAGATCGTCACGGCGCTTATCCGTCACGGGCTCCGTCTGGAATGGCTTGTCGAGCACGACTGGACCGTTTGGCCGCGCTTCCCGTGGCTGGTGCGCACGGGCGACGGAAGGTGGACCGCTCCGGCCGGGAGGCCGCGCGCGCCGCTGACGTTCAGCCTGCTCGCGTCCCGTGACGGCTGAGGCATGACGGACGGGTTACCACGGCAGCGCGTCGAGATCGACGTTGCCGCCCGAGCAGATGATCCCGACGCGCGCGCCGTCGAGGCTCGACGCGTGTGCGGCCGCGAACGCCACGGCCGCGCTCGGCTCGATCAACTGTTTCGTCCGTTCCCACACGACGCGCATCGCTTCGATGATCGCGGCCTCGTCGACGACGACCTGCTCGACGTTGTGTTCGTGCAGGATCGCCTCCGTACGAGCCGAGCAGCCGGTGCGCAAGCCGTCGGCGACGGTCGACGCGCGGTCGTGCGGCGACGCGCCGATCACCCGTATCGGCGCGACGGCCACGCATGTGCCCGAGCACAGACCGCCACCGCCGACCGGCGTCACGACGACGTCGAGATCGGGGATCTCCTGCGTCAACTCCAACGCCGCGGTGCCCGCGCCCGCGATCACGCGTTCGTCGTCGAAGGGATGGATCTCGACCGCGCCCGTGCGGTCGAGCACCTCGGCGAGCTCGGCGCGGCGCGCGTCGAGCGTGTTGTCGCACAACGAGATCTCGGCGCCGTACCGCTGTACCGCGGCCTGCTTCGCGGCCGACGCGTTCTTCGGCATCACCACGTACGCCGGTATGCCGCGCGTCTCGGCGGCGAGCGCGAGCGCGGCGGCGTGATTCCCCGACGAATGCGCGGCCACGCCCCGACGCGCGTCGGCGTCCGACAGCGACTGCACGGCGTTGGTCGCACCGCGGTACTTGAACGCGCCGACGCGTTGGAGGTGCTCCGCCTTGACGAACACTCTGGCGTCGACCCAACGGTCGAGAGACTGGGAACGGAGCACGGGCGTGCGATGCACGAACGCGGCGATACGCGCCGCGGCTTGCACCACCTGCGCCCGTCCGACGCTCACGTGTCTAGTAGCCCGCGGGGAGCGCGCGTTCCAGATACACGTAGAACGGGAACAACGCGATCAGGAACGGCAGGACGCCGATCAACCACGTGAGCGGATGCCGCCAGCGGCGGAACGTCCACCACCATGCGAGCCCGACGAGCGCGGCGATGATCCCCCACGTGACGCTCGGGACGAGACTGCGGGTCTGCCCCGACAGACCGTCCGCGAGGGCGGCTTGCTGCGTGGCGCGCGCCTTGCCGGTGCGCACGACCACGGGCTTCGGCTTCGCGGGCGGTGTGCTCTTGGCCGGAACGAGCTTCGCTTTTATGACGATGCGCTCCGCCGCCGAGCCCTTGGGGTGGCACGCCGTCAGCGTGAGCTGCGGATCGGGTGTGTCGGCGACGACCCACACATCGGTCGGCTTGACGGTGAACCAGTTCTGCGAGACCCGGTAGTCGAACGACCCCGCGAACGTCTCGATGATGATGTCGTCGCCCGGCACGAGGTTGTCGAGGCCCCAGAACGGGTGCAGGTAGGTGGTGCGATGCCCCGCTATCGCGGCGTTGCCGATCGTTCCGGGCAGCGGCGTGCCGGGGTAGTGGCCGGGGCCCTTCTTCAGGTCGTCGCGCGACGTGCCCTCGACGAACAACATGTGCAGGCCGATGCGCGGGATGGTGATCCAGCCCTCGACGTCGCCCTCGGGCGGCGTCGGGATAGGAGGCCGCGCATTGGAGTAGGGAGAGGTCGTCGTGGTCGGCGCGGGCCGCGCGGGCAACTTGGCGGTGGTCGGGACCGGTCCGACGGTGTCGTTCTCCGCGGCGTACTGCTTCTGTTCCTTCGCGAACTTGTTCTTGAGATTCTCCTGGGCCCGGGCGGTGAAGATGCCGGTGCCCCACAGCTGATACACGACGAACAGCAGGATCAAGACCCCTAGGGTCACCAGCGTCCGACCAGTACCCGCGATCGCACGTCGCACGCCGCTCATCGTACCGGCCGTGATCCGGCGGTCGCGCGCGGTGGTCGGGCCCGGTTCGCCGGGTTCGCCGACCTCTCCGTAAGCTTCGCCCGTACCGCACCCCCGGTCCCCGGAGCTCTGGTTGCGCTGCGTACGCCTTCGGTCGGCCGTTTGCATGCTCGGACGATTTCCCGCGCTCGCGGGCGCCGATCTCGAAGTCGAAAGCGGAGAGGTCGTGTTGCTCAGCGGGCCAAATGGCGCCGGCAAGACCACGCTGTTGCGGCTGTGCGCGGGTCTGTTGGCGCTGCGCGCGGGGGAGGCTGAAGTGCTCGGTGTGAATCTGGCGGTCGAACCTCGGCGCGTGCGTCGCGCCGTCGCCCTGGTCGGTCACGAGACGTTCTGCTACGACGACCTCACGGTCGCCGAGAACGTGCGCTTCGTGGCCCGGTCGACCGGCCACCGCGCGGCCGACGCCGACGACGCGCTCGAACGAGTCGGTCTGCAACGCGTCGCCAACATCGCGCACGGCCGGCTGTCACAAGGGCAACGCCGGCGGCTGTCACTGGCCAACGCACTCGTCCGCAACCCGCGCCTGCTGTTGCTCGACGAACCGCATGCCGGGCTCGACGAGCACGGGCGCGCGGTGTTGGAGGAGATCGTGCGCTCGGCGCCTGCGGAGGATCGTACGGTGATGCTCGCGTCGCACGAGCTCGAGCTCGCGCGCCGGCTCGCGACACGCGAAGTGCGCATCGTCGCCGGCCAGGTACACGCCGTGCCGCCTCCTGCGCCGGCGGGTGCGGCCGTGGTCGCGGGATTCGAGCCGCGCGCATGAGCTTCCTTCGTGACGCGCTGCTGGTGGCGGGCAAGGATCTGCGCATCGAGCGCCGCTCCCGGGTCGCGCTCCAGCAGATCATCCCGTTCGGCGGCGTCGTCGTGATGCTGTTCGCGTTCGCGCTCGATTCCGACCGCACGCTGCTGCACCAAGCTGCACCCGGGCTGTTCTGGGCCGCGGTGCTCCTCGCCGTCTTGCTCGCAGTCGGTCGGTCGTTCGCGATCGAAGAAGCCAACCGGGCGCGCGACGGGCTCCGGCTGTCGGGGCTCGACGGCGGATCGATCTTCCTGGGCAAGGCCGCCGCGGTCGCGGTCGAGTTGTTCCTGCTCGAGGTGATTGTCGGAGCCGCGGTCGTCGTGTTGTACGACGTCTCCGTCCGGGGCGCGGTCGTCCTTCTGTGCGCGGCTGTGGCCGCGACCGTCGGGTTGGCGGCCACCGGTACGGTCTACGGCGTGCTGGCCGGAGGATTGCGCGCCCGCGAGACGCTCCTGCCTCTGCTCGTGCTCCCGGCCGTTACCCCGGTGATGCTCGGCGCGACGCGTTCGTTCCAAGCCGCGCTCGACGGTACGCCGGGCGACGCGTGGCCCTGGGTGCAATTGCTTACGGCGTTCGCGGTGCTGGCGGTAGCCGCGGGCACCGTCGCGTTCGGTCCGCTCCTGGAGGAAGCATGAAACGGCTCTTCCTCGCGACGACCGTTGTCTCGCTCGGAGTCACGGCGGTATTCGCGTTGTGGGTCACGCCTCCGCGCGCCGACCAGGGCTTCGACGCGGTGCGACTGCTCTATCTGCACGCACCGACGGCGTGGATCGCGTACCTCGCGTTCGGCGTCACCGCGCTCGCATCACTGCTGTGGCTGTTCCCGCGCACGCGTAGCGCCACGTGGGATCTGCTCGCCGGTGCGTCGGCCGAGGTCGGCGTCGTGTTCACCGGGCTCACGCTCGTACTCGGGTCGCTCTGGGGCCGGCCGACGTGGGGAACCTGGTGGGAGTGGGACGCGCGTCTCACCACCACCGCGATCCTTTTCTTCCTCTATCTCGGCTATCTCGCCCTGCGCCGCACGGGAACGACCGCCGACGAGCGCGGGAAGCGGAGCGCGATCGCCGCGCTGATCGCCTTCGCCGACGTTCCCGTGAGCTACCTGTCGGTGACCTGGTGGCAGACCCTGCATCAGCAGGGCACCGTCTTCAACGAGCGGCTCAGCGTGAAGATCGATGGTTCGATGGCCTTCACGCTCGTCGCCGCGGTCGTCTCGTTCACCTTGCTCTACGGCTACCTCGTGCTCGAGCGCTTCGAGCTCGCGCAGCTCGAAGAGGGGCGCGAGGCACGCGAGCTCGAACGCGCGATCGCGGAACGTGTTCGCGCCGAGCACGTGGAGGTCGCGCCGGTATGAGTCACAACTGGGGATTCGTGACCGCGGGCTACTCGATCACCACGGCCGCGCTCGGCGGCTACTTCGTGTGGATACGGCTGCGGACCCGGCACCTCCGGCGAACACTGCGCGACGAGAACCGTGACTGATTCGCCGCCGGCGCCGGCGCCGCTCCGCAAGCGCAACCGGTTGCGGTACACGATCGTCGCGGTTCTGTGCGTCGGCGCGGTCGCATGGATGCTCGTGTTGATGCAGAAGAACGTCGTCTTCTTCAAGACGATCTCGCAAGCGGTGCGGGACGAGCCGCACGACGGTATGCGCACGATGCGGATCGGCGGGGGCGTGCTTCCGCTCAGCATTCAGCAGCACACCAACGGCGCCGAATTCGACCTCACCGAGGGCGGGGTCACCGTGCGCGTCCACCACGTCGGCAACGAGCCCGAGCTGTTCAAGGATTGCGCGCCGGTGGTTGCCGAGGGTCATTGGAGTGCGCCGGGCTCGACCACGTTCGACTCGACCCGCCTGCTGATCAAGCACGGGTCCGACTACACGCCGCCCAAGACCGGCACCCAATGTCCGCCGGACCCGTTCGGCCGCGGCAGTTGAGAGCGCAACTCGGCTTCGGCCTCCTCACGATCGGCACCGTCGCCTGCCTCCTCGGGGCTGCCACGCTCGCGACCGGCCTGGCGACGGGTCGTCGCGCGCTGCTCGAACTGGGCCGGCGCTACGTCGTGGTCGTGCTCGTCTCGGCAATAGGTGCCTTCATCGTCATGGAGACGGCGTTGTTCGGCCACGACTTCTCGATCGACTACGTCGCCCACAACGTGGCGAGGGCGACCCCCGGTCTGTACACGTTCACGGCGGCGTGGGCCGCGCTCGAAGGTTCGATCCTGTTGTGGGTGCTCTTGTTGTCGATCTACGTGGCCGTCACCACATGGCGATTCCGGCACCGTTCGGACGACCCGCTCGTGGCCTGGGCCACTCTCGTTCAGTACGCGGTCTTGCTCTTCTTCTTCGCGCTGATGCTCTTCGCGGCCAATCCGTTCAAGCAGGTCACCGGCTCGGTGCCGTTCGACGGCGCGGGCCCGAATCCGTTGCTGCAGAACCATCCGCTCGTCGCGATCCATCCGCCGTTCCTGTACACGGGCTACGTGGGTTTCGCGATCCCGTTCTCGTTCGCGATCGCGGCGCTGGCCACGGGCCGGTTCGGCGAGGGTTGGCTGGCGGCGGTGCGACGCACGACGCTCATCTCGTGGGGATTTCTCACCGTCGGCATCGTGCTCGGCGCGTGGTGGAGCTACTCGGTGCTCGGCTGGGGCGGCTACTGGGGTTGGGACCCCGTCGAGAACGCGTCGCTGCTGCCGTGGCTCACCGCAACGGCGTTCATCCATTCGGTGATGGTGCAGGAGCGGCGAGGGATGCTGCGGGTGTGGAACCTGTCGCTCGTGCTCGCGACGTTCTGCCTCACGATTCTCGGCACGTTCCTGACCCGTTCCGGCGTCGTCAACTCGGTGCACGCGTTCTCGCAGTCGAGCATCGGGCCGTGGTTGTTGACGTTCCTCGGCGTGTGCGCCTTCGGGAGTGTCGGACTGGTCGCGTGGCGGGGCGACAAGCTCCGTTCGCCCGGCCGCATCGACTCCGCTGTGTCGCGCGAAGCGGCGTTCTTGTTGAACAACCTGCTCTTCGCCGGCTTCGCGCTCGTAGTCCTGACCGGCACCGTGTTCCCGCTCCTCGTCGAGGCGCTGCAGAACAAGCAGGTCACCGTGGGGGAGCCGTACTTCGCGCGCCTCGGTGCACCGATCGGGATCGCGCTGCTGTTCCTCATGTCGGTCGGGCCGGTGTTGCCGTGGCGGGCCGCGAGCGCTGAGTTGCTGCGCGACCGGCTGTTGATCCCCGCGTGGGCCGGGGCCCTCACGCTGGTGATCGCGCTGATCGCCGGCGCGCACGGCGTCGCCAACGTCGGCGCGTTCGCGCTGGGCGCCTTCGCACTCACGAGCATCGGTCGCTCGGTCATTGTCGGAATTCGATCGCGCAAGCGCGCAACCTCCGAGGCGCTCCCGGTAGCCGCGGCGCGCACCGTGCGGACGAATCCGCGTTTGTACGGCGGTCTGCTCGTGCATGCAGGCGTAGTCGTGGTTGCGGTCGCGCTCGCGACGACCGGTGGCTACACGACGAAGCGCGAAGTGCAGCTCTCGCCCGGTGAATCGGCACGCGTTCGCGGCTACACGGTGACCTACATCGGCCGCGAGGTGTCTCGATCGGCGCAGAAGACCACGATCAAGGCGCGCGTGAAGGTCAGTGGCATCGGCGAGCTCGCCCCGGCGATCTCCACGTTCCCGAATGCGGCCGAAGGCATCGGTACCCCCTCGATCCACACCACGCCGTGGCACGACGTCTACCTGACGCTCATCTCCTCGCCCACGTCGGGCCGGGTCACGATCGGAGTGCAGATCGGGACGATGGTGATGTGGCTCTGGATCGGCGGTCTGATCATGGCGCTCGGAACCGCGCTCGCGCTGGTGCCCGCGCGCAAACGCGACGCGCTCGCCCGGACGATCGCCGACGTGGCCGGTGACGACGACTCGGCTCCCGCTCCGCTCGCCGAGGCTCGCACCTGATGCAATTTCCCATTCGGTGGATCGCGCTCGCGGTCGCCCTCGTGCTGGTGGTCTTCGGAGTGGTACTCGCGGTTCAGACCCGTTCGGAGCCGTCGGTGCCGCGGCTCGTGCTCGAACACGGGCCGGTTCCGAGCTTCAGCATGAAGAGCCTCGAGGGCAAGCCCATCACGTCCGCGGGATTGAAGAACAAGACCCTCGTGGTCAACTTCTTCAACAGCTGGTGCATCCCGTGCCAGCAAGAGGCCCCCGCACTGAAGGCGTTCTACGCGGAGCACAAGGCGGAGGCCGACTTCGCGATGATCGGAATAATCATCGACGACGACGCGTCGACGATGCGCGGCTACGTCAAGGACCAAGCCATCACGTGGCCGGTCGCGGTCGATCCGAACGGCAGCGCGTCCCTCGATTTCGGCACCACCGGGCAGCCGGAGACCTATGTCTTCTCGCCCGACGGTGTTGCGGTGTGCGGCCGGCTCGGTGCGTCGAGCCAGTCGTTGCTCGACACGTGGCTCCAGGGCGCCCGCAACGGTCAAGAATGCACGTGAGCCAGAACCCCAGATGAAGTCGCGCAAGCTCGTGCCGTGGATCGCGCTCGTGATCGTCGTGGTCGTGGGGATCGTCGTGCTCGTCGTGCGCTCGCGGCCCGACAACTCGCCCGCATCCCGTGCGCACCGGCTCGAGCAGCAACTCGCGTGCCCAGTGTGCGAGGGTCAGTCGATCGCCGACAGCAACTCGCCGCAGTCCCGCGCCATCCGCGACGACATCCCGCGCCGGATCGCCGCCGGCCAGTCCGACGCGGCGATCCGCGCGTTCTACGTCTCGAAGTACACCGAGCGAATCCTCGAGACACCTTCGAACTCGGGTCTCGGCATCGTGGCGTGGGGTCTGCCCGCGCTGGCCGTCATCCTCGGATCGGCGAGCATCGTCGTCGCAGTGCGCAAATGGAGCCGGACGCCCCGGCTGACCGCCACCGACGAGGACGAGGACATCGTCCGCCGGGCACGGGAGGAGGGAGAATGAGCGACGAGCTCGAGGCGGAGCGCGACTTCCTCCTGCGCTCCCTCGAGGATCTCGACTCCGAGCTCGTGGCCGGCAACATCGATCCCGACACGTACCGCGTGCTGCACGACGACTACACGGCACGCGCCTCTGCGGTCATCCAGTCCATCGCCGACGGAGTGGAACGCCGGTCGCCCGCCGGACCGCGAGTCCCGACTGCGATGCGCGTGCTCACGTTCGGCGGCATCGTCATCTTCGCCGTGCTCGCGGCGGTCCTGCTCGCACACGCGGTCGGTCAGCGTCGTCCCGGGCAGCAGATCACGGGCGACGCGCAGTCGAACGGCCCGTCGACCACCGCGTCGCCCGCCAACGCGGCGACCGCGGCCAAGGCGGCCGCCGCCGCGCAGCCGAAGAGCTACGACGCGCGGGTCCGCTACGCGCGCGCGCTCCTGTCGGCCGGTGCATTGCCGGCGGCGGTCCAAGAGTTCGTCACGGCTTCGACGCTCGATCCGACGCAGGCCGAACCGCTCGCGTACGCGGGATGGCTCACCGCGCTCGTCGCCCGGCAGGTGACCGCACCGGCTACGAAAAAGGAGCTCCTCGACGCCGCGGCCGCGAGTCTCGACCGGGCGATCTCGGTCGATCCGACCTACCCTGACTCGTATGTCTTCAAGGGTCTGCTGCTGGCGCAGATCGAGAACAAACAGTGCGCGGGCGCCGTCGCGATGCAGCAATTCCTCGTGACCGCACCGGTCGACCATCCGATGCGTCAAGTCGTTCTGTCCGCGCTCGCGCAGGCCGTGAAGGCCGGTAAGTGTCCCGCACCGAACAGCACTCCAACCACCAAGCCGTAAGGAGCCCGTCGTGGCCGCCAAGAAGCCCGAACCGCAGACCGACGAGACGAAGATCTACCGGGTCACCATCACGACCGATCGTGGCCCGATCGTGATGGATCTCGATCCGCAGCTCGCGCCGAACACCGTCAACAACTTCATCGGCCTCGCGCGTCAGGGTTACTACGACTCGCTCTCGTTCCACCGGGTCGTGCCCGAGTTCGTGATCCAGGGTGGCTGCCCCGAAGGCAGCGGTCGAGGCGGGCCGGGCTACAAGTTCGCCGACGAACCGGTGAAAGGTGACTACACCCTGGGCGCGGTCGCGATGGCGAATTCCGGGTCCGACACCAACGGCTCACAGTTCTTCATCTGTATCGACGACTGCACTCGCAAGCTCACGCCGAACTACAACCTGTTCGGTCATGTCGTCGAGGGCATCGACATCGCCCAGGCGACCAAGGTGGGCGACGTGATGCAGAAGATCGAGATCGAGGAGCGCGATCGCAGCTAGGCAGTTAGAGCGCGGCGGCGTCGATGAGGCCGTAGCGCTTGCGGATCGCGCGCAAGATCGTGCCGAAGAAGACCGCGTCGACGACCACACCGATCACGAAGATCACGATCATCGCCTCGTAGACGCCGACGAAGTCGGAGTTCTGGTAGGAGACGTTCAAGGTCTGCGCGATCCCGATACTGCCGGGAAACACCGTGATCAGCTCGCCGGCCATGAGGCTGCGCCATGCGAACGCCCAGCCCTGTTTGAGACCGCTCACGACCGCGGGAAGCGCGGCCGGGACCACGACGTAGCGCAACGCCGAGAAGCCGCGCGCGCCGAGCACGCGCCCGGCGCGCATCAACAGCGGTGGAACGTTGTCGACGCCGTCGATGATGCCGTTGGCGATCGAAGGCGCGGCGCCGAGGACGACCACGAACAAGATGGCGCGCTCACTGAGCTGGAACAGGACGATCGCGAGCGGGACCCACGCCACGGACGGCATGGTCTGCAATCCCGTGATCATCGATCCGATACCGGCGCGCAAGATGGGCAGGCGCGCGACTGCGAGACCGATTGCCGCGCCGATCAGGATCGCGAGGCCGAACCCCTCTCCCGCGCGCCGCATCGTCACCCCGACCGAGCCGGTCAGTGTGCCGAGGTCGTGCCGGAGCTGATCGAGGACCGTGAACGGAGATGGAACGACGTACTCCGGCTTCCAGTGCAGCCATACGACCACTTGCCAGGCGCCGATGAAGATCGCGACGGCGAGCAGCTTGGGCCAGACCGCGGGCCAGAGCTTCCGGCGAGCCGGCTTCGCCATCAGCTCCGTGATGAGGACGGCGTCGGCTGTGTCAACGGCCATTCGACACCTCGGCACGCAGCCGGTCCGTGATCGCGGCGGCGAGGGTCGCCACCTCGGCGGAGTCGATGCGGCGCGGCCGGGGAATCTCCACCGGGAAGATCTCCGCGACGCGGCCGGGTCGGCTCGCGAGCAGCACGACGCGATCGCCGAGGCGCACGGCTTCACGCACGTTGTGCGTCACGAAGATCACGGTGCGGCGAGTGTCGCGCCACACGGTTTCGAGCTCGTCGTGCAGGCGGTCGCGCGTCATCGCGTCGAGTGCGCCGAACGGCTCGTCCATCAAGAGCACCTCGGCGTCCTGCGCAAGGGCGCGGGCCAGCGCGACCCGCTGTCGCATACCGCCCGAGAGCTCGTGTGGACGCTTCTTGGCGAAGTCGCCGAGGTGCACCATCTCGAGGAGTTGGTCCGTACGCTTCCGGCGCTCGTCACGCCCGACGCCGCCGAGTTTCAACGCCAACTCGACGTTGCCGCGTGCCGTCAACCAGGGGAACAACGCCGCCTCTTGGAACATCAAGCCGGTGCGGTTGGCCCGAACGTTCACCTGGCCCGACGTCGGCTGGTCGAGGCCCGCGATGATGTTGAGCAGCGTGCTCTTGCCGCATCCCGACGCGCCGAGCAGGCAGACGAACTCGGCCGGCGCGACGTCGAGACTGATGTGGTCGAGCGCCGCGACCGAGCCGCGACCGTTTCCGAACACCTTCGACACGTCGGCGATGGAAACCGCCGCCGCCGGTTGTATGCGCACTTCGAGCTCGGTCGGGGCGGTCATGTCTGCACCGCCGGCTGACCCCGCGCCTGGAGCACCTTGTTCAGCAGCGTCAGGTCGAAGATGTTTCCGAGATCGCTCGACTTGAGGAATCCGAGCGCCTCGGCGTTCTTGGCGTTGGTCACCAGCGACGACGCGATCGGGTCGAGTGTGAAGGTGATGTGCGAGAACGACGCGGCGATGAGGCTGTTCTTCAGCGGCTTCCCGGTGATCTTGAGGATGCCCTGACCAACCAGCTTTTGCGCCTCGGTGGGGTTCGTCTTGACGAGATCCACGGCGTCGGCGAGGCCGCTGACCAGGTTCTCGACGACGGTGGGGTTCGCGTCGAGGAAGCTCTTCTTGACCATCAGCAACGTCGTCACGAACTTGCCGCCGGGCCATTCCGATGACTCGTCGACGAGGATCTTGCCGCCGCCCTGGGTCACGAGCCGGGTCGCCCACGGTTCGGGCACCCATGCACCGTCGATGGCGCCCGATTGGAACGCGGTGAGCGTGATGGAGTTCTCCTCGGGGACGATCGTCACGTCGCCGCCCGTCTTGCTCTCGTGCAAGCCGTTCTTGTTCAGCCACGTGCGGAGCGCGACGTCCTGGGTGTTGCCGGCCTGCGGCGACGCGACCTTCTTGCCTTTCAGGTCGGCCGCGCTGTTGATGCTCGGCTTGACCACGAGGAACGCACCGCCCGACGCGGTGCCGGCGACGACGCGGATGCCGCCGTTCGTCTTCTGGTAGGCGTTGATCGCCGGGTTCGGACCGACGAACGATGCGTCGATCGCTCCCGCGAGGAGCGCGGTGGTCGCCTCGGTGCCGGAGTTGAACGTCTTCAGCGAGAGCTTGACGTTCGAACCGAGCTTCGACGCGAACGTTCCGTTCTGGACGCCGATGATGGCCGGCGCGTGGGTGACGTTGGGGAAGTAGCCGAGCCGCAGTGTTACCGCGCCCGCTGGGTTCGAGCTGTTGGTCGGCGATCCGGTCTTCGAACTGCTGCCGCACGCAGCCAGCATCAGCGAGAGCGCGACGGTGATCGCGAGGGTGAAGATCAACGGCCGCCGGCTGCGATTCTGCACGAATGTCCTCCAGGACGATATATCTCGACTAAAGCAGTCGACAAGATAGAGTAAGGGTTCACGTTTCGTCAAGCTCGGGTGCGGCTCCCCGGAGCGGTAAGAATCACCCCGTGCGGATCACGGCCAAGGCCGACTATGCGGTACGCGCGGCCGTCGAGCTGGCCGCGGTCGAGAAAGCGGGCAAACCCGTCAAAGGCGAATACCTCGCGCGCGTCCAGGGCATCCCGCAGAACTTTCTGGAGAACATCCTCACGGAGCTGCGCCGCGCCGGCATCATCCGCACCCGCCGCGGCGCCGACGGCGGATACCAGCTGGCCCGGCCTGCGGCTGAGGTCAGCGTGGCCGACGTGCTCCGCGCGGTGGAAGGCCCGCTGGCTGCGGTCCAGGGTGTCCGGCCCGACGAACTCTCGTACGGCGGCGCGGCCGAGCGTCTCCCGGAGGTGTGGGTCGCGTTGCGAGCGAGCCTGAGAGATGTGCTCGAGCACGTCACCCTTGCCGATATCGCACGGGGACGCCTGCCGGCGGTCGTGAAGGACCGCACGCGTCCCAAGGACGCGTGGCGAGCACACTAGGAACTCCGTCGTGCTCGTCGTTCTCGTCCTCATCGTTGTCGCCGGAATCGCCGGGGTAGCCGCGTACCTGCGGTTCAAGGCACGCCAGGCGCGAGTGCGCGCGGTCGCCGCGCTCGCGCAGCAGATCGGTTTCACGTTCTCCAACACCGACGTCGAGCACCTCGTCGGCATGCCGTTCGCGTTGTTCTCGAAAGGCGACGGACGGCGAATCGAGCTCGTCGTCTCCGGCGTGCACAACGGCGTGCCGATGCGGATGTTCGACTATTGGTATTACGACCAGAACTCGGACGGGCGAGGCGGCCGCAGCCGCATGTATCACCGCTTCACGTGCGCGCTCGCGACGATCCCGGCCGCGTGCCCACGGTTCCGGCTCGGGCACGAAGACTTCGTGACCCGGCTCGGTGGTCACCTCGGCCTGCACGACGTCGAGCTCGAATACGACGACTTCAACCGGCGCTTCCGGGTCAAGTGCGACGACCAGAAGTTCGCGTTCTCGCTCCTCGACGGGAGGATGATGCAGTGGCTGCTCGATGCCGACGGCTTCGACAGCGTCGAGGTCGACGGCCCGTGGGTGCTCCTCGCGCGACCCAAGCTCGATCCGGAGCGCTGGCTCGACCTCGGGAGCTGGCTCGACCAATTCCACCGACAGATCCCACCCGTCGTGTACTCGACCTATCCGCCGCGCTGATCGCGTACGCTCTGTGCGCGTGACGGGACCATGAGCGCGATCGTCGTCGTTGCCGCGATCGCGATTGTCGTCGTCGCGGTGCCGCTCGCCGTGTACAACCGCTTCGTGCACCTGCGAAACCTGACGCGCGAGTCGTGGCGCGACATCGACACCGAGCTGCAGCGGCGCTACGACTTGATCCCAAACCTCGTCAACACCGTGAAGGGCTACGCGGCCCACGAGCGGGCGACCTTCGAGGCGGTCACGGCGCAACGCGCCGACGCGATGGCGACGACTCGCGAGCCCGACGAGCAGGCCACTCGGGAGCAGGCACTCGGGCGCGGCGTCGCGCAGCTGATGGCGGTGGCCGAGCGCTATCCGGAACTGCGCGCCAGCGAGCAGTTCCTCGCCTTGCAGCGCGAGCTCGCCGGCACCGAGGACCGCATTCAGGTCGCGCGGCGCGTTTACAACGCGAACGTTCGCCGCTACGACACGCTCGTGCAGACCTTCCCGGCCCTCGTCGTCGCGCGGCTGTTCGGCTTCACCGCGCGGCCCTACTTCGAGGTCGACCCGATCGTCCGCGACGCCGGTCCGCCTCCGGTCGACTTGTCAGGTCGGACGTAGACAAGTATAATACAGGTCGTGCGGTACCTCGACCTCGCCGATGCACTCCGGGCCCGGATCGCGGCCCGCGACGTGGGCGCCGGGGGTGCGCTCGCCGGCGAGCTCGAGCTGGCCCGTGAGTACGGCACCAGCCGGGTCACGGTGCGCCGCGCGCTCGACCTGTTGCGCCAAGAAGGATTGGTCACCAGCCGGCGGGGTGCCGGGTGGTTCGCCGCGCTCGACCCCGTGCGCCAGCCTCTCGGGCGGGTCACGACGGTCGAAGCCGCGGTCGAGGCGGCCGGCGCGCGCCCGGGGCGTGAGATCCTCGCCTTCGGTTTCGTCGATGCGCCGGCTGCGGTCGCCGACGCCTTGAAGGTCGACCGCGGTTCCGATGTGCTGCGCGTCGAACGGGTGAACCTCGCCGACGACGAGCCATTCGCGTTGGTGACGGTGTGGGTCCGCGCCGACGTCGGCGCCGACGTGTCGCGCGCCGACGTCGAGCGCGCGCCGTTCTACGACCTCCTGCCGCTCCGCGGCGTCGAGCTCGGGTCGGCGCATCAGACGATCACCGCGGAGGTCGCGAGCGCCGGAACGGCGCGGTTGCTCGCGTGCGCTCCCGGCGCCCCGCTGTTGCTCTGCCGGCGCGTGACCTATGACGCAGCCGGTTTGCCCACGCTCGTGTCCGAGCACCGCTATCCCGCCGACCGTACGACGTTCGAGATCGATTTCTCGTTGAGAGCAGGAGCACTACAGCATGCCTGACCAGATCGGACCGACCACCCCCGAGTCGCTCGTCGAATCCGTGTACGCGACGTTCCCGGAGCGGATCGCGGTCACGCGGGAACGGCTGGGCCGCCCGCTCGCGTTCGCGGAGAAGGTGCTCGCCGCGCACGCCGACGATCCGCGAACGGTCGGGTTGACGCGCGGCGTCGACTACGCCGACTACCGCCCCGACCGCGTCGCCATGCAAGACGCGACGGCACAGATGGCGTTGCTGCAATTCATGCTCGCGAAGATGCCGTCGGTCGCGGTGCCCACCACCGTGCACTGCGATCACCTGATCCAGGCGCGCGTCGGCGCCGACGCCGACATGAAGGTCGCGCTCGACACCAACCGCGAGGTGTACGAGTTCCTCCGCACGGTGTCGTCCAAGTACGGCATCGGCTTTTGGAAACCGGGCAGCGGCATCATCCATCAAGTGGTGCTGGAGAACTACGCGTTTCCCGGCGGGATGATGATCGGCACCGACTCGCACACGCCGAACGCCGGCGGACTGGCGATGATCGCGATCGGTGTCGGCGGCGCCGACGCGGTCGACGTGATGGCGGGCTGGCCGTACAACACGCGCGTCCCGAAGCTCATCGGTGTGCGGCTGACGGGGTCGCTGTCGGGCTGGACTACCGCCAAGGACATCATCTTGAAGGTCGCCGGCATCCTCACCGTGAAGGGCGGCACCGGTGCGATCGTGCAGTACTTCGGGCCCGGTGCACAGTCGATCTCCGCGACCGGCAAGGCGACCGTGTGCAACATGGGCGCCGAGATCGGCGCCACCTGCTCGCTGTTCGGCTACGACCGCAACACCGCCAAGTACCTGAAGGCCACAGGACGCGAAGCGATCGCCGATCTCGCCGATCGCTACGCCGAGCACCTCGTCGACGACGACGAGGTCGAGGCCGATCCCGAGCGGTTCTTCGATCGGGTCATCGAGGTCGACCTCTCGGCGCTGGAGCCTCATCTCGTGGGGCCGCACACGCCCGATCTCGATCGTCCGGTGTCCGAGATCGCGGCGGAAGCCGAACGCGAGGGCTATCCGAAGCAGATCTCGGCCGCGCTCGTCGGCTCGTGCACGAACTCGTCGTACGAGGACATCGGGCGCGCCGCGCACCTGGCCCGGCAGGCCTCGGCGCGCGGCTTGCGGGTGAAGACGCCGCTCATGATCACGCCCGGTTCCGAGCAGGTGCGTGCCACGATCGAACGGGACGGGCTCCTCGCCGACCTCGAGGCGATCGGCGCGACGGTGCTCGCCAATGCGTGCGGACCGTGCATCGGGCAGTGGCGGCGCGACGACGCGCCCGACGGACCGAACGTGATTGTCACGTCGTTCAATCGCAACTTCCCGGCCCGAAACGACGGCAACAAGAACACGCTCGCGTTCATCGGATCGCCCGAGACGGTCGTCGGCATGGCCCTGAGCGGGCGGTTGGACGGCTCGTTCCTGCAGGAGTTCGACCCGCCCGTAGCCGACGATCTACCGGCGCGCGGGTTCGATCGGGGCGCGAGCGGATTCGCGGCGCCGGTCGACGACCCCGAGAGCGTGACCGTCGCAGTGGCGCCCGGGTCGGATCGCCTCGAGCTGCTCGAGCCGTTCTCCGCGTGGCACGGACGCGACATTCACGGATTGCGCGTCCTGCTCAAGGCCAAGGGCAAGTGCACGACCGACCACGTCTCGCCCGCGGGGAAGTGGCTGACGTATCGCGGCCACCTCACGAACATCTCACAGAACATGTTCCTCGGCGCCGTCAACGCGTTCGCCGACGCGGAACCGGGCGTCGGCGTCGACGCGCGCGACGGCTCGGTCAAGCCGCTGCCCGATCTGGCCCGGGAGTACAAGGGCGCGGGCATCGAGTGGATCGTGGTCGGCGACGACAACTACGGCGAAGGCTCGTCCCGGGAGCACGCGGCCATGGAGCCTCGTTACATGGGCGGGCGCGCAGTGCTGGCTCGGTCGTTCGCGCGCATTGCCGAGGCGAATCTGAAGAAGCAGGGAGTGCTGCCGCTGACGTTCGCCGATCCCACCGACTACGACAAGATCCGCGTCGACGACGTCGTCGACCTCGACGGGTTGTCGGCGCTCGCGCCCGGTAGCTCGGTGCAGGTCGTGCTGCTGCACGCCGACGGCACCACCGATGTGCTCACCGCGAAGCACACGCTGTCCGACGAGCACGTCGGCTGGTTCAAGGCCGGTTCCGCCCTCAACCTCCTAGCCGCCACCCGCCCCTAACCCCCAAACCGCGCACAACTGTTGGCACCGTTTCCGGGCGCGTGGGGCAGGTTTCGCGCACAACTGTTGGCACCGTTTCCGGGCGCGTGGGGCAGGTTTCGCGCACAACTGTTGGCGCGGTTTTGGGTTAGCCGTGGCGGGTGAGTTCGGCGGTGAGGTCGAGGTGCTTCGTGATCGCGGCGTGCTCCATGTCGCCCCATTGCTCGCGGGGGACCATCCACATCACCTCGAACTCGTTGCCGTCGGGGTCTTTGCCGTAGAGCGACTTGGTCACACCATGGTCGCTCTCACCGACGAGCGCGTTCAACCGCAGGAGGCGCTCACGTATCTCGGCGAGATCCCGAATCGTGTCGACCTGCCATGCGAGGTGATACAGACCGACGCGGCCGGGCTCCGGTAGCGGGGCTTGCGGTCCGAGCGAGAAGAGACCGAGGTCGTGATGGTTCTCGGTTTCGCTCGCACGCATGAAGACGGCGGCGCCTTCGCCGTAGTCGGCGAGTACCTCGAAGCCGAATGACTCTTCGTAGAACGCCGCGGCTCGGCGCGCATCGCGCACATAGAGCACGGCGTGGTTCAACCGACGAACTGTCGCAGTCATACCGTCCGCAACTCCCTCAGGCGTTCGACGATTCCCGGGAAGACTCCCACAAATCGCTCCACGTCGTCTGTAGCCGACGACCAGCCGACGGATATCCGCAGCGATCGCTCGGCATCGACACCCATGGCTTCCAGCACTGGCGAGGGCTCCAGCGTCTCCGACGAGCAGGCGGAGCCCGAATGCACCGCGACGCCGTGCTGGTCGAGGGCGAGCAGAATCGGTTCCGCTTCGACGCCGCCCACGCCGAGGCACAACACGTTGGGCAGCGATCCGTCGCCGAAACGCTCGACGCCGGTGACGCGGTCGACCACCGCGGCCGCGAGGTCGACGAGCATGCGCGCGGCCGCAGCTTCGGTCGCGAGATCGACGACCGCGCACGCCGCGCCGAATCCGACCCAAGCCGGCACGTTCTCGATGCCGCCGCGGCGCGTCCGTTCCTGCGCGCCACCGACGAGCAACGGCGGCACGCGCAGTCCGCGCCGGACGAGCAGCGCGCCGGCTCCCAGCGGACCACCGAACTTGTGCGCGGTCACCGAGCACAGGTCGGCGCCGAGCGCGCCGAAATCCACCGCGATATGACCCGCGGCCGCGCACGCGTCGACGTGCACGAGCGGGGTGCGTTCGCGCAACGCGCTGCACACCTCGGCGACGGGCTGCACGGTGCCCACCTCGTGGTTCGCGAGCTGCACGCTGACGAGTGTCGTATCGGCGCGCACCGCGTCGACCACCGCGCCCGCGTCGAACCGTCCGAACCGATCGACGCCGACGACCGTGACCTCGGTCGTGCCCCGGTCGACCGCGTCCCGAACGCACGAGTGCTCGACCGCCGTCGTCACAACGTGCCCGCCGCTACCCCCGCGCGCCAATGCGCCCGACACCGCAGTGTTCACCGCCTCGGTACCCGACGACGTGAACACGACCTCGCGGGGCCTCGCCCCGAAGAACGACGCCACCTGCTCGCGGGCGGTCTCCAGCGCCACCCGGGTTGCGCGCCCCTCCGCGTGCAAACGCCCCGGATCGCCGAACGACGATTCGAGGTACGGCCGCATCGCGTCGTAGGCCGCGTCGCGCAGAGGCGAGGTAGAGGCGTGATCGAGGTACGCGCGCGCCACCGCCACGACGTCGTCGCTCAGACGCGCGTGACGCAGTGCTGGTCGCCGTCGGGGCGACTCTCGGTGAGCAGGGGTTGCGTCTCGCCGTAGAGACCCTCGAGCATGCCGCGGACCATGCCGGTGTCGACCGCGCACAACACGTGCGGCCAGCGCTGCGCCGCTTCGCCGAACGGGCAGTGCTCGGAAACGAGCGTGAGCAGGTTGCCGCGCGCCTCGGCGTGCGCGGCGAAGCCGTGGGCGGTCAGCGCTTCGGCCACCGACGCGACCGCCGCCTTCACCGAACGGTGTCCCTCAGTGGGTTCCATGCGCGACGCGATCGAGCGTCCGTAGTCGTAACCGACCTCTTCCGCGAGCGCGCGGGCGTCTTCGATCGGCAGTCGTTCGAGCGCGCGGGCGAGCAGCGTCGCGAGCAGGTCGTCGCGCTTGGGCGGAAATGACAGATGGGTGTCACTCGCCGAAGCGCGGTAACGCTTCGACGGTCGTCCGGCGGACACGTGCCGCTCGAGCTCGACGTCGAGGTAGCTGCCGGCCGCCAGCTTTTCGAGATGGTGGCGGGCGACGTTGGGGTGGAGCTCGAACCGCTCGGCCACCTCGGCGGCCTTGGCCCCCTCGGCCGACGAGCGTACGAAGAGGTAGATGTCGCGGCGGGTGGGGTCGCCGAAGGCGCTGGTGACGGCGGCAACCGCGGCGCCGAACTCGTCCGCGGTGAGATCTTCGTTTGCCACGCTGGGTATTGTACCTACGTCCGTAGTGGAAATTCCCGGGAGGCCCAGCCATGCCCAGCGAGGCGCGAACCGGGGCCCCCACCGAGGCCCAGGTGCTCGAAGCCCTGCGCCCGGTCGAGGACCCGGAGATCCATCAGTCGATCGTCGACCTGAACATGGTGCGCGGGATCCAGATCGACGGCGGGAACGTCAAGGTCACCGTTGCGTTGACCGTTGCCGGCTGCCCGATGCGGGCCGAGATCATCCGGCTGGTCACCGACGCGGTCGCTCCGCTCGCCGGCGTGGCGCACGTCGACGTCGACCTCGGCGTCATGACCGACGAGGAGCGCGCCGCGCTCTCGCAGCAACTCCAGGGCGGTCACGGAAACGACGGCCAGGAGCACCGGACCAACCCCTTCACCGATTCCAACACCCGAGTGCTCGCGATCTCCTCGGGCAAGGGCGGGGTCGGGAAGTCGTCGGTGACGACGAACCTCGCGGTCGCGCTCGCGCAGCGGGGTCACAAGGTCGCGGCCATCGACGCCGACGTGTGGGGATTCTCGATGCCCCGCATGCTCGGGATCGACCGCCCGCCGACGGTGATCGACGACGTCATCGTCCCGCCCGACGCCAACGGCGTGACGCTGATCTCGATGGGGTTCTTCGCGCGCGAAGACCAACCGGTGGTTTGGCGCGGTCCGATGCTGCACAAGGCGCTCGAGCAGTTCCTCACCGACGTCCACTGGGGTGAGCCCGACTACCTCATCGTTGACATGCCGCCCGGCACGGGCGACATCGCGTTGTCCATGGCGCAGTTCCTTCCGCGTGCCGAGGTCATCGTCGTGACCACACCGCAGCCGGCCGCCCAGAAGGTCGCGCAACGCGCGGCGTACATGGCGCGCAAGGTCAACCTCCAGGTGGTCGGGGTGATCGAGAACATGTCGTGGTTCCTCTGCGATCACGGCACCGAGTACCGCCTGTTCGGCGAGGGCGGTGGTCAGGAGCTCGCCGAACAGCTCGAAGTGCCCTTGCTCGGGCAGATTCCGCTCGTGCCGGAGCTGCGCGCCGGAGCCGACTGCGGTGAGCCGATCGTGGTCACCCATCCCGACGATCCCGCCTCGCAGGTGTTCGGCGCGATCGCCGAGCGCCTCGACGTGGAGCTCGCGCCGAAGCGCATCTACCGAACCCAGCTCAAGATCGTCTGACGGCGACGGCTAGGGTCACAAGCATGGAAGTACGGATCGGCGTGGTGTACACGGCCCGCGAGCTCACCGTCGAGACCGACGATTCGGTCGACGGTGTGACCGCCGCAATCGAGGGCGCGATGTCGAAGGGCGACTCGTTTTTGTGGCTCACCGACACGAAGGGCCGGCGGATCGGTGTGCCGGTCGACAAGATCGCCTACGTCGAGGTCGCGGCCGACGCGGGTGGCCGCAAGGTCGGCTTCGGCGCGAGCTAGCGCGCACGCCATCGTGAACGGGCCCGCGCCCGAGCTGCTCGACCGAAGGCTTCTCCTCTTCACGGGCAAGGGCGGGGTCGGCAAGAGCACGATGGCCGCGGCCACCGCGCTCCTGGCGTCGAGGATCGGCAAGCGCGTTCTGCTCGTCGAGGTCGACGCCAAGGGCGACATTCCTGCGCAGTTCGAGCACTCGCCGGTCGGGTTCACCCCGCGCGAGATCCATCCGGGCGTGCTCGCGATGGCGATGGACACCGAGGCCTCGCTTCAGGAGTACCTGCGCCTCAACCTTCGGGTACCTGTGATCGGGAGGATCGGTCCCCTCGCACGCGTTCTCGACTTCGTCGCGACTGCTGCGCCGGGCGTGAAGGAGATCCTCACGATCGGCAAGATCGTGTGGGAGGTGCGAGAAGCGATCGAGGGACGAGCCGACTTCGACCTCGTTGTGGTCGACGCGGCCGCGACCGGTCACATCGTCGCCCAGCTCGGCGCGCCCGACGCCATCCGCGAACTGGTCGACGTCGGGCCGCTGCGCAGCCAGACTCAGTGGTTGTCGGAATTGCTCGCCGATCCGGCGATCACCGCGGTCAACGTCGTCACCACACCCGAGGAGATGCCCGTCGTGGAGACGATCGAGCTGGTCGACAAGATCCGGCGCGAGGTCAACGTGCCGCTCGGCAGCGTCATCGTCAATCGGGTCTTGCCCGAGCTGTTCACCCGGGCCGACGAGGAGACGTTCGACGCGTTGCGCTCGCCTCCGGCCTCCGATCTACTCACCGAGCGCGTCGGGCGCGGCGCGACCGAGGTCCTGGATGCGGCGCGGCTCGCGGTCTCGTTGCGGCGCACCGGCGCAACGCACCTCGAACATCTCCGCCAGTCGGTCGACCTGCCACTCCTCTACGTGCNNCGCTGTTCGTGCGCGCGCACGGCCTGCGTGTGACCAGCATGGTGGCCGACGCCCTGGGCGCGGAGCTCGGACTGTGAGCGCGCGGCGAGCCGACTCCGACGGACCGGTCACGCTCGAGCAGCTCATGGCCGCGAAGGAGATCGTCGTGTTCTGTGGGTCGGGTGGCGTCGGCAAGACGTCGGTCGCGGCGGCCGCGGCGCTCGGCGCGACCGTGCATCTCGGCGGCAAGGTGCTCGTGCTCACGATCGATCCGGCGCGGCGCCTCGCGACCGCGCTCGGGCTCGAGGGCCTGGGCAACCGCGCGCACCGGGTGCCGCCGGAGGTGCTGAAGGCCGCGGGGATCGAAGCACGCGGCGAGCTCTGGGCGGCGATGCTCGACACCAAGCAGTCGTGGGACGACCTCGTGCTCCGGCACGCGCCCGACGAGGTGACCGCGTATCGAATCCTCGACAACCGTCTCTACCACAACCTCACCGCGCGCTTCGTGCAGAGTCACGACTACATCGCGATGGAGCGATTGTTCGAGATCCACGCGAGCGGTGAGTACGACCTCATCGTGATCGACACGCCTCCGACCCGCAACGCGATCGACTTCCTCGACGCGCCCGCACGTATGGCCGACTTCTTCGGGAGCCGGCTGCTCCGCTGGCTGACCCTTCCGTATCGGGTCGGCGGTAAGCGCGGCTCGCGCGTGTTCAACGTCGCGAGCCGGCCCTTCTACCAGATGGCCGATCGCATTCTCGGCAGTAAGTTCCTCCAGGACATCGCCGAGTTCTTCTTGAACTTCCAGTCGATGTACTCCGGGTTCGTCGAGCGCGCAAAGGCGGTCGAGCGGCTGCTGCACGACAAGCGAACGACGTTCGCCGTGGTGACGACCCTCGAGGCCGCGCCACTGCACGAGGCCGAGAGCTTCTGCGCGGCGCTCATCGAGCGCGACTTCCATCTCGGTGCCCTCGTGTTCAACAAGACGCTGCCCGACTACCTGCGCGACCCCGTCGGCTCCGCGGCCGCGACCGTATGCATCGACGAGGCCGGACCCCTTGCCGACGCGCTGGTCGAGACGGGCGATCCCGCGCTCACCGATCGTGACCGCGCGGCACGGGTGCTGCGAACCGTGGGGGAGTCGTACCGGAACTTCTCGATCGTGGCCATGCGCGAGGCCGAGCTGCGCGCCGAGCTCGCGCGCGTACCCGACGTCGTCGCGCGCGTGCCGACGTTCGCCGACGACATCAGTGACGTCGACGGTCTCGATGCGATCAGCCGGTATCTCTTCAGCGGAGAAATCGCATGAGCACGCTCGACGAGCTCGCGCTGGCCCGCACTGCGCTGTCGGGCGGCGATCTCGTGCACATGGAACGTCTCGTCTCCTCGTGGCGTCACCTCGCCGACCTCTCGTTCGCCGATCTCTTGTTGCTCGCGCCGATCACCGGCGAAGAGGGCCACCGCTTCGTGGTACTCGCCCAGGTGCGGCCGGTCACCGGGCAGACCAACTACCCGCAGGACCTCGTCGGCACCGTCGTCGACGAGGTGGAACGGCCGTTGTACGCGCGGTGCTGGCGATCGGGCGACATCGTGCGCGGCGACACGGCCGCGCTCGGCTCGAAGGATCGGGTGCGGGTGCAGGTGATCCCGGTTCGGCGCGGCGACGCGCTCATCGGTCTCGTCACTCGCGAGGAGTCGATGACTCTCGCCCGGCGCTCGGGCGAGCTCGAGCGCACCTACTTCGACGTGTTCGATCGTTTCGCACGCATGATCGCCGACGGCACCTTTCCGTTCGACGTCGACGAGGTCGAGATGGAGAGCGCACCGCGCGTCGGCGACGGCGTCATCGTGATCGATGCCGAGACGCGGGTGAAGTTCGCGAGTCCGAACGCCGTGAGCTCGCTCCATCGGATGGGCATTCACGCGTATGCCCAGTCGCAGCGGTTGACCGACGTCGGTTTCGACGACACGGCGGCGCGCAGCGCCATGCTCCTGCACCTTCCCGTCGCCGAGGAGATCGAACGCGACGACGTGTCGGTGCTCGTGCGGGTCTTGCCCCTGGTCGACCGGAAACAGCCCGCGGGGGCTCTCGTGCTGCTGCGTGACGTCAGCGATCTCCGCCGGCGCGATCGTCTGCTGCTCTCGAAGGACGCCACGATCCGCGAGATCCATCACCGGGTGAAGAACAACCTCCAGACGATTGCGTCTCTCCTGCGCCTCCAGGGCCGGCGGCTGCAGTCGCCCGAAGCGCGTGCCGCGCTGGTGGAGTCGGAGCGGCGGATCCGTTCGATCGCGATCGTGCACGAGACACTGTCGCGGGAGGCGGGCGACGTCGTGTCGCTCAACGAGATCGTGCGCCCGCTCGCGCGGCTCGTCGAGGAGACGACCTCGACGCCGGAGCACACCATCCGGTTCAAGGTGGAAGGCGACGCGGGAGAGTTGCCCGGCGAGGTTGCGACCCCACTCGCCGTCGTGCTCAACGAGCTGATGCAGAACGCGGTCGACCATGCGTTCCCGGAGGGCGGAAGCGATGCGCTCGTCGAGGTGACGCTCGGGCGCACCGACGGTCACGTAGAGATCGAGGTGCGCGACAACGGCAAGGGTTTGCCCGACCAGTTCACGCTCGAAGGCTCACGCGGTCTCGGGCTGTCGATCGTGCAGGCGCTCGTGACGAGTGAGCTGCAGGGTTCGATCGAGATGCACGACGACGGCGGCACTTCGGTGCGCGTGCGCGTACCGGTCGAGATGCCCCGCGTCGATCTTTAGGGTTACGCCAGACGGGTGGCCGGGCCGGTTGCCGCGACGACGTCGAGACCCTTGCGGAGCCGACGACGCTCGTCCTCGGTGGTGCCTCCCCAGACGCCCGCTTCCTGGTTCGTCGCGAGCGCGAACTCGAGGCACTGGTTCGTCACCGGACATTCCACGCATACCTGCTTCGCGGCGTCGATCTGGTCGAGCGCGAGGCCGGTGGTGCCGATCGGGAAGAACAACTCGGGGCTGGTATCACGACACGATGCCTTGTCGCGCCAGTCTTCGGCGTCCCAATCGTGGGTTCGAATCCAGGTCAACGCCACTTTTCTTCCCCCTTGATGGGTCGCATAGCAATGGCTCCCGCCACACGCTTGTGCGCCCGGTCACAAACCGCGTCACATGCCTGACTCCAAGGCGTGAGCAGGCTAACGGGCGAAACGATATGGCGGCAAGGGGTTTGAGCAGGACTTTCGCGCCGCGGACTGGAACGTGTTTCGGTTCGCTTACTTCATAGGCTGCACCGTGATGGTCGATCGCCCGCTCGTACTGGGCCACCGGGGCGCATCGCGAGCGCGGCCCGAGAACACCCTGGCCGCCTTCGCCCACGCTCGCGAGCTCGGCGCCGACGGCGTGGAGCTCGACGCGAGGCGTTCGGCCGACGGCCGGCTCGTCGTCCACCACGACCCGGTTGTCGAGGGCTTCGGCCTCATCGTCGAGCGAGCATTCGGGGCGCTGCGCGCCGCGCATCCCGAGATCCCGACGCTCGCCGAGGCGCTCGAGGCGTGCGCGGGGATGCTCGTCAACGTCGAGATCAAGTGCCTCCCGTGGGAACCCGACGCCGACACGCCGGATCGGTTCGTGGTGCACGCCGTCGCCGATCTCATCCGTGCTTCCGAGCTCGTGCCCGCGTCCGATGTCATCGTCTCGTCGTTCGACCTGGGCGCGATCGACGCGAGCCGTGCGTTCGCGCCCGAGATCGCGACCGGGTGGCTGACGAGCGGCCAGGAGGTCGCGACGACGGCCGCGATCGCCGCCGAGCACGGTCACGCCTGGCTGAACCCCGATCGCGCCGCGGCGTTGCGCGCGTCGTCCGAGACGATCGCCGCCGCGCAACGATCAGGACTGCGGGTAAACGTCTGGACCGTCGACGAGCCGGGCGAGATCACGACGCTCGCGGCCGCCGGAGTCGACGCGATCATCACCGACGTCCCCGACGTTGCCCTCGACGCGCTTGGAGGACGCCGGCTCTAAGGAACGAAGCCGGCTCTAGGGAACGACGACGGTGAGGGCGTCGGGTTCGTACTCGATGTCGAGCTGTTCGGTGTCGCCGGCGTCGTCGCCGTCGACCTGATAGGCGAAGGGCTCGCCGCTGCGTACGAGGATCCGGTGCAGATCGTGGCGATGGTCGACCCCCCGCCGGTTCGCAAGGAACCTGCCGCTTCGCATCGCCGATGCCGCGCCGCCGATCAGTGTCAGCGCGTCGAGAGTTCGAAACGCGGTCAGCGCCAGTGGTTGGTCGAGGCCCGCGGCGGGGGCGATCGCCAGCGGTAGCCGACCCAGAAACGTGTACGGGTCGGTCTTGGAAACGATCGCGAAGCGCGCCTCTTCGATGACCTCGCCGGTATCGAGCTCGAGGTCGATCCGGGTGCGCGTGCCCTCGTGGCGAAAGAAGGCCTCGAACGCGGCTGCGATGTGCAGGGGATGGGAGAGGTGACGCTTCAACTCCCCGTACCGCTCGACGCGTCGGATCACGGCGGCGTCGAATCCGATCCCGGTGTTGAAGAGAAACGGCCTGCGGTTCGCGCGACCGACGCCGATGCGCTTCGTCGCGCCGCGCGCGAGCGACCGGAGTAGTTCGTTGGTTGCGTCCATGGCGTCGGTCGCAAAGCCGAGCGTGCGCGCGTAGACGTTGGTCGATCCCCCGGGAAGCGGCGCGAGCGCGGTGTCGGTACGCAACAGCCCGTCGGCCGCTTCGTTCAGCGTGCCGTCTCCCGCGAGTACCACGACGACGTCGAAGCCGTCGTTCGCGGCTGCGTGCGCGAGTCGGGTCGCGTGGCCGCGGCGCGACGTCTCCGCCACCTCGACCTCGTGCTGCGCGGCGAGCAGCTTGCGGATCATCACGCGCTTGCGGGCCGTGACCGACGACGCGGTCGCGTTGACGAGGAGCAAGACCCGCACCGCCGGAGGGTAGCGGCGTCGCGCCCGTAGGCTCGCACTTCGTGGCCGCCCGCGACCTTTCCGCGTTGACCGCCGAGATCGTGGCGTGCCGCGCGTGCCCGCGGCTGGTCGAGTGGCGCGAGGACGTCGCGCGCGAGAAGCGGGCCGCCTACCGCGACGAGGAGTATTGGGGTCGACCGGTGCCGGGCTTCGGTGATCGCAACGCCCGGCTCCTGCTCGTCGGCCTCGCGCCCGCGGCGCACGGGGGCAACCGCACCGGAAGGGTCTTCACCGGCGATCGATCGGGCGACTTCCTCTTCGCGTCCCTGCATCGCACCGGTTACGCGAACCGGCCCGAGTCGGTCCGCGCCGGCGACGGCCTCGAGCTCACCGACGCCTATGTCGCCGCGGCCGTCCGCTGCGCGCCGCCCGCGAACAAACCGACGCCGCAAGAGCGCGACACGTGCATGCCCTACCTCGTACGCGAAATGCAACTGCTCGCGCAGTTGCGGGTGATCGTCGTGCTGGGCGCGTTCGGGTACGAAGCAACGTGGGCGACCCTCCGTGTGGCCGATCTCCCGGGCGTCGAGCTACCGGCTCGGCGACCGCGATTCGCACACGGCCTCGAGGTTCCGTGCGGACGCGTGACGGTTGTCGGCGCGTTCCACCCGAGCCAGCAGAACACCTTCACCGGCAAGCTCACGCCCGCCATGCTCGACGAGGTATTCGTCCAGGCGCGTCAGCTGATCCAGGCCAGCGCTTCGCCGATGCCGTAGATCAGCGCGATGATCCCGAGCGCGGTTCCGACGCTGTAGCGCAGCACTCGATCGGTCGCATTGATCGTGAAGTGTGCGCCGATGCGCGCGCCCGGGATGACACCGACCGCGAGCGCGCCGGCGAAGGTCCAGTCGATGTGCCCGAGATACCAGTGGGTGAGCGTGCCGGGAATCGCGAAGATCCCCACGCACGCGAGCGACGTCGCGATGGTCTCCCGCAACGGCATGCCCACCCACGCGGAGAACGCGGGCACCATGAGGATGCCGCCGCCGATGCCGAGCAGGCCCGAGAGGGCGCCCGCGGCGGTTCCGATGATCGCGAGGCGCCACCATTCGTCGTCGAGCGGCGTGCCGGCGCGCGCGAGGGTGCGAACAGTCGGGAACGCTGTGCGGTAGGCGGTGTAGGCGATCAGCACCGCGGTGAGGATCATGAGGGCGTGACCATTGCCGGGCACCGCGCCCGAGAGCCGTGATCCGGCGACCGAAGCGGGGACGCCGAACACCGAGGTGAGCACGACGACGCGCGGCAGGATGAGGTTCTCACGGCGGTAGCGGAGTGATCCCGAGATCGACGACGGCAGGATCGACGGCAGGGTCGAGCCGATCGCCTGGAGCGCCGTCGCGCCGAGGGCACGGATGGCGGGCGTGGAGACGACGGCTCCACCGATGCCGAACATGCCCGACAGCACGCCGGTAACGACGCCGACGAGCACGGTGATCGCGATCTCGAGCCACAGCGGCACCTCGGGGAAGGTACTCGCCAACAGTGTTTGTCCCGGGAACCACACGCCGCGACCCAGTACGCTCGTCGGATGGCGAGCGACCTCGATCTGCGTGGAGTTTGGGTTCCGCTCATCACGCCCTTCGACTCGCAGGGCGCGGTCGACGTCGGTGCGATCGAGCGGCTGTGTCACGAATACTCCGCGGCGGGTGTGAGCGGCATCGTCGCCCTCGGCACCACGGGCGAGGCGAGCTCGCTCGCCGCCGACGAGAAGCACGCCGTCATCGACGCGGTCGTGCGCGCGTGCACTGCGGCGCACACCCGCGTGATCGTCGGCACCGGCTCGAACGACACCGCCGCGACCGTCCGCGCCACCGCCGCGCTCGCCGACACGCCCGGGGTCGTCGGCGCGCTCGTCGTCGTGCCGTACTACGTGCGCCCGTCGACCGCCGGGATCGTTGCGCACTTCCGGGCCGTCGCGGGCGCGAGCCCGGTTCCCGTGATCGTCTACAACGTTCCTTCTCGCACGGGCCGCGACATCGGCGCAGCAGGGCTGCTCGAGCTCGCGCAGGTGCCGAACATCGCCGGGGTCAAGCAGGCCGTCGCGACGCTCGACGCCGACACGCTCGAGGTCCTCGCCAACGCGCCCGACGGCTTCGGGATGCTGGGCGGTGAGGACACGTTGCTGTTCCCGCTCATGTGCATGGGCGCGGTCGGCACGATCTCGGCCGCCGCCCATCTCTGCACCGAGCGGTTCGTCGCCATGATCGAATGCGGCCTCGCGGGCAAGATCGAAGACGGTCGCGCCCACGCCGAAGCCTTGCTGCCGGTGATACGCGCCGCCTACGTCGACCCCAACCCCGCGATCTTCAAGGGCGTGCTCCACGCCCAAGGCCGGATTGCAACACCCGACGTTCGTCTCCCGCTCACGAACGGTTCGGCCGAGGCGGTTCGGAACTGCCTCGATGCGGTCGAGCGCGCATCGCACCCGTAGCCTCGACCGCGTGTCCCGCCGCGTCGCCTGGTTCCTGATCGCGCTCTGCGCCTGGACGCTCTACGTCTGGATCACGCGCGTCGTGATCATCGCGGGCCAGGACCAGACCATGGGCTTCAAGGTCGTGCACGACGTGCTCGCCGCGATCTCGATCGCCTTCGGTCTCGGCGCCGGATACTTCGGCTGGCGCGCGCTGCGCTCCCGCTGACGAGCCGCCTTATGGCGACGGCTTGGTGCAGGCCGAGGTTGGTGTTCCGAGCGCAGGGCCGAACAGCCGCTGCGCGCCATTGACTATGACGGTGGACACGCCATTGAGTTGCCGGTAGCGCTGAGCCAGCGTTTCCCTCGACACGCCGGCGTTGACGTTGATGCGGAACGACACGGGAAGGTCCGTCGGTTTCGTGCTCTTGCGGATCGCAGGTTGGTCCGCGAATTCCTTGGTGAAGATGGCGTAGGCGTCGGCCTGGCTCACATACCGAAACGAGCCGACACTGGGGTCGGCTTCGACGCGGACGCGGATGGCGTTCGCCTGGAGGCTCGAAGCGCCGACATTGAGGAACACCTCGAGGTCGTGCCCGAACATGTCCGAGACGTCGTAGACGGCTGCCTTACCGATGAGGCTGCGCGTCAGCGCCTCCGCGAAACCAGAACCGGGAGACGATGCCTGCACCGCGAACCCGTCGTTGCTCTCCATCGCACAAAGAGCGGCGCGAGTGATGGGCGTCAAAAGCTGGCTTGATCCGCGCCGCGCGTGCGGGATACGGGCATATCGAGCGACGAGAGGCGACGAATCGAGCACACCCTGCACCGCCGGAGTCGCAGGGACGACGAACGCGTCGAAGTGAGAGAGCTCCGCTGCCGAAACTTCCTTCGGCCCCGCACCCGTCACGTGGACCCGGTGGTCGTCGCGGTTTCGTACAACGGCGACCGCCGACCCCGCGACGGCGACGGCGAGTGCGACGACGAGCGACGACGCGACGACCCGGCGCCGTCGTTGGCGGCGGTGGAGCGAATCCACGTCGCCTTCGAACGGCTCGATCTCGTCGGCGAGCGTCGCGAGCTCGCCGCGTAGCTCATCGATCTGCATCTTCGTCCTCCAAGTCGTCGAGCTCGACGCGCATGCTCTGCATCGCCTGATGCAAGGTCGCTTTCACCGTTCCGATTGCGCAGCCCATCGCGTCGGCGACGTCGGCGAGCGAGAGGTCGGCCAGATAGCGCAGCACCACCGCTTCGCGCTGACGGGCGGGCAGCGTGGCGATCGCCTCGCGCACCGACAAACGCGTGGCGATCGCGGTCGTGTTGTCGGCGGCGCCGTCACTGAGCTCCGGCGCGCGCTCCCGCCGGCGCTCGCCCTTGCGCCAATGATCCCGCAGCTGGTTCATCGCGACGACGTAGACCCATCCGTCGGGCCGATCCATGTCGCGCACCTTCCGCCATTGCCTCAACGCCCGCGCGAATGCCTCTTGGGTCGCGTCGCGTGCGAGATCCCGGTCGGCGCCGGCCAACACGAGGGCGCGGCCGACCCGATCGAAGTACGACTCGTAGAACTCGTCGAACGCCAACCCGGCCATCGCGGGAGAAACGCTATGGCAGCCCGAAAGGTTTAGCCCTCGACGCGGATAGCTGCGTCGATGAGCGCGGCTTGCTCGGCGTCGTGAACCGTGGAGCTGCCGCTGGCCGGGCTCGGGCTCTCGGCCCGCGCGATCACGTCGACCGATCGCCCCGCCGCGACCTCCTCGATCCGGCGACGGGCGAAATAGCGCGCACCCATGTTGCCCGGTTCCTCCTGCGCCCAGATGACCTCGGCGTTCGGGTAGCGGGCGAGGACGGCTGCGATCTCGTCTCGAGGCCAGGGGTAGAGCTGCTCGAGGCGCACGATCGCGACCGGTGCGGGCTCGGCGTCGCGCCGGGCGATCAGCTCGTGCCCGAACTTCCCGCTGCAGAACACCACCCGCTTGACCTCGGCGGGCGGCGCGGGGTCGTCGAGCACGGGTCGGAAGCCGCCCGAGGTGAACGCGGCAACGGGTGACGCGGTGACCGGCATCCGCAGGTAGCGCTTCGGCGTCATGACGATGAGCGGCTTGCGAGTGGGGTCGTGCATCTGCCGGCGGAGCACGTGGAAGTACTGCGCCGCGGTTGTGGGGTAGACGACGCGGATGTTGTCCTGCGCGCTCAGCACGAGGAACCGTTCGAGGCGCGCGGAGGAGTGTTCCGGACCCTGACCCTCGAAGCCGTGGGGGAGCAGCATCACCAGACCGCTGCGCTGGCCCCACTTGTCCTCGGCGGCGACGATGAACTGGTCGATGATCGTCTGCGCGCCGTTGTCGAAGTCGCCGAACTGCGCTTCCCAACAGACGAGCGCGTCGTGGTCGGCCACCGAGTAGCCGTACTCGAAGCCGACCGCGGCGAACTCGGAGAGCACGGTGTCGTAAATCATGAACGGCGCGGCGTCGGGCCCGAGGTGCTCGAGGGGCGTGTACTCCTGCTCGGTGCGGTGGTCGACGATGGTCGCGTGCCGCTGGCTGAACGTGCCCCGCCGTGTGTCCTGCCCTGCGACGCGCACCGGCGTGTCTTCGAGCAGGAGCGAACCGAACGCGAAGGCCTCGGCCAGCGCCCAGCCGATCTGGTCGTTGTCGAACTCGTCGCGACGGCTCGCGAGGATGCGGGCGAGCTTCGGGTGGGGCTCGAAGTCGGGCGGGAAGGTGGTCAACGCGTCGACGATCCGTTCGAGCTGCTCGCGCGGGACGCCGGTGTCGATGTGCGACGGAGCCGGCTCCGGCACCTCGGTGCCGACCTCCGCCGGCGGCCGGACGCTCGTCTTCGTTTCGTCGAACGCCACCTCCATCCGGGCCCGGAAGTCTTCGAGCGCCCGCTCCGCTTCCTCGAGCGTCAGGTCGCCGCGGTTGACGAGCAACTCCGTGTAGAGCTTGCGGATCGAGCGGCGGTTGCGGATCACTTCGTACATACGCGGTTGGGTGAAGGCGGGCTCGTCGCTCTCGTTGTGGCCGTACCTCCGGTAACACACCATGTCGACGACGACGTCCTTCTTGAAGACGTTGCGGAACTCGAACGCCAACCGGATCGTTCGGACCGAGGCCTCCGGGTCGTCGCCGTTCACGTGGAAGATCGGTGCCTGTACGGCCTTGGCGATGTCGGTCGCGTACACGGTCGAGCGTGCGAACCCCGGCGTCGTGGTGAAGCCGACCTGATTGTTGACGACGATGTGCACCGTGCCACCGACGTCGTAACCGGGGAGCTCGGAGAGGTTCAGTGTCTCGGCGACCACGCCCTGCCCCGCGAACGCGGCGTCGCCGTGGATGAGCACGGACAGCACGCGGTCGTGAGTGGCGTCGCCCAGGCGATCCTGCTTGGCGCGCGCCATCCCTTCGGCTACCGGATCGACGGCTTCGAGATGGCTCGGGTTCGCGGCGAGGGTGATGCCGATCGTCTTGCCCGAGGCCGCAGTGAACTTTCCGGTCGCGCCCACGTGGTATTTCACGTCGCCCGAACCCTGCGGCACGCTCGGATCGAGCTCGCCCTCGAACTCGCGGAAGATCTGCTCGTACGACTTGCCGACGACGTTGGCCAGCACGTTCAGACGGCCGCGGTGCGCCATTGCCATCACGAATTCCTCCACCCCGGCATCGGCCGCGCCGTCGAGGAGGAAATCGAGCATCGGGATCAGCGTCTCCGCGCCTTCGAGGCTGAAGCGCTTCTGACCCAGGAACTTCGTGTGCAGGAAGCGTTCGAACGCTTCGGCGCCGTTCAAGGCCGACAGAATGCGGCGCTTGTCGTCGAGCGAGGTGTCGCCGTGCACGCCTTCGACCTTCTGCTGGATCCACGCCTTCTGGTCGGGTTCTTGGATGTGCATGTACTCGACGCCGATGGTGCGCGCGTACGCGTCGCGCAGCACGCCGAGGATGTCGCGCAGCTTCATGCTCTCCTGGCCCGCAAGCCCGCCGGTGGGGAACTCGCGGTCGAGGTCCCAGATCGTGAGGCCCCAGTGATTTGGATCGAGCTCTTCGTGAGTGCGCGGTTCCTTGAGTCCGAGCGGATCGAGGTTCGCAATGAGGTGACCGCGGACGCGATACATGTTGATGAGCTGTTGGACGGCGATGATCTTGTGCTGGGCCTCGACGGAACCTTCGAGCGGGCTGCGGTCGGGCGACCAGCGCGCCGGCTCGTAGGGAACGCCGAAGCTGGCGAAGATGTCGTCGTAGAAGCCGTCGCCGCCGAGCAGGAGATCGTGCAGCGTCGCCAGGAACTCGCCGCTCTCCGCGCCCTGGATGATGCGGTGGTCGTAGGTGCTCGTGAGGGTCACGGTCTTGCTGACGCCGATCTCCGCGAGCGTCTGCGGGTCGGCCCCCTCGTACTCGGGCGGGTAGGCGATTGCGCCGACGCCGACGATGACGCCTTGGCCGGGCATCAGCCGGGGAACGGAATGCAGCGTTCCGATCGTGCCGGGGTTCGTGAGCGACACCGTTGTCCCGACGAAGTCGTCGACCGTCAGCTTGCTCGTGCGCGCCCGGCGGACGAGGTCTTCATAGGCGGCGTGGAACGCGGCGAAGTCGAGCGTGTCGGCGTTCTTCACGTTGGGAACGAGCAGCGTGCGGGTTCCGTCGGCCTTCTGCTGGTCGATCGCGAGGCCGAGGTTCACGTGCGCGTGGTGCACGACACTGGGCTTGCCGTCGATGACGCCGAAGCTCGAATTCATCCTCGGCACGCGCTGCAGACCGCGGACCACGGCGAAGCCGATGAGGTGCGTGAAGCTGACCTTGCCCCCGCGGTCGCGTGCGAGCTGGTTGTTCAGGATCTGCCGGTTGATCTCGAGCAGCTTGGCGGGCAGCGCGCGCACGGATGTGGCCGTGGGCACACCGAGGCTCGCCTCCATGTTCTCGACGATCCGCGCCGCGGCGCCGCGCAGTGGCTCGGGCGTCTCACCGTCGAGCGTGACCGGTGGCCGCGTTCCGTCGGGTTTGGCCGCGGGCGGCGGCGGGGCGGGCGTCGGAGCCGCGGCGGGCGTGGGCGTCGTGACCTCGGCGCGCGGCTGGTAGTCGGCGAAGAACTCACGCCAACCTTCCGACACCGCGTTCGGGTTCTCGCGGTACAGCCGGTACATCTCGTCGATCAGTCCGGCGTTGGGCCCGAGCTCCGCGAGGCGAGACCGGGCCGGGGTCGCGTCGGTCACCCCGCGAGCGTATGACACACGATCGGGTTCATCGAACCCGCGCTCAGCGCCGCACGAGCTCGGCGAGCCGGAACGCGAGATCGAGCGACTGCCGAGCGTTGAGCCTCGGGTCACAACGCGTCTCGTACTTGTTCTCGAGTTGCTCGCCGCGTACGTCGTCGCCGCCGCCGAGGCATTCGGTGACGTCGTCGCCCGTCAGTTCGACATGGACTGCGCCCGGCCAAACGTCGGCCGCGCGACACGCCAGAAAAAACTGCTCGACTTCGTGCATGACGGCGTCGAAGTGTCGCGTCTTGTAGCCACTCTCATGCGCGTAGGTGTTGCCGTGCATCGGATCGCACGCCCACACGACCGGGTGCCCGGCCCGGGTTACCGCGCGCAACAGCGGCGGCAGCCTTTCGGCGACGTTGTCGGCGCCCATCCGGCTCACCAGGACCAGCCGGCCCGCCTCCCGGGCGGGGTCGAGTCGCCGGCACAACGCGACCGCGTCGTCGGGCGTGGCGTCGGGTCCGAGCTTCACGCCGATCGGGTTCTGCACCCCGGAGAGGAACTCCACGTGCGCGCCGTCGATCTGGCGGGTGCGGTCGCCGATCCACAGCAGGTGCGCGGAGCAGTCGTACCAGTCGCCGGTCAGGCTGTCGCGCCGGGTGAGCGCCTCTTCGAAGGCGAGGATCAGCGCCTCGTGCGAGGTGTAGAAGTCGACCGCATGCAGCTGCGTCTCGTGCGCGAGGTCGATGCCGCACGCGGCCATGAAGTTCAACGCCCGCTCGATGCCGTCGGCGACCTCTTCGTAGCGACGGCCCTCGCGTCGCGACGCGATGAATTCGAGATTCCACTGGTGCACGCGGTTGAGGTCGGCGAAGCCGCCCTTCGTGAAGGCGCGCAACAGGTTGAGCGTGGCGGCCGCCTGGTTGTAACCGCGCAACATGCGCTGCGGATCGGGACGGCGGGCGATGGCGTCGAACGCGAAATCGTTCACGATGTCGCCGAAATACGACGGCAGCTCTTGGCCGTCACGCTTCTCGATGGGGGAAGAGCGCGGCTTGGCGAACTGTCCCGCGATTCGCCCGACCTTCACGGTGGGCACACCGGTGCTGTAGGTCAGCACCACCGACATCTGCAGGATCACCTTGAGCTTGTCGCGGATGTTGTCGGCCGTGAACTCCGCGAACGACTCGGCGCAGTCGCCCGCGTGGAGCAAGAAGCCTTCGCCTTTGCTGACCGCCGCGAGCGATTCCCGTAGTGAGCGCGCCTCGCCCGCGAACACCAGCGGGGGCATGCGTCGTAGCTCGTCGGTAACCGTGTCGAGGTCGGCCGGAACCGGCCACTCGGGTTGGTGCGCGGCCGCGCGCCGGCGCCAGCTCGCAGGTTCCCAGTCGAAGTTGCCCAGAGGGACGGGTGCGGTCATGAATCGATCACGTCATCGGTCGATTACGAGATCAGAGGTACGCGCCGGGCGTGCGCTCGCCGGTGCCGCCCATCTCGAGCGTGCGTCGGTTGCGCATGTCTTCGAACTGCCGCTGGGCCTGGATCTGTTGCGTGAACAGCGTGGCCTGGATGCCGTGGAAGAGCCCTTCGAGCCAGCCGACGAGTTGCGCCTGCGCGATGCGCAACTCGGATTCGCTCGGCGTCTCACCGGCGAACGGCAGTGTCACCTCGGCGAGCTCCCGGCGAAGGTCGGGGGAGAGGATCTCCTGCAGCTCGCGGATGGAGCGCTCGTGGATCTCCTTGAGCGATCGGCGACCGGCGTCGTCGAGCGGGGCTCGGCGGGCTTCGTCGAGCAGTGCGCGCACCATGGCCGCGATCCGGATGAGTTTGGTCGGGCGGGCGACCTGTTCGCCGCCGTCGTCGGAGCCCTCGCCGGTCGTCGGCGTGTCGACGACCTCGGGCGTCACCGGTCCCTCGACCGAATTGCTGTCGGCGGAGTTGCTGTTGGGGCCGGGTGGCATCTGCGTCACGGGCGGCAATGGTACCGGTCGGGCCGGCGCCGCTCCCCGTGATTCAGACGAGGGCCGTCTTGCGCCGGGGCGCCGGACCGTCGAGCGCCACGAGGTTGGCGAGACGCGGATCGTTCGAGAACACCTCGACGATTGGTTCGCGCATGCCGAGCCGGCGTTGCAGCCGCTCCACCTCGAGCTCCTGGTTCCAGAGCACGAACGTCACGACCATGCCCTCGTTGCCGGCGCGGGCGGTGCGCCCGGAGCGGTGCACGTACGACTTCTGCTCTTCGGGCGGGTCGTAGTGCACGACCACGTCGACGTCGTCGACGTGGATGCCGCGAGCGGCGACGTCGGTCGCGACGAGCAGGCCGTGCTCTTCCTCTTGGAAGTCGCGCAGCGCCTTCTCGCGCGCCGACTGGCGCAGGTCGCCGTGAATCGCGGCCGCGGCCACGCCTTCGCGCTTGAGCTGTGACACGAGCTTGTCGGCGCCGCGCTTGGTGCGGACGAAGACCAGCGTTCGCGACACCCCTTCGGAGATGGCGGCCAGGACCTTGATCCGGTCGAGCTCGTGCACCTTCAAGAAGCGGTGCAACATTTCTTCGACGTCCTGCTCCTCGGCCACGACCTCGTGCAGGACCGGATCGCGCATGTAGCGCCGCACCAACACGTCGACCTCGCGGTCGAGGGTCGCGGAGAACAAGAGCGTCTGACGGTCGTTCGGGACCTTGCGCATGATCCACTCGACCTGCGGCAGGAAGCCCATGTCGGCCATGCGGTCGGCCTCGTCGATGATGAGGATCCGGATGTCGTCGAGGTCGAGCTCGCCCCGCTCGAGCAGGTCGATCAACCGGCCCGGAGTCGCGACCGCGACCTCGATCTTGCGAGAGAGGTTGCGGATCTGACGGTCCATCGAGGTGCCGCCGTAGAACGCGGCGACGCGCACGCCGATCTGCTTGCCGATCGGACTCAACACGTCGACGACCTGCTTGGCGAGCTCGCGGGTGGGGACGAGCACCAGTGCGGCGGGATGTCCGGGGCGGGCCGCCGGAACGGTCTGAAGGGCGGGCAGACCGAATGCGAGCGTCTTGCCCGATCCGGTCTTGGCCTTGCCGCACACGTCGCGGCCGGCGAGCGCGTCCTGGATGGTCGCGGCCTGGACGGGAAACGGTATGTCGATGCCCTGCGCCGCGAGGGCGTCGACGATCTCGGCCCTGAGGCCGAGCTCTCGGAATGTGGTCACGTTGCTCCTCAACCTGTACGTCGTGTCGGAGGCCGATCCTCGGCATCTCCGAAACGGGAAACAGGTGAGGGACGGCCGCGGGCCCCGGCAGATGGTCGTGGGAACCCGAAGGGTCAGAATAGCTGGTCAGAGCAGCTGATAGATACATCGGCCCTCGTTCCGTGCGTCTGAAGGCTCGAGCGCGGGGCGGCTCCGCGCCCGGGCGGGCACCTGGGGCACTGAATTAGCGTCGCGGGTGTGCCGTACGCGACGAGACCGATGCACGACGCCGACTCGCACATCATGGAGCCGGCCGACTGGCTGCATCCGTATCTCGACGCTCGTACCCGGGAGCGCTTCCCGCTCGTATGGAACGACGCCAACGAGGACACGACGCCGCTCGATGCCGTCGAACGCGCCGCCGCGATGCACCGCGATCCGTCGTATCGCGCCGACGACGCGGCCGAGATCACCTTGCGCAAGAACTTCTTCGCGACGGGCTCGTTCCTGAACGACGACCGGGGTACGGCGCTCGACCTGCTCGGCTTCGCGAGCCAGCTCGTGTTCGACACGTTCACCAGCCCGCACGCCCTGCGCTTTGATCGCGACGGCGACCACGAACTCGCGGTCACTCTCGCGAGCGCACAACATCGCGCGGTGATCGACTGGTGTTCGGTCGATCCGCGCCTACTCCCCGTGACCGTCGTGCCCGTCGGCGACACCGCGGCCGCGGTCGCGCTCACCACCGAGGCGATCCGCGCCGGCAGCGCGGCGATCTGGATCGGTCAGTACCCGGCCGGACACTCGCCGAGCCACGTCGCGCTCGAACCGATGTGGGCGGAGTGCGCGGAGGCGGGTGTGCCGGTGGTGCTGCACGTTGCCGGCGCGGGCGCGAACGTGATGGCGCCCGACTTCTTCGACAACGGTCTGCCACCCGTGCCCGACTTCCACGGCGGCGACACGAACTTCAAGTCGATCGACTATCTCTCGATCCCGCTGCCCGTCATGCAGACGCTGAACGCGCTGATCGTCGACGGCGTTCTGATGCGCCACCCGACACTTCGCATCGGCGTGATCGAGCTCGGTGCCACGTGGGTGCCGGGTTGGATGCGCTCGCTCGACTCCGCGCACGAGGCGTTCCGTAAGAACGAGCCTCGGCTGCAGCAGATGGATCTGCGGCCGAGCGAGTACGTGCAGCGCCAGGTGCGCGTCACTCCTTACCCGCACGAGGACACGGGTTGGACCATCGCCAACGCGGGCGACGACGTGTGCATGTTCTCGTCCGACTTCCCGCACGTCGAAGGCGGCCGCAATCCGATCGCGCGCTTCGAGCGCAGCATGGACGCCGCGGCCATCGGCGCTGGCGCGCGTGAGCGCTTCTACGTCGAGAATTTCGTCGACCTGCTGGGCCCGGTGCTCGATCGCCGCGGCGTCTCGATCGTCGCCTGAGGCGCGTCCGATGACCCGACGGATCGGAATTATCGGCGCGGGCCCGGGCGGGATCTGCATGGGGATCAAGCTCCTCGAATCCGGATTCGACGACTTCACCATCTTCGAACGGGCACCGGGGGTCGGCGGGGTGTGGTTCCACAACACGTATCCGGGAGCGGCGTGCGACGTGCCGTCGGCCCTGTACTCCTTCTCGTTCGAACTGAAGCGCGACTGGTCGCGGCCGTACGCGACGCAACCTGAAATTCGTGCGTATTTTGAGCACTGCGTCGAGAAGTACGCCCTCGCACCGCACATCCAATTGAACACCGGTGTCGTCGGCGCGCATTGGGACGACGAGCGCGCGCAATGGAACGTCGACACGAGTCACGTCGTCACGGGAAACCGCGAAACCCACAGCTTCGACGTCGTCGTCGGCGCGGTCGGAATGTTCAACGATCTTCACCTGCCGGCGATCCCCGGCCTCGACGATTTCGGCGGCGCGATGTTCCACTCGGCGCAGTGGGACCACTCGCACGACCTGAGCGGAGAGAGGGTCGCGGTTGTCGGCAGCGCGGCGAGTGCCGTGCAATTCGTCCCCGAGATCGCGCCGCGCGTCGGGCGGCTGCACGTGTTCCAGCGCACGCCGAACTGGATCCTTCCGAAGCTCGACACGCCGTACACCGAAGAGGAGCTGACGCGGCTCCGGACCGATCCCGACGCGATCGTCGAGGAGCGCACGCTCGTGTGGGATCGCCTGGAGGGGTTCATCACCTTCTCCGATCCGCGTGCGGTGCGCAAGGCGCAGGAGTGGGGTGAGCTCAACCTCGCGGTCGTCGACGACCTCGCGCTCCGACGCGAGCTCACGCCCGACTTCCCGCACGGATGCAAACGGCCGCTCGTCTCGAACGACTGGTACCCGACCTTCAACCGTCCGAACGTCGAGCTGGTCACGCAGCCGATCGAATACGTGACCGAGGACGCGCTCGTGACCGTCGACGGCACCGCGCGCCCGGTCGACACCATCGTGCTCGCGACCGGATTCGACACGACGAAGTACCTGTCGGTGGTCGACGTCACCGGACGCGGAAATCGCCGGCTCGACGATTCGTGGAGCGAGGGCGCGCACGCTTACCTCGGCCTCACGACCTCCGGCTTCCCCAACCTGTTCATGCTCTACGGTCCCAACACGAACAACGGCTCGATCCTGTTCATGATCGAGTGCCAGGTGGGATACGTGCTGCGCCAGCTCCGCCGCATGGACGACGACGGGCTCGAGTGGATCGACGTGCGCGCCGACGTGATGGACGATTACAACCGCGCGCTGCAAGTCGATCTCGACGCGGTCGAGGTGTGGAACGCGAGCTGCAACGGCTACTACCGCGGTCCAAACGGCCGCATCGTGACCCAGTGGCCGCACACGATGACGGAGTACCAGGCGCGAACGATGCGCGCCGACTTCGACGCTTACGACTCGCGCACCGCACGCAACGCGCGGCGCCAGACCGAGCGATAGGCCTCGATGCCGTCGGGCGCCAGCGACCCTTCGGGACCGGTCGCGATCGTCACGCGCTCGGGCACGCTGCCCCACACCGGAACGTTGGCCTCGGTCCACGCGGCGACCACGTCCTGGTAGTCGCGCGTGTAGGTGCGGGCCGAACAGATCACGAGACCGACCGGCAACTTGCGGGGTACGAGGTCGAGCACCGCTTCGACGCGCGCGGTCTCGACGCCACCGATGCGCGTCGGCACGACGACGACGTCGGCGCGCTCGATCGCTTTCACCAAGAGGCGCTCGTTGCCGGGCGGCGTGTCGACGACCGCGACCTCCTCGGGGTCGATCCGGTCGAGCGCCTTGATCAACAGCCGATCGGTCGGGGCTTCGACGAGGGTCAGCCGTTCGAGGTGCTCGTCCTCGGCACTCTCGATCCAGTCCGCGGCGCTGGCCTGCGGATCGGCGTCGACGAGGGTGGCCGGCCTGCGGGCGGCGGCGAGCGCCCCGAGATACACCGAAGTGGTCGTCTTGCCGACCCCGCCCTTGAGTGCCGCGACCACGATGATCATCGCCTGAACGTATCGAATCCGGCCGCCCCGCCCCCGACCCCTCCCCGCCGGGCCCCCGCTCCCAGCCCGAGGTTTCCACCTACCTACGGGTAGGTAGGCTTTCACCCATGACCACGCTGATGACCTCGGCCGACCTCGTGGACGAACTGACTCCCCAGGTCGGGCAACTGTTCGAGCGCCACCTGGCCACGACGAAGTCGTGGATGCCGCACGAGTTGATCCCGTGGGAACGCGCCACTGAATCGGCGCCGCGCGATGCATGGGATGCGGCGAGCTCGCCGCTCCCGTCCGGCGTGCGCAGCGCGCTCGTCGTCAATCTCCTCACCGAGGACAACCTTCCCTACTACTTCGAGACCATCAATCGGATGTTCGCGAACGAAACCTGGCGCGAGTGGGCGCGCCGCTGGACCGCGGAGGAGATGCGCCACGGGATCGTGATCCGCGACTACATCTCGGTCACGCACGCGGTCGATCTGGTGGCACTCGAGCACGCGCGGATGCATCAGGTGTGCGGTGGTCAGGTGCCGCAGCCCGAATCCGCGGCCGACGCGCTCGCGTACGTCGCGCTGCAGGAGTTGGCGACGCGTATCTCGCACCGCAACACCGGGAACCTGCTCGAGGACGAAGCCGGCTACAAGGTGATGGCGCGCGTCGCGGCCGACGAGAACCTGCACTATCTCTTCTATCGCGACCTCGTGTCCGCGGCGTTGGAGCTAGACCCGTCCGGCACCGTGTGCGCGATCGAGCGTCAGGTGCGCACGTTCGAGATGCCGGGCGCCGGCATTCCCGATTTCAGCGCGCACGCGTCGGCGATTGCCGCGGCCGGCATCTACGACTTGGTGTTGCACCACGACCAGGTACTCGTTCCGGTCGTGCTGCGCCACTGGGGCATCGAGACGATCGAGGGTCTCAGCCCGGAGGCGGAGGGCGCGCGCGAGCGCATCGTCGGACACATCGCGCGCATCGAGCGCATCGGCCGCCGCCTGGCAAGTCGTCGAGCGTCAGTTCCGGTAACTACGGGCGTCTGACGGTTCGCGCGGGACGATTTCAGGGTCCGCGGAGTTCGGTGGCTTCGCTTCGATTCGCCACGCGACGGCGGACGATGGCGGCCATCCATTCGTGGACTTCGGGTGCAGCGAGATCGCCCGCGGGGAATGCATCGCGCGCGACGTAGACCACTTCTCCGATGTTCAGAAGTGTCTTGCCGTGAACCATTACGTGCGTGTCGCCGAGCAACTGATCGAGCGTCTTGCGATCCTCTTCGTTGTGGAACTCGATGTAAAGCACCTTGACCGTTGGAAGCAGGTCGCGCATGGCGGTGAGGATCGGAATCTCACAGCCTTCGGTGTCGATCTTGACGATGTCGACGCTGGTCATCGCGTTCTCATGCAACCAGGCACTCGTTGATCGAAGGGTTATGACCTCGTGCTTCTCGAGCGTTCCCGCCCTCTTGAACACCGAGGAGCTCCCGCTGTCGAACGCACCTCGGTAGAGGGGGACCTGATCGTCGTGTGAGAACAAGCCGAGGTGATGACGCCGGACGTTCCCCAGGGGCTGCGTGTTCCGTTCGAGGAGGCTGAACGGTTCTTCCGCGGGTTCGAAGGCGTGCACGATCGCGTCCGGGTAGTGCGTTGCGAAGAACACTGTTGCTGCGCCGCAGTTGGCGCCGATGTCGAGCACAACGTGTACATCGCGAATGAACGACAGTATGGGGTACGTCTCGCCATGCAATATGCCTTCGTTCGTGTACTTCGACACCCAGTTGTCTTGGCATTCGAAATCGAACGTGTCGCCGCCGGTGGTATACGGGAGCTTCATTTGTTGGCCTCCGGTCGGACGTCATTCATGTTCGAGGAACTCATGACTGCACACGAAACGGTTCGGGATCCGACCGATAGCGTCGCACAACGGCGGCAAGCTGCGCGGCGCTCGCGTCCCAACTGAACCGTTTGACGAACTCCGCACCGTTGTTCGCGATGCGAATGCGCTGTTCGTCGTCTCGGAGCAGCGTAGTGAGGCAGTCGGCGAGCGCGTCCGCGTCGCCCGGTTGGCACACCAGGGCCGTCTCGCCGTGTACGGCGTATTCCTCGGAGCCGCCGTTGGCGGTGGTCACGAGCGCGCATCCGCACGCCATCGCTTCGACCGCGCACATTCCGAATCCTTCGCTCAGGCTGGACACTACGAAGATCGAGCTGTTGTTGTAGACCTCCTCCACGATCTCCGCCTGTCGCGGCGACGGAAGATACGGGATCGTTGCCGGTAGGTCGGGCAGAGGACGCGGCGTCGATCCGAACGCGATCGCGTCGACGCCGGAGTTGCGGCTCTGGACCTCGGCTATGGCGGTCGCGGCGAATCTTGGGCCCTTGATCGGGTGCACATTGTGGTTCGTGGCGATGCGCGCCGGACGTTGGTCAACGGGCCTGGTGATCCTGTACTTGCCGTGGTCGACGCCGTTCGGTACATAGACCGCTTGCGCCGGAGGAATTCCCTTGCCTTCGAGAAGGGTGGTCAGCCACCGACTGACGCAGACCTTCGGGCACGGCAGCCGGAACGCGTGCGTGTCGATGGTCTCGGGGAAGACTCCGAAGCCCTGGACGAAGAGCAGAGGCAGTCCTGCTGGTTGGCAGTCGGGAGCGTGCAGGTCGGCGAGGAGCTTGCGCTCCGCGGTCGAGGCCCCATCGCGGGTCGCGGAGAGGACCAGGAGGATCGGATGTGCGATGACGTCCGCGACCGGGAGCTCGGTGATGTCGAAGTTCGAAAGGAACTGGTGGCGGATGTGCTCGTCGAACGTGAACCACGCGATCTCGGCGGTGTCGGATATACGGCCGGCCATCGAAGGAACGTGCGCAATCGTGACGTTGTCGCGTCTGCGGCTGAGCGCGTTCGCGAGCTCGTACTGCGCGATGAGCCCGCCCGAAGGGGTCGGCATGCTCGGCAGAAGAAAGGTGATCGAGACGCGGTCGTGGAGGTCGTTCTCGGCCGCGAGGGGTTCAGCCGTCATTGTTCGGATGTGAGCCTTTGGTGGATCTCAGCGACATGGCGCTCGTCCGGTCGGATCTGCGTGCCCGAGCGATTCAGGAAGTACCGACCCAAGGGTGGAAGCGAATCCTTCGAGATGCCGAGAAGCGCCGCGAACGCCGGCACAACCGAGCCGTCGCGTTCCACGGTCGCGTCGTAGTCGATGACCTCGACGTTCTGCGCGCCGAATCCCCGCGCGTACACGTCGACCAAGGCGTCGTAGTCGGTGAGCCAGGAGTCGTCATCGACGTTCGCGAAGGAATTGGGATCCGAGCTGAGCGGAAGGCCCATCGATCGGAGTTGGGTTCGATACGAGTCGAGAAACGCGTGTTTGTCGCGTAGGAACACCACGACCCTTACCTCGGTACCCCCGAGTAGTTCGCGCAGGCGCCCGACCTCATCGTCGAAGCGCACGAACGACAGATCCTCGTGGGAATAGACAAGGGTGGTCGCCTGCGACTCCTCGATCTGCGATCGGACATGCCGGTGCGCCGAAGCGAGCCAATCCGCGTTCCGCGTCTGCGGAAACTTGAGGCTCGCGGGCCATTCGCGCTCTGCGCGCATCGACAGCAGCGGCAAGTCCGAGTGGATGAGAGGGATCAAGAAGCCCGGCGGGTAGAACGCTCCGACGCGCTCGAGGAGGCGCGGGTTCTCGTCGCGGCAGAACTGTTGAATCGACGTCGTGCCGGTCTTGTGGTTGCCGATGTGCAAGAGAATTCGGCGAACCACGCTCGTAGTGTACGTCGGTAAAACGACCGTTCCGTCGAGTTCAGCTCGACCGAGGAACACCGTCGATGGCGACGGTAGGCATCCACTCGGGGTCGCGTCCGAGGAACGCGACGAAGCGATCCGTTGCATTCGCGCCTTCGGGTAACGCGCGCTCGGTGTCGATCGAGGACGGCGACCGATCGATCTCGCTGAAGGCTCGGCGCGCGATCCGAATCCCGTCCTCTGCGAGCTCGTCGGGGATCGTCGCGTCCTGTCCGGTCGCCTTCGCGACATCCCAGCCGTGCGCGAGCTGGTGAACGACGACCATCGCCGTGAACCACGCATCGGTCCTCGCCGCCTCGTCGGCGGCCTTCTCGTCGTCGGCATGCATCGGTATATCGAGAGCGGCGCGAGCCGTTCGGTACGCGGCTCGGTACGCCGCGACGGGCTCGGTTTCTACGTCGGGCCGGAACGACATCCCCACCTGGCCGGGGCGCAGTCTCGTCGCCATCTTGTAGTGACGCTCGACGAGGTGATGCAGCAGCTCGCGCAGCGTCCACTCCGTGCACGGCGTCGGCGCGTCGAGCTCGTTCGCGTCGACCGCGGCCAACAAGCCATTGACCCATTCCGCGGCCGCGTCGTTGGTCGCTCGCAATTGGCTCTTTGTGAGAAGCGTCGTTCTCCCGGTAGGCGTCGGTTGCAGTTTCCAATGAGAGAGGTTGCGGCCGATCATCCCCTCCAGCTTGCGCACGTCGTCGCGGAAGTACTCGAACAGGGCGCGCCGGTCCCAGCGCGTCAGCTCGTGCGCTGATGTCTCGACGTCGCGGTTGCTGAAGACGAGATCGCGAATGCCGGCGGGAACGAATCCGGTGTCTGCGCCGATGTGTCGGGCCGCGGTTTCGTACGCGGCGGTCGGATCGTCGTTGACGTCGTCGTGCAGCATGACGAGCAGTTGGTCGCCGAAGTACCACCGGTACGGACGCAGGATTGCGGAATACCAACCTGCGGTGACGAGACACAGCCAGTCGCGTTCCGGGGGAGTGCGGCGCACGAGATCGAGGAGGCGAGAGTCGGCGGGAAGTCGGCCGCGCTTGATGTGGTGCAACATCGCGGACTGCGCACGGTCGACCGGGTTGCGGAGGATGGCGATCAAGCGTGCGTCGGGGAGCGCGTCCTTGATGCGCTTCGCGACGGCGTTCGGATTGTGTCGCCAGATCATGTACCCGGGCGTTGCCTCGCCGACGATCGGCTCGCCCGACCAGCCCGAGAACTGCGAGCGGTACCAGTCGAGGCCGAGATCTCGGACTCGCTGGTGGTAGTTGAAGTAGTGCACCTCGCTCGGCGCGGTGAACACGTCGGGATGCTGGCCGAGGTTGCTTCGAAGCCAGCGGGTGGCGCTCTTCTGCGCGCCGATGATGACGAAGGTCGGAAGCGGCGGCGATGAAGAGGACAAGGTCTGCAGGCTCGGCGTTCGGCCGCGTTCCGAACGCGGCGTATCCGTCAAGATACCCGGCACCGACGCACCATCCGTCCGCGGCGGAAGCGTCGATCGGCCGCGATTCGGAGACGAACGGGCAACGCGTCCCGACGCCGAACGGGCCGAGACCTCTATGGTGACGCCTGCGATGAGCGACAACGGCCGGCGTGAAGCCGTCCCGCCGATCCTCGATGCCGACGACGACGGTCCCGCGGCTGCCACGCTCGACGGGCCCATGCTCGACGAGCTCATGCAGTTCGGCGAGGTGCGCTCGATCGCACCGGGCGACGTCCTCTACAACGCAGGTGACGACACGCCGGCCTTCTTCGTCGTCCTCGAGGGTGAAGCCGAGATCATCCGGCAGGACCCCGCGGGCGACGAGGTGGTCGTCGCGAGGCACGGCCCGGGTCGGTTCCTCGGCGAGCTGAACCTGCTCACCGGACAACGGACCTACCTCACGGCTCGCGTCACCAAGGCGGGACGAGTGTTGGCGATCGACCTCGCGACGTTCCGTCAGCTCATGAGTACCAAGCCGGAGTTCTCCGACACGGTCTTCCGCGCATTTGTCGCTCGGCGCGAACTGTTGCGTGAGGGCGCCGGCGCCGGCGCCATACGCATCATCGGTTCGCGATACTCGCCCGAGGCGATGGCCTTGCGGGCGTTCGCGAATCGCTCTCGGCTTCCGCACACGTGGATCGACCTGGAGGACATCGACGATCCCCCGGTGTTCCTCGCGAGCATCGGTGTCCGCCCGCGCGACGTGCCTGTGGTGGTGACTCCGACCGCGTTGCTTCGGCATCCGACGCCCGGCGAGTTCGCCGCGCACCTCGGTCTCACGTACCAGCCCGTCCCGGGGTACATCAGCGATCTCGTCGTCGTCGGCACCGGTCCGGCCGGCCTCGCGGCGGCGGTGTACGGCGCATCGGAGGGACTCGACACCGTCTCACTCGACGCGGTTGCCGCGGGCGGTCAGGCCGGTGCCAGCTCGCGCATCGAGAACTACGTGGGCTTCCCGAACGGCATCTCCGGTGAAGACCTGGTCGCGCGCGCCGCGATCCAGGCGATACGCCTCGGCGCGCGTCTCAACGCTCCGTGCGAGGTCGCGGGCCTGCGCGTCGAGGAGGGTTTCCACGTACTCGTCCTGGCCGACGGCAGCGAGATCTCGACGCGAGCGGTGATCATCGCGTCGGGCGCGCGCTATCGACGGCTCGACGTCGACGATCTCGAGCGGTTCGAAGGCGCAGGTGTCTACTACGCCGCTACCGATCTCGAAGCACGCGTGTGTCGCGGCTACAACGTGATCGTGGTCGGCGGTGGCAACTCGGCCGGGCAAGCCGCCCTCTACATGGCGCAACAGGCCGGCCCGGTGTCGCTGGTCGTCCGGCGGGGCGAGCTCGGGGCGACGATGTCGCAGTACCTCATTGCGCGCATCGAAGCCGATGCACGGATCGAGGTACTGACCCACACCGAGGTCCGAGCCCTCGCCGGCAACACCCATCTCGAGGAGGTCACGCTCGAGAGCAACCAGACGGGGGAGCGCCGGACCGTGCCCTGTCAGGGGCTGTTCTGTTTCATCGGTGCCGTCCCGGCCACCGCGTGGCTCGGCGACAGCGTTGTCCTCGACCGGTCCGGGTTCGTCCTCACCGACCGCTCATTGGCGGACGACGTCGTCGCGTCCTCGGCGTTCGGCGCCCGTGACCCGCTGCCGTTCGAGACGTCAGCCCTCGGCGTGTTCGCGGTCGGCGATGTGCGGCACGGGTCGATGAAGCGCGTCGCGGCGGCGGTCGGCGAAGGATCGAGCGCCGTCCGATCGGTCCACGACTACCTCGCGACGCACGCGTAAGCGCGCGGAACGTCAGGGTTTCACGAATCGCCGGATGAAGCCGAGCGCGGCGTCGGCCACGTCGCGCCAGCCGTGGTCGATCGTGAGCGAGTGTCCGCGATCGGGCATCTTGACGATCTCGGTCACGCCCTTGTTGCGCTTCTGCTTCTTGTACGACGCGTTCGCGATCGCCCACGGGACGGTGTGATCCTTCTCGCCGTCCATGATGAGCAACGGTCCGCGATCGGGATTCTTCGTCTTCACCTTCACTTCGGTCCAAGGGTTCAGGTTCGCGGTTGCGGCTTGGAACAGCGGCACGCCCGACCCCGGGACCGCGTAGGTGTTGTACAACTCCTGGGCCTCGTCCTCGCTGACTGCATTCGCGAAGGCGAACCGGAACTGCTCGTACGTGAGCGGCACGGCCCGGCCGTGGTTGGCGGGATTGCCCAGCACCGGCGCCGCCGATTTGAGCGACGAGATCGGCAGCGGGAGCACACCCCGGAACGGCGCCGGATCGATGGCGACGGTCGCGTCGGCGACCCCGCGACCCGCAAGGATCTGCGCCAGGAGCCCGCCGAACGAATGGCCGATGAGCGCGGGGCGCCTCGTGAGCTTGCCGACCACCGCTTCGAAGTGGTCGGCGATCTGCCCGACCGTCTTGTGCGCGAAGGCCTCGGGGTGCGCGTGCGCCTCCTCGACGGTGTTCGGATCGTCCGGCCAACCGGGTGCAAGCGTCGTGTACCCGGCATCCTCGAACACCGTGCGCCAACGATCCCAACTCATCGGCAGCAACCACAAACCGTGGATGAACACGACGGGACTGCGACCGGATCCATTCGCTTGTGCGATCTGACCGGCTTCGTACTCGGTGATGTCGACCACGAGATTCTCCCTCTCCCGGTTTGTCCATACCAAGCCTCGCGGCCGTGCGCCCCGCCGTCGAATTGATCGACGTCGCGAGAAGGGCGCACGACAACGTGAAGATCGACGGTTCGCTCGTGGTCAAACCTCGACAACTCCGGTCGGCGACCTCACGACCTCGATCGTGTAGCGCGGAACGCGCCCTCGGCAGGATTCGAACCTGCGCACCCGGCTCCGGAGGCCG
>PLBO01000059.1 GCA_003134555.1 Actinomycetota bacterium
ACACGAATGCGACTGACCCAACGAGACACCGGCGGTAGCGACGAGCCCGGCGAGGCCTGTAACGCCGATCGCGGTAGTCGAGGTGACGGTCGATCCGTTGCCGAGCTGACCGTACGTGTTGTCGCCCCAGCACTTGACGGTGCTGTCGCTGAGCAACGCGCAGGTGTGGCTGTATCCGGCGGCCACTGCCACCGCGTTCGTCACACCAGCCACGGCGACAGGGCTGATCGCATCGAGCGTCGAGCCGTTGCCCAGCTCACCGTCGACGTTGTTTCCCCAACACTTCACGCCGCCGTCGGCCAACAGCGCGCAGCTCCAGTAGCCGTTCCCGGCAGTCACCGACACCGCGTTGGCAATTCCGGTCACGCTGACGGGCGTCAGCGACGAGGTTCCGGTCCCGTTGCCGAGCTCACCGTAGCTGTTGTCGCCCCAACACTTCACCCCGCCGGCCTGGAGCACTGCGCACGAGTGACCGTAACCACCCGTAACTGAAACTGCGCCGGTGAGTCCCGACACGTTCACCGGCGTGGTCGAGTCGACTGTGGTGCCGTTCCCGAGCTGGCCGACGTTGTTGTTCCCCCAGCATTGGACCGCGCCACCTGTGAGCACGGCGCAGGTGTGGTACGAGCCCGCGCCGATCGCAATCGCTCCGCTGAGACCGGTCACGTCGACGGGCGTCGCGGAATCGATGGTCGTGCCGTTGCCGAGTTGGCCGACGAAGTTGCTGCCCCAGCATCGAACAACTCCGGTACTCAAGAGCGCGCACGCGTATTGGCCTCCGGTCCCGGCGCTGATCGCCGTGGCACCGCCCAATCCCGGGATCGCAACGGGCGTATTCCCGTCACCACCGAAGGTGCCGTTGCCGAGCTGGCCGTAACCGTTGCCGCCCCAGCAATTCACGGTCTGCGCCGCGAGGAGCGCGCACGAGAAGTCGTAGCCGGCCGTGACGGCGCTGACGACGGCACCACCGCTCACCGGTGTTGGTGTCGAAGCCTGCGTGAACGTTCCGTTGCCGAGCTCGCCGGTACCGTTCGAACCCCAGCAGTCGGCGGTCGTGGTCGCACCGAGCACCGCGCACGAGTGGTGTCCGCCGGCGGCGAGTCGGCCTCCCGCGGTGAGACCCGACACCAGAACCGGCGTGGGCGAGTTGGCCGTGCTCCCGTTTCCCAGCTGACCCAACGAGTTGTTGCCCCAACAGCGCGCCGCGCGGCCGACGGTCAACGCGCAGGTGTACGCGCCGCCCGCACCGATCGCGACCGCGTTGGTCACCCCAGTGACGTTCACCGGCAACTTAGAGAGCGTGGTGAGGCCGTTTCCCAGCTGACCCGACGAATTCGCGCCCCAGCACTTCGCGGTCCCGGCAGCCAGCAGCGCACACGTATGTTGCGAACCTCCGCTCACCGCCACGACACCGGCGATCGAGTGGACCAGTACCGGTGTGGGCCGGGGCGTCTGCGTGCCGTCACCCAGCTGGCCCGTTGAGTTCCCACCCCAACACTTCGCCATCCCGGAAGCAAGAACCGCGCAGGTGTGGAAGCTTCCCGCGCTGATGCCGACGACCCCGGTGAGGCCGCTGACCGCGACGGGCGTGTGGCGATCTATCACGCTGCCGTCTCCGAGCTGACCCGAGTTGTTCGCGCCCCAACACTTCACCGTGCCGGCAACCAAGAGCGCACAGGAGTGCGCGGACCCCGCCACGACTTCGATCGCGCCCGAGACTCCGCTCACCGCCACCGGCGTCTTCGACATAGCGATCTGGCCGTTGCCGAGCTCGCCGGAAGCGTTCGCACCCCAACACATCACGGTTCCCGCGGCCAATAACGCGCACGTGTGCGCGTAGCCCGCGGTTGCCGCGACAGCAGTCGAGATACCGCTGACCGCGACGGGCACGAGCGAGCGCGTGGTCGTGCCGGTACCCAACTGACCCGACTCGTTCGCGCCCCAGCACTTCATCCTCGCGGCTGACGACACCTCACATGAGTGCGCGTTCCCCGCCGCGATCGCGACCGCATCGACGAGACCGGACACGCCGATTGCGGTCGTCGCGTTCACGACCGCGCCGTTGCCGACCTGTCCGGAGCTGTTCGAACCCCAGCATCGGACCGCCCCGCCTCCGGGCACCATGCAAACGTGTCCGGTCCCGCTCGACAACACCGGCTGGATCAGGAGCGAACCAGGAGCCAATGCCGACGCGGGGAGCGTCGGCCAGCCGGCGGTGGCCAAAGTCATCGCCAACAATCCGCCCACGACCATGCCCCGCCGCACGTCATGCTCCTCGAGAACTGCACCCGCATCAACGGGCCCCGCGATCGCGCGTGATCCTACGCCGCGAGCTACTCCGGCGCACCCGAAGGAACCAGAGTGCGGATCAAGCTCACGACCAGGGGCTTTGTGACGCGACTGACCACGAGTTCCGCTCCCTGTTCATCGGCGACCTCAGCGACCGCACCTCGCAGGGGCAGCCGCGAGAGTCAGAGCCTGCGCAGGAACGTAAGGCCGTTGGGCACTCCGAGCCCAGTTGTGTTGTCGTAGCCGGGGACCGTCGAGATCGACAACCCGCCGAAGTCGAAGGTGCGCACCGAAGTAACGGTGCCCTTCTTGGCATTGACGCCGTTGTTGTAGTCGACGCGCACAGCCGCGGCGTTGGCATGGACGATGTCGACCAGACCGTCTTGTGTACGCACGTTCGAGTACAAGCTCGGATTGATGAAGCCGTGCGGCGATCCCGCGAGATCATCCGCGAGTGCCCGGATCACACAATGGGCAATCAGAGTCAGTGTCCGACGACGGCATCACGCCACGTCAGCGGGCAGTCAGCGCTCAGTCGCCGCGTCCGGGGTGTCCGCGTCGATGCGCGCGATCGCGCGGTAATAGGCCATCTCGAGCGCCGACGCGCGCGGCCATCCGGCGTAGTACGCGAAATGGAGCACGAGCTCCTGGAACTCCTCGCGCGAGATGTCGCCGCTGGCGAGCGCGGCGTAGACGTGCTGCTGGACGGGTTCGTCGACCGCGGCGGCCGCGACGCACGCGAGCGTGATGAAGCGGCGGTCACGCCGCGAGAGACCCGGCCGGTCCCACAGCTCACCGAAGACCGAGTCGACAACGCCGTGCGCGAGGTACGGGGTGGCGGGCGGTGGTGCATCCGACACCATGACCTCCCGGTAGCGGCGCCGGCCGGTCTCGGTGCGCGCCTCGGCGAGCGCCCGGCTCACGCGGTCGTACTCGTCGTTCGACACTGGTGCCTCCGTTGGGTTCTCGATCGGTGGGTCACTGCTCATGGCTGGTGGTTCATCGCGGCGATGAGGCCGCCGTCGACGCGGACGTCGCATCCGGAGACGAACGACGCCCGGTCGGAGCAGAGGAACGCGACCGCGTTCGCGATGTCGTCGGCGCACCCGGGAAGCACCGTGTCGGATCCCGAGCGGTCCCCGCCGATCGGTGTGATCGCGGCCATCCACGTCTTGATCGGGTTGTGCTGCAGTTCGAGTCGCCCCATCTCGGTATCGATGAGCCCCGGGGAGAGCGACACGACGCGTCCGCCGCTCGCGCCCCACGCGACCGCCGCGCGCTCGCACAGCCGGATGACGCCGCGCTTCGCCAGGCGATAGGTCGCGCCGGAGTCGGGCTCGTCGCCCGCGAGCGACTGGAAGCGGGCCTCGAAATCGGCGGCGAGCGGATCGTCGAGGACGTCGTCCATCGCCGGATCGAACGCGCCCATGTGGCCTGAGACCGAGGCCAGACATACGGCCACACTGCCCGGCACCACGTGCTGCAAGAAGCCGTCGAGCAGCAACGCGACCGCGGCGAGGTCGACGCGCAGGATCTCCCGCCACCCCGCCATCGACGGCGAGAGGCCCGCGCAGTGCACGAGCGAGTGCAGGTCGCCGAGCGCGTCGGCGCGCGCCACGAGTTCGACGACGAACGCAGGCTCACCGAGATTGCCGACCAGCGTGCACACCTTCGTCGTCGTCTCGCGCTCGACTCGCGCTGCTGCCGCGGCGAGCCGGTCCTCGTCGACGTCGGTGAGAAGCACCAGGTCGACGGCGGGCGCGACGGCAAGAACGCACGCCGAGCCCATCGCGCCCGCCGCACCCGTCGCGACCGACACGGTCGTCAACGCCGCGGCCTTCCGGGCTCGACCTCCGACGCGAATCGTTGGCGCGTGCTCGGGCCGCCGATCGCGGCGCGCTCGCTGCGCAGGCGCGGCTGCGCGTCTTCGGCGTGCCGGTCGCCGGGCCGCGGGGGCAGCGCGAAGCCCGTGTAGGCAACGCGCCGCTCGCGGCTCGCGGGGTGGGTCGACCGGTGCAGCGCGCACGACATGTGAACGGTGAGGTCGCCGCGATCGGCTCGGAGCGTGACCCGCGGAAGATCGAGTCCCCCGTCGACCTGGGCGCGCGCGATGTTCGCCCGGTGCGAGCCGGCGACGACGTCGAGCCCGCCGTGCGCCTCGTCGACCGGCGTCAAGCAGATGCCGACGGTGAGGCCCGAGCAGAACATCGAGTGACCGCCGCGTTCACAGTCCTTGTGCCAGGGCAAGCAGACCAGCCCTTCGACCGAGCCCACGCGCTTCACCAGCCCCTCCGCGGTGACGTCGGCGAAATGCTCTCCGAACGGATCGCCCGGGCGATGACCGTCGCCGAGCAGCTCGCCGATGGCGAGGAAGCGAGGATCGGCGAGCAGGGCGCGCAGCGACTCCGACTTGCGGGCGAACTCGAGGATGCGACACGGGTAGCGCTCACCGGTCCGCGTCGCCGCCCACCACGATTCGCCATCGTCGGGACGCGCCGCGTCGACGGCAAGGGCGAGCTCGGCGTCGACCGCGTCCATCTCCTCGTCGGTAAACACGTTCTGCACGAGGAGGAAGCCGGCAACGGCGAGGAAGTGCGACGCCTCGGCGGGATGATCGCCGAGCCGGAACCGCTGGTCGAGGTCGAGGGGCGAGCCGTCGAGCGCGCGCATCATCACGTCGCCCGGCCGGTACACGCCGCGTGCGTCGAGCGCGGAGCGGAGCACGGGATCCCACGCGCAGAACGCCTCGTTCGACTCGGGATCTCCGTTTACTCGCGCGCCGATCACGAGACCGAGCGCGGTTCGCTTCTCGTGGACAAGGTCGGCGAACGCGTCGCGGTCGAGCGAGACCTGCAGCGTCGCCGCCTCGCGGCCAGGGACGGCCTCGAGGGTTTGTTCACCGCGGCGGAGGGTCCACGCGTCGCCGTCGATCACGATCGCGAGCGGCGGCAGATCGAGGCGCTCCGCATCGGCGGCGGCGCGCGCGCCGTTGCGCGCGAGCGCGTCGCGCCACTCGCCGTCCCAGAAGGCCGCGGGATCGACGGGAGACGACGCGCCGACCGGACGCGTGCGGGTGTCGACGCTCGGCCGCGCGACGTCGTCGCTACTGTTCACCGGGCACGTCCGGCGGCGAGGTCGCGTGGGTGCCCGAGGAGCTCGAGAAACCGGTCGGCCGACTCGAGCAGCACCGCGCGGTCCGGCGCGCGTGCGGTCTCCCGCTCGAACAGGCCGATGTCCTTCGACATGATCGGGCCGACTTGGTCGGCGATGGCGTCGAACGAGCGGAGCCCGACGAACACCTCGAGCGAAAAGCTGCGTCCGCTCCCGTTCCGCAGCGCCTCGCCCAGCGTCTCGGGGTCGAGGCCGAGTGCCGCGCCGATCGCGAGCGCGTCGTGGGCGAGCGCGAAGTGCGCCGCATTCAGCGCGTTGTTGAGCAGCTTCGTGCGCAGACCGGCTCCGAGCGCGCCCATGTGGAGCACCGGATCGCCGTACGTCTCGAGCACAGGGCGAGCGCGCGCCACCGCGTCGTCGGCCCCGCCGACGTACACGGTGAGCCGTCCCGCGGCTGCGGCGGCTCCCCCGCCGCTCACCGGCGCGTCGATCACGTGGACACCGCGCGCCGCGGCCGCGTCGGCGATCTCGGCGCACTCGTCGGCACCGATTGTGGCGTGCAGCGCGAGGACGCTGCCCTCCGCCATCCCGGCCAGGACACCGCGCGGTCCGAGGGTGACGTCGCGCACCGCGGCGCCGTCGGTGACGCAGATCCCGACCATGTCGCTCGTCCGCCCGAGCTCGACCGGATCAGTGGCGATGGCCGCCGTGTCGGCGAACGGCTCGACCGATTGCTCGCGGCGAGCCCAGAGCGTGGTCGGCACGCCTTGCTCGATGATCCGCTGGGCCATGCCGGCACCCTGGCTGCCGAGGCCGATGAAGCCCGCCTTGATCATCTGTTCCCCCGGGTCGCGACGCGTCACCGGCTGGCGCAAACCGTCGACCCGCATTCAGCCTAGAGGGACCTGTCGAGCGCCTCGATCAAGCGGTCGACCTCGGCAACGGTGACGGTCAGCGCGGAGTGGCCCGAGCGGCGCATGACGCTTCTGACTTTCTCGCGGAAGTGGACACATACGCCGATGTCGCGGTTCGTCCCGAACGTGAGTCCGTCGTCGGCAAATGACAGCCGGGCTCCGACGCCAGTCCACCACCGGTAGCCCGAGGTGACATGTGCACGATCGATGTTGCTCAAGCTCGTCTCGACACGCATGAAACCGTAGGTCGCGACGAATCGCCCGTCGTCGGTGAGCGTGACTCCATCCTTCGACGGACGAACCCCGAACGTCAGCAACAGCGGGAAGAACCTCTTGTCGATTGCGTACCGGAAGACGTCACCCACAGGCGCTCCTACATTTCCCACACTGAGACGTGGCTCCGACTCTCGCTCGTGAAGGCGCCGCGGTGCCAGTCGCGCCAGCGTTCGCGCAAGGTCATTCCTGCGAGTCGCGCCATGAGGTCGAGCTCGGACGGCCAGACGTAGCGATGCGGCCCCGAACGCGCTTCGATCCTGCCGTCGATCGTCCAGTAGTGGTGCGAGACCGCGATCTGCGTCGCGAAGTCGTACTCCTCGAATCCGAGGTGGTCGGGTGTCGCGGCGAAGACGTGGACGGTCTCGCCGGGCGGCAGCCGTTGCAGTTCGGGCACGTAGTTCTCGATGACGAAACAGCCGCCCGGCTCCAGGTGTGCGGCGACGTTGCGGAAGCACTCGACCTGTTCGTCTTGCGTGGTCAGATTCGTGATCGTGTTGCGCGCGAGGTACGCGAGCGTGAATGTGCCGTCCATCCGGGCGCTTGCGAAGTCGCCGACCGTAACGTCGATATCTTCGCTTCCTGGCTTCGTGCGCAGCTCGGCAACCATCGCCGGCGACAGCTCGATCCCGCGCACGCGAACGCCGCGTTGGCTCAGCGGTATTGCAAGACGCCCGGTGCCGATGCCGAGTTCGAGAGCCGCGCCATCTTGCGCCAAGTCGGCGAGGAAGTTCACGGCGGGCTCGACGACTGACGGAGCGAAGAGCTCAGGCCACAAGGTCTCGTATCGCTGCGCTATCCATTCATCGAAGTGAGTCGACGCCACGCGCACGAGCATGGCACTGTACTGGGCCGTGCACGTCGGTGGGGCCGTAGGCGAACCGGGCAACGTCGGCGTTCGACGGCCACAACGACAATGTGCATTCGTGTCGGATGGGGACGTCGGCAAAGCGCGATGCGAGGCGAACGCGGCAGAACCGTTGAACGTTCCCTTCGACTGCAGCGGCACCAACAATGCAGACCACACATCGGCGATCCTCTGCCACGACGTGTCGACCAAGCGGCGCCCCTGAATCGCGGCGTCGGACGATACCCACTCCGCCACCACGATTATCCGACGCAACGACAGCGTGCGATTGATCTGCCGGAGACCGCCTCCACCCGACGTGCGACCGCACACAGCAAAGCGGACGTCTTGCGCACCGCCAAGTCGGCGTGCCACGCGCACTTGCATCGGCGCTCGCCACTCCTGACGCCACCGAAGCGTGACGATGTGCACCGAGACGGTGGCGTCGTTCCGTTCGGATGTCATGTCTGCGAATCTCCCGGCCGCGTCATGCGGCCGGGAGGTCATGCCGGTATCGCCGGGTCGCCGATGAGGCCGAGCTGTCGCAGGATGGTGCCCGAGTCGAAGTAGATCCGCTCGCACACGATGCGGTCGCCGACGAACTCGAAGATGGCAGCCATGCGACAGCGGAAGGTCCGTCCGGTCGGATCGAAGCCGGCAAAAGTTCCGAGGTGGGTGCCGAGAAGGTCGAACTCGACGACGACGGCATCGTCGGCGTGCCGAAGCGTGTGGATCTCGTTGCGCTGGTCGGGAAAGGCTGTTCGTGACGCGGCGTAGTACTTCCGGACCTGCTCTTCGCCGTCGAACACCTGCCCGGTCCCGACCAATTCATATCGGGGATGGTCGAAAGTAGCGATAGTGGTGTCGAAGTCGAGCCGGTTCTCGGACTCCATGTGCTCACGAATGACGGTGTCGCGCGCGGCGCGCAGGCCTTCGTTGTCGGTGTTGGGCACGGTTCTCCTCGACGTACGTGTCCCACGCCAGGCGCGGATCGGGCGCGTGATCGTGCGGGTCGAGCCGAGCGTTACTTCGATGCGTCCTGGATGGCGCGCCAGACGCGTTCGGAGGTGCAGGGCATGTCGATGTGGGTTATGCCGAGGTGGCTGAGCGCGTCGACGACGGCGTTGTGAATTGCCGGTGTCGATCCGATGGTGCCGGACTCGCCGATGCCCTTCGCACCGAGTGGGTTGCGGGGGCTGTCGGTCTGCGTGTTCGAGACTTCGAAGCTGCAGAGCTCGGCCGCTGACGGGATCGAGTAGTCGATCAGGTTTGCGGTGAGTGGGTTGCCGTCCTCGTCGTATTGCATCCACTCGTACAGTGCTTGGGCCGCGCCTTGCGCGATGCCACCGTGTTGTTGGCCGGCGACGAGTAACGGATTGAGGATGCGCCCGCAGTCGTCGACGGCAACGTGGCGGAGCATCGAGACTTGGCCGGTCTCGGTATCGACCTCGACCACTGACACGTGCGCGCCGAACGGGTACGTGGAGTCGGTGCCGTCGAAGTCGAGCTCGTGGCGCAGGGGCGCAGGCTCGAGTCCGTCGGGCAGCTTGGACGTGTCGCGCGAGGCCACGGCCAGCTGGCCCCATGACAGCACCGCGGCCGGCACGCCGGCGACGTGCAGGCCGCCTTCACCGACGACGATGTCTTCAGCCGATGCCTCGAGCATGTGACTGGCGACTTGACGGGCCCGGGCGAGCACCTCGTTTGACGCGACATGGATGGCGCTGCCCGCCGTTTGTAGCGAGCGTGAGCCCATCGTGCCGGCACCTCGGGGAACGCGGTCAGTGTCGGAATTGACGAGGGTGATCTTGTCCATCGGTATACCGAGCACCTCACTCGCGAGCATCGCGAACGCGGTGTGATGGCCTTGGCCGTGCGCGCTGGTCCCGGCGAAGACACTGGCGGCACCGTCGTCGTGGATCTCGACGGCTCCGAACTCGATGTGCAATCCGACCGGCGCGGTGACCTCCACGTAGGTGGACACGCCGATCCCGAGTTGCTTGATGTCATGGTTGGCGCGGCGCTGGGCCTGCTCGGCGCGGAGCGCGTCGTAACCCGATGCTTTCAACACGGCGTCGAGCGCCTTCTCGTACTCTCCGGAGTCGTAGTTCGCGCCAGTCGGCGTCGTGAGCGGGAACTTGTCGGGCGGGATGAAGTTCGCCCGGCGAATCTCGGCCGGATCCATACCGATCTTGTCGGCGGCCACATCGATCACACGCTCGATGAGCTGCGTCGCCTCCGGGCGTCCGGCACCGCGATAGGCACCAATGGTCGTGTTGTTCGTCAATACCCCGGTGGCCTTGAACCGCACGTTGGGGATCTCGTAGACGCCGACCGACATCATCTGGGTGAGCGTCGGCAGGATCGCGCCGAGACCCGGGTACGCGCCGGCCGAGGCCACCACCGATCCATCGAAGCCGACGATCTTTCCATCGGCGCTCACACCGAGCCTGGCCGTCATCACGAAGTCGCGGCCCTGCACGAGCGACACCATGTCTTCGGAGCGGGTCGCGATCCATTTCACCGGACGTCCGAGCTTCAACGCGGCCGCGGCGGTCGCGAGGTGCTCGACATACGGGCCCGCCTTGGGGCCGAAGCCACCACCGACCCACGGACACACGACGCGCAGCTGGGCCGGTTCGAGACCCAGCATCGGGGCGTACGCGCCATGCACCGCGTGCGGAGCTTGATGCGAGATCCAACACGTGAGACCGGGTTCGCCCGGCACGGCGAGGATACCGTTGGTCTCGATCGGAACGCCCGCCAGACGTTGACTCACCATCGTGACCTCGGCGACGACCTCCGCGCCGACCAACGGGTCGGCGTCGCCCTCTTCGGGGAAGGTGGAGCCGAAGCACACGTTCGAACCATGCTCGACGAACAGCAATGGGGCGTCGGGCGACAGCGCGTCGAGCGGGGTCGTGACCGACGGCAACTGGTCGTACTCGACGACGACGCGCTCGGCCGCATCGACAGCCTGCGCGCGAGTCTCCGCGACGACGGCCGCGACGACGTCGCCGACGAATCGCACCTTGTCGGTAGCGAACACGGGCAGGTTCAACGTCTCGGGCATCGCCGGGAACTGCTGCAACGACGGCAGACCCAGGTCGTCGCCACCCGCGTGGTACACGGCCACGACACCTGGCATCGACAACGCCTCGGTGACATCAACCGACCCGATGTTGGCGTGCGCAACCGTGGACCGCACAAACGCCACGTGCGCCATATTCGGCTCGACGAGGTCGTCGACGTACTTTCCCGCCCCGGTCAACAGCGCGGGATCTTCAAGACGACGGACCGCATTCCCGAGAATCGAACCTGATACAGGCATGGGCAACCTTCCGTACGTCGACACCCGCACGCTAACGCCGCGCGAACAAGACTGCACGGGCGCCTCGCTACCGCCGACCGCCACCCGGATGTCGTTGATCGTCAGCGCCCACAGCAGCGGCCCGATGGGAAAACACGGATCGCATCTCGATGACGCGCTGGCCCCACGCTATGAACTGACCGCAGAGAGTGATCGAGAAATTTAGGGACTCCAGTCTGCTCATTGCTGCGCCGAGATACCTCAAGGGAGCTACCTGGGCTTGACGTCCAGAATTGGGAGGTCGTTTGTTGGGCACGACTGCGCGGGTACGCGGGCGGTGGCGTGTGGCGCTGCTATCGCTCGTGACTTTGTTCGGGGGTTTGTCGGTCGTTATGGCGCCTTCGGCGCAGGCTGCCGCGTTGACGAACGTCAACTGGTCGGTGTCCAACAACCAGGCGACCGCCACGGCGGTGAACTACAGCTTTTCGTTCCGGGCGGCGACGACGGGCACGATCAAGACGATCACCTTCGTGGTCTCGGGTGCAGGTTTGGCCGGCGCGCCGGCGATCGTGCGGAACTTCGGTATCCCCGCGGGAACTGTTGCGCGTGTGGGTCAGACGATTACTTATACCGTGACGGCTGCAGCGAGCGTGGCGGCGAACATTCCGATTTACGTCGAGTTCTCCGGGCTGACGAACCCGGCCGCCGGCTCGTACACCACGTCGATCACGACGCAGACCGCTGCGCCGGCCACGATCGACGGCCCGACCGCATCGAATGCGGTCACCATGGCGGCGTCCAACACTGCGATCTCGGTCGCGGTCGCGAAGAGCTTGACGTTCACGATCGACACCACGACGTTCGAGCTGGATATGGACCCGAGCCTCCCCGCCCTTGCTGATCAGAGCCAGAACGTCGGTCTTACCGTTCTGACCAACGCAAACTCGGGATACACGCTGACGGTGAGCGATCAGGCCGCCGGTTTGCAGAGTGCCGCGTCGGGCAACCCTACGATCCCGAAAGTGTCGAGCGGGAAGGCGACGTCGGTCGTCTTCCCGGCTGCACCTGCTTTTGCTTGGGGTTACAACGCGACCGCGACCGGCGCAACGGCCGACGCGGCGTTCTCGGGCTCGAAGTACGCCGGCTACGTGAGTGGAGCTGGTGAACAGGTCGCAAGTCACGCGGCTTCGACCGGCGTGACCGCGGACACGATCACCATCTCGAATCGAGTCGCGATCGACTACGCGACACCCGCGTCGGTGTTCACCGACACGGTCACCTATACCGTGACTCCGAACTACAACTGATCGTGCGGGATCTCGCTGACGGGACAAGCCACCGCTGGTTAGTCTTTGTTGCAGCAGCCGCCGGCCTCACGGGTATGTTTCCTGCGGTTGACGCGCTCGCGGCGACGGTGTCGCCCGTAGCGGCGAAGGTGTCGCGCTCCATCGCGGTCTCTGTCCCGAGCGTGCCGACAGAGGTCCGCCCCGGCGAGACTTCGAAGATCCGCGTGCGAGTCGTCAACCCTGGGAGCCCGTCCGTCACGGTGACGGTTACCGGCCGAGGTCTCGAATTTGGCGATGACGGCAAAGTCAACGTGACTGCCGCGCCCGACCCCCAGTGGGCGGGCCGAATCGACTTTCCAGCCAGAGACATCACGGTGCCGGCCGGAAGCTTCGACGACGTGTTCCTCACCGTACGCATGCCCATGCACATCGCCCCGGACTTGTACTTCATCGGTTTCGTCGTCAGCCCCGTACCGAGCGCCCTCGGCAAGGTCGTCCTCATCAACCAGATCGGCGCCTTCGTCACTATCGACGTGCCCGGCCCTCGCGACCGCACCCTCTCCGCGCAGTTGCACGTGCCCGGCTTCCGCCTCGGTCCCATCCAACTTTCGAGCGTAACTGTTGGAAGCCAAACCGCCGGCGAGGTCCGGGTGCACAACGTCGGCACCGCACAGGTGCAGTTCTGGGGTTGGAACGAGACCCGAGCATCGTTCGGCCGCGGCGCGCACCAGCAACGCATAGACAAGCTGTTGCTTCCGACCGGGCGGGCACGCTCGTTCGCGATTACTGGCAAACCGGCATGGCCGATCGACTTCGTCGCCATGAAGGTCTACCTCATCTATCCCGACAAGACCGAGACCGCAACAAAACAGATCGTCCTCACGAAGCGCGTGCTCGTAGTCAACCCCTGGGTGCTCGTCGCTATCGGCGCGCTCACCGTGCTCGCCGCCTCGTGGCTGCGACGGCGCCACAAACGCAACAAGATTGCCCGCGGACCATCCTCCTCGGTCGCGCACGGGCGACGAGCGATCAGGTCACAAACGGCCGGACCTACAGACCAGCGCCGATCAGTTGTCGTCGCCGCCGGCCGATGAGCGATTAGGTGGATCGGACGGTTGCCCCCGGACGGTCCACGACCCTCCGGCGCGGCGTCCCTGGGCAGAAATGACCCAGGAGCGCCGCGCTGAGGTCTGGACTACGACGTCCGTTCGGGCGCGGTCGTGACGGTCAACTCCAAACCGCGAACAACGACGAGCCCAGTCTCACTGGCAGTTATGGCGTGTGTTGGTTTCGTAGCGTCGAGGGTGCCCCCGAACGCCGGGTAAGAGGCCGTGGGTCAGCTCAGTGGAGGAAGAGGCGGATCTCTGTCGTGGTGAGGACGATGTCGTGTTCGGCGCAGGCTGCTTCGACTTCGTGGTTGCGGGTGGATCCGCCGGGATCCGCGACGTAGCGGACTCCGTGGCGTGCGGCCTGGTCGATGTTGTCGCGGAACGGGATGTACCCGTCGGATGCGAGCGCGACGTCGTCGAGAAGGCCTCGCCAACCTCGCTTTTCGTCCAGTTGCAGCGCGGGCGCGTCGTCGCTGAGCGCGGATCGGAAGCGTTCGAGCTCGCGTTGGTCCATGTCGCCCTCGATGTAGCGGATCTGCCAGTTGATGCGTTCTTGGCGTCGGATCGCGTCGATGAACGGCAGTGCCCGCACCTTGGGGTGCCGGCGGAGCCACCATGTGTCGACCTTCGCGCCGGCGAGCTTGGTGCAGTCGACGCGGGACTGCTGTCCGGCGCCGATGCCGAGGACCATCCCGGCCCGCGCGTACGTCACGGTGTTCGACTGGGTGTGGCGGGCGGCCACCATCGCAAGCATCAGATCCGAAACCGCCGAGTCCAGAAGTGGCCTCGTCGTTCCCGATCGCACGATCGACGCAGTGATCTCGGTCGTCGGTCGCTGTTGTTCCAGGCGAACTCCACCGAGTTCTCTGCTCTCCCATGGCGGAGGTTCGAACGCGGCGTCCACCTCCAGCACGAGGTATTGGCCGTTCTTCTTGGCGGCGAGCGTCTCGACGGTTCCGGGTGCGTATCCGGGTGCGATGATCCCGTTGGACACGACGCCACGCAGCACTTGCGCGAGTGAGTGGTCGACTGGCTCGGAGACCGCAACGATGTCGCCGAACGACGACTTCGGGTCGCAGTCTCGAGCTCGAATGTATGCAGTCGCGATGTCAGACAGGTCGACGCCATCCGGGAACCAGGTGTCACGCATCACTTCATCGATGCCGCCGGCAGTCGCAACCCCAGCGGGTGAGACATGCTTGAAGGTCGTCGCCACCGGAACTGAAAGAACCGCGGCAGCCTCCCGGACCAGCGCCCAGGCGCCCAGCGCGTCGAGAACGTTGATGAACGACGGGTGCCCCGCGATCAGCCGCACCGGAGCTCCTGCATCACCGACCGTGGCGCGAGCCAACTGGTCAGGGTTCGAGCCGTATCGCAGGTCCACTGGTCCTCCTCGATCAAATCGATGAGGACCCAGGCGGACGGCCCCGTTTCTCAGCTCCCTGGTGGTACTCCACCTTCGCCAGTCGCTTCCCCGATCCTACGGCTGCATCAACGACAACAGCAGAGGTTGCCGCGCTCGATTAGGGCGGTCCCAAGTGCACACTCGAAGCCTGAGCGGCTGTCGCATCCCGATGGTGATCGGAGAATTCCGACGTTGCGCCCAACCGATCGGGGGGCTGGGGGCTGTTTCCTTGCACGATGATCGATCGCGACTGGACGGCGGATGAGCAGACCGAGGGCCGACGAGGACCGGGCTGCGGTCGAGCAGATCTTCCGCGAGCAGTACGCGCGGATCGTCGTCGTGTTGGGGGCGCAGCTCCGCGACGCTGGTGCAGCCGAGGAGTGCGCGCAAGAAGCCTTCCTGGAGATGGTCCGCCGTTGGACCAAGCTGCGGCACTACGACGACCCGACCGCGTGGCTCTGGCTGGTCGCGTTGCGCAAGGCGTCGAGATGGCGGAAGCGCAACGCGCGTTCGATTACCGGCATGCCGGTTCCGGCCGCGCCGCCGGAGCTCGAGGTACTGATCGATCTGCACGATGCGGTTCGGGGACTTCCCGATCGCCAGCGCGAAGTAGTGATGCTGCACTACTTCACCGACCTTTCCGTCGGCGCGATCGCGCTCGAACTCGGGATCTCCGAGGGAACGGTCAAGTCGCAGCTGCACGACGCGCGGCACGCATTGCGGAGGACGCAAGATGAACGACCGGCCATCTGACGAGCGCGACCGCGCCCACGAGAGCGTCCGCGCCCTTGCATCGCGGGTCGAAACGGCGGCGGCCTGGACGACGATCTCCGCCGCGATCGACCGCGCACCACACGCGCGGCTCCGCCGCCGTGGGCTCAGCGCCGCGGTCGTTGTCGCTGCGCTGGCGATCGGCGGCGCACTCGTCGCAACACTCACGTCGGGCGGTCGGGGTTCATCAGTCGCGGTGTCGCCGTCGACAGCTCCGGCGCTCGCCGATTGCGCGCTCCCGGCGCTGCCGCAACCGGGGGCCGGCACAACCCCGAACGATCTCGCAGGTCCGGCCGTGAACGCGTTGAAGGGCGGAGCTGTACTCGCGCCGTTCTCGCTCGACGGCGGCAAGTTCTCGGTGTCGCCGCCGCTCACCGGCGCCGCGCCCGTCGTGACCGCGCGACAGGCCGAATGCGCCGCGCTGGCGTCCATCGACCCGAGCGGCTCCCGCTCGCCGCTCGGCCTCGCTATGGAGTACGGCGGTGCTGCCGTCGGCTACGGGCAGGTGACGATCGCGCCGGAGTTGATCGCCAATCCGGCGCCGAACCTCATGGGCCAGACGAACCAGAACACGAAACCGTCCATGCCTCTCCCGACGCCGTACCAGGATCGGCCGGCGTGGTTGGTCGTCGTGAAGAACGTGTTGATCTTCAACGGTCGGTTCAACGGTCCATCGCAAGGCGTGTCGATCCCCAAAGCTGGACCGGAGCAGTACGGCTACCTCGTATTCGTTGTCGACGCCCAGACCGGATCTGACGCCTTGATGTACGCGGAGAGTCAGCCGGGACCGGGCGCAATGATCGCCGCGTACGTCAGTGTGCCCGTCGAGCAGATCTCGGTTCCGTGGACGCTGGTTTCGCGATCGCCGAACGGCTACGCCGGAACGATCGACGCAACCGTCCTCCCGTGTGACGGATATCCGAATCCGGTGTCGGTCGACGCGACGCGCGCCGCGGTCGGCGTTGTCGTGCAACGGCCCGTCGGCGCGTCGTGTGGCGCACCCGTCCAGGTCACCTTGCCGTTGGTCGCCGCGACCGTCACGTCCGATCTGCCTGCCGAGATCGCGCACGACCCGCTCGGTCCGGCGATCACGTCCGACTCGGGTGAGCGAACGCCCGGAGATCCATCCCGCGTGCTCCGGCTTCTCAAGGAGACCGACAACGGCAGCACGATCCACATGACCGCCGGCAGCGTCGTAGTGCTTCCGCATCTCAACGGCGCGAACCCCGACGTGTCGAGTGGCACGTCGAGCGACCCGATCGTCGTCGGCGGCCTCGACGGCTCCGCGCACAACGCGGTCGGCGAGTTTCGTGCATGGCACGCCGGCCGCGCGGATCTCACGATTCCGACCAGCGGGTGCGCCTACCCCAAGAGCAATGCGCTGCCGTGTGCGGGCTCGTGGACCGTGCACGTCATCGTCGACTGAAGCGTCGTGATGTGCGTCGGTCGGGTTTACCAGGCAACCTGGTAGGCATCGTTGAGGAGTCGGACAGGGGTGCCGTTCCGGAGGGTGTAGACCTCGGAGGGTTGGTTTGCTTCGTAGCTCAGTATGTAGATGAGGTGTCGTCCGGATGGGTCGATCGCGAGGTCGATGATGCCGAAGACCGCACCGCTTGCGACGGGGACTGTCTTGTTGATCGCGCCGGTCGTAGCGTTGTAGCTGACGAGTTGCGCTGACCGCCCGATGCAGTTTTCGGCGCTGACGATGAGGTTGGTTCCGGGTTGGAACCGCGGAACCCAGAGTGTGCATGCGGCGTCGGGGCTTCGGAGTTGGACTCCGTCTGTGAGTGTGGTTCCGCGGTTGATGTCGAGCACCCAGGCTGTCGTGGTGCGTCCCGCGTTGAGCTCGTAGCTCAGGTGCGATGAGTCTGGTGACCATTCGAGCTGCGTGATGGTCTCGCCGCGGCCGTTCGGGTTCGTCGGTTGGATCCAATGTCGCTCACGACCGGTCGTCGCGTCGCGGACGACGAGGCGAGGTTGAAGGCATCCGTTAGTACCGGTGGCCTGAAGGTAGGCGACCTTCTTGCGGTCCGGGCTTTCGACGACATCTGCCGGGTGGTTGAGATCTTGAAACGCCGGTTTTGATGCGCCGGTCGCGACGTTGATCGCGGTCCATGTGTGTCCGCAGCCCGCATTCGCGACGGGGTCGTAGATCGTTCTGAGGTCGCTGCTGAACCGCACCAGTGCTTGGCTTGCGGATGTCAGAAATGGGCCGTGCGTGCCCGTTGCGGTATCGACGAGCGCGACGCGCTCGCTTCCCGCGCCGATCGAGGCGAAGAAATGCGTGGGTTCCGGCGCGGAGCGGTTCACGGTTGGGGCTGTGGACAGAGGAAACGTCACGCCTGTCGGCCGTGTGGTCGTGGGAGCGGCGGTTGGCTTGTCCGTCGTGTGCACGGTCGGACTCACCGAGACCGTCGGCTCGTGCCGCGTCGATCGAAGCACAACAAGGCTGAGGGCTCCGATCGCGGCGAGCGCAACGAGACCGATTGTCCACACTCGAAGGCGGCGTCGGCGGGCGCGATGACGAAAGTGTTCGACCGGCGGCGGTGGCGGTGCGGCCGCGAGATCGCGACTGACGGCATCCTCGAATCGCGTCATGATCGCTCCTCCGCAATCTCGTCGGCGTCCAACGCGATGCCGAGATTGCGCCGCGCCGCGGCGAGCGTCGACGCGACCGTGCCTCGCGTGATCCCCATCACCGTCGCGATCTCTCGTTCATCGAGATCGGCGACGTAGCGCAACACCACCGCGAGCCGTTGACGAGGCGGCAACGCACGGACAAGTTCCCAGACCTCTCCGGCCGGAGCAGAAACGTGGGCACGGCTGATCAGCCTGGGCAACAGCCGTTGCTCGACCCGGCGACGACGAAGCCGACTCCGCACCAGATTGAGCGCCACCCGATACGTCCAGCCCTCCGGCGACGACATGACTTGAACCGTCTCCCACCGACGCCATGCTCGAGACAACGCCTCGTCAGTCGCGTCCGACGCGAGATCGCGATCCCCGCAAACTGCGACCATCGCCGTCAACAACCGGGCATATGTGCTTCGGTACCAACTCTCGAAGGACCTATTCGCCGACATGCCCACACCCATATCAACGCACGAAGCTCGACTGATGTTGAGTCACCTCGAGAAGAATCCCCGAAGCCCAGACCGGTCCGGTCGAGCGCCGATCAGCAGAAATAGCGCGCGACAATCTCGTGTAGCACCGCGAGTCGTTGTCAGCCGGTTGAGGCGATTGCACTACCCCAGGCGTGGACCAGTGAGAGCGGTGTGCGTTCGGGCTCGGGTGGCAGTTCGTCGCCGAAAATCTCCCGCAGGAGATCGTGTACCACCGGATGTAGTCGCTCGTCGGTAAACCGATCGCAGTCCTGTTGCGTCTCCCACACGTCCACGTACCGGAGCCCGCCTTCAAGTCGCTCAATCGCGAGGTGCACGATCAGACCCTTGGGCGGTTCCGGACCCAGTTGCTCCGTGATGCGTCCGTAGAAAGCTGCGTCGATCGGCACATCCTGGGTGAACGCGTAGGTCATGATCCTCCGGCGTATCGAAGCGATGTCACGTCGAACATAGCCCTGCAGATGAGGCCTGCGTCCCAGCCCGCGACACTCTGCCCGGTCGGACGCGCATTCCGACCGACGCCCTTAAGCGCGGATCGGCAGGTCAGTTGCGCCGCCGCGTCGTCGGGTCGCCGATGCAGCTTCGCCGCCCGTCTGGCGAGAGTTCGCGTGGTCAGGTCGCGCGTCAGGTGATACGACAGGGTGACGGCACGTCTGCGATCGCGAGCCCGGCCGTGGTTGCGATGACGAGATGATTGTCGGCAACGGTGATGGCCGAGCCGTCTGGGACGTTTGCGAGACGTCTCGTCGCGAGAACGGCACCGGTGTTCACGTCGCCGCACGCGATCGTCGTCGACGGCACGCGGTTGAGTATCCATAGCCGGTTGCCGGCGATGTTGACTGTCGCGCCGTTCGGGCCCACGGATTCGTTGGAGTGGTTCCACGTCGCGTCAGTAGCAAGGGTGCGCGCGTCGAGGCGGGTCACGAAGACGAAGTGCCCTCCACTGGCTGCGACCCAGATGCCGTCGGTGACGGGCAATATGGTTCCGCCCGCGACCGATGGGAGGTCGCGGCGTTGCATCTCCACGGCCCCGGTCAGAGGATCCCGTCGGGTGAGTACGAGGGGCGAGTACGGCTTCTGGGGGTTCTGGGGGTCGAGGCCAACGTTGGGTTGCGCGACCCAGAGCCATCTTCCGCCGGGGTCGAGTGCCACGTCGGCTAACGGGGCGGGGTCCTGGCCTTCGATCGGCACGCTTCGCACGATCGTTCCACGATCGGCATCGAGCCGGTACAGATGCGTGTTCGTCGCGGCCCACAACACGGTGTCGTTGCCGGTGAGGGCCGGTGTCCACTGCTCGGCGAGCGCGACGCGTCGATGGACCTTGAGGGTCGCGGGGTCGAGCTGCACGAGTCCACCTACGTGGCCGCCGCCCGGCTTGGTCGGCCAGTCACTGATCCACAGCCATGACCCTGCCCGCACCAGCCCGAAGGCACTGTCGAACTGCTCGCTGCGGGCAAGTGTTTTTCCAGTCGAGGGATCAACCCGGATGACGTTCGACCCCCGGCCACCCCCTGGCGCCACAATCACATCGATCGCACGACCATCGCTCACGACGGCCCTCACGTTGCCGATCGGCCACAACCGAGACGACAGCTCGAGCGGCCGCGCAGTCGTCGGCGGTGACACGGTGCTCGTGGTGACGGTGGGTGTCGCGACGGACTGCGGAATGGGATGGCCGGTGGGCGCCGGTGATTCGAAGTCGGATCTCAACGCGACTGTGACCGCCACCGCGGCGCCCAGCAACACGACGATCGGGATCGCCGCGACGCGTCGCCGACGCTGACGCAGGCGGTACCCATCTCTGACAGCGTCATCGACGAGACGGTCCGGAACGATGCCACCGCTGTCGTCGAGCGCGTCGCGTAAGAGGTCTTCGATCATCCGGCAACCTCCTCAGACGGCATTGCCGCTCGCAACTTGGCCAGACCCTTCGCGGTCTGGCTCTTGACCGTTCCCGTCGAACAACCCAACAGCGCGGCGACGTCCGCCTCGGAACGGTCCTCGCAATAGCGCAGCACCACCGCGGCGCGCTGCTTCGGCGGCAGCGTTCGCAGCAAGGCGACGAGCACCAGCCGAGCATCGACCCCGCCCTGACGGCCCTCGTTCACGCCTCGATCAGGTACGTCCGCGACCAGCAACTCGCGCCACGGGCGCCGACGGCGCGAGTTCGACAGCGTGTTGATCATCGCTCGCCGTATGTATGGTTCCGGGTCGTCACGCCGTACGACGCGCGGCCACGCCGCGAAGGTCCGAGCTAACGCAGTCTGCACCAGGTCCTTGGCGTCCTCGCGGTCGCCGGTCAGCATGAAGCCGAATCGGAGCAACGCGGGCAGCCGGGCGGAACAATACGCTCGGAACTGCTCCTCGTTTCCCGGCACACCCGTATCAGACACCAAAGGTGTCGATCGGGTTGCCTCGCCGAACTAACAACCGGGAAAGGTTCGCAACTCAACTCGTCTCTCGACGTTCGTGGGCGGTCGCCGATCGGGAGCGGGACCACGAGCACCAAGTCGGAGATTCGGCTGCGATCTCTTCGTTCCTAGGCGTCGCGCCGCGCGAGGAGTACGGCACCGAGAGCTAGTGACGCGACCGCGTAGGCACAGAACACAGCGAAGCCGACCCACAGTGACAGGTCCGTGCTGGCCAGTTTCGCAGTGTGAAACACGGCGTTCCCGGCTTGCAAAGGGAGGTACTTGGAGATATCGGTGTTCCACGGCGACGGCAAGAAGTTGACCAGGATCGGCAGGATGAGGAGCAGGCCAACCAGTGCGGCGATGGCACCGGCGGTGCGGCGAAGGATCGTTCCCAACCCGATGCCGAGCGCGCCTAACACCGAGAGGTACATCGCGCCGCCGATCACTGCGCGGAGCACGCCGGGATCTCCGATGAAGGCGCTGTGGAACTTGGTGCTCCGGCCCAGGATGGCTTGGCCGATGAAGAAGGCAGCGAAGCAGGCGACGAGGCCCACCGCGAACGTAACGACCGCGAACACCGCGACCTTGGCGGCCAGGACAAGATTCCGTTGCGGTGTCGCTCCGAACGTCGCGCGTATTTGACCGGTCGCGTACTCCGAGCTCATCACCAGCACGCCGAGGACACCGACCGCGAGTTGGGCCAAGAAGATTCCGTTGAGGCTGAACCCGGTTGGGTCGAAGTTGCGCAATTCTCCGGGATCAAGGCGATCGGCGCGCGCAACTCGTGCTGCGCAGAACAGGGCACCGAGTCCGACGATGATCGCGATGGTGACGAGCAACGACCACAGGGTCGAGCGGACTGACCAAAGCTTGGTCCATTCGGCCCGCAACACGGCGACGAACTGCCGCATTGGCGTCGGGTTCGGAACGGCCGTGCGCGCCGCCGCGGTGGGTACGAGGGCAGTTTCGGCGGAGCTCACGCCGCGCTTCCGGCCGCGTCCGGGTCCGCGAGGTATTCGACACTGTCGCGTGTCATCTCCATGAAGGCTTCCTCGAGCGATGCCTCCTGCCGAGACAGCTCATAGAGCGTGATCTCGCCCGCGGCGGCGATGATCCCGACATCCCGACACTCCAATCCGGTCACGATCAGCGTGTCGTCGCCGTCCGGTTCGACATCGGCTCCCGCCGCGGCGATGAGTGAACGCAGCGCCGTCGCCTGCGGGGAGACGACTTTGACGTGATTGGCCGACGCCTGAGCGATGACCTCCTCAACGCTGGCATCCGCGATGAGTCGGCCCTTGCCGATCACGATCAAATGATCAGCGGTCAGCGCCATCTCGCTCATCAAATGACTCGACACGAACACAGTGCGACCCTCCGACGCGAGGGAACGCAAGAGCCGGCGAACCCACTGGATGCCTTCGGGGTCGAGTCCGTTCACCGGTTCATCCAACAGCAGCACTTCGGGATCGCCGAGCAGCGCGGCCGCGATGCCGAGACGCTGACTCATTCCGAGCGAGAACGTGCCGGTCCGCTTTCTTGCAACGGCGCTGATCCCTACTTGTTCGAGGACCTCGTCAACTCGTTTCGGGTTGATCCCGTTTGATTGGGCTAGCCACCGGAGGTGGTTGCGTGCAGTGCGGCTGGGATGGATCGCTTTGGCCTCGAGCAGGGCACCCACCTCGCGCAACGGAAAACGTCGGTCGTGATACGCACGTCCGTTGACCGTGACCCGCCCGGACGACGGCGCGTCGAGACCGACGATCAACCGCATCGTCGTGGACTTGCCCGCTCCGTTGGGACCCAAGAAACCCGTGACGCGACCGTTGGGAACCGTGAAGCTGAGGCCGTCGACCGCAACTGTCGATGCATACCGCTTCGTCAAAGCCGTAGCTTCGATCATGCATATGCTCCAGAACTCATCGCGACCAACCAACCCGAGCTCTATTTAACGGCTCGATCTGTGCGTCGCCTGTGCCGATGCCCCGCGGCATCCAGATGGCGCGGCCGTTAGGCAAGGGCCGGTGGGTGGTGAGAGTTACCAGCGAGGCCACGATGCGGGCAGCACGCCGGTCGGCGGACTCTCCGAAATGCCTGCTGGAGCACCGACGGTCTGGAGGAACCGGGAGAAGTTGTATCCGAAGGCCGTCGAGTTCAATCCGTTGAACTGCCCGTACGTGCGTGCCATCGTGTTTGGCAGCGCAGCGCCATCAGCCCAACCGGTCTCGATGCCGTCCGGGCCCGCGTACATATGGCCGACGACAGTGCTGGATGTCACGATCGCGCCGACTTGGACGCTCGGCTCGATGTCTTCGGCGGCATACACGACGAGCCCGCTTGCGGGGCCGTCGGTGAGTCGGTAGGCGATGAAGGTGCCTCCGGGCCACCCAGAACCGACGGTGCTGAGCACTACACCGTTGCCGATGGCGTAAATCGAGCCGAAGCCGCTGAAGTCCACCCCCTGGTCGATGCGTTCGGCCGACAGTGCAACCACCGCTCGAAGTGGATTCCCGTAGCCGCTCGACGAGGCCGGCGGTGGAGACGGCGGTTGAGGCGGTGAAGTTGACGGTGAAGGTGCCGCTTCGGGCGACGATGCCGGTTGCGACGTAGCGGCCGGCGACGGTGACGGCGACGGTGACGGCGACGGTGGCTCGGGGGGCGCCGACAGTCGTGCCGTCGCAAGCGCGCGCTCGGCGGCGACCTGGGCCGCGTGGCGGCGTTCGCCGGCCGCGGCCAGCAGGGAACGAAGGTCGCCGTTTATACGGCTGAGTTGTGCCTCGTCGACGGCGATCGCGGCCGTGGCGGCTTCATGCGCGGTCGTGAGCTGGCGGAGCGTCTTCATTGCCTGGGCTTGTTCGGATCGTAAGCTGCTCCGGGCGTCCTGGGTGCGAGCTTGATCCAAGTGCAGCGTGGTGAGCGTGTCTGCAAACTTGGTGTTGACGGCGCCGACGTATTGGTTCTGTTCGAGCATCGTCGTGATGCTCGACGTGCCGCCGAGCATCGCGAATGTGGGCGAGTCCATCCCCGTGCCGGATACGTATGCCTTGATCGCCAACCGTCGCAGCGCGCTCGTCGTCGCCGCCTCGATGTCCTGGTCGGCGGCGACGCGTCCCTGGTCGTGAGCGATCTGCGCGTCGACCGCGTCGAGGTGTGCCTGGACCTCGTTGTAGCGATTGACGAGCGACTGCGCGTGCGCTCCCTGCGCCGCGATCTGTTGCTCCAGCTGCGCCATGTTCGTTTGATCCGCGCCGATGGTCGCGGCGGCGGACCCCGACGAAGCGATCACGCCCGCGATCGCGATGGTCAACGCGCTCAACGTCGCGACTGCCGCGTGAACGCGGCGCCGCCGCAACAACGCGAACATGGCCCACAGCTGCAACAAGACCCACGAAGCTAGCCAGCGACCCCGTGCGTCACAACTCTTCGGCTCGGTATCCGCACCGACGCCCGCGTCGCGTCGCAATCGCGGCGACGAGATAAGACCTCAGCTGTGATGCTGCTTGAAGAACGTCCAGATGACCTGGGTTGCGTCGAGATCCAGGCTGGGACGGTCGTGACCGGGCAGTGGTGGTGACGATCCCGGCCATTCATGGCCACTGTTCGCAACGGCGTACAAGGCTACCGAGGTGCCCGCCGCGCAGGATGGCCATACTTGGCGCGTCACGGGACCGGTCCTCTCGATTTGGGGGTCCGGTGGACAGACGTCGAAGGTCCGCCATGCCGCGACGGACTGTTGCGCGCTGGCAAACGAAACCTGATAGTCCGCGAGACCGTGTACCGCGACCATCGATATCGGACGGGGCGGCCGACATCCCGGGTTCGGCGCCTCGACCGGAGCGATCGCGGCGACCTGACCTGACAACGAGCAGCCGACGCGGTACGCCATTGCGCCACCGTTGGACATGCCGGCAACGAAGACGCGACGAGAGTCGACAGGCAAGGTTCGCTCGAGGTGCGCGATGAGCGTGGCGAGGAAACTCACGTCGTCGACGCCGTGAGTGAGACTTGCGTTCCACTGATCCGACACGCCTTGTGGATACGCGACGAAAAACCGCTCACGATCAGACAACGGATCCCAGTGATATCGCAGCTCGACACGAGCCGCGTTGCCGCTCGCGCCATGCAATACGATCACGAGCGGTAAACGCACCGCCGAATCGTCAAGCGACGCCGGCGCGTGCAAACGGTAGGACCGAGGAACGCCGCCCGAGATGAGCGTGGCGACGACGGTGGTGCCGGGTACGGCACCGAGATGTCGAGTCGCTCGTCTCGTGGCTGGCGGCGAAGACCTGCGGCTGGTGCCTTTTGGGGCGGCGATGTTGCCTCGATCTGCGACCCGAGTGGTGCCGACCGCGGGCGGAGGCGCGCTCGTCCGCGCGTGCGTGTCGCCGCAACTAGCCAGCACGAGCGCAACTACCGCGACCGCGAGGCGTTCGTAGCGTCGCATTTCGACGACGCTAACGCGCGTTCATATGAGATCGGTCGCGACCTCAGATGGTCGCCGAGCGCGTAGGCAGTGCGAGTGTGCGATCGACATGAGGGACTTTGGTCGTACTCGCCTGACGCGGGCCATTTGGTTACGCCTTACTAACCCGACGATCGTTAGCGTGGTCCGCGCGATGGTGACCAAAACCGCGGTTGACGATTCGGCGCGTGCCGGCGCGGATGGTGAAGGCGCCGATTCTGCAGCCGCGTCGGTGACGCGTTGGCGCCGACGACGGCGTGGGCGTCGACGGCGCGTCTGGCTCGTGGTCGGATCGTTCCTCGTCGCCCTCTTCGTGCCGGCTTGGTCGTTTGCTCACGCGGTAATGGTGTCGAACGGTGATCCGGTTTCGGCGAATGCGACCGAATGGGCGCGTGGGCACTCGTTGGGCTGGCTCGTCGATCGGGTGGAGCATCTGTGGTATTCACATCATCAGCCCCCGAACGGTGGGGCGCCCAAAGGTGGCATCGCGCGCGTTGCCCCTTCGGTGACGCGTCCTGCCGCGGTTCACTCGCCCGCCCGCCCGGTGGCGGTCGGCGAGCGGCGCTGCCCGCCGACTATTCCTGCGTTCGCGTCGAGCATGCTCGCGGGTGAAGGCGCATGGCAGACGGTTGGACGTTCGACGGGCGCCGTGTGCTTCGCGTATCTGCGACCCGACGCGGTGCATACGAGCGTGCTCGTGGGGGTGGCGTGGATGGACATGCGCGTTCTGACCGCGACGTTGCACAACGGCACGTCGGTGCCCGGTGGCGGCGCCTGGCGGGCGGGCTCGTTGATCTCACCGGCAGACTATGGCCGCGTAGTCGCGACCTTCAACGGCGGGTTCCGTCTGGACGCGAGCCGCGGCGGTTATTTCACCGAAGGCCGGACGATGCGGCCGCTCGTGAACGGTGGCGCGTCATTGGTGATCTACGCGGACGGTCACGTGGACGTGGGCGTCTGGGGACGCGACGATGCGCTGACTCCCAACGTGGCGTCGGTTCGACAGAACCTCGACTTGCTCGTGGACGACCGCAAGCTCGTCGCGGGCCTCTCGGACCTGAACAGCCACCAATGGGGAGCAACGCTCGGAAATCGGATCTATACCTGGCGTTCCGGCGTCGGCATCGACGCCCAACACAACCTCATCTATGTGGGCGGACCCGGACTGAATGTCGCGACGCTCGCAGCCGTACTCCAGCACGCCGGTTGTGTCCGCGCGATGGAACTCGACATCAATCCCTCGTGGGTATCACTGATGACGTACACCGGGACCTCACCGACGGCCGTCACCGCGACGAAGCTCCTGTCGAACATGCAACGCCCTGCTGAGCGCTATCTGCATTCGAACACCCGAGACTTCATCGAACTCGACACCCGACACTGAAGACCGCCTGGGCTTGGGGACTGCCCGTCGGCCAAGCGTTGGCTGCGGCGCGTCCGGGACTATCCGGTCGCGAGCAGCACACCTACGAAGGTTGCCCCGAGCGCGGCGAGCAGAGCGAGTGCGGCGAAGATGCCGCCGAGCGCGGGTCGACGCCGCGCAACGAGAATGTGTGCGAGTGCGCCGATCCCGGACACCCCGACGAGGATCAGTTTCACCGACAGGGTCGTCAGGTAGCTGCCGGACTGCTCGCCGGCGTTCACTGCGAACAGGTTCCAGATGCCGGTGACGAGCAGAAGGCCGAACGCCGGCCAAGCGACGAGCTGGAAGCGGCGCGCGGCCGCACGCGCGGTCTCGATGCCGCCGAACTGGCGAACGACCGGTACGACAGCCGCGAGCACGACCTGTCCGCCGACCCACACCGTCGCGCCAAGAACATGCAAGTACAGCCGGATGGTCGCGGCATGGACGGGCAACACGAACGGAGGCTACGACGCGCTCCGAGTCGCCCGGAGGAGGCAACAGTCCTGCCCCAGAACGCGCGTCGCCGAACGACGACGCGGAGTGTCTCCGAACGCCGGCACCGGGACGTTCGCGATCCTGAGGTCAGGTGTTCAGGTGTTCGCGGAACCACTCGATCGCTGGTTCGCTGCTCGACTGGAATCCGGATTCGTAGGCGTCGAAGTGGTCACCCGGGATTTCGACAACGCTGACGTTCGGTGTCCGCGCGGCGACGGTCATCGCGGGACCGGGGGGCGTAAGTCGGTCGCCCGGCGCAACGATGAGCACCAACGGGAGTCGGCTCGGCCCGTCTCGACGGCGCGGGCGATCGCGGCGAGCGCTCCTTCGGGAAAGTCGGGCCCTCCCTCGCCGATGTACGGAACCTGCGCAACGGCGCACGCGATCGGGATGGCTTCGGATGCGAGCGTGATGACCAACCCACCCGAGAGGCTAGAGCCCACAATTCGATCCGGTCCCGATCGACGAACTCTTGACCGGACAACCATGTCACGGCGTCGCGGTAACCCTGCAACCCGTGTCCAAGGTTTCAGTGGACGGTGAGCACGTCGAGCATGCCGGCCGCGTAGTGCCAGGGCTCGTCGCAGACGAGTTCGTAGCGACCGGACTTCAAGCTGACGGTTACCCAGCTGGTGCTTCCGGGAGCGATGCCGTCGCCTACCCCTTGGGCGCACGACTTGGACGCTTCACCGAGACTCTGCGATTCGCCGATCTTGCCATCGGCCCCGGTCGGGCGTGTCCCGGGACCGTCGGCGGGCAGCGGAAGAATTATGAGCTCGTGAGCCAACCCACCCTGGTTGTGAACGACGAACGAGACCTGTCCTCCCCTGACCGTGCTCGGGTCCGCCTGCAACGTCACCATCATCGGACCGCGCCCCATCATGGCGTTGCCGCGATCGGACAACGTCACGTTCACCGTCTCGCCCGGCAGTTGCGGAGCCGCGCACGTCACGACACCGAAGGAACTGTTACGAAAGGGCGTCCTGCGGTTCGCGACCGCCACGATGAGCGTGGCCGATCCAGCTGCGAGGACAACGACCAGGCTCACCGCCAACGCGACGACGCCGCGTCGAGGAGCTGTGCCCGTCGACGAGTTCATGCGCCGCCTCGGAGAAGCTCACGGCGGCGTTGGTATTCGGCCTCGTCGATTTCACCGCGAGCGAACCGCTCATCGAGTATCCGCATCGGCTCCGAACCCGTCGGCCCGGGCTGCGAACGCGCGCCGTTCTGTCGGATGAGCGTCACGACCACCCACGCAATCGCACCCCAGAACACGACCATCATCGCCACCATGACGAACCAGCCACCCCAGCCGATGCCGCCATTTCCGAAGTTACGCATCACGGCTCTGACCTCCGCGGTCGACTGACAAACCCAAACCAGGATCGGCCGCCTACCGCCCAATGCGTAGGGCCGAAGGTCACTGCCGTGCGCGCACGCATTGCCCCGTGGACTGTTGCCACCAGCCTCTTCAATTCCAGTTTCTCGTCGCGTTTCCGGCCGCGTACGCGCTAACTCGCGGCAGATAGGGACGGCGAGTGTCGGGTCTTCGGGATTGTGACGGTTACGCGGTGACGGCGCAGAGGTGCCATTGTCCTTCGACGCCTTTGAGTTGGTGCTCGCCGCGGTTTTCGAACTCGATGCCGGAGCCTGCGACCAGGTCGACGACTGTTCGGGACACGAGCACCTCACCGGTTCCTGCAATTGCGGACACGCGCGCTGCGATGATCACTCCGATACCTGCGACGTCGTCGCCGCGCAGCTCGATCTCGGCGGTGTGGATGCCGCAGCGGATTTCGAGGCCGACGCTTCGGAGAGCGTCTCTGATCATGAGGGACGCGCTGATCGCTCGGGCGGGCCCGTCGAAGACGGCGAGCATGCCGTCTCCGGTGTTCTTCACCTGACGTCCGCGGAAGCGTACGAGTGCCCGGCCGACGAGGTCGTCGTGGTCGTCGAGGAGTGTTTTCCATCTGCGGTCGCCGATTGCGACCGTTCGCACCGTGGAGTCGACGATGTCGGTGAAGACCACGGTTGCGAGTACTCGGCCAACGTTCGGGGTGTGGCGGGCGCCGGTCAGGAACTCTTCGATCTGCTCGGCGAGTTCGTCGATCTCGTCGATCCCACAGGAATTGAACAGATGGTCGCTGCCGGGCAGCTCGAAGTACGTCGCGTTGGGAAGGTGCTCGGCCAGGTACCGGCCGTGTGCCGCGCGCACGAACTCGTTGCCGGCTCGGTGTAGCACGAGCGTGGGCTGCCGCACGGCTCCCAAAATGTCGCGCACATCGGTCGCGTACACGGCTTGTTGCATCTGGATCGCCGCTCCCAAGCCGACCGATTGTCTTCCGAAGCGCGCCCACCACTCACGAAACACCGGGTCGTCGATCCGGCTCGGCATCATCACTTCCGGGAATACGCCGTTTGGGAAGTCGCGCGGAAAGGTGGCCAGCGTCTTCGCTTGGAGCGATTCCGGCAGACCCCAGGGGTAGTCCGATGCCCGGCTCAGCCGCGCAAAGGCGTTGAACAGCACCAGACTGGAAATACGAGAAGCATGGGTGCCCGCAGCCACGAGCGCGACCGGCCCACCCGCGTCAATACCGACGAGATGGGTCTGCTCGCTTCCAACCGCGTCAAGCACGGTCAGCAAATCGTCGACCCACTCCTCGACGGTCGGGATCGCGCGCAGAGGAACAGGATCCGAGAGACCGGAGCCGCGCTTGTCGAAGAGGATGAGACGGCCGAAAGACGCGAGGTGGCGGAAGAACCGCGCCGAAATCGGGTCCTCCCATTGCAGCTCCACGTTGGACCAATCCATCGGCATCACTGCGACGTCCAACGGACCGTCGCCGACCACTTGATACGCGATGTACAGGCCATCGGCGCTTTTGGCGTAACGCGTCGTTGGCTGCTCGCTCATCGTCGGCCCTTACGCGGGACGGAACCCGCCGACTTGAACGAACGAGGCGACCTCGTCGAGGTGTCGGTTGTCCGGGCGTCGTCGATGACAGCGATCGTACGCACAACTGGTCGTCACCGTCAGGACGTAGTCCTGGGCTACTGGAAGGACGAGATCGAGGCTCCGATCGCATCGCTCACGGCCACGATCGACGACGGCCTCGCGCAACTCCGCGCAACGAAGGTGCAGTACGTCGTCGTCGCCGGAAATGAACTTGAACCACCCCACAAGCAGTGGCTCCGAGCGAGACTTCCCGACGCACGCGTCGTGATCTGGCCGAACAGCAGCCACTTCCCGCACCCCGACGTGCGACTCCTTGGCCGTAACCTTGGCCGTCAAACTCCAACTCCGGAAACGCGTTCAGATCAGCATGACCAGCGGATGAGACGACACCCTTCGTGAAGGTCAGACCAACTCGAACGGGCACCGCCGACAGTGGAAGCAATGGTGCATGCGCCGCTAATGCTCAGCCCTTGTTGCCGTCGGACCCGGGCGGCGTTTCCGGCGGTTGGCCTCGGAGCGTGAATCCGGGCGGGACCACCGGGACGAGTTGTGCGAGCGACGCCGCGTTTCGCGGGAGCCACTGGTAGTCGGTCGTCGCGAGCGGGTTGCTCGATCGCACGATCAGATAGGTCGTCGGGTCGATCCAGAGGTCGCCGGGGATCGGCGCAATGTCGTGACGCGCGAGATGGAGTGTGTCGCGCCCGTCGATGGTCTCGTGCCCGACCAATGTCAGGCCTTTGACGCTCAACAGCTTCCGGACGACGTCCGGGGTCCACCCGAGTAGCTGACCATGGCCGCTCATGCTCGGAACCGGCCCGGTCTGGTACCACGAACGGGTCGGGTAGTCGACGACGCGTTCCGAGGGTCCGCCATCGTTTTGTTGGATGTCGTAGACGGGAACTCCGTTGTGGGTGTACTTCGTACGCGAGTGGAAGGGGTCACCGCGGTCCGACCACGACTCGTACACCTCGATGTCGGTTCCCGACGATGTCGAGCTGATCCTGGTCTCGCGCGAGTGCACGACCAGATCGTCGACATTCGCGAGCTTCGCCTCAGCCCGCCGCGCGATCACGGCGACGGTAAGTGTCGCGAGGGGCTTCTTCGGTCGGCCGTTTGCCGCGGTTGACGGAGTCGTCGGCGATTCCGACCGCGTCGTGGAAGGAGGTGTCGAGTGGTTCCCGACAACCACTGTCGCCGCGCCGCCGACCGCCGCCGCGACGGTGAGCGTTACCGCGACGCGTCGACGCGTCGGGTGCCCGTGGGTGACGTTGGAAATCGGCGCGTCGGACAACCGACGCTGCGCGTCGAGGAGTTCGTCGAGGACGTCGGCCTCGAACGATGCGAGTGTGCGACCAGTCATGAAGTTCCCGCCTGCATTTTTGTTTCGGGAGCGGGGTTCGCCGGTTCCGGGAGTAGTACGTGACAAAGTGCGCGTCGCGCGCGCATCAGCCGGTTGCGGAACGCGCCGGGCGACAGTCCGAGCACCGCCGCGGCCTGTTCGTGATCGAGACCGTCGAACCCGACGAGAAGCAGCACTTCACGATGGCGGGGCGAGAGTCTCTGCATCGCCTCGTCGACACGACCGTGCCGGCGGGACGCGTCGATTGCCCGCTCCAGAGCGGCAAAGTCGTCGGGCGTCAGCGCTCGGCTACCGCCGCTGCGGGCGAGCGCTTCTCGTTCGCGCCAGAGCCGGCGGCGCTTGCGAGATTGGATCCGGGCCGCGATCCCGAGGATCCACGGCAGCGCGTCACCTCGGGCGGAGTCGTAGGTCGACGCCGATTCGAGAACCGCCAGGAATGTCGCCGCAACCAGGTCCGCGACATCCGCCGGCTGATCGCACCTGCGGGCGGCGTAGGACACCACGCGATCGACGTACCGCCGGTAGAGAATCTCGAGCGCGTCCGGATCGGTGCGGACACATCGCAGCAGCACCGCGTCCGCGGCGTCCTCGTTCACATCACCTATTGGTCGCCACGCAACGCCCCGTCACGAAGTTTCGCAGAAGTTGGTCCTTCCGGGGCGAGTCAATAAGCGGCATAACGACCGGCTGCCCCACTCTCGCGGTACGCGACTGGCGGTTGCACAAACCGTTTGTCGTCCGATCCGCTGCCGTTCGTCGACGTTCGCACAGATCCGCTGACGTACGCGAGTGCAAGACCGTAGGCCGTCATGTGGCCGTCAACTCGCTACCGTTAGGCCGTCACGTGCACTGTCGACACGCGAAGCCGCAGGTCAGAGCACGTTGCCCTCGTGGGGACGGCGCGAAATCCCATCAGGCCTGGTCGAGCGATCGCCGCGAACACCTGGTGGAACGCGTTCGCACCAAATCCGGAACGCGTCCAGCCGGACGGGGAGGTTCGCTCGGCATCCTCCCCAATACGCTCTCGCAATGGCGGAGAATGACTCCTACAGGCGGAACCCCGCTCGCGACGTGGAGGCGTTCGCTATCTCCGCGCTTCGATTCTGGATCGGCGACAACGGATCGGTAGAGGACACCAGCGGCGGTCACGGACCCGACTTCTCTCTGGCCTACGCGGACGGGCGTCGCGGCATCGGCGAGGTCGGCTGGCACGAAGACCCGACGATCCAGGAGATGTGGGCGCGAACCTTCAGGGCCCACCACCATCAGCAGATCGACCTCGCGGTTGGTCTCGGCCAGTGGTCGGTACAACTCGTTCGGGGCGCGCACATCGGACGGCTCTACACCGAGCTTCCCGAGTTCGTGGGCAAACTCGTGGCGCACGGATGCCTCCGGCTTGAGGTTCATCAGAGCTGGCGAAGCGAACTCGCCGACACGGCGCGGGGGCTGGGCATCGACCACATCGACCAAGTCACCCGCGACGAGCCCTCGGTCGCGATCTTCTTCCTGCCGGGTTCCGGTGGCGCCATAACCAGTGATTCCGACGTGATCACCGATTGGGTCGACAGCGTCCTCGCCGATCCGAGCTACCGAGACACGACGGAAAAGATCCTGCGGGTTCAGGCCGACGAGCGGCACGTGTTCTTGATGTCGGGAACACTCACGTCCTTCGATGTCGACCAAAATCTCCAGCGCATCAACACCAGAACACCCAGTCGAGCACCTGCTGTCCCGGCAGGGATCACCCACGTTTGGGTCGTCTCGCGCTTCGGAGAGCCGAATGTCGGACTCTGGACCGTCGGGCAAGGATGGAGTTTCGTATCGCTACGGACGGAACAGTGATGGTCAGGACCGCGAGCAGATCGGCAGTTATGGCTTCCTCGCCGTGTCACGTTTAGCGGACCGGACAAGCGACGGTGACGGCAGTCTCGCCCGCGCTCGTCACGCTGACGGCACCACCGGAACACTCGTACTTTCCGTCACCGAAGTCGGGACTGTGGCCGGTGACGGTGTACCTACCGACCGGCAGCGTCACTTCGAACGAACCGCCTGCGACGACTGGCAGGTCGCACCGCGAGCCGGTCGCGGACGTGATGGTGACCGTTCCCGCAACCGGGTGATTCACTCCCAGATTGACTCCTCCGATCATCCGCAGCGTTCCCGTGATCCCTGGTGGACGTTCGGCCGCACCGCCGCTGATACCTGACACGCACGCGAGGGGAACGGTGGTCGGAGATGCCGGAGTATCCGCGATAGGCGTGCGAAAGATGAGCGGGACACCGTCGTAAAACGCTGGCGCGCTTGGGCACGAGGTCGCGGACCCGAGTGTGACGTCGATGACATAGATCGTCTCTCGCGTGATCGTCGTTCCTCCATCGGCGAGAGTCGCGATCGCGTTGCTGACCATGCCGACGACCGCAAGATCAGTCGCGCCGTACTGAGTGACGAGCCGACCACGGTTCTGAGCGAGTACGGAGTCGACGGCAGATTTTGTAACCGTGTCGGCGTAGGGCAGGCCGTCAGCGGTTCCCTGAGGATCGAACGTGGCACCAGCGCAATCGCCCACGGCTGAAGCTGGACCCGTAGAGCTGCTGGTGTTGCGGACTGCAACTCGCACGGGTCCGGAGCCCGACGACGCCGCGAGAACGACCACTATCACCACGGCGATGAGTCCAAACGCTCCGATTGTGAGCAGGACGATACGTGCGCGGCGGTGTCGCGGTCCGCCTTGCGGGGTCGCAAGATCCGCTGTGGGCGCTGCTACGACTCTCGCCGTCGATACTCGATCGAGTTCTGCGGCGTACTCCCGCACGCGTTGTTCAACGCTGTTCATCGAGCGCCTCCTTCGAGTGCAGGAGCACGCGCAAGCGCGTGGTTCCCCGGTGTACGTAATTCCGAAGCGCCGCCTCGCTCACCGCCATCAGGTCGGCCGCGTCGCGGTATGAGTATTGGTATCCATGCACGAGGAAAACAGCAGTCCGCTGCGCCGGGGGCAACCTCCAAAGCGCCTCATGCAACGCGGGATCCTCCGCGGTGTCGGACTGCTGCTCCGCAGGAAGCTGCACCGGTGCGCGCCGCGTACGGTGGCGGCGAGAGCGACTCTGCCCGACGCGAAAGAGATAGCCAGCCGGATTCGCCATAACGCCGACGCGCGCCCAGTGCGCCCACGCGTACTCGATTGCGTCCGAGTACGCCTCGACTCCGATCTCCACGCCATAGCGACCCACGAGGGCTCTACGGATCGCAGGACCCCGCTCGATCACAAACTCCTGGAACTCAGGGCGACGATCCGCGCCCGTTACACGCTCTTCCACCACACTCCACGAAAGCCCTGGAACGACCAATTCCTCTCGTTCGCCCGGGTTTCACCGCGCCGCGCCGCTCTATCTCGGACCCGACCCGCGAACGCCGCGCCCAGATTGCCCCCTAGGGGCGCGTTCTGCCAGAGGACCCCGCCCGGGCTGGCAGCACATAACGCTCACGCCGCGTCGCCGCGTCGCCGCGTCGCCGCGGCGGAGCGCACGATATGGGTGCGCGTTCTGGTCGCGTCAACGAGTCGAGAAGGTGCGCGAGATCGGCAGTTATGGACGGCTGCGAAGTGGCCGTCGGATGTAGCGCCCGCTTTCACGCCGAGCGTAGAAGTCGCGTTGGCGTACACGCGGTGGGGCATGGATACTCGGCATGTGGACCCCGCGGCACCAGATCTCGAAGCGATTGACCTCGGCGGCGATCCCGAGAGAACGCGGACTCGACCCGGTTGCTTCGCGTCGCATCGGCGGGTCGTCGCTCTCGTCTTGTCGATTGCGATCGTTGCGATTGTCGGGCTCTCGTTCGCGGCGATCCACTCCCGGCACCATCGAAGTGGCTCAACGAACGCGGTCGCCGCTCGAACGGCTCCCTCGCCCGCTCCGACGAACCCACAGACTTCACCCGTCCGTCCAAACGAACCGATCCTGGGCCGGTTCTACCCGATGCCTGACGGAACTGACACGACGAAGATTGCCCTGCCGACGGGCCTGTCCGTCTCCCTATCGGGTGACGTGACGAAGGCAATCGCTGCGCTCGGCGCGACCTTCTTCGGGACCGTAACACCGAAGAACTCTGCGGCTTGTTGCGCACTGAGCTTCGGTATCGAACACGCCGCGCCGAGCGACCTCTTCGCAACACTCGGGCCGAGCCCAGTCCCTGCCCCGCTGTTGGTGTCCGCGAAGCAGGCAGTACAACCCAACCTCAAACAAGTCGCGGGACGATTCGGCATCTTGTCGACTGGTGACTGGACCTTGATCGCGTCATTCGAAAATGGGGATCACACCACGGTGGCGGACGCGACCGTCGTCAGGATTCTCGATCGCTGGCACCTGCGCTCCACCCCGAACGGACCGGTACTGGACATACCAACTACCAGCACGATTGACAACTCTGAGGCTGACTTCGGAAGCGTCCCGGACCTCTCGAACACATCTGTTGACCTCATTCAATCCCCGTGCCCAGCCCTTATCGGTACCACTCCAACAACGTTCGGAGGTACACCCGCAGATACCGTCGGCGCCTGGTGTGAACACGGCCTCTTGGTGAGAATCGAAGGTCCGCGACCCTACCTGCGCAAACTGCTCGCGAATCTCAAAGTCAAACCGAGAAGTAACGGCTGAACTCGACGAACCGATCGGCAGATATGGCGCTACATGCCTCCGCCCGCGCGGATCCGTTCGTCGCGTCGCTCTCGCCGGAGAGCCTTCCTGGCGCGGACCAGCGCTTGAGCCTTCGGTCGTGCAGACCAGATGAGTGCGAGCGCGAACACATCGCACGGAATCGCGACGGTCGCGAACGGGATCATGACGACGAGCCCCTCGTCGCGGTAGAGGATCAGGCTGCCGACGATCACGTTGACCAACCCCAAAGCGAAGAGAATCAAGGCAACAAGCGACGCGCCGCGGGGAGCGAGCATCGCCCACAAGGACCAGATCACCAAGTACACGATCAGCCCGCTTACGACGCGGGAGAAGTCGTTGTAGCGAAGGCTCAATGTCACTGTGAGCGGAAGCGCGTAGACGAAGACTCCAGCGGCGAAGGTTCTCCAGAAAGCGGTCCGAGCATTCCGATGGTCGACCACGAGTGACTTCACCGACACCGGCGCACCGACCACGAGCGCATAATGCCCGATCTCGATCGTGACGGCGAGCACCGATCGGCAGTTATGGCGTTCCGTCAGCCGCGCTGCTTGTCAGCGCGTGTTCTAACTCCCTGCGCGCGTGCCGTTCTGCGATGATGCCGACGAAATTCTTCACGCGTGCGCGCCTGAACCACTCG
>PLBO01000083.1 GCA_003134555.1 Actinomycetota bacterium
GTCCCGGTCCAGCGCTTCCGCGGCCTCCGGCATCGGCCCGTGCGTGGTGGCCGCATTGGATATCCGAAGGATGGTTCGAGTGGGAGCCGGACGGGTGGCCGTTCTGGTCACATCATCATCACCTCGCCACCTGGTGGAAGTGGCGCGACCTCGACAACGTGCTGTTCGTCCATTACGGCGACCTGACCTCCGACACCCGCGCCGAGATCGAGCGCATCGCTACGTTCCTCGGAATAGAAGTCGCTGACGACGCCTGGCCCGCCCTTCTCAAATCGGTTGGCATCGACACCATGCGCGAACAGGCACTCGGGGGCGGCGATCCGATCTCCATCATGTTCGAGGGTGGCGCCGCTCGCTTCTTCTACCAGGGCAGCAACGGCCGTTGGCGCGACGTACTCGACCAAGACGATCTCGCCATGTACCACGCGGCCGCAGCAACGCTCGCCCCAACGCTCCGCGCCTGGTTAGAAGGCGGCCGACACGCCGTCAACATGGAGTAGATCGCGCACTACGTGCGAGCGCACCGAACTGCCGATCGGCATACGACCGTCGATGTGCTTGGCAGTAGGAGCCTGCGCGATTCTCAGCAGCTTCTACCCTGGCCCTCAGCGAAAACCACGACCGCCCGCCCTACTTTCAACGGTATGGAGGCACTGGTTTGCATGGCGGTTGCGGTGCTCATGGTTGTAGTTGTTGACGGCGTGATGCTCGTGCAGACGCACCGTCACGGGTGACACGAACTTCACCCGCAGACACCGACCGCAATCCCAATGAGGTCGTCGAGCGCGCCATATCTGCCGATCTGGGCGCCGATGTCGGCGGGCCGTGGAATCCGAAATCCACTGGCGGTTGCAGCCGTGGTCGGTTGCGTCCTAGGCGGCCACGTGGTCTTCAAGCCCAAGTTGCTGGTTGATCGGCGAGGAGCACGAGTTCATATGCCTGCAGCGGTGTAAGGACTCGGGTCCGATGCTCCAGCCATGAGCGAATGGATCCGGCATGAAGAACGTCGACATCGGCGGGCATTGCTTTGATCGTGATGGGGCGAGTGAACACGAGTACGGGCCGAACGTCGATGGTGTGAGCGGCCCCAGAGGAGATGCGACGGGCGGTGTCTCGCGCTTCATGAGTTGCGACGGGAAGGAAGTTTGTTCGTGCGTTACCAACCATTAGGACGCGTTCGGCCACCCATACCTTGGCGGAGACGTTCTTCGTATTGACGGTGTACACGCCCCCAACGCCGATCACGAGATGATCGATGTCTGTGCCCGACGTACCTCGTGGGATGGCGTGGAAGACCCACCACTCGTGAGACGGGAGGCGGTCGAGTTCCTCGCCGACCAGAATCTCACCCTGTTCGCCCTGGGCCCACTTGGCGCGCTCCGCGTCGAGTTCAGCAATCCGTTCAGCCACGCTTTGGCCTGGTTTCCGTCCCCACATGTGTCCGTGGGCTGGCGGCGGCTGTGGAGCCAGGGCATCACCCTCGTGCCGTCCGGGAATTGGCTTGGCGTAGGCCGGCGTTGGCCGGTTTACTTGCGGCGGGTCCGGCGGCGTCCACAGTTTCCGAGTACTCGTAGTCCGGGGCGTCGGTTTTCGAGCTTGTTTGCTGCGAGTGCGGGGGGCGGGCTTCCGTTTGCGTTGCTTCTTCCTACCTCGTCCGATCTCCTCGGCCAGGAGTGAGAGACCGACCAGAATGACCCCTGCGATGACCAACGGTCGTAGCGTCGCCGATGTCTTGGCAGCGATCTGCTTCGGCGAGACGGTTGACGGCGGTGAACTTGTCGAGGGTGCCGCGTTCGCCGGCGCGCTCATCAGGAGACAAGCAGCGAACGCCAGCTCCGTTACCAACGCGACCCGTCGCAACACGCACCCACCCGCCCACTCGCCTACCCGACGATAGATCCGGACAACCACGCTAGGAAAGCGAGCCAACCGCCGCGCTCAGGCCGCTCGGGTCGTCGAAGAAGCACATTGGCCTGCTGTGGACGCCGAAGTTCACTGGCGTTTGTAGGTGTTGGACGCGGCAGCCTGAGGGGCGCACCCGAGGTGTTCCGTTAGAAGCCGAACCGCGCACGATGATGGGCCAGGGAGGCAGAGGAGATGGCGTGTGCGGGATGGGTGCGTAGGGCTGCGACATGTGCTCCGGTTGCCGTACACACTTGGCCGGAATCGGTGACGAAGATTCCGCCTGTGTCGAGGAGAACGTGGTGGTTCGGGCACAGGCAGAGGATGTTCGACGCCACGTCTGGCCCGTCATGAGGTCGTCCGATCGGAACGATGTGAGCTCCCTCTGCGTAGCTCCCCTCTCGTGTTTCGAGTCGGGTTCCGCAAACCTGGCAGCAGTAGTCGTGCAACTTCTTCACCTGGAGCGAAAGAGCGGTGTCTCGTACGAGCCGCTCGGTGACCGTGACAACACGGCGTTTGGGCTTCTTGATCGGGGGCGGGAGGGTGAGGGGCGCGTGCGCCGATAGGCCGGTAACTCGGCTGAGCTCGAAGCGACAGATCTGGAAGCCACTGCGGCCTCTTAGGTCGTACGCCTTGTCGACGCTGTACAGCCCGTCGTATCGAAAGCCGCCGGGGACCTTGCGGATGACTCGCACGGGTTGCCCGCTCGTGATGTTTTCGGCGAGCGACTTGTTGAGATGGGTGAATGCCTGATCGGCGATCTGCTTCTTCGTCTTGGGGTCTCGCCCACCATGACCGGTGTAGAGGATGAAATCGCCGTTATCGACGTCATCTTCGTACTCGGCGGAAAGGACTATGGACTCGACGCCTTGTCCCTGGATGCCACTCCCAGCTATTCCGCCTTCCCGCTGTCGGTGCACGCCCTCTTTCCAGAGCTCGATACGGTTGACGTAGAGCGGTCGAGGCGATGCGATGTCACCGAAGGACATGTCGAGAGGCTAGATCGGTCGGAGCGACCCGCGGCTGGTAGCTGAATCAGCGCGTCGCCGACGAGATGGGACGGCGGGCGCTCGTTCGAGAACGACGACTGGCGTGTACGGCCGTGGTCGGAGACCGAAAACGCCGCTCAACCGACCTAAGCGATGTGCGACGTGTCGGAGGGCCGTGGACTCCGAAACGCACTGGCGGTTGCAGCCGTGGTGCGAGGCGGCCTAGCTCGCGCACACGACCATCCCGGACCTGGGTCCTGCGAGCGGTAGCGGGCTCGAACGTGCACGTCGACCTGACCAATGGCCATCTCGTCACCGACGGGCCGTGGACAGCCGAAAGTCACTAGCGGCTTGAACCGTGGTCGTCAGTTGCATAGACCCAGCGTGTCGGAGGCTGAAGTTTCCGAAAGGTACTGGCGGCTACAGGCATGGGCGCAGGCCGCATAGGTCCCTCGCGAAGCGATCCCGGAGCAGGCAGTCAAGCCCGGGTGATCGAAGCCGTCGATGCAGCGGCCCAGGTCCTAGGACGAGCCATCGCAGCCCGTGCCGACGCTGGATCGGGGATCTGCCTGAGGCGAGCTGGCCGCTGAACGGAAGTATGCTTGCTGTCGGAATGGCTGAGAACCAGCAACCGGCTCGCCCGACCGACCGTGGTTCGCGAGAGCGTACCGCCGCCGTGGTGCGGATCGCTTACGACGAAGCCGTCCGCGCGCTCAACGATCAATCCAGCGAGCTAAGCAATCTCAGAACGAGGACGGTCTCCTTTATCGCTTTCGTCGCCAGCGCTAACGCTTTCCTTGCGGGAGCCGTCGTTAAGACCCCGGGATCCGCGAGGGACTCTGTCTTCTACATTCTCACCGCCAGCGCCAGCGTTTGTTTCCTGGTCCTTCTTGTGAGCGCGGTTCGGATCCTCTCACCCAGACGTCGATTCGCATTCACGACGGAACCCCGTGAGCTCCTCGCTCAGGTCGACGCTGAGGTTGGATCGAGCGAAGCTCAGTACCTGAGCTATCTCGTCCAGGGATATGGCGGCGCACTCGAGTTGAACGACGAGCGCTTGACGCCTCTTCGCAATTCGCTCCTCCATCTCGTCGTCGCGGGAGTCGCCGGAACGGTTCTCATGGTGGTGGTCACCTGGGTCGTGGCGTAGTACTTTCCTGCTCGTGAGTCCGCCGACCGAGGAAGATCCAGAGGCGCGGAAGCGGAAACGGCGCCGACGCAAGGAGAACGAGCCCGCGCCCGTTCCGCCGAACGTTTTCCCGAAGCCCGGCGAACGAGGGTCACCGTTCATAGCGCGACCCCACGCAAGGATGACGGATCCTCTCTTTGTCGAATCAGATCGGTTCTTCCGCCTTGCTACTGACGCTCTCGATCGCACCCTGAGCGCCGCCGCAATCGTCGGCTCCCCTGTTCATGTGGTCGCACGGGTCGCCGCCACCGATCGCGCAGCCCGTCGCTCGTCTGCTTCGGATTTTCATGCGGCGATGGGCTCAGATCTCCGGATCGGCCTTCTTGGCCTCGACTATTTCCGATACTCAGCGCACGCGTTCCCAGACGTCGAGTGGATGGACGCTGCTCGACTCGCTGCACTCGACACTCACGGAAACCAAATGCCCGACCTCATCGTGTTTGAGGAAAAGGACAGCGATATTTCCTCGCTGATCCAACAACTCCCCATCGCCAGATCGCACCAGCGCCCGATGTTCCTCGCGTATCCCTCGTCCGATGACATGGCCAGAGACGTCAGCGCCCTCGCCAGCTCGCTGGTCGACGTCTGGGCGAGCGTTCGATTCGAACAGTCGACAGAGTTCGTGATCCCTCTCGGCACGAGCCACAGAGACCCGGCCATTCTTTCGGGCGTCTTCAACGTTGTACTTGAACGTCTCCACTCCAGCGGATTGATTGGCGACCGATCTGCGCTGTCGCTTGAATTCCGTGACACTCACTCTCAGCTTCACCATGTCCGCGTAGAGCGACCGAACTAGATCGTCGCAGGCGAGTTGACGTGCCGTAACAGGGCACTCGCAAACCGCACCCCGCCATAGAGGTGCGCCATCAACGGGTGGCTTTCCGGCGGCCGAAGGCGAATCCGCTGCTCGGCGAGGTTGGGCTCGCAGAGCGGAGAACGCACGTGGCGGAGGGCGGAAGACTCCGACATTCACTGGCGGTTTCGGCCGTGGTCCGATGCGGCGTAGATCGAGCGTGTCGACAGGCCTACGCTCCGGAGCATGGCAGCTGAGATTTGGAGCTGGCGGGAGAAACCCATTCTTGAGGCTGCTGTATCGGCTCAAGCTGAAGGCAGGGATATAGCCACCGCGATCGCGAACGAAACCGGTCTGAGCGATGCCGACCGGGTGCGAGGAATCGCGGCTCTGGTGGAGGACGAGTTCCTAACCGGCACCGACGTGACGAGTTACGGTGACGCCGGCGTGCGCGTCTACCTAGTCGACGGTGTAACGGGTAAGGCGCGTAGAGCTACCCGGCAATGGCCGGTCGAGCGCGCGTATGACGACCTAATCGACCTGCTCGAGCAGCGCATTGCAGTTACCAGCGACGAGGCGAAGAGATCGAAGCTTCGAGCGGTACTCGGGAGCGTCCGGGAGGTTGGCCAGGACGTGGTGACAGATGTTCTCGCAAAGGTGATCGAACATCAGGCAGGCATGTGAGCTGACCCCGTGTAGTGGTCAGCTGGGCGACTACACGGGGACCCCTCACTGCTCGGTAATCTCCCGACATGCGACGGATCGTTCTCGTCACCGGGGCAGGCGCCTCGCACGCGCTTGGCCGCGACAAGAAGCCACTTCCATTGATGCCCGAATGGTCGCGCCGTCTGAGTGCGGCGATGGATGCGCATGAAACAGGACTGTCGAACGCCCTTGGCTTGAAAACGGATTCGGGTCCGGAGTTTGAGCAGAACCTTGGCGCCTTTCTTGCGTGGGCGAATGATCTGCCACTGGTGGAGCGATTCTTGCCACTCGGGGCCGACCGGGCTGCGAACTGGGGGCTGCAATCAGCGGTCAAGGATTGGCTTCGAACAGCGCGAGGTCGCGTACCGCGCATCACCGAAGTGCTGAACACATCGCTTTTCAAGGAGTTCGGGCTTCGAGAGGTGGATCTCAACATCGCGACCGACGCCTACCGCGCGTTGTTCGAGATTCTTCGCCGTGATCCCGAGACGGTGGTCTTTTCGGCGACGACCAATTACGACTCGTCATTTCGTGCAGCCGTAGAGACCATCGGCCTTCGAGTCGACGTGGGGTCTCGCCAGGCCGTGCCCGCTGGCAGCAGCGTCTTGGCGCCATCAGAAATGGTTCCTTGGGGTGATGCGAATCGCGTGACCCACGTTCACCTACACGGCGCTGTCGGTTGGTACGTCGAACAGGGGCGCATCCTTGTCGACCCCGCAGATCGCGAGTTCGATTCGCGACGGGTTCCCGCCGTGCTTTATCCCGATCCGGATAAAGACCCGCTCAACGCGTCGGGATGGGGTGTTCATGCATTGTGGGACGTCTTCCGAGACGCCGTGCAGAGTGCGACGCACGTCATCGTGATCGGCCACTCGCTGCACGACCAGCCGCTTGTTGACGTGCTCGCCGGGTCGATCAAGGACACGCCAGGTACACCGCGCTTTGCCTTTTGCCATCTTCCCGACGCTGACGCTGACGCTGATTCTAGTCCGAATGCGGATGCCGTTTTCGATCAACTCCGGGGGACGCGCTTCACGACCGATGGAAACGTCTTCATGAACTTCGTACCGTTGGAGTTCGGCCGCGCAGCCGCGCTTCACAGCCTTGACAATTGGTTGTCGATGGGCATGGTCTAGAGCGGCCGACAACGCGTGCTCGCCGTCGACACCCAACGAGCGGGGGGCGACGTGAACCCCCACCCTCGCGGACGCTGCA
>PLBO01000062.1 GCA_003134555.1 Actinomycetota bacterium
GATACCGGCCGCCGCGCCGGCAACCAGGAGGAGGTTTCGATCCGCTCCACCGAAGAAGCGCACGAACCTGCGCTGGGCGACAGCCCCGAGCGAAGCACCCAGGTAGATGGACGGACCCTCGAGACCCATCGCGCCGCCACTACCCAACGTCGCGACCGCGGCAACGAGCTTGTTCACCAGGTCGCGCACGCTCAGACGACGGTCGTCGTGAAACGCGTCGAGGTAGGCGTCGGCCGTAGCCCGGTCCAAGCCCCGACCCGGCCCCCGCAACCACACCGTCGCGACCGCGAGCCCGACGAACGGCGCGAGGGCCAGCAACACGACGGGCAGCTTGCTGACCACGTCGTCGAACACGACGTTCACGGTCAGCCGCTCGAAACCCGCCACGGCGAAACCCGTCACCGCTCCGGTCAGCGCCGCGCCCAGCACGAAATGACGGGTCCGCACGAACAGGGCTCGGAACTCTTCGGAACGCCACCTCACGACAAGATGCAACCACATTACGCGTGGGTGCGAACGAGCCGCACCGGCGCAACAGCTCTGCTCGACGTCGAGCAACGTGCGCCTGGGCTGAATCCGTTGGACGCTGACGACCGAAGGACCATCGAGAACCGAAGAAGGTCGCGTGGCTTCCCGGGCCGACGTACAGGGGAGAGACGGAGAGCACCACTCCGAACGTGTGACCAAGGAGGGAGCGTTCCCGCAGATATAGGGCCAGACGCCCGAAGTTGGGAACGAGTTTGCCGCGGGCGTGTTGCGCGTATCGCGAAGTTGGGATCGGCGCCTCCGCGAGCCTCGGGTTGGCCAAGCCGAAGTAGCGAGTGCGCGGCCGACCGTCGAGCTGAACTCCCGAAGTAGGCGAGTGAATCAGATGGTGACCTACTCGTCGTGATCTCCGCGCGGGCGCGGCGTGGTGGGATCGGCGTTCGGTGCTCCGGGTCTTTGCCGCCCCGAAATGCCTCACGCTGCTCTCACCGAAAGGCGACGCGCGCCGCGATGTCAAATGGGGCGGATCGACTCGCAGGCGGNNGCCGCCTCCGGAGCCGAAGCGGCCGGCATCGGCCGCATGCCGGCGTACCCACCGAACGATGCGCTGACGAGGAAGAACGCATCGTTCGGAGGTTTCGAGGCCGCGTGGAGGCCGCGCCAGCTGCGCGAGGCCTTTTGTACCGAGTCGGCCTTCATCGGTATCCGGCAACCGGTTGGCGCTGCCGTAGCGCGACCGCTGAGTTCTCTCCGATCCCGGGCTGAGGTGTGGTCGAGGCCGATCCGACGAGGAATTTACGGTAGCGCTGAACCTGCACGATGCGCTCGCCATGTTCTCTGTCCGAGCCACGTTTTCGTACGTGCAGGCGAGTTTTCAGGGCTTCGTTAAGGCGCCGCGTCGCTAGTTCTTCAGTTTCCGCGAGGGTTGACACTTGACGGTCGTCTGCACGTGTCAACGCGGACGGAGGTTTGACGGCCAAAGTTACGGCGTACCGAACGGCTGCGGTGTTCGGCGGATGCCGGCGAACCTGTCGGCGCAGTCGGTGGGCGAGTACGGACGTTCACGCATCTCGGTGAATAGTCTTGAGTCGGCTTAGGAAACCGATGCTCTNNTATCCCCTGAGCTACGAGGGCGAGGGACGGCGCGTTTCTTGGCGCGAAACCTGGTTGGCTGCGCCGCCACCTGAGTGTGAAGGGTAGGTGTTTGGCGTGCCGGTGTGCGGCACGGCCGGTGGATGCTCGGGCGTCGCCTTGCGTCGTGTTCTTGGTGGCGTGGGGCGGGTTCGCGGCCGCGTTGAAGGTGTTCGGGGCGGTATTCAGGCTGCTCGGCGTCGGGCCGCGCGAGTGGGTGGTGCGTTCGCGGTGGGGTCGGAGGCCGCCACGGGCGGTGTCGCTGGCGTCGGCGTTGGTGGCGCCGTGTCGGGTTCGGGTGAATCGGGGTGCTCGGCGTGCTGTTGGTATTCGATCCAGCCTTTGTAGTTGAGCCAGATCGACCCGCAGAGCAGGCTGAAGTGGTTGCGGGCGCCGCCGACGCGCGGGGCGAGGTTGTGGTACCAGGATCGTTTGATCAGCGAGTTGACGGATTCGGCGACGGGGCGGCTGGCGTAGAGCCGATCCCAGTCGGGGTCGTTTTGCGCGGTGGCGCTGATGTTCTCGGCGCGGTTGTGGTTGGCGGCGTGTTCGGTGCTGCGGTTGAGTCGGATTGAGGTTGTCGCGCCGTGCAGGTGTTGGGGGACTGGTGGCTGGTCGGGGACTGCGTAGTCGTTGTACCAGCGGTAGCCGCTGGTACGTTGTCCGACGCGGCGGGTCCGTCGACGGATGAGGATCACGGGTACCCGGTCGCCGCCGACGATGACCTCGACGAGCGGCGCGCCCGCTTGGGTGAAGACTTCGTGTTGTTCGGCGGTGCCGTCGCCCAGCTTGAAGGCATGCATGCCGAGTTGGGCGGTTTTGGGTCCGCCACCAGGCGCATGTGCCGTCTTCACGATCGGTACGAGTCCAAGGTCGTAGATCTGGTCCTTGTGTTTGCCGCGGATGGCCTTGTCCCAGCAGACGCCTTGGGTACCGGCACCGAGGTGCTCGACGAGGGTGGTGATGCTGTCGACGGCGCGAGCGGCTTCACCGCCGTCGCCGGTCGGGACGCGGAACACGTCGAGGATCATGCGTTGGTTCGACACGTGCGGAAGGTGGCCGAAGATCAGCCCGAACTTGATGCCGCGGATCGAGATGTTTTTGCCGCTGTCGGGGTCCCAGGTCGTGTAGTCGGCGGCGTCGGGGTCGTAGCGGCGCTGTTCGAGTTCACCACTTTCGGTGTTGAGGTGTCGGTCGCCGAGCTTGGCTTTGTAGCGGGGTTTGATGACGGTGCCGTCGCCGGTGAGGAGGTTCTGCACCGCGGGATGCGTCGTGGTCCCTACGTCGGGGTCGAACATGCCCATCGCGCGCGCGAGCGTGCAGGACTGCACCCTGAAATCGTCGTGGAACGTCTCGAACACGTCGGGCCGCAGACCGTAGGCCGCTTCGAAATGTCGGAAGTGGTGGCGGGTCGGTGGTCCGAAGCCCGGTGCAAGACCGCGGTAGCCGGGATATCTTCGAGCGAACTCGGCGCGGATCGGTTCCCACACGCCAGGGTCTTGGAGGATCTTGGAGGCGCGTCGTTGGAACCCGCACTCGCGAGCCAGACCCTCGAACAGTGTCAGCGCCGGCGGGCGGGTACAGGGGTGGGCGTCCCGGCGAGCCCGGCTCGCGCACTGGCAGCGACGCAGTCACGTCGTCCAAGAAGTCAGACGCCGCGAGCAACACCGCGAGTTGCGTCGGGGCGAGCCCTCGCTCACCGGGACGCGGCCCGCTACGGGTCCGTTTCGTCGGGTATCGCGTTACCGCTGTTGGTCGCGTGCGTCGGCGACTCATCGCCACTCGTACCCGATGATCCGGGCCGCCTGATCGAGGGACCGGACGCCGAGCGCGCGGGCGGTCTGTTCGATGTTGGCGGTCTGTTCGAAGATCTTGCGTCCGGCCCAGGCCGGGAGCGACCCAGCTCGTAGGCCGGGGTCGTCGGTGAGTCCGGCCCGGACGAGCACGACGTACAGGGCCCGGCTCACGGAGGCTTGGCCCGACGCGCCAGTGTGGGCGCCGTCGAACACGATGCGAGTGTTCAGGTCACCGTCGAGGTGTTCGATCCGGCGCCGGAGCTGCTCGACGCCCCAGTCCGTGAGTTGCCCGGACCGGGGTTCGCGCTTGTTGGAGCCGTGGATCCAGACTTGGCTGTCATCGAGCGCGACGTCGCCGATCGTGATCTGGGCGGTCTCGCCGGTGTTCGCGGTCGCTTGACCGAGCGCCCACAGCGATGGCATCCGCGTCTCGACGAGCGTCTGGCGCGACCAGATCCGGCCTTGGAGTTCTTCGTCGTCTTCGAACTGCCGAGTTCGGAGCCCCTCGCCGCGTGGCGGCAACGTGATGTCGAGGGTGGGGTCACCGTCGAAGAGATGTAGCGATCGAAGGATTCCTACGAACGTTCGGATCGCGCTCCGACGTAGGTACTGCGTCGCGACCGCGGGGACGGCGTAGCCGGTGCCGACGGGGACGGCGTCGTCGATGAACCGGCGCGCGTGGACGGGCGTGATCAGGCGTGGCGAGATGACTCCTTCGAGCTGGAGCCGTTGACAGAACTTCGCGATCTCTGACGTGAGTCGCTGCGTGGACTGCTCGGTGAAGGAACCGAACGCCGCGAACTGGGTGGGGAGCAGAGCGAACGCTTCGTCGAGCGAGATGTCGGCGGCGAGGTCGCTGGCCCATCGCAACGTGTCGGACCCGTCCGGCAGTTCGCGGTCCGGCGCACGCGCGCCGCGCGACCAAGACGTCATCGTCTCGCGTCCGAGCTCACCGAGTTCGCGGCGCGACCGTGGCGCCCGTGATACGCGTACGAACAGCGCAAGTTGCGCGTCGGGGTCCGACGCGTCGTGCGCGTACCACCCTCGCCAACTTGCAGCCTGTTGGTCTCGCATCGGTGCTTGGGGTTCCTCGGCGTCGTGCCTGGTCGGATCTTTCGGCGACGCATCCCGGGTTCTCACACCGCAGCGCGACGAGCCGAAAAGCATTGGAAAACCAGGAGTATCGGCCTCTCCCAGCGAAGGCAAGCGACCGAGAGACGGTGTCAACCGAGTTGACAGCGGTGTTCTCCGACAAATCCTGCGGGCAAGATGCGACGCCCCGCACGCGTCGCTCGGGGCCTTCGCAGGTCACGATCGCGCGCACCTTGGTCGGTATCCCTTGCCCGTCTGAAGGGCTCTCGGACTTTGTCTCTTAATAACGACAAGATGACGGCGAAAGAAATATCTTCGACGGCAACCACTCCGATGTCCTTCTTGCACCGGGGTGCCCCAGAGCGCGTAAATCGCGTCGGTGAGCACGTCGGCGGGCACCTTGTTGAGGATGAGGGAGGCGGCACGGTCGGCGTCGTCGACGCCCGTGAGCCAGTCCTCCCACTCGGCGCGGAGCCGCTCGACGTCGGGCAGCGCCAGCAACGCTGCGACAGCGTCGGGCGCGTGGCCCTTGTGGCGGAGCGCGACGAGCGCGTCGATCAGTTCCGCGCGCGGGTGTAGCCATCGTGCGAGGCGGGCCGGGAACCCCGCGGCCGGGTCGCACATCCCGTTGATGAGTTCGAACGACATCGTCCGGAGACCGTCAGAAGGTCAGAGGGGTGCGATGTCGTCGGCGTTGACGACCGGACACCGATCCCGGTACGCGCACCAGCCGCAATGCCGTCCCGGCGTCGCGGGGAACTCGTCGGTCTCGCGGGCGGTACGGATCTCGGCGGCGACGGCTTTCATCTGCGCCCACGCGTCGATGACGTACGCGTCGTCGGGGACGATCGTGACCGTCGAACACGACGGGCCGTGCAGCTCGGTGATCGCGATCGGCCGGATCGACCGGTCCGGTTCCACATGCCCGGCCGCCAGCCGGTACGCCCGCGCGCCGATCGATGAAGCGAGTTCCTCCGGCGTCGTGACCCGATGGGCGCCGAACGTGAAGTCGATCACCTCCAGTGGGGCGAGCGCGCCGCCGACGATCGCGATGTCGAACTTCGCCCACAACGTGAACACGTCCGTGCGTTCGACCGAGAACAGTTCCTCGACCCACCGCAACGTCCCGCCCCGCTCCAGCGCGATGCTGGCCGCATCAACTACCCAACCCCGGACTCGATCCCCATCACCACCGGCCAGGCCATGACCGTCCACGATCCGGTCGATCACCGCGAGCGACGCCGCGGCTCCCGGCTCCAACGCGCCCTTCAAGATCTCAGCGACCGCGGCGTGCGCCGCGCTGCCGCGAAGCTGCGCTGCCGACGGTGGCACCGCCGAGGCGATCCGATCGACCCGCTCATACTTATAGGCGAGTCGACACCGTTCCCACGTTCCCAAGATGCTCTTGCTCAGGTGGACGGGCGCGTTCGAACCGTTACGCTCACTCACGTCAGGACCTCCCTAAAGGTGCTGGCCAGGCCCCGGGGTGTTTGCGCACCGCCGGGGCCACTTCGTTTTGGTGTTGACACCTGTATACCATCCCGCGTTGACGGGTGTCAACTGGGGCAAGATTGCCTCATGAACCCGCGGGTCAACACTGAGGACCTCATCGACGCTCAGGCCGTTGCAGAGATACTCGGCCTAGCGCAACGAACGAGCGTCAGCGTGTATCAGCAGCGCTACCCCGATATGCCTCGACCCATCGTCGACCTCGGCCAGGGGCGCCCGCGCCTCTGGCTCCGCTCCGAGATCGAAGCGTGGATCAGGCGCCGGAAACGCGTCCGTTGATCCTCGCCGTTGCCTGCGCTCAAGTCGTCACGAGTGGGCGGGTGACGGCACGCTGACCGCCGGAGCCGAGTAACCGTCCTTCGGTGCTCGGCACATCTGGTTCCGGCTCGACAATCGAGCGGTGCGGCACCGGGCGCCGTCTCTGAGACCCGAGATGGCAGTCGACACCAACGCGCTCCCGTTCGTCACCCTCCGCTCCCGAGCAATGAGTCGAGCGCCCGATCGGCAGTTATGGCGTGCCGTCGGCCCAGGGACGATACTTGGCGCGTGCGTTCGATGACCCGCTGGGTGTGGCGTGAACCGTGGATGGCCTTCACGGCGTGCGTGACAACCGTGTGTGTGATGACCGTCATCGCAATCCGTTGGTTGGCCGTGTTGGTCGTCGTGCGCGATTACAACGTGACGCACACCTCTGGCTCGGTGCCTCCCGCGGGTGGTGGCTTTAGTTACAGCACGTCGAGCTACCACCGCTACCTCGGCTTGCTGTCCGGTCCGAGCACCGCGCTGACCCACCTCGATCATTGGACGTGGCGGATCGGATTCGTCGCGGGCATCTTGTGGATGGCGCGCCTGGGACTGAGGAGCGCGAACCGCCGCATCGGCGTGCTGCGCGGCCTGGCCGTTGTATTCGGGTTCGGGGCGTTCGTCGTTACCGGAGTGGCGCATGGCATTGCCGAAGTTGTCGTTCCCTCGGTGCGGGCGCGTGACCGGATGCACCTCCTGATCACGATTTGGTGTTTCGCCGCGGTCATCACCGCGGTGCTCGTCATGGCGACGGTCAGCGTGGGGGCAGTACCGCCCGGAGGGCCGACGTTGGGTGATAACGCAGTAATCGCTCCAGTCGGCTGGTCAATCGCCCGCAACGCGTTGCAACTCCTGGTCGCATTCGGGGGCTGGGCGATTGCCCTTTCCTTGACCCGTCGTTGGATCCGCGCCGAAGAACCCTCCGACGAGACCAGCAGGCTTCTGACCGTCTGACGGACCGCACACGACGCACGACCCCGCACAGATCGCCGGTCCGGCTCGCTTGTAGCCAGTTGCACTAGCGAGTGCCGATCGGCAGATCTGGCGGCTAGA
>PLBO01000067.1 GCA_003134555.1 Actinomycetota bacterium
TCCGCGGACGCGGGGTCGCAGATCCCGTTGATGGCGAGCATGCCGTCGAGGGTGCTCGACAGGTGCAGCCGCCGCCGTTCGAACAGTGCTTCATCCGATACGGCGCCGCCGTCACCGTCGATCGCGTCGATCAGGTAGCGGACAACGCCACCAAGCTCCCTCGGCGTGTGCCGGCGGGCGACATCGACGAGCTCGGCCTTGACGTCGGAGATCGCGGCCGCGCGTTCGGGTGTGGACGCGTTCGCGACCACGACCGCGTGCCGGGCGGAGATCTCCCCCCGCCCGAACGCATCCGCGACTTCCGGAAGGTCTTCCAGCTTGCGCGCGAGGTCGACGTGTCCGCGCGCGGTGCCGGTATTCATGTTGCAAGCGACACGGATCGCCGCGGCTGCGCTGACGTAACCCGCCGCCCGTCAGTCGTCCGAACGGTCGTACGCGGCGACCATCTTCAGCCATGCGGCTTCTTGCGCGTCGAGGGCTCGACGTTCCGCTGCAAGCTCCTCGAGCGACACGCACATGTGTTCGATGATAGTCGAATAGACCCTATGAAACAAGGAGAATTGCGACTTCCGAGGAACGAACAACGCCGCGCAACGCAAACTCGTAAGGCACACTGTCAGCCATGTCGCCGACGATCCGAGCGCCGCGTTTGATGGAGCTCGATCTGTTGCGCGAGATCGAACGCGCGGCCGGCGCGCTCTTCGCCGAGATCGGTTTCGCAGAAGTCGCAGCCGCCGAGCCCGCAAGCGTCGAGGAGCTGGCCGCGTACGTCCTCGACGGACGAGCGTGGGTCGTCGTCGAGCACGACGTTCCCGTCGGCTACGCGGTCGTCGACATCGTCGACGGGCTCGCGCACCTCGAACAGCTCAGCGTCCTACCGGAACACGGACGCAAGGGCCTCGGATCGGCGCTGCTCGCGCACGTGTGCGACTGGGCCGCGCAACGTCGGCTCGAGGCCGTCACCCTCACCTCTTTCCGCGCCGTCCCTTGGAACGCGCCCTACTACGAGAAGATCGGTTTCTGCGTGATGGACGACGCCGAGATCGGGCCCGAACTGCGCGACCTCCGCGCGCTCGAAGCCGAGCACGGCCTCGACCCGACCCAACGCGTCTGCATGCGCCGCGACGTAGACCCCTGAGAACGCAGCGAACGCGACGGCGCTCACGCTTCAGCGTCGAAGCGTGAGCGCCGTTCGCATGATCAGGCGGGGATCAGAGCGCGTCTTCGCCGGTTTCCCCGGTACGGATACGGACGGTCCGAGCGACCTCGGTGACCCAGATCTTCCCGTCACCGATCTTGCCGGTGCGGGCCGCGTCGGCGATGACGTCGGTGATCTTGTCGGCCTGGCCGGCGTCGCAGAGCACGTCGACCCTGACCTTGGGCAGGAAGTCGACGTTGTATTCCGAGCCTCGGTAGACCTCGGTGTGGCCGCGCTGGCGACCGAAGCCCTGAACGTCGGCGATTGTCATTCCGGTGACGCCCGCGTCCTTCAGTGCCTCCGTCACTGCTTCGACGCGGTGCGCTTTGATGATGGCCGTGACGAGATGCATGTGATCGCTCTCCTATTCCCCGACACTGATCGACGGAGCGCCCGAACCGGTCGGTAACGAAACTCCTGGCGACCTGCCGCTCGGGATCGGCGAGTATCCCATGTAGGCGTACTCCGGGTGATACGCCGGCGCGCCGTGCTCGACGATGTCGAGACCCTCGAGCTCGTGCTCGGGAGAGATGCGCAACACACCAATCGCCTTGAGGGCGAACATGATGATCAACGCGATCGCGAATGTGGCCGCGCAGATGATCAGGCTGCCGTATATCTGGAACTGCAGCTGATGGAAGCCGCCGCCATAGAACAGCCCCTTGAACGACGTGGACGGGTCGGGCCCGACACTGGTCGCTCCGCCGTACTGTCCCGTCGCGAACAGCCCGAGACTCCACGTGCCCCACATCCCGCAGAGGCCGTGGACGGGCCACGCACCGATCGGGTCGTCGATCCGCAGGTGCTCGAGCAGGTCGACACCGAGGACCACGACCACGCCGGCGATGGCGCCGATACAGATCGCACCGAACGGTGACACCCAATAACACGGACACGTGATCGCGACGAGCCCGGCCAGGAAGCCGTTAATCGAAATACCCGTGTCCCATTTATGCGCCCGTGGATAGACGAAGAACATCGCCACGAGACCGGCCGCCGACGCCGCGAGCGTCGTGTTGGTGGCGACACGACCGATGCCCTCGAAGTCCATGGCCGAGAGGGTCGACCCCGGGTTGAAGCCGTACCAACCGAACCACAGGATCACACCACCGACGGCCGCGAGCGCCATGTCGTGACCTGGTGGCATACCACCGCCGTCCCGCTTGAACTTGCGACCGAGTCGCGGTCCAAGCGCAATAGCGCCCGCAAGCGCGATGTAACCGCCGATCGAGTGCACGACCGTCGAACCCGCGAAGTCGTGGAACGGCGTCTTCATCGTGGCGAGCCAGCCGTCGGGACCCCACACCCAGTGGCCGAGAATCGGGTAGATGAACCCGCTGACGGCGCAGCTGTAGAGGAGGTCGCCGCCGAAGGCGGTTCGCCCGACCATTGCCCCGGTCGTCACCGTGCTGCAGGTGTCGGCAAAGGCGTACTGGAACAAGAAGAACGCCAGGAACGCCACGCCGGTCGACCCGTAGGTGTGCGGCGTGCCGTGCAGCAGGAAGTACTGGTGCCCGATCCATTTGTTGCCGGTACCGAACATGAACGCGAAACCAAACGCCCAGAACAACAGTGCACACAGACATGTGTCGGCGATGCACGAGACCATGACGTTCGACACTTCCCGGGTCCTTGCGAACCCGGCCTCCAAGAACATGAACCCCGCTTGCATGAAGAACACGAGGAACGCGGTGACCAACGTCCAAGTGGTGTTCACGGGGTTCACAATGTCGTCGGGCTTGAGTGCCGGCGTCGCCTGCCCGAGCATCGAGGCCCCCGCCTTGGTACTGAAGTACCAAGTGACCGCCCAGAGCCCCAGCACGACGATGCCGAGCCCGATCATCTTTCCGCCGAAGTAAGCCCAGAACGCCTTTTGGCGTTCCCGGTCTTTGATACGCACGCGCAAGGTAGTGATCATGTAGAGGAACGTAAGTGCGTCGTGTTGCCACTCCGTTCGCCCTTCATGACGCGTCCTGGTCGCGCGCGTGTCGGCTGTGCTACATAAACCTGACCGATTCCTGAACGCTCACTCGTCGTAGTGGCGAATCTCGATGAGGTGCTGGTTCGGGTCGAAGACGTAGAGCGACGCGGCCAATCCGCGCGCGCCGTCCTCTCGGCCGGGACCGCTCATGTTGCCGACGTCGTGGAACGAATCTCCGTAGGGGACGCCGGCGGCGCGGATGCGTGAGAACGCAGCGTCGAACTCGGCGCGCGGCATCGCAAAGGCAAGGTGCTGCCCGCCCGTGGTTCCCCACGGCGCAAGCTGCAACGTGAGCCCGGGGCCGACGCGGATGACCGTGAAGGGGCCCGACTCCCCTTCACAGTCGAGCGCGAGAACTTCGGTGAAGAAGCGGACCGTTGCGTCGAGGTCGTTGACCGGCAGGATGAGGTGGTCGAGCTCCATCGGGAGCACACCGTAGAACGTGGTCGCTTACGTGTCGACGACGACCCAACCGCGCATGCCGTACGCCAAGTGACCGGGCAAGTGGCACGCGAAGAGGAGACGGCCGGGCCGGTCGAAACGATAGAACGTCTCCCCCACGTCGGTGGGCGCGACGGAGACCTCACCCGGCACCGGCGGATGCGTCGCTTCCTTGCCCTGCTCGTGACGCGCATGCACAGCGGCGTCGCCGACGATGAACTCGTGATGGATCGGGTCGTCATTGTGGATCAGGAAGCGCACCACCGTTCCTGTCCGCACGTGCAGCGTCGAGAGCGAGAACTTGCTGTAGTGGATGCCGATATCGACCGTGACGAGTCCGGGCCCGAGCGCCGCCGGCGCGCCTTCGGCGTGCGCGCCGGCGTTCATCGCGTATCCGCCGACGGCAGTCGCCGCCGCGACGAGGAGCGAGAGCGAGGCCCTGACCAACCACTTCACGCCGCGACTCCCGCGAACCGGCGTCGACGCCCGACGAGCGCGACCGCACCGAACGTCAGCGTGCCGGTGATCACCGCGGCGACGAACGGCCAGGTCGCCCAACCCGGTTCGGGCACGGCCACCGGGCGCACCACCGACGCGAGGACACCGGTGTCGGCGAGCAGCGGGACCGCGTTCGGGTGGTCGGAGACCGCGAGGTCGTAACCGAGCAGTCCGGCGGGCACGTCGAGCTTCAGGTAGGTGAACCACATGTTCGACGGCATCCAGCCCATGCCCTTGTCGATGCGGAGATCGGCGAGCAGCCCGCTCGACGCGGCCTCGTTGCGCTGCAGGCTGAGTCCACTACCGCCCGCGAGCAACTTCGGCTGCTGGTCGGTCAGCAGGAAGACATCGGCGGCAACCACCGTCGCCTTGTCGAGACCGAGGCTCAGGATGTGCAACGGCACCCACGGCTCCCGCACCGGGATCGTCAGCATGATCGGGGTTCCGTCGCCCGTGCCTTGACCGAGTTGCTGCGCGCGCGTGGCGTCGAAGCGCGCGGCCATGAAGATCGGGCTGCGCCGGCCGTAGAAGTCGAGCATCGCCGGTGCGTCGGGCGTCAACAGGAACCCGTGGTCGACGGCCCACTTCCCGACCTCCGCCCCGCCGCCCTTGAGAACGGTGATGTCGAGCGCGTCGATCTTCGTCTGGTACAGCACTTGCGCACTCTTTTGTGAAGACGGCGCGCTCAGTGCGTCGTTGAACGCGAACCTCTCGGGGGGAGCGACCTCGCGCTCGAGGCGCTGCAGCGTCCAACTCCCACCGCGTTCCACTTTCGTGGGAATGCCGGGCAGGGGAACGATGGATCCCACCGACTTGCCCTGCCCGCTGAACTCGAACGAGGTGACGTAGCGCTCGACACCGTTGTGGAAGGCGGCGAGCGTCGTCGTGCGCGTGAGCTTGATGCTCCCGTTCTCGCCGACCAACCCACCGCACGCAACCGCGGGCGAGGCCATCGCGACCACGACGGCGGGCACCGCGGCGGCGAAGAGCATCCGGGACACGACGCGACCCAATCCTTGCGACATGAGACCTCCAAGAGCTTCGGAACCAAGGAGTCCGACGACGCGCAGGCGCGTGCGGTTCCGAGAACCTCGAGATCCCGGGAAGGGCGCTATTCCTCGGTAATTCCGTAGTGCGCCACGTAGGGCGCGAAGGTTGCCCGCACGTGTGCCTCGTCGAGGCCGAGGTCGGCATATGAGTAGGCGTGCACCCCGTGCTTGGCCTTGGGCTTGGCGTCGAGGTAGCCGGAGATCGCCCGATCGTGACCCTTCGGCCAGTCGTAACCGAGCTGGTCGTAGACCCGGTGGAGCATGGCAACCGGTTCCGACATCAGCTCGAGGAAGTGCGTGTCGACGATCTGGTCGTCGGGCACGGTCCCGCCGGTGCGCTGCACGATCACCTGCTCGAGAAACAATTGATACGTCATCTCCATGATCGGGCCGAGCGTCATCCGCTCGTCGCGATCGCTACGCATGAATCGCAAGACCGCGAGCAGGCTGACGAGCGAGGCGATGAACCGGCGCGGGTCGCGATGCGTGTGGATGACGCGCGCGTCGGGATACTCGGCGAAGAGCGCGGCCAGCGTCGACAGATGTCCGGGCGACTTGAGCAACCAGCGGCGCGGCGCCGCGCTGCTGGTTGCACCGTCGAAGCCGTGCTGGAACGTTTGCAGCATGCGCCGGTGAAGGCGGTACACGCGGCCGAGCGTGTCGAGGTTCTCGAGCTGCCAGCCGGTGAAGCTCGGCGTGTCGTAGAGCATGCTCCAGTAGGGCCCGGCGAAGTCGTACATCAAGAAGTGCACGCACTCGCACGGCAGGTCGCTCGCGAGCTCGTGCATCGTCATGAACTCGGGATGGATGTCGGCCCAGAACTCCTGCTCGCATTCCGACAGCTCGCGCCGGCGTTCGGGATCGCCCTCGTCGGCGAGCGGGTGCAGCGCCTCCCACGCGACCGGCGCGCGCAGCTGCGGGTCGAGCGCGAGCAACTCCAGAAGGATCGTCGTGCCGGTGCGGGGCGGACCCACCACGAACAACGGCGCCTCGATCGACTCAGCCCGGATCGCGGGCCGCGTCGTCCACACGCGTTGGAGGCGAAGCCTGGTCTGCAACACCTTCAAGAGCTCCGCACGGGTGACGACGCGACCCAACGCGTGCAGCCTTGCTTCCGCGTCGATCGCCGTCACCATCCGGCGATACGTGTCGGTCCAACCGGGCCAGTCGTCCTCGCCCAGATCGTCGAGTCCGGTCGACGCCCGCGCGGTGGCCAGCAACTCGTCGGGCTCGAGACCCGCGAGCAATCGCGGGTCTCCCACGACGTCGCCGAACAGGTTCAGGCGGCGTACCCAATCCGGATGCACGAGCGCCTCGGTCATGTTCCCGGACGCTACAACTCGTAGCATCCGACCGGTCCAGGAGGGAGCAGTGAGCATGCGGACGATCGCCGAGCTCGTCGCGGCGCGCGCCGACGACACGAGCACCGGACTGATCTTCGAAGACCGATCGTGGACGTGGGCGGAGGTCGAGCACGAGTGCGCGGTGCGGGCCGCGATGCTGCGTGCGACCCGACGCACCGAGCGCGCGCCGTTCCACGTCGGGGTGCTGCTCGACAACGTTCCCGAATACGTCTTCCTGCTCGGCGGAGCCGCGCTGGCCGGAGCCGCGGTCGTCGGCATCAACCCGACCCGGCGGGGCGCGGAGCTCGCGCACGACATCCGGCACACCGACTGTGGGCTCGTCGTCACCGAGGAGGCACATCGACCGCTTCTCGACGGCCTCGAGCTCGGCGTCGACGACGACCGCATCGTCACCATCGAATCGGACACGTGGGCGGCGTGGCGCGAAACGAACGCGGACGCCGCGCTCCCGACGGAGCTCCCCGGCCCCGAGACGCTCTTCGTCCTCATCTTCACGTCGGGGTCGACCGGCACGCCCAAGGCCGTGCGCGGAACCCAGGGGCGGTTCGCGAGCCTGGGTGAGCGCATGCCGTTCGGGCCCGACGACGTGCTGTACTGCCCGATGCCGCTGTTCCACGGCAACGCGCTGGCGTCCAATTTCGTGCCCGCGTTGACGTGCGGAGCGGCGATCGCGTTGCGGCGGCGGTTCTCCGCGTCGGAATTCTTCGACGACGTCCGCCGCGTGGGCGCGACCTACTTCAACACGGTGGGCCGCGCACTCTCGTACGTGCTCGCGACGCCGCCGTCGCCCGACGACCGGACGCACAGGGTCAAGTTCGCGCTCGCACCGGAAGCGTCAGACCGTGACGCGCGCGCGTTTCGCGAACGCTTCGGCATCCCGCTCGTCGCCGGGTACGGCTCCAGCGAAGGCGCGATCATCATCACGCCGGTACGCGATGCGAAGCCGGGCGCGCTCGGACTGCCCCCGGCCGGTACCGACGTCGCCGTCGTCGATCCCGAGACCGGCGTCGAATGCCCGCGCGCCGAGCTCGACGACGACGGACGGCTGACGATCGAGTCCGGGGCAGTCGCGATCGGTGAGATCGTGCGGCGCGACCCTCACCTCGTCTTCGAGGGCTATTACAAGAACGACGAGGCGAACGCCGAGCGCAACCGCAACGGCTGGTACTGGTCCGGCGATCTCGGGTACCGCGATCACGACGGCGTCTTCTACTTCGCGGGCCGGACGGCCGACTGGATCAGGGTCGACGGCGAGAACTTCGCCGCGGCGCCGATCGAACGGATCATCGGCCGTCATCCCGACGTCGCCGCGGTCGCGGTCTACGGCGTACCCGATCCGGTCACCGGCGACCAGGTGATGGCCGCGCTCGAGCTGCGCCCCGGGCGCGCGTTCGCCGCGATCGACCTCGCCGCGTTCCTCGACGCCCAGCCGGATCTCGGTACCAAGTGGGCGCCGCGCTTCGTGCGGGTCGTCGACGCGCTTCCTGTCACCGGCGCGGACAAGATCGCAAAGGTCCCGCTACGCGCCGCCGCGTGGGCCACGGGCGAGGGCGAGGTGTGGTGGCGGCCGGAGCGCGGCGGCGGGTACGAACGGCTGTCCGAAGCGGCCGCCGTCGAGCTCGCGCAACGCTTCGCACAACACGGCCGCGTGGCTCTGTTGCCCCCGTCCCCCGCATAGTTCGTCGCGCCTCCGACCAGGCGTTGGGCGCGAAACCCGGCGCGTGGGACCGGTTTTCCACCCAACAGTTGCGCGCAAAAACCGGCGCGTGGGACCGGTTTTCCACCCAACTGTTGGGCGCGAAATGGGCGTGTACGATCGCCGGCCATGGCCGAGGCGGAAGGGGGCGACCTCGCATCGCCCCGGTTCGCCCTCGCGCTCGCCGTCATCGCGCTCGTCGCGCTCGGGATCCGCATCGCGTTCGTGGTCGTGGTCGCGCCGCGAGTGCCCACGCTCGGCGACGCGAGCGCGTATCACCTCCTCGCCGAGCACCTCGCGCACGGCGGGGGCTACATCCGGCCGTTCGACGACCTGCTGCTCCACATCCAGCGGCCGACGGCGGAGTACCCGCCGCTGTTCCCCGCCCTGCTGTCGTTGCCGGCCCGCCTCGGCGCGCACTCCGTCGACCAGCAGCGCATCTTCCTGGCTTTCGTCGGCGCGGCCACCGTCGGGCTCGTCGGGCTGCTCGGCCGCAGGGTCGCATCCAGCACGGTCGGGCTCGTCGCGGCCGCCCTCGCGGCCGTCTACCCGATGCTCTTCCTCAGCGAGGCGACGCTGATGGCCGAGTCGCTGTACGTCGCGCTGGTGGCGCTCCTGCTCCTGTGTGCCTACCGCGCGTACGACGATCCGAAGCCGGCTCGCTTCGTCGCGCTCGGCGCGGCCATAGGGCTCGCCACGCTGACCCGCGCCGAGGGCGCCCTGCTCGGTGTGGTGGTCGCGGTTCCGCTGGGCATGCTGCTGCGCGACCTCACGGCGCGCGCCCGGATCGTGAAAGTCGCGATCGCGCTCGGCGTGGCCGTCGTCGTCGTGGCGCCGTGGACGATTCGCAACGCGGTGCGGTTCCACGAGTTCGTGCCGGTGTCGAACAACGTCGCCACCCTCGTCGACGGCGCGAACTGCGACGCGACCTACGGCGGCGCCCAGCTCGGCCTGTGGCGTGAGACCTTCTCGCAATTCGGCAACGCCGCCCGCGCGCTCCCGCAGGCGAAGGCCTGCTTCGAAGGATTCGACATCGCCGACCCGCACTTCGACGAGGCCAAGGCCGCGAGCGCGCACACGCGCGCGGGGACGAGCTATGCGCGCCACCACCTCGGCTCGCTCCCGAAGGTGACGGTCGTACGCGTGCTGCGCACCTGGGGGGTGTACGCACCCAGGCAGCAGGTGAGCTTCGAGTCGCTCGAAGGACGCCCGCGCGCGTGGGAGCTGCGCGGCACGTTCATGTACTGGGTGCTCGCGCCGCTCGCGATCGCCGGTGCCGTGCTGATGCGCCGCCGGCGGCGCTTGCTGTGGCCGCTCGTCGCGACCGCAGTGACCGTGACGATCGTCGCGGCGGCGACCTACGGCCAGCAACGCTTCCGGATCGCGGCGGAACCCGCGATCCTCGTTCTCGCCGCGGTCACCCTGGTCGAGCTCGGACGCGTCGCGCGCACCCGTTCGGTGGCACCGTGACATTCCGCGCATTTCAATGGGTCGGCGAGACGAAGACCACGAAGCCGTCTCCGATCGCTTGAAGTCGGCCGAGCTCGTCGACGTCTTTTCGATTGGCGCCGTCGTCGACGAAGGCGCTCCGTGCGTAGTTGGAATCGGCCACGAGCCGCTCCGATGCCTTGGCGCCGACTTCGGCACGGATCTGCTCGTCGAGCGTACGGACGCGTGCTCGTTGCTCGGTCGTGAGCGGATCGAAGGTGGCGACGACCCGCGAGTTGGCGGGCGCGTGCCATCCGGCGTCGATTTCGGGAATCGCAACCATCGTGATGACGGCGTCGACTTGGTCCGGGCTCGCCAAGCGCCAGCTGCCGTACATGAGGAGTGCGTCCGGTCCCCGATCGCTGAAGACGTGGAAGCCGCGCGTTGCGAGGGCGACGAACAGTCCGCTGGTCGGCGCCGAAAGCGTGCGGCGGTCGACGCTGCGTACGAGGTAACGCCGATCGCGGTCGAGCGCGGAGGCGGTCGGCCGCGCGACCGCGCCGATCGCCGTCGAGACGGGTGCGAACGGCAAAGGCGCGGGTAGCGCGAACAACTCGACCACGGCCACCGCGAGCATGCCGGTGACGGCGACGCCTTGCGTGACGGCATGGATCCTGCGTCGGCCGAGGCTGAAGAGCAGCGACCATGCGATCGAGAGGTAGGTGAGCGCGGCGACGCCGCGCCACCATCGCAGAACATACGGAGCGAAGATGCCTGTGACCCGCGCGGTCGCGGCCACCGCGATCGCGATTGCAATCAGGCTGACGATCGCCAACCGCGCGGCTTGCTTCGCGCCCCGCTTGTTTGCCCACAATCCGGCGGCTACGACCATCACGATTGTCGCGTCGGCCCAGATCGTCGAAGCCGTTTGCTCGAGGCCCGGCCCGGTGCTCTCGTGGCCGGTTACCCACGGCCCGAACGGCCGCAACTGTTCGCCCATCGTGTCGAAGGCTCGTGACCAACCCGCAGCCGGTTCCGGCGGGTGCCGAACGTACGCGAGCAACGATGAGACGTTGCCGGGAGTCCCGGTCAGTTGTTGGACGATCACCGGCGCCCACAGGGCGGCTCCGACGAGACCGGCCAGAAGCAAGGGTCGTCGAAACAGGGATTGCCGACCCGCGTGCGGTTCGTGGTCAACAGGTCGGCGGCGCCGGCGGTTCACGGTCCAGCCAACCGCCGCACCTAGGGCAACAAGGAGCAAGCCGCCCACCAACGGCATGTAGCCGAAGTGGATCTGCGCGACGAACGAGCCCACACCCACGGCGACGGGAAGCATCGCAAGGTCGCCGCACAGTACTGACCACACGAGCCCGAGAAACACGACGGACGGAAGGAATGCAACCCATGGATTCCAGGGGTCGATCAGCATGCCCGGACCGAGCGCGCGGGTGACGAGCGCGACCATCAACCCGGCGAGCACTGCGCCGGTGTCGCCGCCTCGTCGGAAACCGATGAGCACGACACCGATCGCCGAAACGAGGTTGATGACGCCCACGCCGACGAGCACGCCGTTGTTGCCGAGCGCTCGATACCACGGAGCCAGCGTCCAGAACAGCAGCGGACCGGGATGCGCCCAACCCCAACGAGACCACGCGCCGAGCAACGGCGTGTGTGATCCACCGACGTCGCGAATCCGGAGCAACTCGAGACCTTGGTCGCTGCTCGGATGCCAATGACGGCCCACGACTGAGATGATCGTCACGAGAAACGGCACCGCGACCAGCGACATCGCCAGCCACGGCAACATGAACTTGCGGCTCCACGTTCGCGCTTGTGCCATAGGGACGCGTTTCGCGCTCGGTTCGACGGGCTGAAAGTACCGAAGGAGGTGATAGCCGAGCGTTAGCTCGTTCAGCCACCTTACGCGTGACGCGGTTTGGCAACGCTTACGGGGGCCACCGGGGACCACTGGGTAGGCTCCGAACGTGCTTTGGTTCGAGCGGAAGGTCGTCGGCACGCTCATGAGCCCGACGCTCGACGCGGACGCCCGCGCGGCCATCGAGTCGTATGTCGCGACGACATTGCACTCCATGCCCGAGTATTTGCGCGCCGGCGTCGCCGCGGAAACGATCGTGCTCGGTAGTTGGTCGTGGCTCGAGGACCGCGTCGGCCACCTCGACGAACACCGCATCCGCGCCCGTATCGCGCGCTGGAAGGCCAGCAAGATCGATCCGATCCGCCAGTACGTTCGGCTGCTGGAATCACTCGTGCTGTTCGCCGAGAACGAGCTCGCACCGGACGGCGCATGAAGCCGCCGGTCGAGACCGTCGACACCGACGTCCTCATCATCGGATCAGGCGCGGGCGGCGCCGTCACCGCGGCCACGCTCGCGCGCGCCGGCCGCACCGTGACCGTGCTCGAAGAGGGCCCCTGGGTCGACCCCGACGCGTTGGAGCCGTTCTCGCTACAGGAGATGGTCGCGAAGTACCGCCACGGCGGTTCGTGCGCGGCGCTGGGGCGACCCGCGATCGCGTTTGCCGAAGGCCGGTGCGTCGGCGGGAGCACCGAGATCAACAGCGGCCTCTACCACCGCCTACCGCCCGAGCTCGCCGAGGAATGGCAGCGCGACTACCGGATCGACGAGTTCGGACCGGAGGTGCTCGGCCGCTACGCCGAACGTATCGAGCAGGAGTTGGCGGTCTCGCGCCTGCCCGGCCCGCCGCCGGAGTCGTCGGCCGTGCTCGAGCGCGGCGCCACGAAACTCGGTTGGCGCTCGGTCGAGTTCGCGCGCGTCTTCCGCTACGAATCGAACGGCCGGGCGGTGAAGCAGACGATGGCGCGGACGCTGCTCCCAACCGCGATCGAAGCTGGCGCGCGCGTCGTCGCCGATTGCCGCGTCGCCCGGCTCGTGCGCAGCGGGAGCCGGATCGTGGGGGCACGCTGCGAGCAGACGCTCCCCGACGGCACGTCGCGCCCGCTGCTCGTCCGCGCCGACCACGTGTTCGTGTGCGCGGGCGCGACCCAGACGCCCGCGTTGCTGCAGCGCAGCGGCATCCGCTCGAACATCGGCCGGGGCTTGAAGATGCACCCCACGGTCAAGATCGCGGCCCGTTTCGATTCGCCGATCGATCACGGCGACGTACCCATGCACCGCGTCACCGAATTCTCGCCCGGACTCACGATCGGCGGGTCGGCGAGTCGCCGCGGTCATGTCGCGCTCGCGCTCGCCGACTCCGACGCCGACTACGCCGACGCGCTCGCCCATTGGGACAACGTCGCCGTGTACTACGCCGCGATCCGCAGCGAGGGCTCGGGCCGGGTGATCGCGCTTCCGGGCTTGCGGTCGCCGCTCGTCACTTACCAACTCACCGAAGGTGACATGAGCCGGCTCGCCCGCGCCCTCGTGCATCTCGGTGAGGTGCTGCTCGCGGCGGGCGCGATCGAGCTGTACCCGTCGGTGACGGGCGGGGTCGTCGCCCGTGGGCCGGAAGACCTCGTGCACTGGTGGGACGCGCTGACGCGCAACCGGGCGAACCTGATGACCGTGCACCTCACGTCGACGGTACGCATCGGTGAGAACCGGTCGCGGACGGGCGCCGACAGCTTCGGGCGCGTCTGGGGCTTCGACAACCTGCGGGTGAACGACGCGTCACTGCTGCCGGAGGCGCCCGGCGTCAATCCGCAGGGCCCGATCATGGCGGTCGTGGCCCGCAACAGCGATCACTTCCTGGCCGACGCGTAGGTACTGCGCAGCCGTGTTCGCGCGGTATCGATCGCGGCGACGATCGCAACCGCGGCGAGCACCGCGAGCGCGGGCTCCGCGGTCGTGCGGAAGCGGGTGCTCGCGTAGGTGACGAGAACGGTCACGAGCACCACGGCGATCGGTGCGATCAACGGGTACACGGGCGGAGCGCGGTCGCCGGTGGCACGGGCCCGTCCGCGCAGTACGACCACACCCCCGATCGACAGCAACGCCACGACCCAGAAGCTGTAGAGCGCGGCCCACGAGATCCAGATCGGATCGCGACCCTCGACGTACCAATCGGCGCGGACGTACAGCGAGGGTTTGTAGAGGCCGACGATGCGCAACAGCCGCACGCCCTCCACCACCGGCAGCCGGCTCAGGTGTCCGCGCACGTATGCCAGCGCCTCGCGCCGGTACACGACGCCTTCCTGCGACTCGTCGTCTCGGAGCGTCAGACCTTCCTTCTGCGCGATCGCGGCCGCGCACTGGATGTCGAAGTAGCCCTGGAAGTCGCCGTAGTACACAGAGTCGCAGTTTGCGGATGCGAGGAGCGGGTCGACCTGCGCACTCAGAAGAATCGGGTGCACGAAGCGCGTGGCGTTGTAGATAGTCCACGGTGCGATCACGATCGCCGCCGCGACGACCGCCGCGCCGAGCCAACGCAATCGCTCGCGCCACGCGCGATCGCGCGTCGTCCACACGAGCGGCACGACGAGGAACGGTACGAGCAAGATCAGTTCGGAACGGGCGAGCGCGCCCGCGCCGCATCCGATACCGACGAGCACGAGGCGCCGCCAGCTCGGTCGCTGCCAATAGCGGTACGCGAGCAACAACGTGGCGGTCGCCGCGAACATCGAGAGGGTCTCGGCCTCGAGCATCCCGTCGGGCGCCCACATGTTCGGGTACACCGCCGCGATCACCGCGGCGACGATCCCCACTCGCGCGCCGCCGACCGCGCGCCCGAGCAGCCCCACGAGCCAAACGGTTGCCGTGCCGAGCAGGCACGACCAGAGCAGGTGCGCGAGGACGCTCTTCATCCCGAGCACCGACGGGACCGCGAGGAACACGATGTAGAGGGGCGGGTGCTCGGCCGCGGCGCGGTGCAACCCCGACTTCACGAAGAACGGAGATATGAAGCCCTTGCCGTCGGCGAGGAGGTTCGCGGCGCCGTGGTAGAAGAACGCGTCGCCGTGCGGGTCGAAGTTGCGGCGCGAGATGAGCACGTACGCGACCCGCACCGCGAGCGCGGCCACGACGACCAGCATCAATGCCGGCCGAAACCAACGTGGGTCGCGCTCGGCCGGATCGGCGCATTCCATTCGTCGCGCTCGATCAGCCGATTCGGGGCGGACCGATGAAGACCGCCATGGGCATGCCGAGGCCGAGCATCTGCGAGATCAAGCGCTGTGTGCTCACGGGCACACGCGGCGCGAGCGCGAGCATGAACAGGTTGTCGTCGATTTGCGCGACGAGATCGCCGAGCCCGGCACCGCGGAGCTCGCCGGCCACCTCTGCGTGCAGCCGGTCGAACTCCGCCCGTTCGGCATCGGATCGAGGGTCGAACGCGGCCACCTGCGAGAAGCGCCCATCGCGACGCCAGTTCGCGATGTCGGGCCCCGTCGCGAGGTGCACTTCGAGCGCAGGCGTACGGTCGTCGATCACGTGATAGCGGGTCGCGCCGGGCCGGAAGGACTCCGCGGCACGCACATCGAAGCCGCGGCGGTCGAGCTCGTTCAGCAACCCGAAGCCGGCCGAGCCGATCGCCTGCGCGTCGGGCAGCCAGGTCACGAGATACGGCCCGCGATCGCCGCCGACCCGGCGGCGGCCGAGCTGCGTGAGCGCGTCGGCGGTCGGCACGACCAGCGCCCCGAGCGACTCGTTGATGCGCGGTGTCTGCACCGTGACACTCGACGCCTGGAACGCGAACGCGACGCTCGCGATCAACGTCACGGCCGCGAGCGCGGCCGCGCCGGCCGGCGCGAGGTTGCGGAGCATGCGATGGTCGGCGCCGATCCGAGCGCGTAGGAGCTCGACCGCGGTCCAACCGATCGCGAACAGCATGAGCGCAACGAGTCCCCATGCCCAGAGCATCAGATAGAACCAGACCGTTCCGAAGATCCGCGCCGACGACACCAACCCGAGCGCGAGCGCGGCAACGATCACGGCGTCGAGCAGGAGGAGCACGCGCCGGCGAAGCCGCCACGCGACGATCACCGACGCGCCGAACACGATCAGGAGGAGGACGCCGGGAAGCCGGGAGCCGGTGACCTCGAGCGCGCCGCTGTCGCGGACCAGTGTCTGGCTGAGCAGCTTCCACGGATCGAGCTGCGACAACAACACGTCGACGCCGCGACCGAATCCGATGGGCGAGGTCGACGAGGGCGGGTGGCTGAAGTAGTCGCGGATGATGCCGAGATTTCCCGGCGAATGCGCGAATTGGTCGATGACCGGGGGGATCCACAGCACGACGCCGGCCGCGACGCTGATTCCGCCCCACCGCCAGAGCGCGCGACGCGCGTCGGCATCGCCCCGGCGCTTGAACGCGGACCGTCCGACCATGACCACGGTGACGAGTACCAGCCCGCCGATCAATCCGAGATACGAGATGTGAGTCTGCATGCAGAACGATCCGGCGAACACGAGGATGGGAAGCATCGCCAGATCGTCCGCGAGCACGGACCACACCGCGAGCACGAACACGAACCACCACAGCACGGGTAGGTACGGATTCCAGGGCAGGGTCAGGAGGAACGCGCCGTACGCGCGCGTCAGCACCGCGAGCACCGCGGCGATCCCGAGCAGGAGCGGACGGCCACCTCGCCGCAGGGCCATCCAGAGCGCAAGCCCCATCGCCACGACGTCGAGCACGACGTTGGCGGCGAACAATCCGTACGACGAGCCCCCGAGGAGTTTCCATACGGGCCAGAGCGCGTAGAAGCTCAGTGGTCCGGGATGACTCCCACCGTTCGGCCCGAACGGTCCGATGCGACCGGCCAACCCGATGAGCGGCGGGTGACTCGTGACGTCGCGCACGCGGATCTCGGTCTGCGCCATGTCGAGCAGCGGATACCAGTGGGGACGTCGCAGTTGAACGAGCGCGACCACGAGCGGGAACGCGAGGACGACGATCAGCGCCGCGAAGAGCAGGGCCGTAGCACCGCGGAGCCGGCGATCCGGCGGCAGGCGACGCGCATCGACCGGCGAATCGAGCACGATGTCGTCGATCACGGCAGCGCCTTCAGCGCGCGCAGCAAGCCCGGTCGAACCGGTGACTGGTGATGCGATCGCGCGCCGTCAGCCGACTCGCGACGATGCGCGAGGAACCACTCGTACGACTCGATCACCATCGACGCGTTCGAGTGTTGCGGCTCCCAACCGAGCTCCGTCCGCGCCAACGTCGAGTCGAAGAACAACGACTCGCTGTACAGCAGCCAGTGGTAGGGCGCGAACGGCGCGAGGCCGAGCGCGGCGAGTGCGCGCATCGCGAACCGCGCCGGCGCGACGGGCAACGATCGCAACCGCGAGCCGGTCTGTGCGTGGTCGACGAGCGCCTGCAGTGTTTCCCGCATCGTGCCGAACTCGAGCGCGCCGATGTTGTACACCGAGGGTCCGGCGCGATCCCCTGCGCGCAAACAGGCATCGGCCAGGTCGGCCGCATGCACCAGCTGGTACCGATTGTTCCCGCCACCGAGCAGGAACACGGGCGCGCCGTCGGCCACGAAGTCGAACAAGAGCGCGATCACGCCGAGACGACCGTGACCGAGGACCGTGCGGGGCCGCACGATCGTGACGTCGAGCCCGGAAGCGATGGCGTCGTGACACAAGATCTCGGCCCGCAGCTTGGCTCGGCCGTACGCCTCCAGCGGACGGCCGGGGGTGGCTTCGGTCACGGGATTGTGATCGGGAATGCCGAACACCGCGCTCGACGACGTGTGCACCACCTTGGCGACGCGCGCGTCGCGCGCCGCGACCAGCACGTTCGCGGTTCCGCCGACGTTCACCTCGTCGAACAGCGCCCGATCCTTGGCGAGCGGGACCTGCGCGACGTTGTGGAACACGACGTCGATGCCGGCGCAGGCGCTGCGCACCGCGGCCCGGTCTCGCACGTCGCCGGCGACGAAGTCGGCCGCGGCGAGGCTCGGGCCGGGCGGGTTCACGTCGAAGATCCGAACCGCATCGCCGCGGGCCAGGGCCTGCTCGGCCAACACGGTGCCGAAGTATCCGCTGCCGCCCGTGACCAAGAGCGAGCGCGCCATCAGAGCCGGTCACCGCGCGCGAGACACCAGCGCACGCTCGCCCGCATGCCGTCGAGCAACGCCGTGGCCGGCTCGTATCCCAGCTCTTTGCGCGCCCGGGAGATGTCGCACGCGATCGTGTCCTTCAGTTCTCCGAGGACGTGCAAGACCTGCACGTAGCGCCCACTCGCCTGCGCGAGCGCGTCGAGCCTCTCGGCGACCACACCCGCGATCCGCGGAATGGCCAAGGGGCGCCGATTCGACACGCTCAGTCCTTCGGCCTCGATCGCGTCACGCACCGTTCGCAACACGTCGCGCAGCGCGTAGGGTTCGGCGTCGGCGATCCAGTACGCGTTGCCGCAGGCGGCGTCGACTGACTCAGCCAGCAGCACGCCCTGCACCAGGTTCCCCGTGAAAACCATCGAACGCCGCTGAGTACCGGGCCCGACCAGCGGGAAGCGTCCGCGCCGCACCGCCGACAGGAACTGCGTCTGGCGCTCCGGCTGATACGGACCGTAGAACCAGGGCGGGCGCACGACGACGGTCGCGAGGTCGCCGCGGTCGTAGCTGCGCTGCACGAGCTGCTCCGCCTCGAGCTTCGAGCGCCCGTACGCCATGTACGGAGCGAACGGCGAGTCCTCGTCGAAGCGATCGTCACTCGTGCGGTTCGCGCCGAACGGGGAGTTCGACGAGACGTGCACGAACCGCGACGCACCGACCCGGCGGGCCCGGTCGAGCACCAGCTGCGTGCCGCCGACGTTCACGTCGAACAGCTCCCGTACGTAGCGAGCCGGATGGATGACCGCCGCGGCGTGGATCACCGACGCGCGCCCGACACCGTCGAAGAGCGCGTCGATCACCGCGGGATCGCGCACGTCGCCGACGACGACCTCGATCCGCGGGTCGACCACCTCGATCAGCGACGCGTCGCCGGGCTCGTGCACCAGACACCGGATGCGACGGCGGCTCGCTTGTCCGGCAAGCGTCCGCACGAGGTTTTGGCCGAGCCAGCCCGCCGCGCCGGTGACGACGACGGTCGACGCCGGCACAGTCGCCTTCGGCGTCTCACCCAACTCCGGCTCGCCAGCGCGCACGGGCGTCGACGCTATCGCCTTCCCGCGCGCACCGACCCACCGCCCTCCTTCCCGGGACGGAACACTCGGCGCGCCTAGCTTTCCCGTGTGTCCCGAGCCGAGCCCGTCGCCGACGCTCCCGCGCGTTCCGGCCGCTTCCTGCGCGACGAAGGCCCGCGCAACGCCGTCGCGCTGGCGATCGTCGCGCTCGTATTCGCGCTACCGCTGCGCGGTCTGTTGCGCGCGCCGGGCCCGCCCATGGAAGAGGGCTTCATGCTCGTGTTCCCCGAGCAGGTCCTGAAGGGCGCGATACCCAACCGCGACTTCCTGCACCTGTACGGACCGGGCAGCTTGTGGGCGCTCGCGGGGGTGTTCAAGGTGTTCGGCGTCTCGCTGCTCAGCGAGCGCGGGTTCGGCCTGGTGCAGCAGCTCGCGATCGTGTTCGGGATCTACGCTCTCGCGCGCCGATGGGGTCGAGTGCTGGCCGTCGCCGCGGCGGTGACGTCGGGACTCATCATCATCCCGTTCGGCCTGACCGCGTTGGCGTGGGTCGGCGGTGTCGGTCTCGCGGTGTGCGGCCTGGCGGCCGGCGTCGAGGCGCGCGCCGACCGCGACGATCGCGGCGCACAGCGATGGGCGCTGGTCGCGGGATTGCTGCTCGGTATCGCGGTGTTGTTCCGCCTCGACCTCGTGCTCGGCGTCGGTCTGGCGACGCTCGCACTCGCGTGGGGCATGCCGCGGGCGCGCATCTCGCGCCTCTGCGCCGGCCTCGTCATCGGCATCCTGCCGTATTCGATTCACATCGCGACGGCCGGTCCCGGACACGTGTTCCAGGGCATGGTGATCGATCCGGTGTTCCGGCTCCGCGGTGGAAGGAGCCTGCCGGTCCCTCCTTCGTGGGGGCATCTCGACGGCTTCCTCCAACGGGCGGGCGCGCTCGCCCAGTTGTCGTGGCCGCTCCCGGCCCTCGCGCGTCCGCACCAACTCTTCCTGTGGTTCTTCCTCCTCCTCGGCGCGATCGCGCTCGTGCTCCGGCAAGGTTGGCGCGCGACGCGCGCGGATCCCGAGTCGATCACGGCGCGAACCCTTCTCGTCGTCGGGCTCTTCGGCGCCGGCATCCTTCCGCAAGCGTTGCAACGCGTCGACTCCGGACATTTCGCGTGGGTGAGCTGTGTGGTCTTCGCGTTCGTTCCGATCGCGTTGTACGAGCTCGCCCGAAAGCACGCTCCGACGGTGCCCGTCCGGCGCCTCGCGCTCGGTTCGGTCGCGTCGATCCTGGCGCTGCTCGCGTTCGTCATCCCCGCCTTCACGATCAGTACGTACGCCGACTACTCGCTCCAGACGTTCGGCATCCATCGCGCTTCGTACAAGATCGAACACGACGGCCGCGTCTTCTACTACGGCAAGCCCGACCGCGCGGCCGCGGCGAACATGGTGATCGCCGCGGCGGCGCGGATCTCGAAACCCGGACAACGGCTCTTCGTCGGACCCGTGAACCTGCGCAAGACCCCTTACAGCGACGCGTACCTCTACTACATGCTCCCCGACCTCGTTCCGGCGACCTACTACATCGAGATGGACCCGGGCGTCGCCAACGCGAACAACTCGCGTCTTCCGCAGGATCTCGAGTCGGCCGACGTCGTGATCCTCTCCGCGATCTGGGAGGACTGGTCGGAGCCCAACGACTCCCGCAAGGTCGGATCCGACGCGTCCGAGAAGATCCTCGCCCGCGACTTCTGCCGGGTCGGCACGTATCTCGACCTGTACCAGCTGTTCAAGAAGTGCCACTGACCGCCGGTCCCAAGATACATTTCCGGCTCTGTGCGCGCGCTCGTCGTGACTCCGACCTATCAGGAGTCGGAGAACATCGTGGAGTTCCTGCACCGCGCGCGTGAGGCCGTGCCCGACGCCGACATCCTCGTCGTCGACGACAACAGCCCCGACGGTACGGCGGATCTCGTCGACGAGGTCGGCGCACGGCTCGGGCACATCGAGGTGTTGCGGCGGCCGCGCAAGATCGGCATCGGCGACGCCGTCCGCGCGGGCTTCGCGGTGGGCATCGACCGCGGGTACGACGTCGTCGTGCAGATCGACGCCGACCTCTCGCACGATCCGGCCGCACTGCCGCAGCTCCTCGCCGAGATCGAGCGCGGCGCCGATGTCGCGATCGGTTCCCGGTACGTTCCCGGCGGCTCGATCCCCCACTGGCCCTGGTACCGGCGGGCCGTCTCGAAGTGGGGCAACCGCTACGCAACGCTCGTGCTCGGCATCCCGATTCGCGATGCGACGTCCGGTTACCGGGCGTTTCGCGCCGACACGCTCGAGTCGGCCGACTACGCGCAGACGCGCTCCAAGGGCTACGGCTTCCAGATCGAGCTCTGCTACCGCGTCTGGAAGCACGGTGACCACATCGCGCAGGTGCCGATCACGTTCACCGACCGCGTGCGCGGTCACTCCAAGATGTCGTTGGGGGTGGGCGCGGAGGAGCTTGCGCTCGTCACGTGGTGGGCGCTCCGCGACCGGGTCCTCAAAGGCCGTTCACGGCGCTGACGCGCCGGCGTCCGTCTCAGGGCGACGACGACCGCAGTCGGGGCAGCCACCACTTCCAGACGACGACCGCGCCGGCGGAGGTGAGATGCTGGTCGTCGGGCTGCCAGAGATGCACACCTCCGACGCTCTCGACGCGATGGCCGCCCGGGCACACGAGTGTTCGCCAGTCGACGATCTGCACCTTGGGTATCGATCGCGCGACGGTCGCGAAGATCTCGTTGAGCGCGGCAATGCGCCGTGGGTCGCTGCGCTCGGGCATCCGGTCGTTGGCGTTCCCCGCGCCGTAGCACGGCACCTCGAACAGGTACACGGTCCGCCCGTCGGCTGTGAGCGTTTGGAGCGCCGTCCGCAACGACAGCGCGATGAGATCGGTCCACGCGCTCGTGCCAAACCGAATGACGCCGAATGCGGTCTGCTGATCGAGGGCCTCCCACGCGCCGGCCATGAGTGCGAGGCGAGCGCCGGGATCGTTGCGCATCGACGCACGCCAGCGCGCTTGCCAGCCGTCGCACTCTTTGGGATTCGCGAGCACGCGCCCGTCGGAGACGTGGTCGCTCCGCACGATGCCGCAGCCCAACTCCGCGTCGCCGCCGACCGAGATGCCGAGCTCGCGCGCTCGAAGTGCGCCGCCGTATCCGAGCACCAGCGCGGTCGAGTCGCCGAACAGGTCGACGCGCAATGCCTTCGCGTCGTGGTTCCCGCTGAGTGTGTTCAGCTTGGTGAGATTGCTCGGCGGGAGCGGCTTGGGCGCGGCGACGGTCGTGACGAGCACGGCGGCAACGAGCGTGAGCGCCGCGAAGTATGCGATCGCGCCCCGGCTGCCCGAGCGCCGGGCAACCTTCCCGACTCGGAAGGGTTGCTCGACGAAACGGAACGAGAGCTCGGCGAGCACGATCGAGATGACGACCCTGACGCCGAACAGAAACACCCCGTCGAATCCCGGACGGGGCGTGACGAACACGCGCACGGGCCAGTGCCACAAGTACAGGGAGTACGAGCGGAGCCCGATCGCGACGAGCCAGGGCGCGCGCAGCAAACGCGCGATCGGTGCAGTCGGTACCGCCACGACGACCGCGATGATCACCGCGCACAGCACCGCGAACACGAGGAAACCGCCGCGGTAGAGCGCAAGGGTGCGATCCCGGGTGACGCGCATCGTCACGAGGATTGCTACGAGCGATGCGGCGGCGAGGAGGGGAACCGTGCGCGCCGCCGTTGTATTGGAACGCGCCCAGCGCGTGAACACCTCCCACGGTTCGCCGGCGCCCGCGAGCACGCCGAGCGCGACTCCCACCAGCAGGCCCATCGCGTGTGAATCGCTCCCGAGATACGCGCGGGTCGGATCGCCGGTCGGCGACACGAGCACACCCATCCACACCGTCGACGCGATGGCTCCGACCAGAGCGATCGTCGCCGTCCGGAACGGATGCCGGACGACCACGCGCCGAGCTGCGAACAGCGCGAGCGGCAGAACCAGGTAGAACTGCTCCTCGACGGCCAGCGTCCACATGTGCAAGAAGGGCGACGGCCGCCCGAGATTGCCGAAGTAGTTGCCCTTGGCGAAGATGATCACCCAGTTCGCGCAGTAGAACAACGTGCCGAGGGCCTGCGCGCGCAGGTCGTGGAGCTCGGCGTTCGAAAAGCTGATCGCGGCCGCGCACAACACGACGACCGTGAGCGTCGCGAGCGCGGGAAGGAGCCGGCGGGCGCGCCGCGCCCAGAAATTTCCCAGCGACACCGAGCCCGTTCGCTCGATCTCCCGGGTGACGAGCCGCGCGATGAGAAAGCCCGAGACCACGAAGAACACGTCGACGCCGAGGAAACCTGCGGGCAGGACCGACGGCGCGAAATGAAAGACGACGACGGCCGCGACCGCGATCGCCCTCAGGCCGTCGAGCCCGCCGACGTACGCGTCCTCAGCCGCGCGGGGCACTCGTTGTTCGGTAACGGTCATGTCCTCATGGGGTTGGTACCATCGCCGCTTCCAAAGTCTGGACGACCAGTCGAACACGGCTCGGGGGGAACTGACATGAGCGCGGTCAGCTCCGGCACGCCCGCAAGGGGCGGTGCCGACACCCGCGTGCCGCGCTGGCTCACGATCCTGCTCGTCAGTCTCGCGGGGCTCCTGCTCGAGGTCGGTTACACCCGGATCGTCTCCTTCAAGCTCTGGTACTACTACACCTACCTGGTGATCGGGCTCGCGCTCTTGGGCATCGGCTCGGGCAGCGTGTTCGTGGCGGTGTTCTCCCCGGTGCGGCGCTGGACGACCGAGCGCATCATCGCGGTGTGCTCGATCTGGGGCGCGGTCAGCATCGCGCTCGGCTATCTCGTGGTCGCGAAGATGCGGGTCAACACGATCGCGATCTGGGACTACGGCTCGCGAGCGTCGTTCACCAACCTGTTCCGGCTCGGCGTCATCTGCTTCGCGATCTTTGCCACGTTCATCGCGTTCGGGATCATCGTCGCCGTGCTCCTCGGCCGGGCCGGCGACGGCATCGGTCGCATGTACTTCTCCGATCTCGTCGGCGCCGGACTCGGCTGCCTCTTGGCGATCCCCTTGATCACGCGCCTGGGGCCGCCGCGCGTCGTCATGCTCGCGGCCCTGATCTTCGCGGTCGTGGGGTTGGCGTCGTCGGCGCCGAAATCACTGCTCTTCGGCTTCGCCGCGATCACGAGCATCGTGCTTGTAGTCACGGTCGTCGCCACGAACGCCCTGCCCGACGTGCGAACCGAGGACGGAAAGCTCTACACCCCGGTCACGCTCTACTCGGCGTGGGGGCCGGTGTTCCGCGTCGACGTCGTACAGCTCGGACCCGACACGTCCAACTATCTCTTGGTCCACGACGGCACCTTCGGCTCGGGCATCCGGCGGTTCGACGGCAACCCCGCGTCGCTCGGGTTCTACGCGAAAGACCCGCGCGCGATCCCGTTCGACGTACTCGGAAAACCCCCCGCGCGCGAGCTGATCATCGGCTCGGCCGGCGGCAACGAGATCCTGGCCTCGCTCTACAACAAGGCGCCGAACATCGAAGCCGTCGAGCTGAACCCCGTGACGGTCTCGTTGCTGACGAATCGCTTCGCCGACTACACGGGCCATCTCCCCCAGCAACCCGCGGTGCACCTCCACCAAGGCGACGGTCGCTCGTATCTCGCGCGCACCAACGCGCAGTACGACCTCACCTGGTACGTCGCGCCCGACAGTTACGCGGCGACGAATGCGGCGTCGTCGGGCGCGTTCGTGCTCTCGGAGAGCTACCTGTACACCACGCAGATGATCAAGACGACACTCCAGCACCTCACCGACAACGGCATCATGGTGGTGCAGTTCGGTGAGCTGAACTTCGACACTCCGAACCGGACGAGCCGCTACGTCGTCACCGCGCGCAAGGCGCTCGAGGAGCTCGGCGTCCGCGACCCCAACAATCACCTGCTCGTCGCCGCGCAGCTCACCAAGTCGGGCGCGTTCTCGACCATCGTCGTCAAGCGCACCGCGTTCACCAAGGCCGAAACCGATCGGTTCCTCGGTGGCATCGCACACCTGCCCGAGCAGCACCCGTACGCGGCGCCGGGCCACGACATCAACAACGGCATCGTGAGCCAGTTGGCGTCGGGATCGAACGCGCAGGTCGCGGCGATCGTGTCGCACTCGACCAAGAACATCACTCCCGTCTACGACGACGCTCCCTACTTCTGGCACTTCTCGCGCTTTCGCGACGTGCTCGCCCACATCGGGCAACCGCTCAAGAACAGCGACCCGGAAGACGCGATAGGTGAACGCGTACTCCTCCTGCTCCTCGCGATCGCGGCGCTGTACGCGGCGGTGTTCCTGTTGGCGCCGTTCTTCGCGGTGCGCAAGAAGTGGCGCGCCCTGCCGGCGAAGGGCACGTCAGCTGTCTATTTCGCCGCGCTCGGTCTCGGATTCATGTTCTTCGAGATCACGATGATCCAGCGGTTGGTGCAATTCCTCGGCTACCCGACCTATTCGCTGACCGTCACTCTCGCCGCGATCCTCCTGTCGACCGGCGTCGGTGCACTCCTCAGCCGCAGGCTCGTCGATCGGGCTCGCACCGCGGTGCCGATCCTCCTCGCGATACTCGCCGCGCTCACGCTGTTCTACGAGCTCGCGCTCCCGTCGATCCTCGACGGGCGATTGCTCTCCACCGGTCTCGCGGTCCGCGTCGTCTTCGCGGGCGCGATCCTCACCCCGCTCGGCCTCTGCCTCGGTATGTTCATGCCCCTCGGACTCGGACGGATCGCGTCCCTGACCGAGCACGGCGAGGAGTACGTGGCGTGGGGCTGGGCCGTCAACGGCTTTTTCTCCGTCATCGGTTCCGTGCTCACCACGATCCTGTCGATGGCGCTGGGCTTCCGCGCGGTGCAGTACGCGGCGCTCGGCGCCTACGCGATCGCGGTCGTCGCCTTCACGAGGCTGCCGGCGGCAACGCGGCACTCCAACGTCGCGCTCGACGACGAACCGAATCTCCAGGCCGTCACGGTGTGACGTCCGGCGCGGCGATCCCGCGTCGGCCGCGGCCTCGCAACCACCGGACGATCGCGACGGCCCCGACCGCGGCGAGCAACGCCAGCGAAGGTTCCGCGCCCGCCCGAAAGCGGGTCTGCCCGTAGGTGATCATCGTGTTGAGCGTCACGATGATCGCCGGCACGACGAGCACCCACCACGCGGCTCGCGCCCGACGTCGCCAGAGCACCACCGCACCACCGACCGCGAGCAGCAACGTCGGGTAGTACGCGACGAGGCCGAGACGCGTCACCCATTCCTCGCGATCCTCACCCGTGTTGAGTTTCACCATGTCGAGCGGACGGAAGAGGCTCCAAGTGCGGCCGAGGCGCGCCAGGACGACGAGGGGAACTCGTGACGCGTGCCCCTTCATGTAGTCGAGTCCCCGGCGGCGAAACGCGCCGGCCACCTGCGACTGGTCACCGGGCGGCGGGTTGTCGGCGCACGACTGGAGCGTCCAGAAGCCGGTTGCCCGGCCTTGGTACATCGCATCGCAGTTCGCGCCGGCCAGGGTCAGACCGTCGTTCGTCGAGATGAACGTCGGATCGTGGAACCGCGCGAGGTTGAAGCCCACCCACGGCGCCATCACGACGAGCGCGGCGGCGAGCGCGACGAGCGCCTGCCTCCACCGCACCGCCCGGGGCTGCGGCAGTGAACACGCGACGACGATCGCGAGCAGCGGTACGAGCAGGACGAACTCGACGCGTGCGAGCGCGGCCAGACCGCAAACGGCTCCCACAACCGCGGCGCGTCGCCAACTCGGTCGATCGCGCCACCACAGCGCACCCAGCATCGCGCCCACGACGGTCAGCGCGGTGAGGGTCTCCGACATCACCAGCCCGTCCTCGACCCAGATCGTCGGGCTCACCGCCGCGATCGCGGCCGCGACGAGACCGACCGCATCGCCGCCGACCCGTCGACCGAGCAGGCCGACGAGTCCGACGAGCAACGTTCCGAGCAGCACCATCGTGTAGCGGTGCTCGCGTACGTGATCGTGCAGCGGCTCCTTGATGATCCACGAGAGCGGCGCGTGTTCGACGAGCCACGACACGGGCGCGAGCACCACAACGGTGAGCGGCGGATGATCGGCGGCCGGCGGCGGCGGGACACCGGGATGGATGAACGCCGACAGCGGCTCGTTGAAGCCGTGGCCGGCCGCCACGTAGTTCGCTTCCGCGTTGTAGAAGAGCTCGTCGCCTCTCAGGCATTTGCTCGGAGAGCTGCCCACGTGCCTGCCGTCGGCCAGTACGAGCGGGCACGGACCCGCCTTCGCGATCGCGACGTACGCGACACGGATTCCGAACGCGACCGCGATGATGACGAGCAGCACACGCCCGAATCGGGTCACGGCGGGCAAACCTAGTGCCGCGCGCGCCGGAGATTCGGGCTTCGAAACGTCGACGTCCGCGCGTGGAGGCTCACCAACCTGTCGCTCCCGTAACCTCTGCCTCGTGATCGAGGGGACCGAGACGGCGGGCCGCGCCGCGCCCACGGCGGAGTGGGAGCCCGCCACCGAGGTGCCCGAGCGCAGTTCGACCGCAACCGGCTTCCGTTATCACGCCGCGCTCGACGGCCTGCGCGCGGTCGCCGTGCTGTCGGTCATCGCGTATCACTACGACTACTCGTGGGCGAAGGGCGGCTTCCTCGGCGTCGACACGTTCTTCGTGCTCTCCGGGTTCCTGATCACGACGCTGCTCGTGCTGGAGTTCCGGCGCGAGTCCACGGTGCGATTCGCCGCGTTCTGGGCGCGCCGGGCGCGCCGCCTGCTCCCCGCTCTCCTGCTGGTCTTGGCCTTCGTCGCGGTGTACTCGCATCGCGCCGTCGTGCCGTGGGAGCGCAACAGCGTGCGCGACGACATGTTCGCGAGCCTGTTCTACGTCGCGAATTGGCGCTTCATCCTCGACCGGCAGGGCTACTTCCAACTGTTTTCCGCCGCGTCCCCGCTGCGCCACATGTGGTCGCTCGCGATCGAGGAGCAGTACTACCTCCTGTGGCCGCTGGTGGTGCTCGCGTGCCTGCGCCTCGGCCGCGGATCGACACGCGTGCTCGGTTGGGTGTGTGTCTTCGGTGCCGCGGGATCGATCGTCTCCATGGCGCTGCGGTTCCACCCCGGCGATCCGTCCGGTGCGTACTACGCGACCGACGCCCGCGCGCACACACTGCTCATCGGTGCCTTGCTCGCGCTGCTGCTGCTCGCGTGGAAACCGAGCGCGCGGGCGCGACGCGCGCTCGCGGTCGCCGCGGTCCCGGCAATCGTCGCGGTGCTCGTCGCCGCGCACGGCGCGTCGGGGACCGCCGCGAGCTACTACCGCGGCGGCTCGGCGTTGTTCGCCGGAGTGGTCGCACTGCTGATCGCGGGTGTGGTGCAGCCCGGACCGGTTTCGGCGCTGTTGTCGACACAACCGCTCGCGTGGATCGGCCGGATCTCCTACGGCTTGTACTTGTGGCACTGGCCGATCGACGTCTGGCTGGTGCCGTCACGGGTGCACGTCGGAACCAACACGCTCAACGTTCTCCGCCTCGGCGTCACCTTCGCGGCCGCGATCGCGTCGTACTACCTCGTCGAGCGTCCGATCCGCGAGCGCACGTGGACCCTGCGCCTGTCGGCCGCCGCCTTCGCGCCCGCGGTTGCCATCATGGTTGCGATCATCACGGCCTCCGCCGTGGGCGCAACCGCACCGCCCGGGTTCATCTGGGGCTACGGCGACCCGCTGCTGTGCGGCACGCCGCGCCCGAGCGAGACGAGCGAGGCGATCGCCGCGGCCGCCAAGATGGGCCCGCTCTCACTGCCCGCGTCCGCTCGCAACCAACGCATCCTGCTCGTCGGCGACTCGACGGCGTGCAGCCTGTGGCCGGGCCTGAAAGCGGCCGGCGACGCGGCCGGCATCGCGACCGACCAGGGCTCCGTCTTCGGATGCGGTGTCGCGAGCGGACAGATCACGACGACCCGCAACGAAGCGATCACACCCCACTCGTCGCGCTGTCCCGAGCTCGTCGACTCCGACGTGAGCAAGGCACTTGCCCGCGCCCGGCCGACCATCGTCATATGGATGAGCATCTGGGAGAAGTCCGACCTCGTGGTCGACGGCCACACGGTCGTGGCGGGGACGCCCGCCGGGGAGAAGGAGATCATGGCGCGCATGGACGCGGCACTCGCGCGCCTCACCGCCGGCGGCGCGCGCGTCGTACTGATCACGGAGGCCGGGCCCGCGCCCAACCCCGCCCAGGGCACGCAGACCACGAGCCTGAAGGCCGACAACGACGGCTACGTGCGCCTGAACGCGCTGCTGCGCCGCTTCCAAGCGCGCCACCGTCGCGACGTCTCCCTTGTCGACCTCGCGACGAAGCTGTGCCCGAGCGGAACTCCGTGCCCCGACCGCGTCGAGGGACTGCACGCCCGGCCCGACGGCCACCACTTCACGCCGACGGCCGCAACCTGGGCCGCGCGCTGGATCCTGACCGAAAGCCTCGGAGCCGCGCGGTGACCACGCTGCTCGCTTCCGACCAGAACGACGAACCCGACGTGCAACGGCGGCCGTCGCGTTGGGCCCGACTCGGCCTGGCCGCGCCCGCATACCTTCCCGCGCTCATCATCGCGGTCGGCGGTTGGCAGCACCGCTGGATGGACGAGGACGCGTTCATCAACCTGCGCATCGTCGACCAGATCTTCGCCGGCCACGGTCCGGTCTTCAACGCCGGCGAACGCGTCGAGGCCTCGACGAGCACGTTGTGGATCGTCGCGCTCGTCGTGGGCCGCGCGCTGTTCGGCGTGTTCACGAGCATGGAATGGATCGCGCTGCTCGCAAGCCTGGGCGCGGCGGTCGCCGCCTTCGCGGTCGCGGGCAAGGCAACTCGGCTCCTACACCGCGACGAGAACGGCATCGTCGTCCCGGTCGGGCTGATCCTCGTCGCGGTGGTGAAGGTCGTATGGGACTTCTCGACCTCGGGACTGGAAATGGGCCTCGTGTGGCTGTGGATCGCGGCGGCGTGGCTCGTGCTCGTCCATGCCGCGCGGTCGGCGGAGATCAGCGGGCGGAAGCGCCTCGGTTTCGGCGTGGTGCTCGGACTCGCGCCGCTCGTGCGTCCGGATCTCGGCTTGATGATGCTCTGCGTACTGGTCGCGTGGTTCATGCTCGTGCGCCCACGGCGAATCGTGTTCGACGTCGTCGCGATCTTCGCGCTGCCGCTCGCCTACCAGATCTTCCGCATGGGCTACTACGCGATGCTCGTCCCCACGACTGCACTCGCCAAGGACGCGGGCGGACTGCACTTCGGTCAGGGTTGGGACTACGCCCGGAATTTCATCGGGCCCTACCGGCTGTGGCTGACCGCGATATTGATCGCGGCGACCGTCGCCTACCGCTCTCTCGCCAACCGCGACCGCCGGCTCGCGATCGCCACTGCGGCCATGCTCGCGGCCGCTCTCGTTCACGCGCTCTACATCACCGCCGTCGGCGGCGACTACATGCACGGTCGGCTACTGCTTCCCGCGTTCTTCGCGCTCGCGCTGCCGGCGTCGATCTCGGTCCCGACGATCGCGGTCACCCGCCGGACGCTGGCCGTCATCGGCATCAACGCGTTCGCGGCCGTATGGGCGATCGTGAGCATCGTCGCGTTCCGACCCCCGCCGAACCCCAGGTCGTTCATCCTCAGCCCCATCACCGACTTTCGCGCCGCGTCGCACGCGACGCTCCATCCGACCGACATCCAGTTCGGCCTGAACGGATACGAGGCCGCGGCCGCATACGACCGTGGAGTGCGCGGCTATTTCAAGGTTGCCGACAAGCATCCGCTCCCCGCGCTCGATCCGCACGCGTTCGTGTTGACCCTCGGCTCGATCGGTGTGCCCGCGTACGACGCGGGCCGGCGCATCTGGGTCGTCGACATCGGCGGGCTCGCGGAACCGCTAGCGGCGCGCACGGCGCCCGTTCCCGGGCGCGCCGCCGGCCATCGCAAGCAGATCGACGAAGCGTGGTACGACGCGCGCTTCGGCGCGATCACGGCAACGAACAACTCGAAGGACGACGCGGCCCGGCGCGCGCTTTCCTGCGGCCCGATCCCCGGGTTGCTCGACGCGGTGGACGCGAAGATGACTCCGGGCCGCTTCTTCTCGAACATCCGGCACAGCGTCGACAACACGACGTTGCGCATCCCCACCGACCCTGTGACCGCCGAGCAGAAGTGGTGCCGATAGCTATTTGTCGCTACCCGCCGTCGCTTCCAGCGCGGCGATGATCGTCTCGGTCACTACAGGTACCGGCTCCGCGGCGTCGACCGTGACGAGGATGCCGCGCGCTTCGTAGAACTCGAGGATCGGGCGGGTGTTGGCGTGGAAGAGCTCCAGCCGGCGCTCGATCACCCCGCCGTCGGCGTCGTCGACCCGGCCGGCGCGCGCTCGGCTCGCAAGCCGGCGGCGCGCGATGTCGTCGGCCAGCGCGAGGTACACAGCCGCCTCGGCCTCGATTCCCTTCGGCCGGGCGAGCTCATAGGCGCGCTCCGCTTGCGCCCGCGTGCGCGGGAACCCGTCGAGGATGTATCCACGGCCGGACTCGCACGCGGCGGTGACCGCTTCGCACACGATTGCGAGAACGACGTCGTCGGGAACGAAATCACCCCGCGCGAGCCGGGCGGTGATCTCTACGCCGAGCTCGCTCTCGGCCGCGACGTGGGCGCGCAGCAGCTCTCCGCTCGCGACGTGGCGCACGCCCAGACGTTCGGCCAGAAGGTGACCTTGGGTGCCTTTGCCGGATCCCGGCGCGCCGAGCAGGACGAGTCGCAAGTGGTCATGATCGCACGGTCCGGCGCGAGGGCTCCCACGCGGCCGTCACATCGGAGTGGTTCCGACCGAACCCGGCTCGCGAGACTCCCGGAACCGACGCATCACCTGGTCGAAGGGAGCGGGTCGGGCGAAGAGATATCCCTGGCCGAAGTGGCAACCGAGCCGTTGGATCCGCCGCAGCTTCCGGTCGGTGTCGATTCCTTCGGCGATGACCTTCAGATCGAACGCCGGCCGAGCTGGACCATGATCTGCAACAGCACGAGGTCGGAGCCCTCGTCCTCGAGTACGGCGACGAACGACCGATCGATCTTGAGCTCGTCGATCGGAAGCCGGTGTAGATAGGTGAGGGAGCTGTATCCGATTCCGAAGTCGTCGAGCGCGAGACGAACGCCGAGCGACTTCAGCTCGTTCAGCAGGGCAATGGTCTCGTCGGCGTCGTCGACGAGCACCGACTCGGTGATCTCGAGCCCGAGCAGCGAAGGCGCGAGACCCGTCTCGCGGAGCGCGCTCTCGACCACCTCCACGACCGAACGACTGTCGAACTGCCGCGGCGACACGTTCACCGACACACCGACCCCCGGTGCGACGTCCTGCCACCCGGCGCAGTCGTGCGCGGCGCGCTGGAGGGCGCACATCAGGTTCTCGCAGCACAGGGCTCTATCGGCGGCGCCGAGAGCAGTGCTGAGGCCAATGAACCGGCGCGAGCCCGCCGACGGTGCACCATTCGGCCCGATTACGCCGTCCCGCGGCATCGAACTAGAAGCCGCGCCGGGCGACGATCCTCGAGTGCAAGTACTGGCGGATGCCGAGCGTCGCCGGGTCCGATGCCAGGTTGCTCATCTCATAGGGGTCGTGCACAACGTCGAACAGCTGCCGCTCGCCGTTCGGGTACTCGACGTACTCGTAGTTCGCGGTGCGCAGACCCCAGTTCATGCCCATGTCGACCGGGTAGCCACCGCACGGGTGGGGCGTCATGTCCCGCCCGCTCCGGCAGCCCCGCAACAGCACCTCGCCGGGCTGGGTGGCCCGCGGGTCGCCGCGCGCCGTGGCAGCCCACGACGCGCCGTCGAAGAACCCGGTCGGTGCCTGCGCTCCGGCCCATTCCACGAAGGTCGGGGCCAGGTCGACGTTGCTCGTGAGGCGAGCGGTCGTACCGGGAACCACACCGGGGCCCCGCACCATCAGCGGCACGCGAACCGACTCCTCGGAGAGGTCGCCCTTGCCGAAGAGCTTGTGCTCACCGAACTCGTAGCCGTTGTCGGACATGATCACCACGTACGTATTGGCAAGCCGACCGGCAAGCGCGAGCTGGTTCATGATCGCGACGACACCGTCATCGACGGCGCGGAGCGTCTCGCAGGTCGCTCGGCGCTGGCGCGCCATGTCGTACAAGCCGACGCGTGGTTCCGCCTTCAGCCATGCCGGCTCGCTGTTCTTGTCGTCGGCGTTGAAGCTCGGCGGAACCGGGAACGGCACATTTGCACACGACCCGACGTCGCGCGGAGCGGGAACGGGGTCGCCAGTCGATGCGCGATGCGGAGCGTTGTACGCAACCTCGAGGAAGAACGGCTTCGCCGGGTCCGTATGGCTGAGAAAACGGCGGGCCTCGGAAGTCCACACGTCGGTCGAGTAGTCCGAAGGGGCCGCGCCGTGGGACACCCGCGTGCCGTTGCGGTTGAAGACGTAGTTGTAGTAGTCCGTCGCACCTTCGTAGGCCTCGAAGGTGTCCCACCCGGGCGGCACGTAGTCTCCACGACCGAACGGGTAGCCGTTCAGGTACTTGCCGAGGAAGCCGGTCTGATAGCCGCTCGAGTGCAGCATCGTCGCGATCGTCCGGCTCTCGTCGAGCTTCGCTCCGCTCTCCAACGTGTCGACGCCGGTGTGATGCGAATAGCGCCCCGTGAAGATCGTCGAACGCGAAGGACAGCATTGAGGCTCTTCCACGAAAGCTCGCGTGAACCGCATCCACGACGGCTGCGCGTTCAGCTTCGGTAACTGCGGCACCGCGTCGGAGCGCTGGTCGTCGGTCAGGATGAACAAGATGTTCGGTTTCGTGCTGACCGCGTGCGCGGATCGACCGGGAGGTCCAACCGCGACGAGCGATCCGAGGACGAGGGCAACAACCACACCGCGAGTCACGCGAGAACCGAGCGACCACGGCCTCGCGGGTCGGCGCTCCCTCGCCTTGCGCTTCATAATCCCCGCTCCGTCCCGCATCGACGCCTGGTGACCATTATCCACGAGGAGCAGTGCCGGAACCAAGGCCTCGCCCTGATCGTGATCTCAGCCGCCGATCGGCGGGCCGCCGACGGTGATCTCAGCGGTCTCGATTCCTCCGGGCCCCGCTGTTAGGAACCCAGGTAGTCCATGCGAGTCGAATCCGGAGTAGGCCGGGTCGGGCGTATAGGTGAACGAGCCGTTGCTGCGCAGGACGACCGTCCCGTGCGCGGGAGCGGGCGCTCCGGTCCGCGGCTCAACCGTGGGCGCCGGCGGGCTCGAACCGCCGACCCCTGCTTGCAAGTACGCCCGAGACGAATCACGACGGACGATTGCGAACTGTTTTGGCTGGTCAGACTGACCGCGCGAAACACGCGCGATGGTTCTGGCCCAACGTTCCTCGCCGCCGAACCTCCTCGACCGACGTCGAACACCCCGTCACGCCGATACCGCGGCGCCCCCGGCGCCTGAACGCAGCGGTGAGGTAGGTGGCGCAGCCTTCCGCCCGCGTCACTAGCCGTCGTACTCGTCGTGGCGGCGCCACCAGAAACCGGTCTCGTTGCGACCGAGTGACGCGCGGTCGAGCCACTGGTACATGCCCCAGATGCCGTCCAGCCCACGCGCGTATGCCGAGTAGGTGTGGTACACGACGCCGTCCTCGAGCACGAACGCGCTCATGCCGGGCCCCTCGCGTCTGTAGGTCGGCCAGTCCGTACCGACGATGCTCGATGCGAATTCGTCGAGCCCGGCACTTTCCTCACCGGCCGCCGGCCGAAGGTCCATCGGGCGGAAGTTGTACTCGACGGCTCCCGACTCCCATTCCTCCTTGGTGTGCGCCGCCTGGAAGTCGTAGTTGAAGTCGCTGTCGGACGAAGACGCCCAGGGGAAGCTCCAGCCCATCCGCNNAGCGTGACGTCGTGATTCGCGAGGTGGACGACGGAGCCGTCGAAGCCATCCGCGATCGCCGAGCAGGACGGACAGCCGGCCGTGTAGTCAGGCCCGAACATGAAGTGATAGATGAGGAGCTGCGAGCGTCCGCCGAAGAGATCAGCGAGGGACGCCGTGCCGTCGTCGGTCTCGAAGCGGTACGCCTTGTCGATTCGAACCCACGGCAACTCCTGTCGCTTGCGGGCCAGTTCGTCGCTCCGCCGCGTCAGCGCCTTCTCGGCGTCGAGCAGCTCCAGCCGGGCTGCAAGCCACTCTTCACGGGTTCCGGTCTTGTGATCGGTCATTGTCCTTCTCTCTTGTCGTTACAGCAGCTTGGCGTGGCCCCCGCCAACGATGACGTTCCACATCGAGGGCGTGAGTCCGGGAGCCGACGAGGGCGCGATGACGGTCAAGGCCGTCCCTCCGCTCGTCGTGCGCGCGGAGCGCAACGTCGCACGAGTGTCCGTCAGGCCTCGCCCGCGGACCCGCGGTCGGGTCCCGGGTCCCCGCCCGCGACGCGCACCGCGAGCCGTTCGAGGTAATGCGCCCAACCCTTGCCGTGGTCGTCGACCGCGTCGTCCGGAAGGCCCGAGTGCACCAGCCGCACGCGGGTCTTGGCGCCTTCGGGATGCAGCGTGATCGCGATGGTGGTCGATCCGGGCGGGATCGGGTGGCCGTCTGCTTCCCAGCCGAAAGTGAAGACCACCTTCTCCATGGGAACGACCTCGACGTACTCCCCCGCCGATTGGAACTGACCGGCGACGAACACGCGGTAGATGCCGCCGGGCCGGGGGTCGATCTCGGCGACGGTGCCGTGCCACTGGACGAGCTCGTCGGGTTCGGTGAGGAACGGCCAGATCGTCTCTGGTGTCGCCTCGATCACGATCTCGCGCACGAGCTCAGCCATCAGCGCTTCTCCTTGTCTCGTTGGGCGGCTTCGGCGACGTCACGGAGTCGCTCCAGCCCCGACGTCCAGTACTCGTCGAGGAACTTGCGCAGCTTCTTCATCTCGTTCCTATCCGCGCGGTACAAGCGGCGCGTCCCGTCGCGGCGCTCGGTCACCAAGCCCGCGGTCTTGAGGACCGCGAGATGCTGCGAGATCGCGGAACGGGTGACCTCGCCGAAGTGATCGGCGATATCCGTGGCCGGCAGCTCGCGCATCCACACCAATCGGAGGATCTCCCGCCGCCGGGGCTCGGCCAACGCCTTGAGTGCAGCATCCACTCGATGAGTATAAGCCGTCACTTACGTAAGCGTCAACTACATATCAGTGCCGCACGGGCTCGCGGGTTCATTCGAGTGGTTGGTGCGCGATCGAGACCGGCTCGCGCCCGGCGAGGAGCCAGCCCCCGACGATCGCGAACACCGGAAGGCCCACGATGATGACTGCGAGGTCGAGATATGGCACGCGCGTCAGCGGATGCAGATCGCTTCGGTGCCAGGCGACAAGCGCGAGGTATGCGCCCCCGGTCCCGAGCACTCCTCCGAGGAGTGCGAGCGCGCCCGCGGTGGCGCTGGTGATCGTGCGCCGCGTGGTGCTGGTCGCTCCGGTTGCCGCGAGCGTGCGGAGCTCGTTGGCAGTTTCACTACGGATGAGGCCGACGGTCATGGCCAGCACGCCCAGCGCAACGAGGAGGCCGACCGCGGTGGCTCCGTCGCGAAGTCCCGCGTTCGACGCCTGCTTCTGTCGAGTTTCGACGGTGAGCCCGGCCACGGCAGCAGTGTGGCGAGCCGAGCTGATCTGGGCCGTGGTGAGCGGCGACCGGGTCTGAATGAACCAACCCGCCGCCACCGACTCGAGTCCGAATTCCTGGAGCGCGTGCTTGGTGAGCAGCGTGTCGGGGGCCGAGGTGTACGTCGGAAGCTTGACGGTCTGGATGATCGGGTTCCAGTCGTCCGGACCTTGGCGGGCGGCGGAGCCGGGCGTTGGCTGGACGCCGTTCACGCGGCACCGAGGTTGCGACGCCTTGCAACGCGTGACACCGCCCCGGGGTGCAATAACCACGAGACCCCCGAGGTCGCGTCGTCCGGTGATGACGTCGGCGTTCGCGTTGATCTCGCTCGGACTGATCCCGTAGAAGTTCAACAGCGCGGGAGTAGCGACGTAGAGCGGCATTTCGTTGGAGATCTCGACGCCCTGCCGTCCTCCGTGCGCCACGGTCCTCACCTTGCCCAACGTGGCGGTCACGTCGGTCGCGGTCGGCGACGCGGAATCGACGGCTGCGGCGAGCGGGATGACGGCCCGCGCGTGGAGCGACGCGGCGAGCGCGTCGACGCGGGGTTGCAGTCCCTGCACGTCGGCCTCGGTCGGGCCGGGTGTCGCGACAGCCGCATTGCCGGGTGCGGAGCCACCGACCGAGCCGAGCGTGAGGATGGCTTGGTTGTTCGCAAGATTGGCCTCGGCGGGGGGAATCGCGGCCGCGGCGGCGCTGACGGCGACTGTCGCCGCGATCGCGAGTGCAAGGCTGATGGCTCCGAGGGCCGCCGCCGATCGGGCTTGGTAACGCGCCAGGTCGCGCAAAGCGAGCCGCAACGCGATCGGCGCCCGTCGTCCGATCGCCGCCAGTCCTCGAATAAACAGCGGTCCGAGGGACAACATCCCGAAGGTGGTCGCGATCGTCCCGGCGACGATCAGGAAGGCGTTCGGCGCGTTGTCGTTGCGATGCGCGAACGCGAGGCACCCGACCCCTGCGGCCACCAAGACGCCACCGGCACCGGCGAATCGGTGCGCGGGTTTGGGTGGCGACGGCCGCCCGGACAGCGCCGCGACGACCGACCCTCGGGACGCCGAGCGCGCCGGCCACCAGGCGGCGACAACGGCAGTCACGACCGCCAGGACCATTGCGCCCCCGATGGCCCACCACTGCAAGTGGAATCGGTCGACGCGGTGCTCGACGAGGTGCTCGAAGCGGGGAGCGAGCGCAATCCACGTGGCGAGGCCCAAGACAGCTCCGGTCACGGCGCCGACGGCCCCGACGACCGTTCCGTTCGCGACCATCGCGAGGCGAACCTGACGGTCGGTTGCGCCGAGCGCGCCGAGCATGCCGAGCGCCCGGAGCCGACGCTGAGCCATGACGGCGAAACCCGCGGCGGCAACGAGACCCACGAACAACAGACCGATGGTCTCCAGCGCGAGGACGACCACGGCGGCGGCGGTCTTGTTCAACGTCGAGCGAGTTCCGATGCTCGTCGGGCTCCCCCTCGGGCGGAACGTGTCGAGTTGCTTCCCGGAAGCGTCGAACAGGATGGTCACCTGGGTCGGCCGGTTGATCCGGCCCGGCGCGACGAGCGCGAACTCGTCGCTCAGGTTCACGGGGTTCTCGACCATTCCCACGACGTGGCGGGTCACGCCGTTCACGACGAACGGGTCGCCGATGTGCACGTTGAACGACGCCGCGGCATCACCGGTCATCGCGATGTCTCCGGCGCCCGTCGGAAAGCGCCCGGCGACGAGACGCAAGGTCGAACTCGCGTACCCACCACTGGGGTCCTGCGCGCGGAGATCCACCGCGTCGAGGGATCCCGGGATCGGGATGCTCTGGTGGTCGATCTCCTCGACCGTGCCGAACGCGTGCTGCGCAGCCGCGACATCGATGGGGTCGGGACCGGAGAGCGTCATCGAACCGGTCGCGGTGCCCATCGTCGGGTCGAGCGGTAGTCCGGCGTTGTACGCGAGCGACACTCCGACCGTGGTTGCCCCGACGGACAACACCATCAGCGCCAACACGAGTATCTGCTGGCGCCACTCACGACGGAACAGCCGCCACGACCAACGGAAGATCGCGCGGCGCGCCGGACCGCCGCCGAAGCCCGGCGTGTTCAATTCCCGCGGTCGCTCCTCGAGCGCCAGGCTCACGATTTCGCTTCCGGCGCGAACAGCGACTCCGGTCCGGCCGGTGGCATGGTCTGATCGACCACGCGCCCGTCGCGGAGAAACACCACCCGATCGGCCCACGACGCCAGTTGCGCGTCATGGGTGACCACCACGCCCGCCACGCCGCGCTGACACGCGGCGCGGATGAGCCGGATCACCGACTCTGCGTTCGCCGAATCGAGCGCACCCGATGGTTCGTCCGCCAGAAGCAGGTGTCGATCCCCCACCACCGCGCGGGCGATCGCGACGCGTTGTCTCTCTCCACCCGAAAGCTCATCGGGAAAACTCGAAGCGCGGTCGGCGAGCCCGAGCTCCTCCAGCGCCTCCATCCCGGCGACGCGAGCCTTGCGCGCGCTGATGCCGTCGAGTTCCATCGGCAGGCAGACGTTCTCCAGCGCGCTCAAGCCGGCCAGCAGGTTGAAGTCCTGGAACACGTAGCCGATCGACCGGCGCCGCAATCGGGCCCGGTCGTTGCGCGACATCGCCGACACTGTGACTCCGTCGATCAGGACGTCGCCGCCCGACGGAATCTCGAGACTTCCCGCGATCGTCAACAGCGTGCTCTTCCCCGAACCGCTGGGGCCCATCACCGCCACCAGCGCGCCCGACTCGACCGAGAGATCGATGCCGCGCAACGCGTGCACCTCGTTCGCGCCTTCGCCGTACACCTTGGAAACGTTCCGCAGCTCGAGCGCGCTCATCGCCGCACCCCCGACCTTCGCCGCAACCGAGGCGCCAAAGCAGGTCCGGGCGGCGCCGGTGGATCTGCCGCAAGGCGGGCGAGGCGACCGTCCGCAGCGTCCAGCCATCGAATCACCGAGTCGAGCCGGAACAACTCTGCATCAACGACCAACAAGAAGCCGACCTCGTGCTCGGCGGCGTCGTCCTTCAGACGCGTCCACTGCTGCATGAGCTCGACGACGTACCGCCGGTGCAGCTGCACCACGTCGCGCACGTCGACACCGGGCAGCCGTAGGGCGACCAAGACTTTGATGACCAACTCGTCGCGCGGCGGCGATGTCATGTCCGGCGGCGTGCGCAACCACGTCGCCAGCTCCGCCGCACCCTCGGTCGTGATTCGAAAACCTCGCTGCGGGCCCTCGTCGCCGTCGCCTTCCGACTCGACGAGCCCGTCACGCTCGAGCCGTTGCAGGGTCGTATAGACCTGACCGACGTTGAGCGGCCACACCTCGCCCGTTCGGTCCTCGAATTCCTGACGAAGCTGCAGCCCGTACTTCGGCCCGTCACTCAACAGCGCGAGCAGGGCGTGACGGACGCTCACGAGATGATCTTTCGAAGTAGCATACCGGGTATTTTACCGAGCTTGCACGACTCGGGCAACGCCCGACAACAACTGACTTCGCGCGGCGGCTTACGCGATAGCGATCGTGGCCCAGGCGACGCCTTCGTCGTCGAGAAACCCCGGGCAAGATGCCGGCCGCGCTCTCTTCGGATAGCCAGACTGTCCCGCGCAGCAGGCGGGCCAGCGCGGTTGCTTCGAGGTTCAACAAGTCGAGCCGAGGGTGGCGCGCGGCGATGTCGACCATCAGCGGAATCGTCGTGTGAGGATCCGGGAGTCCGATGTCGTCTCGGAGTTCGAGCAAGCTGCGGATCGCGCGCTCTTGCTCGCCGGCCGGGAGTTGCTCGAATGGCCCGGACAAGTGACCCCCCGCGCCGATTGCCGCGGCACGGCAGGCGCGGTAGTACCAGTAGCTCGTGGTGTGGAGCTCAACCCGGCGCCGAGTCTTGCGGAGCCCGACCAGGAGCTCCTCGATCAGCAGGCGGTCATCGAGGACGACATTCGGCGACGCCAACGGACCGACTATTGATCGATCAGGTCAGCGTCTTCGATCTCGGCGAGCCCGGCGGCGTAGCGGTCGCGAAGGACACGACGCAGCTCGGCGGGCACACTCGTCTGACCCCGATGCGACACTTTGGCGGTGCTCGTTGCAGCCATGTCTGCTTTGTAATCTGCAACAGATCACAAAGCGCACCGGCCTCGTCGGGCACTTCCGGGAATGGCGATTTGTGAGGTATTACCGGTCTTTGCGCTTTAGACATCAGCGATGCGCGCCGTTTCAGGATCATGCCCGAAACGTCCGAGGCGCGAGACCCGAGTTGCATCCTGATCCGCAACGAGATGGGCGGGATCGTTGCCGCACACGGCGAAGTCTTGGACGTGCTGGGTTGGACCGCCGAGGAGATCCTCGGCCTCTCGTCTACGACACTTATCCATCCGGAGGACCAGACCAGCGCGATCACCGCCTGGCTGCAGATGATCGAAACCCCCGGCGCGACCGCCGCCTGGAGGGGCCGCTACCGCGCTCGGGCGGGCACGTGGCGTTGGGTCGAGTCGCTGAACACCAATAACCTCGATGATCCGAATGAGCCGTGCGTGACCAGCTCCCTTCGACCGGTCACCGTGGAACAGGTCGGGATCGAAGAGGAACTGCGCTCTCGCAAGCAACTCATCAGCCGACTCTCCGACTCGCTCCCCGTGGGGCTCTTCCAGATCGATCTCCGCCGACACCTCACGTTTACCAACGATCGCCTGCACGTCATCATTCAAACTCCGGCAGCCGCGACGACGGCGGCGCAGTTCGCCGCAGTACACCCCGACGATCGCGACAGGCTCGAGACGGCGCTCACCGCCGTCCTCGCCGACGAACTCGTCGATGACCTCGAGCTCCGCTTCCAGCTACCGACTGTCGACGGTGACGGGCGCGGAACGCGGGTCTGTCTGCTGAGCCTGCGTTCGCTGACCGACAGCACAGACGTCGTCACCGGCGCGATCGGCTGTGTGAGTGATGTTACCGACAGTGTTCGACTCCGCCGGGAGCTCCAGATTCGAGCCAACGTCGACGCGTTGACAGGCTGCCTCAACCGAAGCGCCACCCTCGAACTTCTCGAACTCGCCGTTCACGAAGGGGCGACGAACGACGACGGGCTAGCCGTCATCTTCGTCGACCTCGATGACTTCAAGAACGTCAACGACCGATACGGGCACGCCACCGGCGACGCAATCCTCATCGCCGCGTCCCGGCGAATGCGGGCCGGGCTTCGCTCCGACGACCACGTCGGTCGACTCGGCGGAGATGAATTCCTCGTCATATGCCCAAACGTCCCCAGCCGCCAACACGCAATCGACGTCGCAGGTCGACTCGACGCGAGCCTCCAAGGAACCGTCGCGGTCGCCGGCCACACGATCGAACTACGAGCAACCCTCGGACTCGCCTGGACAAACGACGAAATCTCCCCGGACGAACTCGTCGCGCGAGCAGATCAAGCCATGTACAAGGCCAAGCAAGCCCGACGCGCACCGCAACGCGTCAACAGATAGCGGCTCCCATTGACGCGTCCATGACACGGGCGCGCACATCGCGGCGGACTCCAACGGGAGTCGGCGGGAGCCGGACGGTACGAGGAGGGTCGCGCCAACGGCCCGACCTCGACGCGCGCGTGGCATGAAACGCGTCCCTCCCGACCTGCGCTTTTGAAGTGGGCGCTGGCGGGCTCGAACCGCCGACCCCCTGCTTGTAAGTACGTCCGAGATGGATTTCAACGGACGAGCGCGATCCGTTTCGGCAGCTCAAGCTGGCCGCACCGACACGAGCGGACAACCACGATCGACAGCAAACGCGCGAAGAACGCGCGATGACCGCCGGTGCATGGCGGCCCTTCGAATCGTCCGACGACCACGCACCGTTCGGCGCTCGCGCGACGACGCTTCGCTTCGGGTCGAGCCAGGTCGCGCTCGCCGGTGGGAGAGCGAGCGGTGACTACCCCAACTTGTTGGGGTAGTCGGATCCCGTTGATCAGCAGACGCTTGTTCTCATGAGCCTTACCGCACAGAACAAGACCATCGTCGGTGACTTCATCGGTGCCCTGTTCACCAAGGGTGACCCGAACGCCGTCGACGACTACCTCGCCGAAGATTTCGTGAACCACGATCCGCCGTTCGGGGCAAGCGCCGACCGCGAAGGCATGCGCAGCGCGGGGACGATGTTCCGTTCGGTGTTTCCGGACTGGCACAGCGATCTGCACCTCCTGGTCGCTGAGGGAGACATCGTCGTCGAGCTGTTCACAGCTTCGGGTACACACACCGGGACTGAGATCATGGGTGTCCCAGCCTCGGGGCGGACCGTCGCGCTGCCTGGTATCAACATCTTCCGACTGCGAGACGGTCGCATCGTCGAGCGTTGGGGACGACTGGATGACCTCGGCTTCCTCCGTCAGCTCGGCGTGATCGAGTTCCCCTGAGCACACACGCAGCGTCGGTCGGGGCACGCGCGTGGCGAGGTTGCCGCATTGGGCGTCGCACGTAACGTGTATCTGTGAACGAGGTGGGGTGGGATCGTGGTGTGCTCGCCCTTGAACGGCTCGGCCACGCGGGTCTCGACGTCGCCGAGTTCCGCCGTCAGTCCCTCGGGATGTTGCGGTCGCTCATCAGCATCGATGCCGCGTTCTTCGCCACCGTCGACCCGGCAACCCTATTGTTTACCGGCGCGCTCGCCGAAGAACCACTCGCCGCGGCCACGCCACTGTTTCTCGACAACGAGTTCGGTCACGACGACGTGAACAAGTTCGCCCGCCTTGCCCGCGCAACCGACTGCGTCGGTACGCTCGATCACGCCACCCGGGGCGATCGGACAACAAGCAGCCGCTACCGAGAAGTGCTGCAACCCCTCGGTCTCGGAGATGAGCTGCGCGTCGCGCTCGTGACCGGCGGACGCTGTTGGGGTGTGCTCTGTCTTCATCGACAAGATTCCCCCCGCGGCTTCGGCGAACGAGAGATCGCCTTCCTCCGCCGCCTCGCCCCGCAGCTTGCCGAAGGGCTCCGCAACGGCATCGCCCTGTTCTCCACCACACCCGATACCGGCGTCGCCGAAGGACCTGGGATCATCGTCCTCGGCAGTGACCTGTCGGTTGTCTCCATCAACCCGCAGGCCCAACGATGGTTATCCCACCTCGGCGATACCGACTGGCCCACACACCTCGGCCTCCCGTTGCCGATCTACGCCGCCGCCGCGCAGGTCATGGGCCACGAGAACGAAGGCGCTGCGACGCCAACTGCGACCCGCCTTCAACGCACCGACGGCGGATGGCTCACCGTCCACGCATCGCCGCTCACCGGCTCGGCCGGACACCACATCGCGGTGATCCTCGACGCGGCCAACGCGTCGCAGCTCAGCTCGCTCGTGCTCGCCGCACACGGACTCACCCCGGCACAAAGCCGCGTCGCCGCGCTCGTCCTGCAAGGACGATCCACCCGACACATCGTGGAAGAGCTGCACATCTCGTCCAACACCGTGCAAGAACATCTGCGCGCCGTCTTCGAGAAGTTCGGCATCGGCAGTCGCAGGGAACTCGTCGCGGCGCTCTCCGGACGCCCACACTGACCGACAAGATCGTCTACTCCGCGACGCTGCACGTAGTCTCGACCACCAACACGCGGCTCGAGCGCCGCTTCGACCCCGATTCGGTCCGCGAGACGAAGGCGTCCGCCGCGAGCGATTTGACCGTCGGCGGGTCGACCCTCGCGGCGCACGCGTTCAACGCCGGGCTGGTCGATGAGTGCCAGCTCTTCATTTATCCGGTGCTCGTCGGTGAAGGAAAGCCCGCATTCCCCAGCGACGCCCGCGTCCAGTTGGACCTGCTGGAGGAGCACCGGTTCGGCAACGGTGTCGTGAACCTCCGCTACCGCATCCAGAGCTGACCCTCCAGTCGGAGGCGAACCGGTCGCCGTCGCGTCGACGATCCAAACTGGGGCAGCGTCCGAGGCGACGAACAACCGATGCTGGAAGCGGCGGAGCTCGGCGCGGTGCGCGGGCATCTCGGTGCGGCAGCCATCGACGGATCTACTATCTTATAGATATGTCAGATTGTCAGGTATCGGGCTGATGCCGGATCGAGATCTCGCGGCGGCCCTCAACGAACCGGTGTCAGTGGTGAAGGCCGAGTTGTTCAAGGCGTTGGCACATCCAGCTCGTGTCCGGGCGCTCGAAGTGTTGGTCGATGGTGAGCATTCCGTTGGGGAGATGCAGCCGCTCGTGGGGATCGAGTTGTCGCATCTTTCGCAGCAACTGGGGGTCTTGCGACGTGCGGGTCTCGTCAGCACTCGCCGGGTCGGGACCACGGTCGTGTACGCGATTTCGAACCCGTTCGTTTCGGAGTTGCTGGGCGCTGCACGTCGCGTCCTTATCGGTTCGTTGAGTCAGACTCAAGATCTCCTGGCGGATCTTCGCGCCGCGGGAGCGTGAACACGCTCACGCGTTTTCTCCCGCGTCGCTCCGACTATCGAGAACTGCGAGGGTCGTGGAAGGCTGATCTGCTCGCCGGGCTGACGGTCGGTGTCGTCGCGCTGCCGCTGGCGCTTGCGTTCGGGATCACGAGCGGAATGGGCGCGACACCGGGATTGGTCACCGCGATCGTTGCTGGATTGGTCGCTGCGGTTCTCGGAGGTTCCAACGTCCAGGTGTCCGGCCCCACGGGCGCGATGGCCGTCGTTCTTTTGCCGGTCGTGACGCGCTACGGCGTGACCGCGGTCTACACGGTCGCACTCATGGCCGGAGGGTTGGTGCTCGTCGCGGCGCTTCTGCGCTTGGGCCGCTATGTCGCGTTCGTGCCGTGGCCGGTCATCGAGGGGTTCACGGTCGGGATCGCAACGCTCATCTTCTTACAACAGGTGCCTTCCGCGCTGGGCGTTCCCAAACCCAAAGGCGACAACACCGCGGTCGTCGCGGCACGGGCAGTCGGCCACGTCATCTCGCACGGCAATCGTGGGGCCATGCTGCTCGTTCTCATCGTCGTCGCAGTGATGATCGTGCTCCCGCGCCTACACCGTGCGCTTCCCGCGTCATTGATTGCCGTATCGGTAGCGACCGCGTTCGCTCAAATTGCCCACCTGAAAGCGGCTCGGATCGGCGCGATACCGTCCTCGTTGCCGACACCTTCGCTTCCGCATCTGTCGGTCAGCGCGACCACCAACCTCTTGTCGGCTGCGATCGCGGTGGCGGCACTCGCAGCGCTGGAGAGTCTGTTGTCGGCCAAGGTCGCCGACGGGATGGCCGACGCACCAAAACACGATCCCGACCGAGAACTCTTCGGGCAAGGCGCAGCCAACATCGCATCAGCGTTGTTCGGTGGCATGCCCGCGACGGGCGCGATCGCCCGCACCGCCGTCAACATTCGTGCGGGAGCACGCACGCGAGTCGCCGCGATCGTCCACGCCGTTTTCCTGCTCGGCGTGGTGCTCCTGGCGGGCCATCTGGTCGCGAGGATTCCGCTCGCCGCGCTCGCGGGCGTGCTGATGGTCACCGCCGTCCGCATGGTCGAACCCCACAACGTCCGAGCCGTCGTTCGTGCGACGCGCTCCGACGCGATCGTGTTCGCGCTCACCGCGCTCGCGACCGTGGCATTTGATCTTATTTTCGCGATCGAACTCGGAATGGCTGCCGCAGCAGTTCTCGCACTCCGCAGCGTCGCTCGCAGCGCATCGATCACTCCCGAGAACCCCACCGTGGAAATCGACGCCGACGAAGCCGAAGCGCTCCGACACAGCGGCATCGTCACCTATCGACTTGACGGAGCCTTGTTCTTCGGCGCGGCACAACGATTCCTCACCGAACTCACCGCGGTCACTGACGTCCGCGTCATCGTGCTGCGGCTGCCCGACGTGCAAGTTCTCGACGCGACCGGCGCACAAACGCTCGGGGAGATCGTGTCCGAACTCGAAGGCCGCGGCATCACGGTCCTCGTCAAAGGACCCAAACCCGAGCACCTACGAACCCTCACCGCGGTCGGCGCACTCGACCACCTCGCCCACGAAAACCACTTGTTTGGCCAGTTGGACGCCGCACTCGCCCACGCCCGCGAACACGCGCTCCGCACGACCGACACCATCACTACATCCAGCACGCCGTGACGCCAAGCCGCCGTCCATAACTGCCATCGATCGGCATCGCTTCAGGACACCCCTACGAACCAGCTCGTGTAGCGAGTTGCTCGTCGACGAGCGCGCGAAATGTCGATCGGCTGGACCCTCCCCCACAGCGACGCGGCACTGAACGGTGACCTCCTGCTTCGACGGCAACCCACGAAGCTGGAACGCCTCCCTTCACTACGTACGAGCGCACAACGACGGGCGACCGCGAATCTCGATGGACGTCGCACAACCCAATCGAAAGATTCTGCGGACGCCGGCTCCGGGGGGCGTGTGGCATGAACGCGCGAAGCCTGGGAACAGAAAGCAACTGCGCGAGACGAAATAGGCCTCTGACCTGCATGTTCGAAGTGGGCGCTGGCGGGCTCGAACCGCCGACCCCCTGCTTGTAAGGCAGGTGCTCTACCGACTGAGCTAAACGCCCGCGCTTTCGGGTTGCAGGCTACCGACCGGGTGTAGCTCAGCAGTTGAACCGGGCGGGCGGCCTCGAGGCTGCGGCGGCCCGTACGATTCCGGGATCAGCGTCTGGGCGCTGTGCCGAGGGGTGTGGCTTTTCTTGAGGGTGAAACTCGCGGTCGCCGTCCTCGCCGCCGCGCTCGCGCTCAGCGGGACTGACGGAGACAACGAGCGGAGAACCTCAAGGCCGCGGGGCGGGCGGCCGATAAGGAGTCGACACCATTGGGAGGCGTGTTCCGAAGCGCGCCTTCTCATCGGAGGGCGAGCAGGCCTCGTATCCGGAGGGACTTCATGACCACCTTCGACGCCGGCACGACCCGACTGCTCCGCACCGGGACCGAGGTCGAGGTCCTGACCCGCTACGAACGCCACTGGGCGAGCGGGTTCGAGATCGCCTCGGTCGACGACGACCGCTTCCGGCTGCGCCGCCACTCCGACGGCGCGGTGCTGCCCGCATCGTTCAGCGCGAGCGAGATCCGGCCTCGCCAATAGCTAGGCCGGGAGGTCGTCCTCCGAGAGGACCTCGATCCCGACGGCCCGCAGCGCGGCCGCGGTCACGCCCTCGCCGGCACGCAACGTGCGCGAGAACGTGCCGTCGTAGACGAGTGCGCTGCCGCACGACGGACTGCGCGCCTTCAACACGGCCTGGCTGGCTCCGACCGCTCGGGCCAGCTCGACTGCCGCGCGAGCACCCCGTTCGTACGCATCGGTCACGTCTGCGCCCTCGGCGTTGACGACGCGATCGCCGCGGCGTTCGGCGGCGGGCCGGGGGGTCGACAAGCCGCCGCACACCTCGGGGCAGATCGGCACCAGGCGGTGAGTCGCCGCCAAAGCCTCGACCGCAGGCCGGCGCGAGTGCCCGCCCTCGTGATTGCAGCGGGTCCCGAGCAGGCACGCCGACACGAGCAGCGCCGGCCGGTCGTCGGAATTCTCCGGGTCGGAGATTCTTCGGGAGATTCTTCGTAACGGCACGCCGGAGAAGGTATGCGCGGGCGGGGAAGCCGAGTCGGGCAATCGAAGGAATTGACCGCTCGCAGGCCGGGACTCGCATCCGTGAGCGGCGGGGGGATGTCGCTCACGTCTCGTTGTCCCGGCCCGCGCGTGTGCGGCAAACCGATGCGCCCGGCGCCCTCCCCGGCTCAGGCCGATTGCGCCTGCGGCACGTCGAGCTCGGGGCGCACCTTGGGCGGGCGTCCCCGCTTGCGCTTCTGGGCGACGATCTTGCCGTTCACGAACAGCTCGCCACCCCAGACGCCCCACGGCTCGCGCCGCTCCTGCGCGCCGTCGAGGCACGTCTCCCGTACCGGGCACTCGAGGCAGAAGGCCTTGGCGGCCGCGATGTCGTCGAGTTGCTCGGAGAAGAACAACTCGATCATCGATCCCGTGCCGTCGTTACAGCGCGCGAGTTCCTGCCAGTCGGGTTCTCTCGTGGTCTCGTCGGTCTCGAAAGGCTGGATGGCGAACATCGCCGATCACTCCCCCGTCTTCTCGTCGTTTCGTACGTTCGTCGTTCGTGTCGTGTCGGTCGTGGCGGGTCGGTCAGGTCGGTCGGGTCGTTCGGATTCGGACAAACAAAAAGGCCGCCGGGTTGCCCCGACGGCCTGGTGGATGCTCCCTGGTAGCGGTTGCTACGGATGGGACACCTCGAGGCGTCGGGGCCGACCGTGCTTGTGTGCCGTGGTACCGAGCGAAATCGGCGACCAGGGCGCAAAGGCCGGCGAGACCGGGCACGGCTGGAAGGCACGCACGCGCGCGTTCCCGGCCATGTCATTGGCCTGGGTTGCGTACATGCGGACGGTCATGCGAGGCGTGCTTTCTCGTGCGTCGAACAGTCGAGCGTTCATCCGACCATGATCGGAAAGATCCGTCAAATGATTTAACCGATTTCGGGGCGGGCGGAGGCGGCGATGTCGATCAGGGCGGCATGAACGGCCGGGGGCGCGGCCAGCACGTTGCCCGATCGCAGCCAGGCCCGGTCGTCGCCTTCCCAGTCGGTGACGACGCCGCCCGCCTCGCGCACGATCAAGCCGCCCGCGGCAACGTCCCACGGACCGAGGCGGAGCTCGAAGAATCCGTCGAACACCCCCTCGGCGGTCCAGCAGAGATCGAGGCTGGCCGCACCGGCCCGGCGGAGATCCTCGAAGCCTCGCAGCGCGGCGGCCAGCGCCCGCTCGTAGACGGGCAACAGCTCCTTGCGCCGGAAGGGAAAGCCGGTTGCCACGATCGCCTGCGCCGGAGGACGCGAGCTGACGCGCAGAGGTCGTTCGTCGCGAAACGCCCCCACGCCCCGCGCCGCGCAGAACGTGCGGTCGAGGAGCGGCGCGTGCACCACACCGACGACGGGCACGCCGTCCTCGATCAGGCCGACCGAGACGCCGACCGCGTCGAAGCCGTGCACGAAGTTGGCCGTGCCGTCGAGCGGGTCGACGAGCCAGCCGGTCTCGAAGTCGTCCCCGCCGGCCTCCTCGCCGTACACCGGCAGGCCCGAGTCGCGCGTCAACAACTCTCGGATGGCCTGCTCGCTCGCGACGTCGGCTTCGCTCACCCAGTCGCCCGGCGATTTCTCGCGCACCGCCTCGAGGTGGCCGAAGTAGCGGCGCACGACGTCGCCGCCGACACGCGCCGCACGGTCGGCGCACGCGAGCAGCTCGCGATAGTCGAGGGCGCTCACGCGAGACTCATGAGCGCGTCTGCGAGCTCGGGGGTACCGGCCGCGACGAGCTGCCGCCGCGCGTCGGGGTCGTCGGTGACGAGCGTCCGGCCGCGCGCGTCACGCGCGACCGCGCCCGCTTCGACGCACGCGAGGTAGCCCGCGAGATAGTCCCACGGCGCGTGGAAGCCCCCCGCGTCGAGGAGGCCGTCGAGGCTGCCGGCTGCGATCTCGCACAGCCCGAGCGCGGCCGAGCCGAGCGCACGGAACTGCTTCCACGGGGCCACGGCGGGCGGGGTTCCCGTCAGGTACACCATGGCGTCCTCGACCCGTTTCGTCGTCGACGCACGCATCCGCACGCCGTCTCGGAACGCGCCACAACCGCGCACCGCCGTGACGGAAACGCCCGTGGCCTGGTTCACGACGAGCCCGGCCAGCGGGCCGTCGGCGTCGAGCGCGCAGATCGAGGTGGCCCAGTAGGGGATGCGCCGGGAGCAGTTGGTCGAACCGTCGACGGGGTCGACCACCACGGTGATCGTCGCGCCCGCGCGTTCGTGCACCCCCGACTCCTCGCTCACGATCCGGACGCCGGCGGCCTGCAGGACGCGGCATGCCTCGGCGTCGGCGACGACATCGAGCGCGTACTGACCGGCGCGATCGGTGCGCGCCCGCAAGTCGGTCGTGTCGATCGCGTCGACCGCGCGCCGCACGACACGCCCGACGTCGACGAACAGCTCCAGCAGCGCGTCGGGAGACGTCATCAGACGGGAATCACTTCGACGACCGCGTTGTAGTCGGGCACACCCGAGATCGGCTCGCGCCGGGCCGGCGCGAGCAACGGATTCGCCTCGGGGAAGAAGGCCTGCACGTTGCCGGGCCGGATCGGCGCAACGTGCACCCGCGCGTGCATCTCGCCGAACTGCGACCGCACCAGCACGGCGGCTCCCTCGGCCACGCCGAGCGCGGTCGCGTCGCCCGCCGCGACGAACAGCGCATCGCGTCGCGCGCCGGTCAGAGGGTCGACGTCGTTCCACACCATTGTGTTGAACTGCTTGCCGCGCCGGGTCGACAGAACGAAATGACCCTCGGGCACGTCGTGGCGTTCGGGGGTGACCACGGCGAAGTTCGCGCGGCCGCCGGGTCTGGGGAAGACGCCGCCCTCGCACAAGCGTGCGCCCCCCACCTGGATCGCGTCGCCGGTCTCGTGCAGGTGCTCGATTCCCGCGTACGCGGGAACGACACGCGCGATCTCGGTGCGGATCGCCTCCGCCGATTCGCACCCGAAGACCGCCGCCCGCTCGGGCCGCACGCGTTTCGCGATGTCGGCGAATATCCGCCATTCACTGCGCGCTTCTCCGATCCGTGGACCTGGGATCTCGGGACTGAAGGCGACCCGCCGCTCCGTCGTGGTCGACGTCCCGCCGCCCTCCTGCTCGTAGCGCGTCGCCGCGGGCAACAGCACGACGACTTCGCCGGGTTCGACGAGCATCTGGTGCGAAAGGACGATGTCCTGATGGATGCGGAGTGGTGCGCGCGAAAGCGCCGCGCGGGTGACGTCGGGCGCGGGCAACACGTCGAGAAAGTTGCCGCCGCTCGACCAGAGCACGTCGAGATCGCCTTGTCGCGCGGCGTCGACCATCGCCGCCGCGGTCAGGCCCGCCGACGCCGGTACGTCGAAGCCCCACTGCGCACTGAGCTCACGAGCCGCCTCCGCCGTGATGGGCCCGCCGCCGGGGAACGTGGTCGCATAACAACCCATCTCCGCGCCGCCCTGCACGCCCGAGTGCCCGCGGATGGGCATGAGCCCTGCGCCCGGACGCCCGACGTTCCCGCGCGCCAGACCGAGGTTCACGATCGCGCGCACGTTGTCGACGCCCGAGACGTGCTGGGTCACACCCATCGACCAGACGAGCACCGCGGAGCGCGCCGACGCGTACATCCGCCCGAAGCGCGCCATGTCGTCGCGCGTCGCACCTGACGCCTGCTCGAGCAGATCGAACGGCTCGTCCTCGAGCTCACCCAGCAGCGCGTCGAAACCCTCGGTATGTTCCTTGACGAAGTCACGGTCGACCCCGCCGGTCGCCATCAGTTCCTTGAGCACGCCATTGACGAACGCGACGTCGCCGCCAGTGTGGATCGCGAAGAACTCGTCGGCGATCTTCGTGCCGAAGAGTGCGCTCTCGACGTTCGACGGCACCCAGTAATGCTCCAGGCCGGGCTCGCGCAGCGGGTTCACGACGGCAACCCGCGCCCCGCGCTGCTTGGCGAGATACAGGTACTTCATGAAGACGGGTTGGGCGTTGGCAACATCCGACCCGAACAGGACGATGAGATCGCTCTCGATCACGTCGCGGTACGAGCACGTCGTCGCGGCGACGCCGATCGCCTCTTTGAGCGCCGAGGTCGAGGGTGCGTGACAGACCCGGGCCGCGTTGTCGACATTGTTCGTTCCGATGAACCGAGCCGCCTTCTGTGACGTGTAATAGACCTCGTTGGTGATCCCCCGCGCGGTCAGATAGAGGCCGACGCGTTCGGGAGTCGTGGCGCGGATCCGCTCCGCAACGAGGTCGAGCGCGTCGTCCCACGACACGCGGGTGAACCCGCGGTCACCCTTGCGGCGCACCATCGGGTACGCGAGCCGCCCGAGCTCACGCAGGCGCCGGCCGTCGAGCCGCGCCAGCGCGTCGCCGTCGGCGAAGTGCTGCTCGTCGATCGCCCGCGCGGTGTTGAGCTTCAACAGGTCCAGGCGGGTCGTGCAGAGATGCACGCCGCTGATGGTCCAATCGTGGAAGCCGGCGACGCCGAGCGCGCACCCGTCGCACACGCCCTTGCGCAGGATGCGCATCGCGTACGGCAGTTCACGACGGTTGTCCCAGATCGTGTGCACGATGGCGCCGTAGTGGTTCGGCTTCTGTTCGCCGATGCCATTCGGTCTCCAGCCCACCCATTGGTCGCGCCGCAACCCGCGCCGGCTCTTGACGAGGTCGCCGCGCCGGCGACGCCTCCACCGAAGCTTCATGGTCTCATGCGTTCACGTCGACGCGGTCGGGACGCGTGTACACGTTGAACCTGGCGTCGCGGACGAATCCGACGACCGTCTGGCCCAACTGGTCGGCGGCCGCAACCGCCAGGCTCGATGGCGCCGACACCGCGCACAGCACCGAGATGCCCGCGACCGCGGCCTTCTGGACGAGCTCGAACGACAAGCGACCGGAGACGAGCAGGATGTCGTTCGCGAGCGGAAGCTCGCCTGCGAGCAACGCGTGGCCGATGAGCTTGTCGAGCGCGTTGTGCCGGCCGACGTCCTCGCGCGCGTCACGCAGGGTCCCGTCGGGCTCGAAGCGCGCCGCGGCGTGCAACCCACCGGTCTGGTCGAACACCCCTTGGTGGCGGGCGAGCTGCTCGGGCAGCGAGCCGATCACACTTGCCGCGATCGCCGGTCCCGCGCCGACCGGCGCGCACCGCACCTCGATCTCTTCGAGCGCAGCCTTGCCGCAGATCCCGCAAGACGAGTTCGACAGGTAGCGGCGCTCGCGCACATCGTCGGGAACCGGTGTACGCAGCCGGACGGTGACGACATTGAACATCTGTTCGCGTTCCGGACCGAGGCAGTAGGCGATGTTGTCGAGATCGTCGGAGCCGGCGAGCAGTCCTTCGGTGAGGCACAAACCGGCCGCGAGCTCGAAATCATTTCCCGGTGTGCGCATCGCCACCGCAAACGGCACGGGCTCCTGCCGCGGTCCCGCCACCCGCACTTCCATCGGCTCCTCGGTGACGAGCTGGTCCGGACGCCGCCGCACGCCCCCCGCGTCGAACGAGAGCACCTGCACATCACTCACGGGACGCCGAACCGCCGCGTCGGACAAACGCATGTTCGAGAGCCTATGAGAGACCGAGGCGGCGAAGGTCTGCCGGAGTGTCGACGTCGGCAAACGTGTTGGCGGAGCCCACAGCACGCCACTGCGCCTCGGAAAGCTCGTCGTGGTCGCCGTCGCCCGCGGCGCGCAAGGAGTAGTCGCCCGCCGCGAGCGCGATCTCCGCTCGCGCGAGCGCATCGGAGCCGTAGCGCGCGCACGCGTACTGCAGCCGACCGTCGACGACGGGGATCACCGTTTGCCGTCCCGACCACTCGGCGAGGAGGGAGAGGACCGGCGGCTCCACGAACGGCAAGTCGCACGCGAGCAACACGACCGGACCCTGCGATCCCGCGGCGCGGGCGCCGGCGAGCAACGCGGCGAGCGGCCCGGATCCGGGCGGTTCCTCGAGCACATAACGAAGACCGCTCACCCCCGAACCGACCTCGAGCACCGGATCACATGCCGCGCCCAGCACGCGGGCCGCACGCGCCGCGAGCGTCTCACCGCGCCAGAGGATGCTCGCCTTGTCGGTCGCCATGCGGCGGCTCGCGCCGCCCGTGAGCAGCACGCCCGCGCAGGTCACGACGCCGAAGCTGGGGGTGCGGCCTCGGCATCGGGTCGCAACGAGTAACCGATGACGACCCAACCGTTCGCGGTGTGGTCGAGCATGACGTTGTTCCGCACCGCGCCGCCGTCGGCCGCGACGCGGGTGACGACCAGCGCGGTCTGGTGGCCCGCGACCGACGTGTCGACCGAGATCCGCGCGCCGATCCGGGCGCTCTTCCCGGCGTTCGCATACGCGGCGCGCTTGGCGGCCACGAATTGGTCGCGCCGCAATCCGTCGCGCAGCTCGGCGCCCGACAGGTCGTAGAGGAGACCGAAGTCCAGCTCGTCCCACGCCCGTTCGTAGGCGATCGCGACGTCGGACGCGCCGGGACCCGGCTCGCGACCGACCGAGATCCACATGAACAGGAGCAGCAACGCGACGATCACGAGCGCGACGACGAGCGGCACGACTAGACGACCGCTTCGATCTGCGTCGCGAGCTCGACGTCGTTCGCGGTGAGCCCACCCGAGTCGTGCGTGGTCAGCGCGACGCGCACCCGCCGCCAGCGAATGTCGAGATCGGGATGATGGTCGGCGGCCTCGGCGAGGAAGCCGACGCGGACGACGAACGCGATCGCGTCGGGGAAGGAGGGACACTCGAAGGTCTTCACGATCTCGTCGCCCGCCCGGGACCACCCCGGGAGCGCGGCGAGCGCGGACACGACTTCGGCCTCGGCGAGCAGCGGCAAGCGCCCCATTCGATCCCCTTTCCCCGCTCATTCAACCAAAGCGTCCGGCTTGGGCCACACTCGCGCGATGCCGCTCGACCTTCCCGACGCCGAGGCCCCGACCGAGGTGGAGCTCGATCGCGCCGCCGGCCTCACCTTGCGCTGGCCCGACGGCACTGTGTCACATTTCGACCTCGAGCAGCTTCGGCGCAACTGTCCGTGCGCCGAGTGCCGGGGCCTACGCGAGCAGGGACGCGTCGTCGGGCCCAACCCCCGGTCGCTCCTGCCCCTGACCGCCCTCGACGCCGAGCTCGTAGGGGGCTGGGGCCTCACGATCAAGTGGAGCGACGGTCACGGAACCGGCATCTTCGCCTGGAGCATCCTGCGCGCATGGCAGGAACCCGAACCCGACTGATCAGGCGCTGACGCGCTCGCTCCACCGGAATCGGTGGTGGACGAGCGCGCGCACGACCTCACCGGGCTGCGGCCGCGCGAAGTAGTAGCCCTGCGCGAGGTCGCATCCGAACGTGCGCATCGTGTGGAGCTGCATGTCGTTCTCGATGCCTTCGGCCGTCACCGTGAAACCGAGCGCGTGCCCGAGGCCGACGATGGCCGAGACGATCGCCGAATCCGCCTCGTGGTGGCCGAGACCTTCGATCAACGAACGATCGATCTTCAAGGTGTGCATGGGGAACTCGTTCAGGTGCGCCAGCGACGATTGGCCGGTGCCGAAGTCGTCGATGCCGATGCGCACGCCGTGCGCCGCGAGCTGCTGCAAGACGTCCGCGGCCCGCTCGCGATTCTCCACGATGACCGTCTCGTTGATCTCGAGCGTCAGCAGCGACGGGTCGAGGCGCGTGGCCGCGAGCGTGGAGTCGACGATCGAGACGAGCTCGGGATCGTTGAGCTGCCGAGCCGAGAGGTTGACGGCGATCGAGAGCGGCGACTCCTGCGGTAGCTCCGCACACCAGCGGGCCGTCTGCGAGCATGCTTCGTGCAGGACCCATGCCCCGATGGGGACGATCAGGCCGGTCTCTTCTGCGATATCGAGGAAGTCGGCCGGTTCGAGCAGACCGAGGTCGGGGTGCTGCCAGCGCACGAGTGCCTCGAGTCCGATCATCTCCGAGCCGGCGATGTCGACCACCGGTTGGTAGTGCACGCGGAACTCGCCGCGAACGAGCGCGCGCCGCAGAGCGCTCTCGATCTCGAGTCGTCTTACCGCGCGGTCGCGCATCGTGCCGTCGAAGAGCTCGACGCGCCCGCGCCCCATCTCCTTGGCGGCGAAGACCGCGACGTCGGCGTCGCGCAAGAGCCGGGTGGCTGTGTCGTGCGGCCCGTCCGAAACGATGACCCCGATGCTGGCATCGAGGCACACCTCGTCGTCGCCCAACGAGAGAGGCTGGTCGAATACGGCGCGCAAACGCCGCGCGAGCGCGAGGACGTCGTCGACCTCGGTCACGTTCCGACAGACCACCCCGAGCTCGTCACCGCCGACGCGAGCCAGGCGGTCTCCCGCGCGCAGCACGCGGTCGAGGCGACGCGCCGCGGTCGCGAGCAACTCGTCGCCCGCCTCGTGGCCGAGACTGTCGTTCACGACCTTGAAGTGGTCGATGTCGAGGAGCACCAGGCCCACACGGTCTTCTTCGGTGCTCGTAGCGAGCGCCTCCTGGAGCCACTCCACCAGCATCACGCGGTTCGGCAGTTCGGTGAGTGGATCGTGGCGAGTGCGATGCGCGAGCTCGGCCTCGATCCGGCAATGCTCGCTGATGTCGTACGCGGCGCCGACGAGCTTTCTGCAAACGCCGTCCGCGTCGACGAGCGGGGTCACGTCGACGGCGACGCGTCGCTTCGGGATCGAGGCTCCCCACTCGGCTTCGAATGCGATCGTCCGGCGCTCACGAGCCGCCCGGGCGAACGCCCGCACGTGCGCGACGAGCGCGTTGGCGGGCACGACGTGGCGCAGGTCACCGGCGGCCGTGTCGTCGCCGAGCAGCCCGCGGTACGCGTCGTTCGTATAGGTGAAACGGAAGACGTCGTCGCCGTCGACCGCGACCGCGAACGCGGGATGCGGGAGCAGATCGAGCAGCGTCGTGTCGCCGACGGCGCCGGCGTCGCCGACATCGCCGACTTCGGCCCCCGCCGACTCGCTCACCGACGCCGACGTGCCGGGAACGCTCCCCGCCCACCGGCTCGGCATCTCATCATTCTCCGCACCACTCGGTTGCCACCGCGCCATCTCACCACTCCCGCTCTACAGGATTGTCGGCACCGAGGGCGTCGACCTGAACGCGAAACACCCGAATCGGGGCGTTGGCCCCACCGGCGCGGCCGGTATCGTGAGCGGATGACCTGTCCGGCGTGCGGCGCGCCCGTACCCGAAGGCGCGCGCTTCTGCTCGGAGTGCGGGCAGCGTCTGATCGTCGCGGCCGACGAGCGCCGCCTGGTCACCGTCCTCATGGCCGACCTGGTGGGCTTCACCGCGCTCTCGGCCGCGAATGACCCCGAGCACGTGAAACGCCTCGTCGATGCCTGCTTCGAGGGCCTCGTCGCCGACATCGTCACCTTCGGCGGTCACCTCGACAAGATCGTCGGCGACGAGATCGTGGCCCTGTTCGGCGCGCCCGTCGCGCACGAGGACGACGCCGAACGAGCGGTGCGCGCCGCGCTGCGGATGCAGGGGACGCTCGCCGCGCTCGCCCCCGATCTCGGCATCCGCGTGCAGATGCGGGTCGGGGTGAACACGGGCGAGGTGCTCGTCGGCGCCATGCGTGCCGGCGGAGACGCGACCGTGATGGGCGACGTGGTCAACACCGCGCAGCGGCTCCAGAAGCTCGCGGGGCCCGGTGAGGTGGTCGTCGGCCCGGCCACCTACGCCGCCACCCGCACCTCGATTCGCTACGAGGCGCTCGGGCCGCAGGGCTTGCGCGGACGCGAGGAGCCGGTCGAGTCCTACCAGGCGATCGACGCCCCCGCGCCGCCCGGACGCCGGCAGGCGCGCGAGCAGGCGCCGATGCTCGGCCGCGACGCCGAGTTCGCGACGCTCGAGCACGTCGTCGCGATGGCGATCCGGCGCCGGCGGGCGCAACTCGTCCTGCTCTCGGGTGAGGCGGGAGTCGGCAAGAGCCGGCTCGCCAGCGAGCTCGGAGCTCGCGCGCGACGCGATTTCGGCGCGGAGGTGCTCACGGGCCAGTTCGTTCCGTACGGCGATGCGAACGCGTTCGTCGCGGTCGGCGAGGCGCTGCGCCGAGCCTGCAACGTCGACCTCGACGACACCGACGACGAGAGCGACCGTCGCAGACGCGTCGTCGAGCGGGTCGGCAACGCACTGAGCCTTCCGCCCGACGCGGCCGAGACGGAACGCATGGTCGAGGGCCTGCTGTATCTGATGGACGGTGTGACGCGGCCGGGCGTCGACCCGACCCGGGCACGCGACGACGCATTGCGTTCGACAATTGCGTTCTTCGAATCGCTCGCATCGAGCGGACCCCTCGTCCTCACGCTGTCCGACCTGCACTGGGCGAGCGACGAAGCGCTCGACCTGTGCAATCGCATGCTGGCGCGGCTGCACGACCAGCCCTTCGTGCTGGTCGCCACGACGCGTCCCGGTCTCGACGACCGATGGACGCCCGCGCCGGGCCGGCACAACGAGCTGGCGTTGCATCTCGATCCGCTCGACCGCGACTCGACCGCCGAGCTCGTGCGCGCGCTGTTCTGCGGGGAGGCCGACGACGCTACGGTCGACTTCTTGCTCGAGCGAAGCGGCGGAAACCCGTTCTTCGTCGAAGAGCTCGTGGCCTTCGTACAAGAGACGCGCGACAGCGATCGTCTCCACGAGTTACCGGCGACACTGCACGGTCTGGTCGCCGCCCGGCTCGACGCCCTCGCGTCCTCCGAGCGGTCACTCCTGGAAGACTGCGCGATCGTCGGTTCCAGCGGGCCGATCACAGCGGTCCTCGCGTTGGCGGCACGCCCCGACGCGCGCCGGCTGCTCGACGATCTCGCGGAACGCGATTTCCTCCTCATCGAGCACGACGAATTCCACTTCAAGTCGGAGCTCATCCGCGAGATCGCGTACGGCACGCTCACAAAAGCCGAACGGGCCCGCCGGCACGCGCTGGTCGCACCCGTGCTCGCCGCGCGCGGTGAACAAGCCGTCGACCAGGCCGCTCACCATCTCGCCACCGCCGCCGAGCTCGTCGACGAGCTCGGCGCGGTCGACGGAGTTCCGCACGACGTTCGCGCCCAAGCCGTCGACACCTTGATGCGCGCGGCCGAACGCGACGAGTCGGTCGAATCGTGGCTTCACGCCGAACGACATCACGACCGCGCGCTGGCGCTGCTCGGCCGCGAGAACACGGTCGCGCGCCGGACCGCGCTGCTCGGCCGCGCGCGTGCACGTATCAACCGGCGCGTGCTCGACGAGGCGCGCGACGACGCGCTGACCGCGCTCACAGACGCGCGCGCCGCCGACGACCGGCTCCAAGAAGCCGTCGCGTTGACGTTGCTCGGCGAAGGCGAAGCCGCGATCGGGGCGTACGACGTCGCCGAGGCGACGTTCGGGGAGGCACTGACACTGTGGCGCGCCCTCGACGACGACTCGGGCGCGGCCAACGTGTTGCGCGGACTCGGTATGACGCATCTCTTCCGGGGCGACCTCGAGCAGGCGGAGCGATTCGTCTCCGAGGCGCTGGGCTCCTTCCGGTCGTCCGGCAACCAGCGGGGCGCGGCATGGGCGCTGCAGAACCTGGCGTGGATCTCGTTCACGCACGGCAACATCCCGCGGGCCGAGAATCGGCTCGAGGAATCGGCCGATCTCTTCGGAGAGCTCGGCGATTGGGGCGGCCTCAGCTGGGCCTACGGACTGCTCGCGTTCGTGCGCTACAACCAGGGCCGGCTCGACGAAGCCGCGGCGATCGCCGAGCACATCTCGATCGAAGGTCGCGAGACCGGCAACCGTTGGGCGGTGGGCATGATGGACGTGCTGCTCGCGAACGTCGCGCTCTGGAGCGGACGAACACGCGAGTGTGTCGAGCGCGGCAACGATGCCGTCGAACTGTTCCGCGACATCGGCGACCGCTGGGGCGAGGTGATGTCGACGGCGTCGCTGGTCCGAGCCCACGCCGAGCTCGGCCACGACGACGAGTACGCATCAACGCTCGCGCGCTACTACGAGATCGCACGCGCGATGCCCGACGAGGGCATGCGTAACATCCCCGCGCTCGTCGAGGCGACCGTGCATCTGCAGCGGGGAGACGCGGCAGAGGCCGTGCAGGCTCTCACGGTGGTGGCGCCGGCGGACGAGAACGAGCTCGGCGCGGCCGACACGGCCGCCGCCATCGGGCTCGCGCGACTGCAGCTCGGCGACGTCGACGCCGCGATCGAAGCGCTCGTTGGTCCCTACGAGGCGTCGACCGACGACGGTCCGAGGCTCGCGGTCGGGTGCCGGCTCGCCCTGGCCTACGCCGTTGCCCACCGCTGCGACGACGCCCGCAAAGTGCTCGAGGAGATGAACGAGCGCAGCGGCGGAACCTACTCCGATCGGATGATCGCCCTGTGGGCCGAGAGCCTCGTGCACGTGCAGATGGGGAGCGGCGACGGACGGGGCAGCGTCGACGCCGCGCACGCGATCGCGACGGCGACCGACGCCCGGTTGGAGCACGCGATGGCCGCCCTCGCGCGCGCGTGCGTGCTGGAGGCCCTCGGAGACGACGACGCGACCGAGGCGCGCGACGACGCCGAGCGCCAACTGCGGTCGCTTGGTATCACGGGTACCGGTTGGCGCCGGGTGTTCGAGCTCGCGCTCGAAGGGGTTCCGGCAAGGAGATAGAGGGGTAAGGCGGTAGATCATGACGGAAGTATCAGAGCGCTACGCGCGGCTGGCCGACGCCTTTGCCGCAAAGATCGGGGCAGTGCCGTCCGAACGGTGGGCGTCGCCGTCGCCCTGCCCCGAGTGGAGCGCTCGCGACGTCGTCGGTCACGTCGTCTCGACGCAGGGCATGATCCTCGGCCTTGTCGGACGCGAGCTCGGCGAGGTCCGCTCGGTCGACGACGATCCGCGCGGCGCGTTCACCGACGCGCGCGCCGTCGTGCAACGCGACCTCGAAGACCCGGCTCGGGCCGGTACGGAGTTCGAAGGGTTCATGGGCAAGATGACGTTCGAGGGCGCGGTCGACCGCTTCTTGTGCTTCGATCTCGTCGTGCACGGCTGGGATCTCGCGCGCGCCGCGGGTCTCGGCGAGCACATCGATCCCGACGATGTCGCCCGCGTGCGCGGGCTGGCGGAATCCATGGGTGACCAGATGCGCGGCCCGAAGGCGTTCGGTCCCGAGCTGGAACCACCGGCGGGAGCCGACGAGCAGGGAAGGCTTCTCGCCTTCCTCGGCCGTAACCCCTAGCCGCGCGCGCGGTCCGGTCAGGTCGCGGGCTCGAGCAGCACGAGCGGGATCTCGCGCGTCGTCTTGGTCTGGTATCCCGCGTAGTTCTTGTGGTCGGCCACGACGAGCGGCCACATGCGCGCCCGCTCTTCGGGAGTCGCGATCCGCGCCCGCATGCGTTGCTTCGGCGCGCCCTTGAGCGAGACCTCGACGTCGGGGTTGTCCCGCAGGTTGAGGAACCAAGCGGGATGATCGTCGTCGCCGCCACGCGAGGCGACGACCACGACGGTCGAGCCCTCCTGCAGTGGCGACGTCAGCATCACCGACCGGGACTGACCGGACTTGCGGCCGGTGGTCGTGAGCTCGAGAACGGGCATCTTCGATGCCTCCCAACCAACTCGCCCGCCGCTGATCTTGAGCAGGGCGCGGTGGATCCCGTTCATGGTCTTCAAGGTCAGATCGCTCGGCATGCGCCGAACCTAGACCAGGAGCTACGACGGATCGACCGGTCCGGGAGCGAAGGGGGCGGCTCGGAGCCGGTCGAGCACGGCGTCGCAGGCCCGGCCGTCGGAGAACGTCGGCGCATGGGCGGGGATCTCGCCCGAGGTGACCGCGTCTCGCACCACCTCGGCGAAGCGGCGCATCGGCGCGAGATGGCCGTCGGCTTCCTCCGCGTCGGCGAGGTCGACGGACTCCCGCGAGCCGTCGGCGCGCCGGATCGTGATGCGCGTCTCCCCGACCAGCTCGGCAATTGCGTTCGAGCCGAACACCGTGAAGCGCGGCGTCAGGTTCGCCACGGCGGCGAACCCGCTGTCGATCGCGACGGACGCGCCATTCGAGAGCACGAGCGACGCGCTGAAACCGTCCTCGGCGGTGCAGGTGTGCAGGTCGCCAAATTCGTCGGGACGCTCCCGCACGTCGAGCCGAAGCAACGCCTGCACCTCGGTGACCTCCGCGGCGAACAGCGAGCGCAGCGTGTCGACGGCGTGCGAACCCCACGCACCGACCCAGCCGCCGCCCAGCTCGCGATCGAAGAGCCAGCCCCACGGCCGCAGCGGAACCCGGGAGCCGGCGGAGAGCCGCGTCATCTGGACGTGCTCGATTCGACCGAGCTCGCCTTCGGCGACGATCTCGCGCAGCATGCCGCGCGCCGGTGCGTAGCGAAACTCGAAGTTACAGAGCGCGACCACACCCGCGGCGCGCGCTTCGGCTTCGAGCTCGGCGGCTTCGTCGGCGTCGAGCGCGAACGGCTTGTCGCACAAGACCGCCTTGCCTTCGCCGAGCGCGAGTCGAACGTGCGGTGCGTGCAGGAAGGGCGGCGAGTGCACGCTGACCAGATCGACGTCGGCACGTGTGGCCAGGGCGCGCACCGCGGATTCGTCGCGGGCCGAGACAACGTCGACGACCTCACAGCCGTGGGTCTCGGCGAACACCGGTGCCACCACCCGCCGGCCGAACCCACCGCCGATGATTGCGACTCTCATGGCTCGAGGAGCGCCGACGACTCGGCGTCGAGGTAGAGGGTCGCATTCGACTGCCGGCGCAGGACCGAGGCCGGGCAGGCAGTAGTGATCGGCCCGTAGAGCGCCTCGTGCACGGCTTTCGCCTTCCGCGCCTCGGGCGCGATCACGAGCACGCGCTCGGCCCGGAGCAGCGCGGGGATCGTGACGGTGATCGCGTGGGTGGGCACGTCGTCGATCGTTGCGAAATGGCCCTCCGCCACCTGCTGACGGCGCGACGCCGGTTCGAGCGCGACGATCTTGACGTCGCGCGGGTCGTCGAAGTACGCAACGGGCGGATCGTTGAACGCGAGGTGGCCGTTCTCACCGATCCCGGCGCAACACAGGTCGAGCGGATGCGTCCGCAACAACGCTGCGTAACGGTCCGCTTCCTGCTCGGGATCGGGCGCGTCACCCGAGAGATACTGGAACTCCTTCAGCGGCAATCGGGCGGCGACCCGCTCTCGCATGTAACGCTGGAAGCTCGCGGTGTGCGCCGGCGGGAGCCCGACGTACTCGTCCATGTGGAACGCGCGCACGCGCGGCCATTCGACATCGGGAGTCGCGGCCAGCTGCGCGAGGAACACGAGTTGTGAGTTGCCCGTGGCGAGCATCACGTTGGCCTCGCCTCGTGCGCCGATCGCGGCCCGGAGCACGGCGGCGGCGTCGGCGGCCGCGTCCCGCGCCATCGCGTCGACGTCGGGCGCGACGCGTACGTTCAGCGCGTCGATACGCAGTTCACGACTCACGCGAATTGTGGCAGCCACTGCGCGGTGGCCGCGAGCATCTCGTCGGTCATCTGCTCGAGGTGGTCGAAGTCGATCCGCCCCGCGAGCGGGTCGAGGAGCATTGCCTCGACGACCCGGGCGCGATCACCCGAGAGCGCGGCCGCGACGGTCGCCTCTTGCGCAGCCGAGATCCGGCGCAACCACTCGGCGAGCGCGCCGGGCAGCCGGACCTCGTCGCGCGGGTGCAGACCTTGGGCATCGGCCACGCACATCGCCTCGACGACGACGTCGGGCGGGAGGTCGGGAGCCTGACCGGAGTTGGGCAGATTCAGCGGGAGCGCGTGCGGCCGGTCGCGCAGGAACGCGTCGATCATCGGTGCAACCATCTCGCCCGACGGCATGGTCGAAACCTCGTCGGAGGCGCGCATCTTGGCGAGCTCCTGCTTGTACGCGTCCGCGTCGCCCTCTCGATCGGCGATCGTGGTGAGCTCTACGCCCCAACGCTTCCCCCATCCGGATTCCTCGGTGAGAAAGCCGGGGAAGAACTCGACGAGGTGACGGTCGCCCGCGCCCGGCAGCACGCCGAAACGTTCGAAGAGCGCGAACTTGACCTTGTGATGTTCGAGGATGTCGCGCTTGCGGATACCGCCCGCGAGACTTTCCGCCTCGGCGCCCAACCACGGCGGAAGCTTGACGTGCTCCTCGCCGAGACCTTCGGGATCGGCCAGCAACGCGCGCAGCCGATCGAAGGAGTCCTCGCCGTTCACCCGCAACGCGGTGACGATCGGCAAGTGGTTCACGCCGACCAGCTCGAAGTCGAGGTCGAGGAAGTTCGCGTCGAGGAGCAGCGAGAGCGCGAACTGTGCACCGGCGATCTCGTGACACAACCCCACGGTCCGGATGCTCGTCTCGTGCGTCACCGCGCGGCACAGTGTGGTCATCGGGTTCGTGATGTTCAGCATCCACGCGTCGGGGCAGAGCTCGGTCATGTCGCGCGCGATACCGACGAGCACGGGGATATTGCGCAGGGCGCGCATGATGCCGCCCGGACCCACCGAGTCGCCGACCGACTGCTTGATCCCGTGGCGCTCCGGTATCTCGAGGTCGTGGCGCATGCTGGCGAATCCACCGGTCGAGATGGTGACCACCACGTAGTCGGCGCCCGCGAGCGCAGCCCGCCGATCGGTGGTCGTCGACACCGTCATGCCCAGACCCTTCAGGCCGATGACATGGCGCGCGAAGTCGGCGATCGGCGTGAGCGGCTCCGGGTCGATGTCGTGCAGGACGATCTCGGCTTCCCCGAGTGACGGCGTGTTGACGAGATCGACGAGCAGCTTCGGAACCCATTGGTAGCTGCCGCCACCGATGACGACGATCCTCGGTGCCACGCCGGCGATCCTAGGCGTCGAAGTTGGGCAGCCAGCGAGCCGTTGCCGCGAGCATCTCGTCGGTCAACTCGATGATCTTCTCGTACGGAAGCTGCGCGGCAATCGGGTCGGCGAGCATCGCCTCCAACACGAGCTCGCGATCTCCCGACACCGCGGCCTCGACCGTCCACTCCTGCACCACGTTGATACGCCGCAGGAACTCGCCCATGATGCCCGGCACCGTCGTCTTGTCGCGCCCGCGCACACCCAAACCGTCGGCGACACCCATGATCTCGACGACCGCGCCGACGTCGAGATTCGTCACGTTGCCTTCGTTCGGCAGATTGACCGGCAGGTGGTGCTGTTTGCCCGTGACCATGCCGTCGAGAAGTTGCGCGACGAGCTCACCGGACGGCATCCGCGTGACGTCCGGCGCGTCGCGCATCTCCTCGTAATAGGCGACGTCGTCTTCCGCGTCACGGCGATGACCGGGCATCCCGTAGTGATGCACGCGCCAACCGCGGCCGTAGTCGTTGTCGGAGTGCACGAAGCTCGGCATGAACTCGACCGAATGATGGTCGCCCGAGCCGACGAGCACGCCGAAACGACGGAACAGCTCGAAACGCACCCGGTTGTTCTCGATGACGTCGAGCTTCGTCCAATGCTCGGCCGGCGAGACCTTCACCCACCCGGCACGCTCGGGCGGATCCATCCAGATCGGTTCGGTCGCCGCGCGCTCCGGCTCGCCGAGGAGCGCGTGCAACCGGACGAAGCCGTCGTCGTCGCCCGCGACGCGCAGCGACGTGGCGAGCGGATAGTGGTTGACGCCACCGAGGACGGGGTCGATGTCGGCCATCCCGCAGTCGAACAACAGGCTAAGGATCCACGAGCAGCCGACCCACTCGTTGCAGAGACCGACGGTCTTCACGTTCGTCTCCCGCGTGACCGATCGGCAGAGCGCGGTCAGCGGATTGGTCACGTTCACCAGCCAGGCGTCGGGGGCAACCGCTTCGACGTCGCGCGCGATATCGAGCAACACGGGCACGCTGCGCAAGGCGCGGAGGATGCCGCCGGGTCCGACACTGTCGCCGATGGGTTGACGGATGCCGAACCGCTGGGGGATCTCGATGTCGTGCTGCATCGAGTCGAAACCGCCCACCGAGAACGCGGTGACGACGAAATCGGCGCCGTCGAGCGCCCGGCGCCGGTCGCCTTCGGCCTCTACGGTCATCGAGATGCCGCGCCGGCGGGCGATCTCGCTTCCGAGTTCCTGCATGAGCTTCATGCGCTCGGCGTCGAGATCGTGCAGCACGACGCGCGCGTCGTTCAACGACGGCGTGTTGGCGAAGTCGGCGAGCAGCCGCGGCGCCCAGTGATAGCTACCGCCACCGACGATGGTGATGCTCGCGCCCATCCGCGGAGCCTACGAGTCGACGAGCCGCGGGGCGAGATGGCGAAACGGGTCGACCGCCACTCAATCGGCGAGCGCGACCTCGACCTCGATCTCGACCGCGCCGCCCCGGGGAAGCGCGGAGACCCCGATCGCGGAGCGGGAGTGCCGGCCGGTGTCGCCGAACACGTCGTGCAGCAGCTTGCTCGCGCCGTCGATCACCGCGGGCTGCTGATCGAAACCCGGCGCGGATGCCACGAAACCGAGGACGGTAAGGACGCGTGAGATGCGATCGAGCGAACCGAGCCCGGCGCGCAGCACCGAGAGCGCATTCAGCGCGCACCACCGTGCCGCCTCGGCTCCGTCGTCGACCGAAAGCCCGCCACCCAGCACGCCCGGATGCACGAGCCGGCCGTCGTGATCGCGCGGCAGCTGGCCCGAAGTGCGAGCCCGGCCTCCGTGCACGACGATGGCGTCGAGCGGATCGTGGGGCGGGTACGGCCCCGGCAACGCCAGGCCCAGTGCTCTGAGTTGCGCGTCGATCGTGGTCACAGCCACCTCTCCAAGAAGGCCGGCACCACGGCACCGTGCCACCGATGATCACCTTCGAACACGTCGTGCACCAAAGCATCGTCGGGTGCGCCCAAGCGCGCGTACACCGCGCGTAGCCGGCCGACGGTCTCGCGCGCCGACGCGACGGGGAAGATCGAGTCCTGCGTTCCCGATTCGACCAGCATCGGCCGGGGCGCGATCAGCGCGGCGATGTCGACGTGCTCGATCTCTCCGAGTTGTCCGGGCATGACCTGGGAACCGCACATGTTCCAGGGAACCGTGTGCGCGGCGCGCCACGACGACAGATAGCCGGAGACGATCGCGACGCGTACCCGAGCGTCGAGCGCGGCGAGCAAGAGCGTGCAGGTCGCGCCGTACGACAGCCCGGCGGCCGCGACCCGCGTGGGATCGACGAGCGCATGCGCGCACAGAAGGTCGAGCGCCCTCGAGAGATCCCAGAGATTGCGCTCGAGGGGCACGACGCCGGCCATCGTCGCGCACACGAGATCCCAGTCGCAGTGGTAGACGCCTTCGGGCATCCACTCGGAGCGCTCGCCGAAACCGCGCAGGTCGGGCGCGAGCACGACGTAGCCGAGCGACGCGAGTACGTGCGCGTAGTCGTCGCCCTCACCGCCTGGCTCGACGCCGCACACCCGCGCCTTCCCGGGACCGTGGCCGTGCACCGCGAGCACCGCGGGTCCCGGCGCGGAGTCGCGACGCGCGTGCGGAACGAGCAGATACGCGGGCACCGACATCGTCTCCTCGACGTCGAAGACGATCCGCGCCCGCGAATAGTCGCCGCAGTCGACCTCCTCGGTGATCTCGAGGTCGAACGGCACGGGCATGGGGTGCGCACCGAGACGCGCGTCGAGCTGCGCGCGAGTACGTGCCCGCCACATGTCGAAATCGGCCGGCGGTGGTTGCTCGGTCGCGGCGACCCGCTCGTGGTGAAGTCGCCAGTACGCCCAGTTGGAGAAGTTACGAGTGCGGCTCACGCCGCGTCGCCGAGTGCCCAGCCGAGCCCGCCCGCGAGATGGCGAAGGTACGAGGGCGACTCCCATGCGGCCGGGAAGTGGCCGAGGCTCGTCGAGAACACCCGCCCGCGGCCCTCGCCGAAGCACCACGCGAGCGGGTACCCGAACGACGGCCGGCGGGCGCCGGCGGCCGCGGGGTCGAGCTCGCCTTCGCGGACGCGCAGCAACACCTGCGCGTCGGGCCGCAGGTCGCGGAATTGGTAGACCTCGTCGTGCCAGCGCCACTCGGCGCCGAGATGCGCACACGCCGGGTGCGAGGAATCGAGCACGTCCGCGACGAACGTCTGCGTCCACGGGTGGCCGTCGAAGCGCGCGCCGACGATCTGTCCGTACTCGTCCCACGCGTAGCAGGAGTCGGTCGCGCAGTGGATCGCGCAGATCGCCATGCGTCCCGCGCGGACGCGTTCGACGATCGCGCGCTGCTGCGGCGCGCTCCAGGGCGTCTCGCCGATCGTGAACAGCGCCAGTGCGCGGGCCTCCCGAATGGCACCGACGGAGAGCTCGCGCACGTCCTCGATTCTCCGGGCCCGTAATCCGTGCATCTCCGCGACCTGATCGACGCCCACCGCAGCCTGGTCGAGCACGCCGTGCAC
>PLBO01000134.1 GCA_003134555.1 Actinomycetota bacterium
GCGTCGCCGAAGCTGAACACGCCTCCGTCCGAGCCGACCATGTAGTAGCCCCGGCCGGTCGGGGTCGCGATCGACGCGATGACGGGACCGTTGAGCCGTACGCCGCCCATGTCGCCGTAGAAGTGAGCATCGCCGTAGGCAAACGCGCGTCCCGACGTCGAGAACAACCAGTAGCCGTTTCCGGTCGGTGTGCCCGAGATCGTGGAAACAAATTCTCCCGGCCAGAGTAAGGGCCGGCCGCCGCGGTACGGCGCGTTGCCGAACGCGCGCACGTTCCCGGCGCCGTCGACGATCCAGTATCCGCGGCCGTCGCGTCGGGCCGAGAACGCCACCGCCGGCGCGGCCGTGCTCCCGAGGCTGGGCGCGTTGCCGAACGCGAAGACGCGGCCGTCCGAGCCGAGCATCCAGTAGCCCGATCGTTCGCGGGCAACAACGGGTGCGGTGATCGCGAACTGCCGCGTGACGGATGGCGCGGGCTTGAAGATCGCATCACCCGGTTGGTCGGCTCGGATGACGCACGTCCCGGCCGCGAGGAGCGCGACCTTCGCGCCGCCGGTTCCACCCGTCCGGCACACGGTCGGTGTCGTCGTCGAGAACTTCACCGGGAGATGCGACGTTGCAGCCGCCTGGGCCGTTACGGGTGAATGGGCGAGCGTCGTGTTCGATAGCGCGGGAAAGGAGATCGTCTGGTCGGCTTTCGACACGGTGAAGCTGTGCGAGACGGAAGGCGCGGCGTTGAAATCGGCGTCGCCGGGTTGGTCGGCTCGGACGGTGCAGGTTCCGGCGGCGAGGAGCGTGATGGTGGCGCCGTTCGTTCCGCTCGACGTGCACGCGGCGGGGGTTGTCGTCGAGAACGTGACCGCCAGGGTCGACGTCGTGCTCGCGGTCACGATGATCGGCGATTGTTTCAGCGTCGCGGGTGAGAGGTTTGCGAAGGAGATGGTCTGATTCGTCTTCCCGACTCCGAAGCTCTGCGAGACCGTCGGCGCGGCGTTGAAGGTGGCGTTGCCGGCTTGGTCGGCTCGGACGGTACAGGTGCCCGCTGTGAGCAGAGTGATGCCGGCCCCGTCGGTACCGCCCGACGTGCACACCGCGGGTGTGGTCGTCGAGAAGGTCACGACGAGGCCGGAGGTCGAGGTGGCGCCGACGGTGATCGGGGGTCCGATCGGGGCGTTCGGGAGCGCGCCGAAGGTGATCGTCTGGTCGGCCTTGGTGACCGCGAAGCTGCGCGACACCGCCGGCGCGGGGTTGTAGATGGCGTTTCCGGCCTGGTCGGCTCGGACCGTGCACGTGCCGGTCGCGACGAGGGTGATGGTGACGCCGGTGGTTCCGCCCGACGTGCACACCGCGGGTGTGGTCGTCGAGAAGGTCACGGGGAGGCCGGAGGTCGAGGTGGCGCCGACGGTGATCGGCGCCCCGATTGGCGTGTCCGCGAGCGCGCCGAACGAAATCGTCTGCCCCGCCCGAGCGACGGTGAAGCTCCGTTCGAACGGAGTCGCCGCGTCGAACATCGCGTTGCCGGCTTGGCCGGCCTGCACGGTGCAGATGCCGGCGGCGAGCAGAGTGATGGTGGCGCCGTTGGTTCCGCCCGACGTGCACACGGTGGGGGTGCTCGTCGAGAACGTCACGTTCAATAGCGACGTCGACGTGGCGCTCACGGTCACCGGTGACTGCACGGTGGACTTGTCGGCGAGCGCGCCGAACGTGATCGCCTGCGCGGCCTTCGACACGCCGAAGCTCTGCGACACCGGAGGCGCGGTGTCGAAGATCGCGTTACCGGCTTGGTCGGCTCGGACGGTGCAGGTGCCCACGGCGAACGGGGTGATCGTGCTGCCGTGAGTGCCGCTCGAGCCGCACACCGCGGGGGTTGTCGTCGAGAAGGAAACGGCGTATCCGGTCGACGCTGTCGCGCTGACGACGATCGCGCTCTGGATGAGCGTCCGGTCGCTCAACGGACCGAAGGTGATCGTCTGGGTGCCCTTGGAGACGTTGAAGCTCTGTTGCGCCGGTGGCGCGGCGGCGAAGGTTGCATTGCCGGCCTGATCGGCCTGCACCGTGCACACGCCGGGGGTGCCCGGAGAAATCGTCGCGCCGTTCGTGCCGCCCGCGGAGCAGACTGCCGGCGTGGTCGTGGAAAAGACCACGACCAGTCCCGACGACGCCGACGCGCCGACCACGAGCGCGGCCTCGTTGAGCGTGCGGTCTGCCAGGAGTCCGAAGGTGATCGTCTGCGGCGTCGAGCCCACTGCCGAACCGGCCGACCAGTTCCCTAAAACGGGAGAGATCGCGCCGACAACGAGTGCGAGCGCCGCGATCTTCGCGGCGCATCGTCGCCGAGGCGATTCCCTGCTCAGCACCCCCGTGCCTCCATGGATCTCGTCCGAGGACGGTACCCGCACGAGCGCGCGCGGACGGGGCAATCCGAGCCGCGGCGCGCGCTATCCGAGCCGCAGGGTCTCGAGTGGTTCGAGTCGCGCGGCCTTGATCGAGGGATAGAGACCGGCGCCGACCGACACGATCAACGCGAGCGTCATCCAGATCGGGATGCGGCTGTAGGCGACGACGACGACCCAGTGCGCGACCGACGAGACGAGATAGACGATTCCGACGCCGAGGGCCGCGCCCGCGAGCCCGCCGAGGATGCCGACGAACAACGACTCGAGCAGGAACTGTGACGCGATCTTCGAACGACTGTGGCCGACGGCGCGGCGGATGCCGATCTCGGAAGATCGTTGGATAACCGAGATCGACATGACGTTCGCGATGCCGAGCCCGCCCACACTCAATGCGAGGAGTCCGGCGAACAACGCGGTCTGTTGCAGCGTCTTGTCGGCCTGCGCCGATGCCTGCAGCACGTCGCTCGGCACTTTGGTCGATACCTGATCGGGGCCGCCGAGGTTGATCGCGGTTGGTATCGCGTCGGCCGTCTCTTGCGTGCGCCCGGTGACCGATCGCACGTACAGCTTGTTCGGTTTCCCGTCGGTAGCGAAGTCGTGTTCCGCGGCCCACTGCGTGATGAACACCGCGTTGTCGAGATCGGGGTCGAGCGCGACGCTCCCGAGAACCCCGACGACGCCGTAGTCGGTGTCGTTGAGCTTGATGGTGCGCGTCTCGCCGGGCAGGAACGCGTACTGCTTGGCGAGCCCGGCTCCGAGGACGATCGATCGCGTATGCAGCTTGATGTCGGATTCGGTCAACCAGCGCCCGTTGATCACCGGCACTTCGAGCACGCTCGGCAACGTGAGATCGGCGGCGCGAACCGGTACCGGAAACGCCTGGTAGTAGTCGCTGCCGCCTTGGCTCGGCAACGCGACGACACTCGCGAGTTCCGCGGTAGCGGCCGCAGACGTCACCGTCGAGACGGCTTCCGCGCGATGCACCGCGTCGTCGGGGAACGTCGGGTTCTGGGAACCGAACGTGCCGCCGGCCTGCGCGATGATCAGGTTGGTTCCGAGCACGGCCAGTTTGGCCTTCAAATCGCCTTTGGCGCTCTCGGTCAGACCGACCGCGCCGACCATGGCGGCGACGCCGACGATCGGGCCGAGCATGATGAGCAGCGTGCGCACCTTGCGCGCGGTCAGGCCGGTCCACGCGACGCCGAGCAGATCACGGAACGCGCTCACGACACGGCCACCTGTGGACGCTCGTCGGCGACGATACGCCCGTCGCGCATCGACACCTTGCGCCGCGCGGTGTCGGCGACCGCCGGGTCGTGCGTCACCATGACCACCGCGCGCTCGGGTGATTCGAGACCGTCGAAGATCTCGAGCACGTGAGCGGAGTTCTCGGAGTCGAGCGCGCCGGTCGGCTCGTCGGCGAGGATCATGAGCGGCTCGGTGACGATCGCGCGGGCGAGGGCGACGCGCTGCTGTTCGCCGCCCGACATCTGCACCGGTCGATGGTGGGCGCGCGCGCCGAGCCCGAGCTCGTCGAGCGCGGCGTACGCGCGCGCTCGCCGCTCGGCGGGTCGGATATGGCGATACAGCAACGCGGTCTCGACGTTGCCGAGCGCGCTGAGATGCGGGATGAGATGGAACTGCTGGAAGACGAATCCGATCGAGTCGCCGCGTAGCCGCGAGCGCGTCGCGTCGTCGAGCGAGCTCACGTCCTCACCGCCGATGCGGACGGTGCCGTCCGTCGGAAGATCGAGGCAGCCGAGCAACCCGAGCATCGTCGACTTGCCCGAACCCGAGGGGCCGACGATCGACATGAAGTCGCCCGGAAGGATCTGCAGTGAGACGTCGCGCAAGGCGAAGACCAGGACCTCCTCGCCGTACACGCGCGACACCGCCTCCAGCTCGAGGAGCGGCTCGGCGGGCGTCGGGCTCATTTCGGCTGGTCCACCTCGACGATCACGGTTTCGTCGCCCTTCAGCCCCTTGGTGATCTCGATGTAGGAGCCCTCGGTGAGGCCGGTCGTCACGGGCACCTCGGTGGTGCGTCCCTTGTTCGCGAGGTTGATCACCCGCACGACGTCCTGGCCGGAGCCGTTCTGCTTCACCGCCGCGATCGGAACCGTGAGGGCGTTGGTCTTCTGTTGCACCGTCACGTCGATGCTGACCGACGCGCCGTCGGCCGCGCCGAGATCGGCGACAGTGATCTTGCCTTCGTAGACCTGTTGCGCGGTGCCGCCCGGTTGGACCGGGGTCAGCGACGTCAGGTTCTGGTCGAGCTCCGAGATCACGCCCGGCGATTCCTTGTCGCCGCCCGTGAGCTTGACGGTGCAGTTCTGCCCGACTGCCAACTTGGTTCGGTTCGACGCCGACGCTTGCAACGTGACTGTGAAGTTGGGGTCGGTCAGCGAGAGCACCGGGGTGCCGGGAGGGAGCGGATCGCCTTCCTTCACGAACACCTGACCGATGCGAATGGGCCATGAACCGACGATCATGTCGGTCGGTAGGAACGCGACATCCTTGCGGATGGAGCGCAGCGTGACGGATACCGACAGTTGGCCCGCGTGCAACAGCGCGGTTCCGACGAGCGGGTCGAAGTCCTGTCCGGGTTGGGCGGTACCGACGACCTGATATCCGACCGACGTGTCCTTGACCGGTGCCTGATCCGCGTGGATGGTGAACGTCGCCGCACCGCCCACGGGCACGGTCGTCGTGTTGGAGGTGATCGTCAACTTGGGAATGTTCTGCGACGAGATCGTCACCACCGTGGTGTTCGGCGACCCGACGCGGTAGTTCGCGCTCGCGGCCACGGAGACGACGAGGATGCGATCCGGCGTGACGACGTCGTCCAGAACTGTTGGCACCGCGACCGGCAACGAAGTGGTGCCGGGCGGAATGACGATGCTGCCGCCGGGAACCGTGAAGTCGGTGCCCTGGGTCGCGTTCCCGCCGTAGCTCAAGTTGATCGTGAGCGCGGTGCTCGTCGCGGCGCTCAACGAGATCGTGACGGCGTACGGCTCGCCTTTTGCCAGATGCGTCGTCGCCGAGCGCAACGTGACGACCGGGAGTGCGTCGTCGCCGCTCGGCCCGAGGATCGTGACCACCGCGGCGCCGGGTGATCCGACCCGGTAACCGGCGGCGGGCGTGAGCGCGGCCACGATGTGCCGGTCGGGTTGGATCGTGTCGCTCGTGAGCGTGTCGATCTGGATGGTTGCCGACGTGTGCCCCGCGCGCATGACGACCGTCGGGTTCACCGACCGGTAATCCGTGATCGGGGTTGCGTCGCCGGCGAAGGCCAGGCTGATCTGCGTGTCGCGCAACGGTGCCTGGTCGGCCCTGATGGTGAGGACCCGCGAACCGCCGGGCGTGACGCTACCGCCGCCGTCGATGTGCATCTCGGGCAGGTTGTTGTCGACGATCGTCGTCTGGGCTCGGTTCGGCGAACCGACGTTGTAGCCGGTGCCCGCCGCCAGCGCGAGCGTGAGTGACTTGTCGGGCTTCACGAGGGTGTCGACGCGCGTCGACACCGTCACCGCCACCGAACGCGCGCCGGCCGGGAGCGTGACCACCGACGGCGGGACCACGATGTCGGCGCTTCCCGCGGTTCCGCCCGTGGTCAGACGGATGTCGATCGGGCCGGCGCTCGTCGTCGACGCGTTGATGACGAACGTCGCGGGCGTTCCCTGCGAAACGGTCGCGGCGGCCGACTGGATCGTCAGCGACGGGACCGGCCCGGCCAGGCCACCGACGCTGCGGAAAGCGGCGAGAATGGCCGAGGTCCGGCCCGTCGTCGCGCTCCTCGCCGCGGCCGCACGTGCGCCGGTGCCGGGCGGACCGATGATGAGGCCCGCGCTCGACTGCGCACCGATCGTGTAGCCGGTGGACTGCGCGAGCGACACCGACACCGTCTGCGCCGTGACCGGCGTCGCGCCGGGATAGTGGTTCGCGGCTTGCCATTGCGCGAGCGCGAACCGCGTCGCTTCGGTGAAGGTCGCGTCCATCGGGCCCGGGTTGTTGCCGGAGGCGGCCAGGATCTCCTTGAGCTGCACGACGTCGTCGCCCCGATCGCCCACCGTGAGGGGCCGGAAGAACGCCAGGGTGCCGGGCTCCGCGATTGCGTCGCGTCCGTCGATCGCGAACAGCGATTCGCCGGCCTGCGCCGTGCTGCCGTCCTTCGCGAACACCGCGCTCACGCGACCCTGGGCGACGCTCGTGACCTTGCGTTGCTCTTGGCGCGCGAGCGTTCCCGTCAACGTGACCTTGTCCTGCAGCGTGCGCCGCTGCACGTCGTCGAGGATGATGAGGTTCTTGCTCTTCGACGTGGACGAGTCACCCCACGCCGCGTAGCCCGCGCCCGCCGCCGCGACAACAGCCACCGTCACCGCGATCGCGGTGAGAACCTTCCCGTTCCTGGTCATGTCTATCCGCCCGTGCCCGTCCCGGAACCGGCGTCCCTCTGAGCTTCGGTCGCGCATTGGGTGACGTCGTTACTCGACAAGATGTCCTGGCCCGGAGGCGGAGTGAAGTTCGGTACCGAACCGCCGCCACCGGCGCCGAACGAGAAGAGCCGGCCCTTCGCATCGGGCTTCGGCTTGGGAATGCCCCAGCCTCGGCCGATCATGCAGTCGCGCCACTTCAGGAAGCCCTTGTTCTGGAGCTCGATCTGCGCCGGAGTCAGGTTGTCCTGCGCGGTCTGCTGGTCCTTCAGCGCCTGCACGATGTTGCTCTTGGCCGCGCACGTCGAGAGCGCCTTGATGTAGTCGGGGTTGTTCGCGGGCGAGTTGGGTTTCGACGAATCCGGGATTCCGATGAACTTCACGCCCAGTCCCCCGAGGCAGGTCGAAAAGACATTGAGCGCTTTGAAGAACTTCGTGGTCGGATCTTCCTTGGCGAGCGGGACCGCACTGCCGGATGCGGCGGTTGCACCCGGGGAGGCCGGAGAGTTCGCGACGGCAGCCGACGACGGGGGCCGCACCGCGCCGTTCTTGGTCACCTTCCAGCCGGGCGGGAGCTGGATGTCGACCTGACCGGCGGAGATCACGTTCGACGACGTCGGCTTGGAGCTACCGCCGCAGCTCGATACCGCGAGAACGAGCGCGACGAGGGCCACAGCTGCGAGGCGCGACCGGATACCGCGACTCTTGGATTTCCCCCCCATGCCGGAAGTATGGCGTAACGGAGCGTTAGCTCGCCGTTAGCTGTCCGCTTAGTGCAGTTCGGGACTTGACGTGCGCCCGTTTCTGCGCGCTTCTAGGGTTCGACACGACCGATTCCGGAGGGAAGGTCCATGCGTGTGTTGCTCGCGGAGGATGACGCGGCATTGGCCGACGTCATCGCGCGTGGACTGCGCCGAGAGGCGATGTCGGTCGACATCGTCCGCGACGGCGGCACCGCCTTGGCCAAAGCTCGCTCGATCGAATACGACGTCATCGTCCTCGATCGCGATCTGCCGGTGTTGCACGGCGACGCGGTTTGCGAAGCACTCACCGGGTCGGGCGTGCTTACTCGGATCCTCATGGTCACCGCGTCGGCTGCTATCGAAGAACGCGTAGAGGGCCTCGCGCTCGGGGCCGACGACTACTTGCCGAAGCCGTTCGCGATGTCGGAGCTTGTCGCGCGCATACGTGCCCTCGGACGGCGAGCGCTGCGCGCTCGACCGAAGGTCCTGTCGTGGGGCGACGTCTGGCTCGATCCGGCGTGCCGGCGCGCCGGTCGCGGCTCCAAGGAGCTTCGGCTCACGAATCGAGAGTTCGCATTGCTCGAGCAATTGATGGTGGAACCGGGCGCCGCCTTGAGCGCGGAGGCGCTGATGGAACGCGTCTGGGACGACCGGCTCGACCCGTTCAGCAACATCGTTCGGGTGACCGTGTTGACGCTGCGGCGCAAGCTCGGTGATCCGGCTGTCATCGAGACGGTGCCGCGAGTCGGATACCGGCTGGCTTGAGATGAAAGGCCTGACGTGAAAGTACGTCTTCGCCTTGCCCTGATGATGATGCTCGCGTTGCTGGGTGCGGGCTCGATTGCGCTCCTCGTAAACGCGATCACTTTCCAGGACTCGACCTACAAGAGTCCGATCGCCTTCACCGACGCGCTCCTCGCCGAGCTGCACGTCGACCGCGCTGCCGCCGAGGCCTACGTGAAGGCCCATCCCGAGGTGCTGTTCGAGTCCGACACGTCCGGCAGCACTCCGACCGGAGTATCGGTGAACGCCGCTTTCCAGGACGTGCAGCACCGCGTGCAACGTGACGCGGTGAACCGCTCGAGGACCTGGACCGCGATCGCGATCGGTGTGCTCGCGATAGTCGCGGGACTCGTCGGTTGGCTGATCGCGGGCAGAGCTCTGCGACCGATCCGGCTCATCACGAGGCGCGCCCGGTCCGCGTCCGCAAACGACCTCTCGGTGCGGGTCGACCTCGAAGGACCGAACGACGAGCTCAAGGACCTGGCCGATACCTTCGACGACATGCTGGACCGTCTCGACCAGTCGTTTGTCGCCCAGCGACGCTTTTCCGCTCAGGTCTCGCACGAGCTTCGGACGCCGCTCGCCATCGTGCGCAGCGAAGCCGACATCCTGTTGGCCGAAGGCGAGAGTGAGGCGAGCCGCGCGACGGCCGAGAACATCAAGACCGCGACGTTGCGCGCCGAGCGGATCATCTCCGCGTTGCTGGCGCTGGGGCGTGCGGAAAGTGGCCGGATCGATCATTCCGTCATCGCGCTCGACGAGCTCGTCGGTGAAACCGTGGCGGAGGTCCTCGAAAATCGGCAGTGGCGCGACATCCGCTTCGACGTCGAGCTCCATCCGGTCGCGCTGCGCGGGGACCGCGCGCTGATCGATTGCCTCGTTCGCAACCTGATCGACAACGCGGCGCGCCACAATCACCCGGGCGGCTGGGTGCGAATTCACGTCGGAACCGACGATGCCGGTTTCGCGACCATCGAGATCGCCAACTCGATGGCTCCACGAGAGGCGCGCGCGGTCGACAGTCACGGCATCGGTCTGACTGTCGTCGCGGCCGCGGCCGCCGCGCACGGCGGATCAGTCGAGCGCGAGGCCGCGGATCCGGAGAGGGTTGTCACGCGCGTGCACCTGCCGACCGGCGACATATCGCAACGCGACGACGAGCCGGCCGCGTCGGCGTCGCCGGCTGCCTCGTCTTCTTTCGTGACCGACGTGGCCTAGCGGATCCCGACTGCGATGTGGGCCAGCCAACCGAGGAATGCCTCCTCGTAGGCGATGCCGAACTCGACGACGGCGGCGACGTGCCGATCGGCGGAGTCGGAATCGGCCAGGGCATCGACGAACCCGCGATACTCCGCGAGTCGGTGTTCGTGCTCGGCGCGGTGGTCGTCGAGGAAGCGCGCGAGCGTCTCGTCGTCGAGGTGCTTGGCGAACCAGAGTGTGACCAAGAGGGGGATGCGCATCTGCTCGTGCGCAGGCTCCTGGTGGATCCAGCGCGCGAACGCGGTTCTCCCGGCGCGGGTGATCGTGAAGGGACGGCGATCGCGTGCGCCGGGCTCGCCCGCCCGCACGAGGCCGCGCGCCTCGAGTGCCTTCAGCTCGCGGTACACGTGGCTCGACGTGACGTTCCAGAATCGGGCCAACCCGCGGCGCGCCTCTTCGAGGAGGTCCCAGCCGGTCGCGGGGCCCTCGTGGAGGAGCCCGAGCAGGGATCCCTGGGTCGCGTTGAGCCCTCCGGCTTCGAGGGTGCCGACTTCCGGATCGCCGTCCACCTTGACATTCCCTTCTGGAGGGTTAGCCTCGATGCTAACAGTCCCCAAGGGAGGGTCAAACCAAAGGGAGGTGCAGGTGTGAGCGCGGCGACCTTGGAGGACGACGGCTACTGCGTCGTCGAAGGTGTCATCGACGGCGAGACGGTCGCCGGCATTCGCGCCGAGCTCACCCGCCTCTTCGATGCGACCCCGTTGGGGCGCGACGACTTCGAGGGCCACCGAACGCGGCGGGTCTACGCGCTCTTCGCCAAGACGCGGGCGCTGGACGAGCTCGCGGTGCATCCCATGGTGCTCGATGCGCTCGATCGCGTGCTCGGACCCGCGCAGCTGAGTGCGCCGACTGCGATCGAGATCGGTCCGGGCGAGCGCGCGCAGCCGTTGCACCCCGACGACGCGATCTACCCGGTCCCGCGTCCGCACCCGGAGCTCGTCGTCAACGTCATGTGGCCGCTCGACGACTTCACGAAGGACAATGGTGCAACGCGCGTCGTGCCGGGGAGTCACCGCTGGATCGACGAACGCCCGGGGCCCGACGCCGAGATCGTGGCCGTGACGATGCCGGCCGGCTCCGCAATGCTGTACGTCGGCAGTCTCTGGCACGGCGGTGGCGCGAACGCGACGCCGCGGTCGCGTGTAGGCGTCGTCCTCCACTACGCGGTGTCGTGGTTGCGCCAGGTCGAGAACCACGTGCTCGCGGTTCCGCCCGACGTCGTGCGCGGGCTGCCCGAACGGCTACAGGAGCTGCTCGGGTACAACGTCTACCCGCCGTTCCTCGGCTACGTCGACGGCCGTCATCCGCGCCGTCTCCTCGGCGGCGACCGAGCGACTCGCTGAAGCGTCGGTAGCCGTTGCTCAGCTGCCGATGCCCGGGCGCTTGTCGTCGCGCTTCGCCTGCTTGTCGGCGCGCTTCTCTTTCAACGATTTGCCGGCCTTCTTGCTGTTCGACTTCTTGGGTGACTTGTCAGCCATAAGGTCGCAGGATAATCCGCTACGGCCACACCCGCGCGCGGTTCGCGACGGTGACGGCGGCAACTGGAGGCGAGAATGGGTGGGCGGTTCGCTCGCGACGAGGAGGTCGCGGCCTGGCGGGAAGACGGTTGGGTACTCCTCGACGGTCTCGTCGATACCGATGAGATCGACGCCGCCAGCGCCGACCTGCGCTACGTGTTCCCGGCGCCCGAGAAGTTCCATGCCGACCCCGAGTCGCACCGGCCGCCGGGACGCGCCGATGCCGAGCTCCGCCGCGGCTACCCGGAGATGCCGGCGACCGGTCCGGCGTTTCGACCGGAGCAGCACCGGTTCCGCAGCGAGTTCCCGTTCTACGGGAGCGGCGCGTTGTCGCGTCTCTGTGTGCATCCGGCAATCGTCGACTTCATGGAGCGCGCCCTCGGCACGATCGACCTGCGCGTCTACCAGGCGCAGGTCAGCGCGAAGTACACGGGCGACGCGAACTTCGAGCAACCGATGCACACCGATCGCAACCACTCGTTCCTGCCGCCCCGAATGGAGTCGCCGTGGTGGCACGCGGAGACGTTTCTCTACCTGACCGACGTCGACGAGGGAACAGCACCGACGCACATCGTTTCGCGGCAGGACGCGGCCGGTCGCTCTCCGAACTCGATCTTCATGCCGGCCCGTGATCCCGAGTTGTACGCGCGCGAACGCCCGGCCGCCGCCGGCCGCGGCGGGCTGCTCGTATACGGACCCGACGTCTTCCATCGCGGCGTCGATCTCACGAAGCCGGGCGGCCATCGCTTCTTGTTGAACGTCAGCTACAAGGTCGCGGGCCACGACTGGGTCGGCTTCCACTCGCCGCAGTCGCAGGCCACGCATCCGGCGTGGGTGCAGTTCGTCGAGGGGTCGACGCCGCGTGAGCTCGCGCTGTTCGGGTTCCCGCCCCCCGGTCATCCGGTCTGGACCGCCGCGCTCGTCGACGCGACTACGGAGAAGTACCCGAAGCTCGACGCCGAGCCCTGGCGGCGCGCGCTTCCTCGATGACCGTGGCGGGGACGGGCCGAAGATCGCGCACGATGCCGACCCAGCTGAGCGCGCGGAGCACGTAGTAGGTCGTGTCGATCTGCCACCAGCGGAATCCCTGCCGGGCCGACCACGGGTAGCGGTGATGGTTGTTGTGCCATCCCTCGCCGCCGGTCGCGAGCGCGACCAGCAGATTGTTGCGGCTGGTGTCGTCGGTCTCGTATGCGCGCCGGCCGAACACGTGCGCGACCGAGTTGACCGTGAAGGTGACGTGCCAGAGCAGCACCGTCGACGCGAAGAACCCGATGAGCAGGCCGCTCCAGCCGCCGATCAGGAAGCAGATGACGCCGAGCGTCCACGGCCCGATGAAGTCGTGCCGGTCGATGAACCGCAGCTCGGGATAGCTCGCGAAATCGCGGATCTGGCTGCGGTCGGCCTGGTTGTACTTGTCGCAGAGGATCCAGCCGACGTGGCTCCACCAAAACCCGAGCTTCGGCGAATGCACGTCCCGGTCGGTGTCGGCGAAACGGTGATGGTTGCGATGGTGCGCCGCCCACCACAGCGGACCCTTCTGCGCCGCCATAGTCCCGCCGAACGCCAAGGTGAACTGCGCCAGGCGGTTGAGCCGGTAGGTCTTGTGCGCGAAGTAGCGGTGATACCCGCCCGTGATGCAGAACATCCGGGTCGTGAACGTGACGAACGCCAGGATCAGCGCGGTGCGGGTGACACCCGTGAAGATCGCGAGGAACGGAATGAGGTGCAGCGCGAAGAACGAGATCGAGGAGACGACGTTGAGCCGGTCGTCCGGGCGCCGGCGCCGTGCAGCGGGCGGCGGCGCATCGGCGACCGGTTCGTTCGCGTCGACCACGAGACCGGGGAGCGACTGGTTCACGCGGCTCCTGTGGCTGCCGGAACGTCTCGGTAGGGGATTGGTCGGCGGGCGGACTATTCCGACAGCCGCGCCGTGAGGAGTGCCATCAGCTCCGACTTCTCCTCGTCGAAGGCCTCGAAGGTGAGCCGGCCGGCGTCGTACTGCTCGTGCATCGCCGCGATGCGCTCGATCAGCTCCTCGGTGGTCGCCGAGTTCTCGTCGAACTCGGGACCGGATTCCTCGTCCTCGGGCGACTTGTCGTGCCGGCGTTCGCGCTTGGCCGTGGCCTTCGCCTGCTTCGAGCGCTCGCGTTCTCGTTTGTTCGAGGTAGTTCGCCGAGTTGCCATACATCGTCTCCTCATCCGGCGGCGAGAGCGCAGGACCGGCCGGCGCGCGCTCGCAAGATGATCGAAAGTGTCGTCAGCTGGTGGTCGTGGGGGGAATCGTGGTGCGAGGCTGAGATCGCCCACGCGGCTGCTCCGACAGACTAGGCGCGCGCCGCTCGAATACCCGGACAGGGCCGTCGGTCGTCGCTCGGCCGCTCACCGTCGGTCTTCGCCGGTAGGCGCAGGAAAAGGGCAGGTCAACCCGGTGACGCTCGCAGCATTGCTGTTCGATCATCCTTACGCCGACGGCGACCCCCTCCTGCACGGACCGCAGGAGACGGTGGCCGCGGGAGAAGCCCGGGCCCGGGCGCGGTCGGTCGCCGAAACGCTCCGCGTCGCGGGCGTCGAGCCCGGCCGGGCCGTCGCCGTCCAGCTCCCCAACGGTCCCGGTGCGATCATCGCGATGTTCGGAGTCTGGCTGGCCGGCGCCGTGTTCGTGCCCGTCAATCCGCGCTCGCCGGAGCGGGAGCGCCACGCGGTCCTCGAAGCCACTCGTCCGGCGGCGCTGCTCGCGGGCGACGAACCCCGGCCGCTCGCCGATCCCGCGACGTACGACGACGGTGTCGCGTTCGTGACGTGGACGTCGGGAACGACCGGTGCGCCCAAGCCGGTGCTGCACACGCACGCGAACTACCTGGAGCTGCTCGACCGCGTGCTCGGCCCGCTGCGCGGCCCGACGAGCGACGCGCGCCGCGACGCCGACCACCGGCCCACGCCCAACCTCGTTCCCGTGTCTCTCGCGCTCAATGCCGGCATCTACAACGTCTTGTTCGGGCTGCGCGCCGGATCCGAGATCGTCGTCATGGACGGCTTCGATCCGGGCGTGTTCGCCGAGTTGGTCGCGCGGTTCGGCATCCGGTCGACGGTGCTGCCGCCGGCCGCGATGGCGATGCTGTCCGACGATCCAACCGTGGTCGACCTCGCACCGCTGCGCTACGTACGCAGCATCACCGCGCCGCTCTCGCCCCTCCAAGCGCGCCGCTTCGCGGACAAGTTCGGCGTGGTCGTGTTGAACGGCTACGGCCAGGCCGAGATCGGTGAGGTCATCGGATGGACGGCCGCGGATGCGCGCGAGCATCCCGACAAGATCGGCGCGGTCGGGCGTCCGCATCCGGGCGTGTCGATCAAGATCGCGCCGACAGAGGTCGACGAGGAGCCCACAAGCGGCGCCGACTTCGTCGGACGGTTGCTGGTGCGACCCCCTTCTACTGCCGTCGGTATCGCGGAGTCACGGGTCGACGAAGACGGATACGTCGACACCGGCGACCTGGCGCGCGTCGACGACGAGGGTTTCGTGTGGATAGAAGGCCGGGCCGGCGACGTCATCAATCGCGGCGGGAACAAGGTCTTCCCCGAGCACGTCGAGGAGGTGCTGCGGATCGTCCCGGGCGTCGCCGAGGTCGCGGTCGTCGGGATCCCCGACGAGCGGCTGGGCGAGGTTCCGGTCGCGTACGTCGTCACGACGGCCGATGTGTCCGACGCCGACCTGATCGCCGCGTGCCGCGCGCATCTCGCTCCGTACAAGGTCCCGGTCGCGTTCCGCCGAGTCGACGCGTTGCCGAGGAGCGAAGTCGGCAAGGTGCTGCGGCGCGAGCTCGCGGGCCTCCCGGTCGATCCCGGGATCTGAGGCGCGACGGCCCGAGACGCGAGGCGGCGGCGTCAGCCGGCCGGGAGGTCACGCGACGGCCGGGCGGGCGGATCGGCCACCTCGGTGTCGGCGTGCGCGACGCGATCGCGGACCCACGAGAGGCTGTTCTCACCTGAGGCCATCTCGTTCTCCCAACCACTCATCACGGCTTCGACGGTCGGCCGGTCGGAAACGGTCCCGAGCAACTCCACGGTCAGCTGCTCGTCGGAGACCGGGGTCGCCCCCATGTCGCCGATCACGTCGCTGACGAGACCACCGAGCGGAGCGCGCATCGCATACAGCTCGCCCGTCGCCGCTATCCACGACACCTCGGTGCGCTCGCCGCCCTCGTACCAGTCGGATCCGAATTCGAGCTCTTCGGAGTGACGGCGGCGGGGGTCGGCGTCGTAGAACTGTTCGAGATCCACGGGGCCATTGTGTCGCGTCGAGAGTACGGTCGGCGCATGGTCGGTATCGATCCCTTCGCACCGGCTCGGCTCGGCCCGATCGATCTGCGCAATCGCTTCATCAAGGCCGCCACCTTCGAAGGGCGTACTCCCAAGCGCGTCGTCACGCCGGAGCTCATCGAGTTCCACCGCCGGTTCGCGGCCGGCGGGGTCGGCATGACGACGGTCGCGTATTGCGCGGTCACCCGCGCGGGCTCCACCGACGGCCACCAGGTCGTGCTCGACAATCCGGAAGTGGGCGGCGGCCTACGGGACCTCACAGACGCGGTCCACGCCGAGGGCGCCGCCATCGCCGCGCAGATCGGTCATGCGGGCCCGGTCGCGAACCCGACGGGAACGAAGTCGCCCGCGCTCGCGCCGTCGCGTGTGTTCAGCCCGCTCGGCATGCGGCGCACTCACGCGGCGACGCCGGCCGCGATCGCCACCATCGTCGAGCAGTACGCGCACGGCGCGGGCGTGCTGCTCGACGCCGGCTTCGACGCGATCGAGGTCCACATCGGGCACGGCTACCTGTTGAGCGCGTTCCTCTCACCCAAGCTGAACAGGCGCACCGACGAATTCGGCGGCAGCCTCGAGAACCGGGCCCGGTTCTCGCTCGACGTCGTGCGCGCGGTGCGCGCCGCGGCCGGCCGCGATGTCGCGGTCACTGCGAAGATCAACATGACCGACGGAGTGCGGGGCGGGTTCTGGCTCGACGAGAGCGTCGAGTTCGCGCGCATGCTCGAGGCCGACGGCTCGCTCGATGCGCTTACCCTCACCGGCGGCAGTTCTTTCGAGAACCCCATGTACCTGTTCCGCGGCGAGGCTCCCGTCGCGGAGATGGCGGAGATGTTCCCCGGGATCCTCAAGATCGGCGTCAAGCTCGTCGGCGGCAGGTTCTTCAAGGAGTACCCCTTCGAGGAGGCGTACTTCCTGCCGTACGCCCGGCAGTTCCGGGCCGCGCTCGACTTGCCGCTCGTCCTGCTCGGCGGGATCAACCGGCTCGACACCGTCGCGCACGCCCTCGACGAGGGATTCGCGTTCGTGCAGATGGGTCGGGCGCTCCTCCGCGAGCCCGAGCTCCTCCTCGAGATGCGGAAAGATCCGACTAGGGAGTCGCTGTGCATCCATTGCAACAAATGCATGCCCACGATCTATACCGGCACCCGTTGCGTGATTGGGTAGTTGGAGTTGCGAACACTGTTCGCATGAAGCCGTGAGCGCAGCGAACTGGCCGGAGTCCTGAGCGTCAGCGAGGCGGGTATCCCGCCGAGTAGCGAAGGCGACAAAGAGTTATAGAACCTCGAGTTCCGACGGAGCTATCCCTAGGTACTGCTCGAGGTTCTGGTGCAGGTTCACGATTCTGCACTCCTCGGTCGGTGACACCGTGAGGTGAGTCAGGCCGGGTTGGTGCAGGCCGCGCTGACTGCGGCCGAAGTTCGCGAAGTCCTGATTGAGGATCAGACCGATCGGCAGCTCGCCGTCGGGCGCGAGCTCCAGGTCGATCGGCTTAGTCCTCGCGCGCGCGTTGGCGGGCGCGACCCGTTCGAACGAGAACGCGTCCATGTACGCGTCGTCGGGACTTGCGCCCGGACGTGAGCGCACCACTTGCATCATGTCGGAGAACACCAGCACGGTCAGGTTCGGGAAGAGGTTGTACTGCGACATGTCGAGGAGGTGTCCGTCGTCGAGCGACGCGAACCAGTCGTGGCCGGCGTCGACGCCGCGTTCGCGCACGATCTCGGCGATCACGCCCCGGACCGTGCCGCCCGACGGCACGTCCGGTGCCGGACCGGCGTCGCGCTGCGAGTTGTTACCGACGCGTACGCCCATCACCTCGACGAACGCGTCCCACACGCTCTGATCGTCCGGACGGTCGCGCAGGCGCGGCGAGGGCAGCCCGTACGACTGTTGAAGCTTGCCGTGGCGTTCCCAGACTCGCTGCGGACCGTTCACGTCGTCGCACATCGGCAGCATCTCGCGGTGAATTCCCTGTACGTGGTACGTCTCGCTGAAGCCGTCGATGAGCGTCTTCCAATTGCACGGCGCCGGGATCGACACCGCGGCGACGCACCTGAACTCGTCGATCCGCGCCCACGCGCAGTCGTCGGGAACGGCGCCCAGGAAGTCGACCAATGGCTCCGCGTCGAGCGCGAGGTTCACGAACACGAGTGGGCCCCAGGTGTCGACCCGCACCGGGATCAGCCCGAACTCCTCCCCATCCGGGCCGAGCGTGCCGAATTCCCGCCGCGAGGGAACCTCGCGCAACCGTCCGGTGAGGTCGTAGGCCCACCGGTGGAACGGGCATCGGAGCTCGATCAGGTCCCGGCCGGTTCCTTCGCACAGCGCGCTCCCGCGGTGCCGGCACGCGTTCTGGAACGCGCGCAGCTCGAGGTCGTCACCCCGAACCAGGAGCACCGACAGCGGTCCCATCCGGAGCTCGTGGAAGTCGCCCGGGTTCGCCACGTGGTCGAGCGAGCACGCGAGCTGCCACACGCGCGGCCACAGCCGATCGTTCTCGAGGGCGGCAAAGTCGCCCGACGTGTAGCGCGCCGTGGGGATGGTGACGGCCACTGAACGGCTCCTCAGGTCGATGGCGAATCGTCGCGTCTTTCGAGTGCTCCCGGCAACCGTGCTGAACGTTCGCGAAGCCCGCGCTGCGTTTCGGATCGACAGGCGTGCACAATGTCCCTACGCTCGGCCCGTCAACCGACCCTGGGGGAGACAGAATGCGGCTGCGTTGGTGCGTCCTCGCGACGGCTTTGGTGCTCGTTGTGACTGCATGTGGGAGTAGCGGGGGCGGCACTTCGGCCGGGAACGGTCTGGGTGGTACGACCACCACGGCGCCGGCCGCCAACAGCGTTTGCAAGACCGCCGCGCTGAAGAACACCGAGGTCGGCGTCACGGCGTCGACGATCACGGTCACGGTCGTCGCCGACGTGAACAACTCGGTCCGACCGGGCCTGTTCAAGGGTTCGTGGGACGGCATGAAGGCCTGGGGCGACTACATGAACTCCAAGGGCGGTCTCGCGTGCCGCCGGGTGGTGGTCAAGCAGGGCGACTCGAAGCTGAGTCCTACTGACGCCACCAATGCCGTCGCCGCCGCGTGCGGCAACTCGGTCGCGCTGGTGGGCACCACGGCGCTCTTCCTCCAGAACGTGAGCGGGATGGAGTCGTGCAAGGACAAAGCGGGCGTGGCGACGGGCATCCCCGACATCGCCGATCTCCAGACCGAAGTTGCGCAGCAGTGCTCGAAGATCTCGTTCGCCACGTTGCCGACCGGCTCGGCGTGCCCGTACAGCGGCACGGGCCTGCGGACGGTCCGCGTCGGATACACGCAGTACGACTACTACTTCAAGAAGTACGGCGCGAACGCGCTGCACGGCGTGTACGTGATTCCGAAAGACCTTCCGTCGACGATCTCGGCCTCGATGCCGATCTTCCGGGCCGAGAACCGGATGGGCATCCCGAGCGACGCCGAGTTCGGCAAGAGCGGGCTCTCGATCCAGACCGACTACACCGAGGTCGCGCAGGCGCTCAAGTCGCACAAGTCGACGTACGGTCGCAACGGGCTCGACTACAAGGGGACCGTGCTCATGCGCAAGGAGGCGCAGGTTCAGGGCGTCGACACCGTCAAGGTGTGGGACTGCTCGCTGCAGTGCTACGACAAGCGCCTCATCCAAGAGGGCGGCGCCGCGATGGAGGGCCAGTACGTGTGGCTCAACTTCCTGCCGTTCGAGGACAAGGGTTCGAACCCGGAGCTCGACGCCTTCCTGAAGTACGCGAAGAACCCGGAAGGTTTCGGCGCGCAGGCGTGGATCGCGGGCGAGATCTTCGCCCGGGCCGTGAACGACACGATGAAGGCGCACAACGGCGATCCCAACTCGATCACGCGTGCCAACCTGCTGACCGCAATCCGCAACATGCACGACTTCGACGCGAACGGCATGGTGCCCAAGATCGATGTCGGTCGCAAGACCGGGAGCACGTGCCTGGTCGGCATGCAAGTGGTCGGCGGCAAATTCAAGCGCATCGACCCGGTCCAACCTGGAACATTCGACTGCGACAACAACAAGCCGGCCCTCTCGTTCGCGATCGACCCGGTCAAGGAGTACAAGGGTTAGTTCGAGCTCGTCGTCGATCGCGCGAAGGAGAGCCGGCGTGTCGCAACGGTGGTCGAACCTGCTGGTCTGGGCGGGAACGATCGCGTTCGTCGTCCTCGTCAGCAAGACCGCATGGGCCGGCAACCCGGTCAACGGGACGAGCCTGACCAACCTCGTCGTTCTGGCGCTCCCGCTCGCGGGCATCATCGCCATGGCGGCGAGCGGGCTCGTCGTCGTGTACACGACAACCGGGATCTTCAATTTCGCCCAGGGTGCGATCGGTATGTTCCTGGCGTACGTCGACTGGGAGCTCACCGTCCACCACGGTTGGCCACAACTGTTCGTACTGCCCCTCGTGGTGCTGGTGATCGCGCCCCTGCTGGGGATCGGGCTCGACCGGGCGATCATGCGCCACCTCCAGGGCAAGGCGCTGGTGGTGCAGCTCTCGGTCACGGTCGGGCTGATGTTCGCGTTCATCGGTCTGGCGAACATGCTCTGGAACCAGAACACCGCGCACTCGATGCCGGCACTGTTCCAGGGTGAAGGCTTCCACATCGGCCAGGTGTTGCTGACCTGGCACCGGTTCATCACGATCGTCGTTGCCGTCGCGCTCGCGATCGGGCTGCGCATCTTGTTGTTCCAGACGCGTATTGGCATCGCCATGCGCGCCGTGGTCGACAATCGTGATCTTGCCGCGCTCGGCGGCGCGCGCTCGTCGGTGCTCTCGAGTTTCGCCTGGGCGCTGGGGTGCTCCCTCGCGGCGCTCGCCGGCATCCTGCTTGCACCGGAAACGGCCGACATGTCGACCACCACCCTGACGTTCCTGATCATCACCGCGTTCGCCGCCGCGGTGGTCGGACGCCTGCGCAGCCTGCCGCTGACCTATCTGGGAGCGTTGATCCTCGCGCTCGCCACGCAGTGGTCGGGCTCGTTCCTCAGGTTCTCGGAGCGTTGGACCAATGTGCCCGACGCGCTGCCCACGATCATGCTCTTCATCGTGCTGTTGCTCTTGCCCCGCGCCGAGATCCAGTTTGCGCGCATCGGCCAGGTTCGGCGCGTCGAACGGGTTTCCTCCGTGCGCGACGCGGCGATCGGGATGCTCGCGCTGCTCGTGTTCATCGTGGTGATGAGCATGTTCGTCTTGTCGAACACCGATACCACCAACCTCAGCCGCTTCGCGCTCGGGATGTGCACGGCGCTCGTCGCGCTTTCACTCGTCCCGCTCACGGGTTGGGCCGGTCAGGTGTCGTTGGCGCCGCTCGCGTTCGCGGGGATCGGCGCCGTCGCCTACGCACGGCTCGGCGGCGCGCACGGCAGCATCTGGGCGGTCTTCTTGGCCGCACTCGTCACCGTACCCGTGGGTGCGCTGTTCGCGTTCCCGGCGATGCGGCTGCAAGGTCTCTACCTGGCGCTGGCGACGCTCGCGTTCGCCGCCATGGTCGAAGAGGTGTTCTATTCCCAGCCGTTCGCGATCGGCGCGGGGGAGCGCTCGGTTCAGCCTGTACATCTGCTCGGTATCGACTTCACGTCGAAGCGAGCGTTCCTGATCCTGGTGACGGTCGTCTTCGGATTGTGTGGCATCGGCATCGTGGCGCTGCGCCGCAGCGCGTTCGGACGACGGCTCGTCGCGTTGCGCGACAGCGAGGCGGCGTCGGTGACGGTCGGCGTGAACGTGCTCGAGACCAAGCTCGCGGTGTTCGCCCTGTCGGCCGGCATCGCCGGCTTCGCCGGCGCATTCTTCGCCATGAATGCGGGGACGTTGAACGGCCCGACGGGCTTCGAGATGATCGCGGGCCTCCCCATCGTGCTCGCGCTCGTCATCGGCGGAGTCGGATTCGTGGCGGGCGCATTGTTCGCGGGCATCTTCGGCCTGTCCTTGGTGATCATCCAGAGCGACTGGCACATCTCGCTGTGGATCGGACTCACCTACCTCGCGCCTGGCCTCGCGGTGCTCGGCATCATCCAGAACCCGTCCGGCGCGGTCGTGCCGATCGGAGAAGGCTTCGCCCGCCTGCTGCCGTGGCGGCACGATGCGCGGCGCGATTACGAGGAGATGACGGCAGCGACCGCGGAACCCGAGGTCGGTGGGCTCGGCCTGGAGCGACCGTTCGAGGAAGCAGACGTACTGCTCGTCGACCGCGAGCTCGGGATCAGCAACGAAGTTCCGCGCGCGGTCGCGGCCGCGAGGAGTGGGTGAATGGGGCTGCTCGAGATCGAGGAGGTCTCCGTTCAGTTCGGTGGCCTGCTCGCCGTGGATGACGCGTCGATCTCGGTCCCCGCGGGCTGCGTGACCGGTCTGATCGGACCCAACGGGGCGGGCAAGACCACGCTCTTCAACGTGATCACCGGTTTGCAGGCGCCGAGTGGCGGTCGCGTCGTGCTCGACGACGTAGAGGTGACGCGCCGTCGCCCGTATCGTCGGGCGCGGCTCGGTATCGCGCGCACGTTCCAACGGCTGGAGGCGTTCGGAAGCCTCACCGCGCGCGAGAACGTGCTCGTCGCGCTCGAGATGCGGCGACGATGGGCGACCGCGCGCTACGACTGCGGGAAGATCGCCGACGAGCTCCTCGAGCGCGTCGGCATCGCGCACGTCGCCGAGACACGCGTCGAGGCGCTGCCGACCGGGAGCGCTCGGCTGGTCGAGCTCGCGCGCGCGCTCGCCACTGATCCCAAGGTGTTGTTGCTCGACGAACCGTCGTCGGGTCTCGACGAGCAGGAGACCGATGCGCTCGGCGTGCTACTCCACGAGCTCACTGCAGGCGGTCTTGCGGTGCTTCTCGTCGAGCACGACATGCCGCTCGTAATGGAAGCATGCAGCTACATCAGCGTGCTCGACTTCGGGCGCGTCATCGCGCGGGGCACGCCGCGCGAGATCCAAGCCGATCCGTCGGTGCAGCGGGCCTACCTCGGCACCGCGAAGGCCGCGTCGTGACGTCGGCGGTCGCCGCGAGTCCCGCGCGCGATGCATCGAGCGGGGTACCCGTGCTTCAGCTCGCGGCGGTGCGCGCCGGCTACGGGCGGATCGACGTGCTGCACGGCATCGATCTCGACCTTCGCCCCGGCGAGGTGTTCGCGCTCCTCGGCCCGAACGGCGCGGGCAAGTCGACCACTCTTGCCGTCTCGTCGGGTCAGATCACGCCCACCTCAGGTGGGTTGTTCCTTTGCGGACGCGACGTCACGGGTGTGTCCCCCGATGCGCTCGCGCGCGCGGGGGTGTGCCTGATTCCGGAGGGGCGAGGGATCTTTCCGAACTTGACGGTGGCCGAGAACCTGCGCATGGCGACCTACACCGGTCGTGCCTACCACCACGTCCTCGATCTTGCCTTCGCGCAGTTCCCACGCCTGGGTGAACGGCGCAAGCAGACCGCGGGAACGCTGTCGGGCGGCGAGCAACAGATGCTCTCGATGGCCCGCGCGCTCGCGACCGAGCCCGCGGTGTTGCTCATCGACGAGCTGTCGATGGGGCTCGCGCCGATCATCGTCGAGGAGCTGTACGACCACGTTCGCCGGATCGCGGCCTCCGGCCTGTCGATCCTGATCGTGGAGCAGTTCGCGCACGAGATCCTCGGGCTCGCCGATCGGGCGGGGATCATGCTGCACGGACGCCTCTTGCACACCGGGCCACCTGCGAGCATCGCAGACGAGCTCGCCGACGCATATCTTGGCGCCGATCATGCGGCCCCACGTGTCGATTCATCCCAATGAGGAGCTCCCAGTCATGAACGACGAGAACACCGGTGCGGGCGGCACGATGTCGTCGTCACGCCTGGCCCAGTTCGAGGCGGAAGTCGCCAAGCTGAAGGTGACGGGCGGGGGCGCCAATCCCGAGCGACTCGGGTCGCGCTGGGGCATCGGTCTGACGATCGTCGGGTTCGTCGTCGCGGTCATCGCGTGGTTCAGCGCGAAGGACTCGGCCGACGTCAACACCATTCTGCGCTCCGAGATCTTCGCCTTCATCGGTGTCGGCATTGCCGTCGTCGGGATCGTGATCTGGGTGCGGAATTCGCTGACTCGTTACATGCGCTACTGGATCATCCGGTTGGTATACGAACAGCGCGAACAGACCGAGCAGCTCATCCAGGCCCTGCGCGACAACAAGTAGCGCGGCTGGAAAGCGCGAACGCTCAGCGGATCGGCACGTTCAGGACGCCCGGGGTGTCGACGAGGCGCCCGTCGAGTACCTGCAGCACTTGCACCAGCATCTGGTATTTCCCGGCGATGGGAATCGTGGCGCCGTTCGTCAGGAAGTGGTTCGGGCCGGCGCGCACGAGGTTCGCGGGAACGGTTGTCGAGCGGTCGGTGCTCACGAGCTTCGCCGACATGTCGCGGATGCTGAGGTCTTCTCCCTTGGGCGTGAGCGTGTAGACGTGAATCGTGTTCAGCCCGACGCGGGCCGGATCGATGGTCACGTTGATCGTCATCGCGCTCGCGCCGGTGCCGGCGCTGACGGTTCCCGAGAACAGCTTGGGTGCGAGCTCGCTGCGCGCCGGTTGTGCGTTCACGAGCATCGCCGTGATCGCGAGCACCGCCAGGCCGAACACGACCTCGCCCGCGACCGGGCGCCGCAGGCCGGCGACGGTTCGTTCGTCGATTGCGGCGATCGCGGTGTCAGGGGCCTCGAGTGGAGCAGTTCGGTGCTTGCGCACGATTGAACGACTCGCGGCCGCGAGGCCGACGAGCACGACGACGACGCCCAGCTTGATCAAGAGGAGGTGGCCGTAGGTGGTGCTCGTGTAGCCCCGGAACACGAACCCGACTTCGCGCCACGACGCGAACACGCCCGTCAGCACGAGCACGACGACACACCAGAACGCGATGCGCGAGAACGTGGTCAACGCGCGCCGCAGCCCGCCACTGAAACCGCCGCCGAACGCGGCGAGAACGAGCACGACCAGGCCGCCGAGCCACACGCTCATCGCGAGCACGTGGATCGTGTCGAGCGGCACCGCGAAGATCGTGAAGTCGCCCGTCGCGGCGTGCCCCGCGTACCCGGGCGTGCCGGCGAGACCGATCGCGACGACCGCGGCCGTGACCATCCACCAGATCGGGGCCCCGCGCCTGCGGTCGAGGAGCCCGAGAAACGCCAGCAGCACCAACGCGCCGACGAGCAGCAGCAGCCTGACCTCGGTCACGTGACCGAAGCGCGTCTGCAGGACGTCGTGGACGACCGACCATTTGGCCGCATCACCGAGGCCCGAGCCGGCCGCGTACGGACCCTGCAGCATCAGCGCCGCGACGGTCGAAACCGCGAGCACGATCCAACCGATCCAGATGGAGCGGCGCGTCGCTCGCGCCGCGCTCGTTCCGCCGGCGATGAGCAGGAGGAACACCGCGCCGCCGATCAAGAGGGCGAGACCGATGAACACTCCCGCCCGAGCGACCCCGAACAGTGCTCCCACCGTCACGCTGCTCTTGGCCGTCGTCTCGGTCGCGCAACCGCTCGCCGTCGGCGGAGGCCCGGGTCCGATGCGGAGTGAGTACGTGCCGCCGACGGGATGCGAGTCGGCCGAGATGACGTGCCACACGATCAGGTAGATGCCGGGTGCGAGCTTCGGGACCGACACGACGACGGTGTGACCGTTCCCGGGCGCGTGACGGGGGGAGCCGGCCGTGATGCGTGAGCCGGCGCAGGTGTAGACGCGCACGGCACCGAACGAGATCTCGACGTTCTCGCTGTACGTCAGGGAAAGCTCGGGCGGAGACTCGGCCGCGACGCCGTCCTTGGGTGGATCCGTGCTGTTCAATACGGCGTGGGCCCACGCCGGGGCGGCATTCGCGACCAGGATGATCCCCGCGAGCGCCGGCACGACGCAGAGCCGAGCCAGGCGCCCTGCTCTCATGTGCCGGTCACAATACGACCCAGCGTCCCTTGGCTCGATGCGGGCTCCTCGGAGCGAGCCGATGACCGGCGCGAAGGGCGCGCGCCGTAGCGTGTCCGCGTGCGCTCGTGGGTCGCGATCCGAATCGCCGCGGTTGCGGTCGGGGCGATCGCGCTCGTCGGGCTGGCCGCCCCCCCCGCGTCCGCGCACACGATCTCCGGTCCCCGGCCGACGAACTACCGCAGCCGGGTCGTCGCGATCGCGCCGGCGGTTCCGGGTATCAGCGCGCGCATCGTCGATCTCGGAACCCGGTTCGAGCTCACGAACCGCAGCTCGACCGAGGTCACCGTGCTCGGGTACGAGGACGAGCCGTACCTCCGCGTCGGGCCGAACGGCGTATTCGAGAACCTGCATTCGCAGGCGACGTACATCAACCGCACGCGCGCGGGCTCGACCGTTCCAGTCGGAATCGACACTTCTCCCACTGCGGCGCCGGAGTGGAAGAAGATCTCCGGCGGTCACACGGCTCGTTGGCACGACCACCGCATCCACTGGATGAGTCCGCAACCCCCACCCTTTGTCGCGCAGTCACCGGGCAGCTTCCACCATCTTTCGCAACAGAACATCGTCCTCCTCCGGAACGGGGAGCGCGTCGCCATCGCGGTCTCGCTCGATTGGGTCCCGGGGCCGAGTGGGGTTCCGTGGATCCCGCCGCTCGTCGTCCTGTTCGTGGTCGGTGTGCTCGTCGCCGTGGTGCCGAGGTGGTGGCGTCTGCTCGCGGTTCTCGTCGGAGTGCTCGTGCTTTCCGACATCGCCCACGCGATCGGATTCGAGATCCCGCGGCCCGGTGGCAACGTGACGAAGGTCGTCCAGTTCGTCGGCGGCAGCTTTGTGTCGATCGCGATATGGATCGCCGCGGTGCCCACAACGATCGCGCTGCTCCGCCGCCGTGCGGAGGCGCTCTACGGCGTGGTCTTCGTCGCGTTGCTCGTCGCGCTGATCGGTGGGGCGACCGATCTCTCGGCGCTGTGGAAGTCGCAACTGCCCGATGCCGGTCCCGCCTGGCTCACACGCGCGGAGGTCGTCGTTACGCTCGGCCTCGGGGGCGGACTCGTCGTCGGCGCGCTCGTGCGCATGCTCCGTAGCCGAACCGTCGCCGCCGACGACGGCCGGCGACAATGGCTCTCGCTCCTCGTCTCGGGTCTCTCCGACGCCGAGCTCGCCCAGGTCGTGCGGGAGCTCGACGTCGACGACGTGCTCGAGGTCGCGCTCCGGGAGCTCGCGGCCCGATTCGCGCCCGTGGCCGACGCGTTCGCCGACGGGTCGCTCGCGTTCGTCGTCACCGACCAGGACGTTCCTGCCGTATGGTCCGTCGCGCGCAACGCCTCGCCCAACGTCTCGCCGAACGACGCAACTCCAGGCCTACGAGCGGCGCGTGGCCGCGTCGAACCGGTTGCCGCCGAGATCCGCGCTCCGTTCGCGGTGACGTTGCAGGTGCTCGCAGGCACGCTCGCCGTCGACGACGCCGTCGCCCGCGCGCTGATCCTCATCACGGGCGACGCCGCGTTCGTCGCGCGGTTGGCGCCCTACATTCCCGAGGCGCCCACGGTCACTCCGGCCCGGGAGGATCCGGCGTCCGCTTCTTGAACTGCTCGACCCGCGCGTGCAACTCGGCGTCGCGGTTGGTCTCGTCGCCGTCGATCTCGTCCTCGTCGTCTTGGTCGCGACCGCGTGCGCGCCACGCCCGGAACGAAAGGACCCCGGCCATGACGGCGCCGATCCCGACGAGTGCGACACTCGCGATCGTCACGGCCGAGGGGCCCTTCGACCCGGACGCGGCCGGCGGCGGTTTCACGCCCGCGTAGACGATCTGTCCCAAGGCCCGGTCGCTCGCGTTGTTCGGGTCGGGCGTCGACCGGGCGACGACCTTGCCGTCGGCCGCTCGTTGCACGACGGAGATGCCGAACGCCCCTCGGGTCGGCGCGGTGACGCCGAGCGAGAAGTACTTGCACGCGAAGGCCGGGATCGGTCCGCCGCGATAGCGCACGCTCGATCCTCGGCGCGTGAAGGTCCAGCCGGCCTTCGGGTCGACGCGCTCGAGCCGGAGTCCGGCCGGGACACCGATCTCGACGTCGGGAACAGCCGTGGCCTCGACGGTCACGCCGACGCTGATGGTCGACGATTGCCCCACGGGGATCTCCGCCGGGAGGGGGCAGATGTGTGCCGACGCGGGTGCGACGGTGAGGGCGAGCGTGGCTCCGGTTGCGAGGGCCGCCGCGAGCGCGAGATTCGCCAACCGACGCACGCGGCGCACGCTATCTCCGGGCCCGGGCCCGCTCCGGCACGCCTCCCGACCGGCGGCGCGGGAGGCGAATCGGTACGCTCGGGTCGTGCGCATTCGCTTGCTCGTACCCGTTTCCGTCTCACTCGCCCTCGTGCTCGCGGCCTGCGGCGGCAGCTCGAAACCCTCCGCGAGCCCCACGACCCCGCAGGGCCCGACCACCACCGTCCACCGCGCGACGCTGGCGTCGAACGTGCCGTCGGTGTCGGCGAAGATGATCTGCACGCCCGAGGCGCAAAAGGAGATATACGACAGCGCTACGGGCGTGAAGACGATCGCGCCCTTCAAGCCGACGTGGGTCGACCACGTGTACTCGTGCGACTACGTCTACCCCGGCGGTGCGACGATGCGCCTGTCGGTCAAAGAGGTGTCGAGCGTCGCGGAGACAACGGCCTACTTCGATTCGCTCGCGACCAAGCTGCACAAGACGGATGCGCGCTCCGGCCTCGGGCAGGGCGCCTTCCAGGTCCGTGACGGATCGCTCGTCGTCCGCAAGGACTTCAAGATCCTGTTGATCGACGTCACGAAGCTGCCGGCCCAGTTCGGCGTTCCGGCCGACACGCGCGCGAACGTCGCCATCAACGTCGGCGTGACGATCATGGGGTGCTGGACCGGGGCGTAATCCGCAACCCGGGCGCGGGCGTTTCCCACGACCTACGGTGGTGCGGCCGAATGCATCGGCGCCCCAACGGGAGGCAGGTGGAGTGTCCGTAGTCGTCATCGTGGCCGTCGTTGTGGTCGTCGTGCTCGCGGCGATATGCATTCTTCAGTCGATCCACTCCATCGGTCCGGTCGAGGTCGGCCTCGTCCAGAAGCGGTTCTCGTTCAAGAAGCTGCCCGCCGACAACCCCATCGCGTTCCACGGTGAGGCGGGTTACCAGGCCGAGCTGCTGACGGCGGGCCTGCGCTTCAAGTTGTGGCCGGTCTTCGGTGTGAAGAAGTTCCCGTGGGTGCAAGTGCCGGCGGGCGAGATCGGTGTGGTGATCGCCCAAGTGGGCAAGCCGTTGCCGATCGGTGCCAAGAGTGCGAACTACAAGCCGGAGTTCGAGAACTTCTCCGCGCTCGAGAGATTCATCGACGACGGTGGCCAAAAGGGCGTGCAACGTCCGGTCCTGACGCCCGGCACCTTGCTGCCGATCCATCCCGTCGCGTTCATGGTGGTGACGTCGCGCAAGGTCTACGGCCTCCCGGTCTCGCCCGACGTGTCGGAGCGGGCGCGTGCGACGGGAGGTGTGCTGCGTCCCGACTCGTTCGGCCTGACACCCGAACAGCTCCAAGTCGTGGTCATCGCGCCGCGCGGCCCGCAGGACATGATCGGCATCGTCACGACGCTCGAGGGCCCGCCGTTGCCGTCGGGCGACATCGCGAGCCGCCTCGGCGGATACGACGACATCGCGCGCATGGAACAGGCGGCGGAGGCCCTGCAGGACTCCGAGGTCATCGAGGTCCTGCTCGGCTCGAAGAACGACCTGCACAACAATTACCAGGACTTCCAACTCTTCTTGGAGGCAGGCGGCCACATCGGGCTCCAGCACGATCCGCTGCTGTACGGCGCGTATCTGTTGAACCCGTTCCTGACCCGCGTCGAGATGGTCCCGATGCTCATCGTCAACCAGGGCGAGGTCGCGGTCATCAAGGCTTACGTCGGCTTGCCCACGCTCGACACGTCGGGCGAGGAATTCAAGTTCGGCTCGATCGTTCATCCCGGCCACCGCGGCATCTGGAGCGAGCCCCTCCGTACCGGCAAGTACCCCATCAATCCACGCGTCTACGCGGCCGAGATCGTCCCTACTTCGATCCTCACCCTCAACTGGGCCGACGCGGTGTCGACCGCGCACAACCTCGACGCGCACCTCTCGCCGATCGAGGCCAAGAGCCGCGAGGGTTTCGTGTTCAAGATCGACCTGCAGGTGCAGATCCACGTACCCGACACGCGTGCTCCGAAGGTCATATCGATGGTGGGCACGATGCAGAACCTCGTCAACGAGGTCCTGCAGGCGGCCGTCGGCAACCACTTCCGCAACACCATCCAGGATCTCGAGGCGGTTCGGTTCATCGAGACCCGGCCGGAGGTGCAGGCCAGTGCACTCGACGCGATCCGGACATATCTGGCCGCGTACGACGTCGAGACGCGCGGCGTCTACATCCAAGACGTCGACTTCCCCGACGCGCTCGTCGAGGTACTGACCCAGCGCGAGATCGCGAACCAGGAGAAGGAGACGTACGCGGAGGAGGAGCGCGCCGAGATCGCCCGGGTCGAACGCGAGAAGGCAAAGGGCACGGCCGACATGCAGGCCCAGCTCGCGCAGTCGGCCGTCGGGATCGAGATCAAGAACAACGAGGCGCAGGCGCGCGAGGCGCAGGCTCGAGGTGAGGCCGCATTCGTTCGGTTGACCGGTGAGGCCGAGGCGTCGAAGACGCAGGCGATCGGTCTCGCGGAGGCGAAGGCGACCGAGGCATTGGGTCTCGCGCGGGCCGCCGGTTTCCAGGCGCAGACCGAAGCGCTCGGTCAGACCGCAACCGCGCTCGTCGCGGTCGCCAACGCCGTCGCCGACGGCCACATCACTGTCGTGCCCGAAGTGCTCGTCGCCGGGGGCGGTGGCGCGATCGAAGGTTTGGCGGCGACCCTCATGCGGACGCTCGGCGCGGGCGGCAACGGAAGCCGCGGTCGCCGGTCTGCCGACGAGCCGCCCGACGCGCCGGTCGAAGTCGACGCGGTCGAAGGGGTCGAGACTCCCGCGAGCTGATCACCGGCGCCGTTCGGGCGTTCAGCGCGGGACGTCGCGCCAGGCGACACCTTTGTCGGGACGCGGCTCTCCCGGCAGTCCGAGGACGCGTTCGCCGATGATGTTCTTCATGACCTCGTCGGAGCCGCCCGCGATGTGAGCGGCCGGCGCGCCGAGCATGGTCTGCGCGAGGCGGGTGTTCCCGGCCATGGCGTCGGCGCCCGCGAGCGAGACCGTGAGGTCGCCGAGCTGCGTCATGATCCGACCGCCGAGGAGCTTGCCGATCGATCCCTCGGGACCCGGGATCTTGCCCTTCGTCGCCGCCGTGAGCGTGCGCATCGACAGGAACTTCTGGATGCGGGTCTTCGTGTAGAGGTCGGCGAGTTGCTGGCGAACGCGCGGGTCTCCGTTGACACCGCGCTGTTGCGCGAGCGAGATGACCTGGTGCACCGAGCCGCGCCCGCCTCCGCCTCCGCCGGAGCCGATCGCCACGCGCTCGTTCATCAGCGTCGTGATCGCGACCGTCCAGCCCTCGTTGACGTCCCCGAGAACCTGATCTTCGGGCACGCGCACGTCGTCGAAGAACACCTCGTTGAAGCCCGCGCCGCCGTTCATCTGCTTGAGCGGCTTGATCGTGACACCGGGTGCTTTCATGTCGACGATGAAGGCGGTGATGCCCTTGTGCTTCTCCGCTTCCGGATTGGTGCGGCAGATGATCTCGCCGAAGTCGGAATACTGCGCGCCCGACGTCCACACCTTCTGACCGTTGATCAGCCACTCGTCGCCGTCGCGCGTCGCCGTGGTCGCCAGGGATGCGACGTCGGAGCCGGCGCCGGGTTCGCTGAAGAGCTGCGACCAGATCTCCTCGCCGCGCAACAGCTTCGTGAGGTAGCGCTCTTGTTGCGCGGGGGTGCCGGTCGCGCGCAGCGTCGGGGCGATCATGCCGAGCCCGATGATGAACGCCTCGGTGGGCACCGGGAAACGCGACTCTTCCTGAGAGAAGATGATCTGCTGCAGCGCCGTGCCGTTGCGGCCGCCGTACTCGGGTTCCCACGTGATGCGCGCGAGACCCGCGTCGAACTTCATCGCCTGCCAGCGCTTCGCGCGTTCGAGGTAGTCGCCACCACCGATCTCGAGGTCGTGCTCCGGCATCTCGCCCGTGACCTTCGGGGCGTTCTCCTCGAGCCAGGCGCGGAACTCTTCGCGCCATGCAGTTTCTTCGGCGGTGTCGTTGAAATCCATGCGGCGCAGTATCCGCCCCGGCTCGTCTGACCCGCAACCCGGCTGCAGATGGGCCGCGCGCCGTCTTTGTCCGGTTCCCGGGCGAGTCGTAGCATCACGCGGATCATGGCGAACCCTCTGTACGAGCGCCGTCCGGTTGCCGATCCCTCCGAGCTGGGCATCGACCCCGCCGCGCTCGACGCTCTGTTCGCGCGGGTGCAGCAGGATGTCGACGCCGGACGACTCCCGTCGTGCCAGCTCGCTCTGGCGCGTGAGGGGCGCGTCGCGGTCTGGAGCGCGTTCGGTGACGCGCCGGCGGAGTCGCGCTACGTGATCTTCTCCGCGACGAAGGCCGTCGTGGCGGGAGCGGTGTGGATCCTGATCGGCGAAGGGCTGCTCGACGTGACCCGTCCGGTCGCCGCGCTCATTCCCGAGTTCGCGCCGAACGGCAAGGAATCGATCACCGTCGAGCAGGTGATGCTCCACACCTCGGGGTTTCCCCGCGCACCGTTCGGCGCGCTCGAGTGGGACGATCGCGAGCGCCGGCTTGCGCGGTTTTCGAGCTGGCGTTGCAACTGGGAACCCGGCACGCGTTACGAGTACCACCCGACCTCGGCGCACTGGGTACTCGCGGAGATCATCGAGCGTTGCACCGGTGGCGACTTTCGCACCTTCATCCGGGAGCGCATCCTCGAACCAATCGGACTCGTCGGGTTGCAGATCGGTGTGCCGCCCGCGCAACAGGCCGACATCAACGACCTCGTGCAAACCGGCGACCCGGCGACACCCGACGAGCTGGAAGCCGCGATCGGTGTGCGTTCGCTTCCCTTGACGGAGGTGACTCCCGAGGCGCTGATGTCGTTCAACCGGCCCGAGGTGCGCGCGGTCGGGGTTCCCGGTGGTGGTGGCGTGTCGACCGCGGCCGATCTCGCGCTCTACTACCAGGCGCTCCTCGGCGATCCCGCGGGGATCTGGAAGCCGGAAGTGCTCGCCGACGCGACGTCGAACGTACGCAACCACCTGCCCGACTACATCGGGACGCCCGCGAACCGATCCCTCGGTCTCGTGATCGCGGGCGACGACGGTCGCGCGGCCGCGCGGGGGATGGGTCATACCGTCTCCGCGCGCGCCTTCGGGCACAACGGCGCGGGTGGGCAGATCGCGTGGGCCGATCCCGCGACCGGCCTCTCGTTCTGTTACCTCACGAACGGACTCGACCAGCATCAGCTGCGCGAGTGGCGCCGCACGACCGGCATCGCGAGCCGGGCCGCGAACTGCGTCGTCGCTTAGCGCGCGCTCAGATCAACCCGCGGGCGTCCGATGGGAAGGCGGTCCGGACGGTCGGAGGGAACGATGAGAGCGCGTGTCGTGCTCGTGATCTCGGTGTGGTCGTCGATGATGATCGGCGCGGTGCGGCTGTTCGGCGACGGAGCCGCCCCGGCGGCCGTCGGCGCGGGCGTGCTCGTCTCGTCGCTGTCGCTGGCGTCGCGGTTCCTGCGGCGCCGGTTTCGGCCGGGGCACCGTTCGGACGAGCCGACGTTCCCCGCCGGGCCGAGGCGGGTTTTGCTCGTCGAGACCGGCTTGGCCGGTCCGAAATAGCCGCGCCCGAAAAGCCGCGATCCCTCCCGTCGAGTTCGGTCGTAGGATGAGCGGAGTCGCGCAACGGGGGGAACACATGAATTCTCGATTCAGCGTCGTCAAGATCGCGGCCGGAGCAGGCGTGCTTGCACTCGCGGTCGCCGGTTGTGGCTCGAGCGCGAAGCCGTCGGCCAGCGGACCGACGACCACCGCCGCGCCGTCGACGACCACCGCGCCGCCGACCCAAGCTGTCGTGTCGGAGAGCGCCGTGCGGGTGATCCCCGGCAGCGCGACCGGCAAGTCGCCGTGCGAGAAGGCTGCTCCGACACCCGCGTCGCCGGGCCAGGTCGCCGGGGGCTCGGGCGGTACCGACTCGATCAAGACCGCGGCCGATGTCGCCGCCGCCGAGCACGGGCTGCGCGGCAAGGTGGAGCAGGTTGCGCTGACGAAGTCGGAGCAGAGCGCGCTCGAAGCGCAGATGGCCGCGGCCAAGCGCGTCACTCGCGCCTATCCCACAGTGAAAGATGCAGAGGCGGCCGGTTATTCGATGTCGACGCCGTACGTGCCGTGCATCGGCGCGCACTACACGAACATCTCCCTCGTGAAGAGTTTCGATGCGGCGCACCCTTCCGAGTTGTTGTACGCGGGTACGAGCCCGGATTCAAAGATCCTCGGGCTGAGTTACCTCGTGTACCACACCAACGGAGCGCCCCCCGGCTTCGCGGGACCGAACGACCGCTGGCACCAGCACAACTCGAACGGCGGCCTGTGCCTCAAGGGTTCCGTGGTCATCGCGGGCGAGGAGTCGACGCGCCAGCAGTGCGCGGCGATGGGTGGTCGCAAGACACTCCTCACCGACATCTGGATGGTCCACGCGTGGATCGTGCCGGGGGTCGCGTGCGATTGGGGCGTCTTCAGTGGCGAATGCCCCGAACTGGGCGGACGCCTCGGTGGCACCGCAGCCGACGGTCCCTACCCCAGCAAGATCTCGTAGCACCGTTCGCGGGCGCGCCGCGTTCCCGGCTCAGCCGAGGGGTGACCAGGTCGCGCTGCGGAGCAAGCGGCTCTCCCAGTCGTCGCGCACGTCGAGCGCGTCGTGCATCCACGTGCCCGGTCCTTTCACCTGCGCGGGGAGCTCTCGGGTGAACAGGCCCGGGAGCCGCTCCGGGAAGTCGACGCGCTGCCACAGGATCACCTCGCGTCGCCGCGGTGCGCCGAGTGCGGCCTGGAACACCGCGAGCAACGTGAGGAGTGAGCGTTCGGAACGTTGCTCCAGGCTCGGCGCGTAGTGCGTGCGCGCCTTCTCCAGATAGGTGTCGAGCTTCGCCTCGTAGGGCCACGCGCTGTCTTCCATGTAGAGGACGGCGTCGTGCTCGCGGCCGTCGGTGGGCACCGTCGCCAGTTCGAGGTCGCGCATCGGTGACCAATCGACGGGCAGCAACAACTTGCCCTTCACCTCGTGCCGCATGCCGTCGACGTCGGCCGCCCAGGTGCGCAGGTCGCCGGACTGTATGCGGCGGGCGAGCCGCTCGTACGCGGCGCCGTCGGCGAGCGCGGTGATGGTCGTGTGGTGGTACGCGCGGCCGGTGCCGTGGGCGAGCTTCAGGTAATAGAGGAGCCGCGCGTCGGGGTCGTGCGCAAGGGTCTTCATCCAGCCGGTGCGAAACGCGTCCTCGAACTCGTCTTCGTGGCGCCCGGCAATCGTGTGGACCTCGTGCAAGAGCAGCATCGGGTCAGCCTGCCATGTGCTCCAGCAGGAAGTCGATTGCGCGGGTCAGGGTGGCGACGTCGTCGGGCTCGATCGCGGGGAACAGCGCGATACGAAGCTGGTTGCGGCCGAGCTTGCGATAGGGCTCGACGTCGACGATGCCGTTGGTCCGCAACGCCGACGCGAGCGCAGACGCGTCGACGCGCTCGTCGAAGTCGATCGTCGCCGTGACCGGGCTGCGGTGCGACGTGTCCTTCACGAACGGCGTCGCGTACTTGTGGCCGTCGGCCCAGCCGTAGACGATGGCGGCCGACCGGTCGCAGCGACCGGCCGCGAACTCGAGCCCGCCATTGTCGAGCATCCATTGGAGTTGCTGGCGCAGGAGAAAGAGCGTGGCCAGCGAGGGTGTGTTGTACGTCTGGTCGAGTCGTGAGTTCTCGACCGCGATCGACAGGTCGAGTGTCGCCGGCATCCACCGAGTTCCCCCGAGACGTTCGATGCGCGCGAGCGCGGCGGGCGAGCACAGCGCGAGCCACAGCCCGCCCTCGCTCGCGAAGCACTTCTGTGGCGCGAAGTAGTAGACGTCGAACGCGCCCGGGTCGACGCGCATGCCGCCCGCGGCCGAGGTTCCGTCGACGACGACGAGCGCGCCGCCGCGCGGTCGGTGCACGTCGACGATCACGCCGGTCGACGTCTCGTTGTGCGGATAGGCATAGACGTCGCCGTCGACCGTTTCCGGCCGGATCGGCGTCTCGCCGGGCGCGGTCTCGCAGACTTGGGGCTCGTCGAGGTGGGGCGCGGCCCGGGCGACCTGCGCGAACTTCGACGAGAACTCGCCGAGGACGAGGTGGGTGCTCCGGTGTTCGACGAGCCCGAACGACGCGGCATCCCAGAACAGCGTCGATCCTCCGACGCCGATCAGTACCTCGTAGCCCTCTGGGAGCGAGAAGAAGTCGCGCATCCCGTTGCGGATCCCCGCGACGACGGACCGCACCCCGTCGCGGCGGTGGCTCGTGCCGAGGTACTCGTGCGCGACACCGCCAAGCGCGGCGACGGCCTCGTCGCGCACCTTCGAAGGACCCGATCCGAATCGCCCGTCGCTCGGCAACAGCGAGCGCGGAAGCTTCAGGTCGTCGGGGGTCATTCCCCAACTCTATGGTCAGGCCAGCGCGAGGATCTCGTCGAATCCCGTCCGCAGACAGCCGAGCAGCATCTCGTGATCGGGGACGGCGACGGTGTCGATCACGACGCCGATGCAGCAGGTGTCGCAATGCGAGATCAGCGCGACGTTGAACGCCGCGCCGGCCGGTGGCGCGAATGCGTACAGCCGCTCGACGCGGGCGCCGGCGACGTACACCGGTACGGGCGCGCCGGGGATGTTCGACGTCACGAAGTCGCAGCACTTGAGCATGCCGCCGAACAACGCGGTCGTCGTCGCGGTCGGCAGCCGGTTGAGGACCCCGGCAAGCGTGCTGGTCATCTGCAGCGCCGGCTCGGCCCGCCACTCGCGAATGAGCGCGCCCAGCGCGGCGATGCGTTCGCGGGGATCGTCGATCGATGTCGGCACGGGGAAGCGAGCCGGCGCGAAGCGGTTCCCGCCCGCGTCGTCGTCGCCCTGGCGCAGGTTGATCGGCAGCGTCATGCGAAGCTCGACGGGCGCGGCGCCGTGCCGCTCGTGGTAGCGCCGCACGCCACCGACTACCGCGGCGACGAACACGTCGTTGAGACTCGCTTCACTCGCCTTCGCGACCCGGCGCAGGTCGTCGAGCGGCACGTCGAACGCCTCGAGCCGGCGTCCGAGACCCCGCCGGATCATGATCGGCGACATCGGTGCCGTCGCGGGCGCGAGCGTGCGCACGACCGAGCGCGTCGTTCGCAGCACATCACTCGCCGAACCGACGGGGTGCCGGATCGCACGCGCGGTGGCGTGGGCGACTCCGGCGGGGACGCGCCTCGCGATCCCGAATGCGCGCCGCCGGTTGTGCGCGAGCGAGCGGCGCACGACGTCGAGCATGCGCGCGTCCTCGGGCGCGAGTGCCGCCGGGACGTCGTCACCCGAGGATTCGGCAGGGTCGGGAACGAGATCGACGAAGTGGGCGAGCAGCTCCATGCCACCTACGCCGTCGGTAACGGAGTGATGGACTTTCATCGCGAACGCGGCGCGTTCGCCGTCGGGTCCGTCGAGCCCTTCGAAGAGCGTGAACTCCCACAGCGGACGGGCGCGGTCGAAGCTCGCCGTCGCGATCGGCTGCAGCGCGTCGAGCAGGGCGCGCATCGTTCCGGATCCGGCGAGCCGGGCCCGCCGAAGGTGGAAGTCGAGGTCGAAGGTCGGTTCCGCGGTCCAGCGCGGTGGCGCGATCCGGAACGGCGGGGATACGACCCGCTGGCGCAATCTCGGGATGAAGCAGGTCGTGCGGTCGATGCGGCGGCGGAGCCGCTCCCAGTCGGGGACCGAGTCGAAGAGCGCGACCGCGACGATGGTCGAGCGCAGGACGGGGTCCTTCTCGATGTTCCACATGAGCGCGTCCTCGTCGCTCATATGGTGCGCGAAACGGGCTGCTTCCGCCATTGGCTGTCCCCCCAGGCGCACGTCGAGTGTCGCGACGGTACTCCCGGATCCGTTCGCTGTCCCGGGGAGTGCAGCGGATCAGGTCGAGATGTCGAACACGACCGTCACGTCGACGCTCAACTGCTGCGAGCCCGGCGAGATCGGTACCGCCGCGGATCGCGTGGCCGAAGAGAAACCGCCTTGGAGGTACTGCGGCCCGGGCAGCTGCGTGCCGGTGTCGTCGATGGTTCGGATCGCGCCGAGCTTCACGCCGGCCGCTCCCGCGAGCTGCTTGCCTTGCGCGAGCGCGTCCTTGATCGCGTCGGCCCGCGCCTTGGCGACGAGGGTGCTCGTGTTGTCGATCGAGAACGACACACCCTGGAGCCGAACGTCCTGACCCGCGGTCAACGCGGCCGCGTCGATCACCGATCCGGCCTTGGACAGGTCGCGGAGCTTCGCCGACACGGTGTTCGATGCCGAGTAGCCGGTGACGTGGAAGAACTTGTCGAAGTTCGGCGACACGTTCAGGTCGACGGTCTGGATGTCCTTGGCGGCGACGCCGTGCGCCTTCAGTGCGGAGACGAGCGCGTTGGCCCGGTCGTTGTTGCGCTGGAGCGCGGCCTGGGCCGACGGGTCGACGGTCTGCACTCCCATCGTCACCGTCATCACGTCGGGAGTGCCCTCGACCTGGCCGTGACCCGCGACATTGATCGTCGGGCCCGGAGTGACCGGCGGTGTGGTCGCGGCCGTCACGCGCACAGGCGCCGTCTTCTTCGAGCTGCCGCTGCTGCAGCCGGCGACGCCGCCTAGCGCGGCGACCGTCGCGACCGCGGTGATCACGGACTTGGTGAGCACGCGCATCGATGTCCCTTTCGTCGGTGGATCCGGGGATCCGACGACGGGGACCACCCCCGCGGTTCCCGTTAGGGTCCGAACCGTGCGTAGCCGGTACGTGATCGCGAACGGCATCCGCGTGTTCTGCCTCGAAGCCGGGCCCGCCGATGGGCCGGTCGTGCTGTTGCTGCACGGCTTTCCGGAGCTCGCGTACTCCTGGCGGCACCAGGTCGCGACGCTGGGTGATGCGGGCTTCCACGTGGTCGCGCCCGACCTTCCCGGCTACGGGCGAAGTGACAAACCCGACGTCACCTACGACTGCCAGTGGATCAATGCTTGTCTCGTCGGCGTGCTCGACGCATTGGGCTGCGAGCGCGCGGTCGTCGCGGGGCACGACTGGGGCGGGATCCTGGTGTGGATCATGGCTCGGCAATACCCCGATCGGCTGGCCGGTGTCATCGGTGTGAACACGCCCGACCTTCCGCGCCCGGCGATGCCCCCGGTGCAGTTGCTCCGTCAGATCTTCGTCGACACGCCCATCTACATCATCCAGTTCCAAGAACGCGGGCTGGCGGAATGGGTCCTCGGCACTTGGGGTCGCGGCGTCGACGACTTCGTCGAGATGATCTTCGGCGCGACGACGCAGGTTGCCGACGCGTTCCCGCCCGCGGTGCTCGACGTGTACAAGGACGCGTTCCGTCCGGTCGGCGCGCTCACCCCGCCGATCGAGTACTACCGGAACCTCGACCGCAACTGGGAGCTCACCGCCGAGATCGCCGATCGCACGATCGACGTGCCCTGCCTGATGATCTCCGCCGCGGACGATCCCGTGCTCACCCCCGCGATGACGGCGGGCATGGAGGAGCGGGTTCCCGATCTCGAACGGGTCGTCATCGAGCGCTGCGGTCACTGGACCCAACAAGAGCGCCCCCACGAGACGTCGCAAGCGATGCTCGCCTACCTCCGCCGCCTCCCCCCTTGGCACTAGACACCTCACCCCTCGAATTTCGCGCCCAACAGTTGGGCGCGAGTACGGCGCGTACGATGCCGGGGTGTCGGAGGATGCGATCGCGACGTACGGGGCGCTGTTCGAGCGGGACGGCTCGCGCTACGTGCCCACCCAGCTCGCGCGGGGGCCGTGGAGCCCGAAGGCGCTGCACGGCGGCGCGCCCAGCGCGCTGTTCGCAACGGTGTGCGAGTCGCACGACCCCGGTCCCGCGGGGTTCGTCGCCCGCATCACGGTCGAGTTGATGCGTCCCGTTCCGCTCGCACCGCTCGAGCTGCGCGTGCGCACGATCCGGCCCGGCAAGAAGGTGCAGTGGCTCGAGGCCGCGCTACTCGACGGGGACGAGCACGAGGTCGCGCACGCGACCGTCCTGCGCATCCGCTCCGACGACGTCGACACGAGCGGCTCGGTGCATCCGGCCGTCGACGCGCCGCCCGGACCCGACGCGAACGTCGCGCAGAGGTTCCCCTTCGGTGAGGGAGCGGTCGGCTTCTGGAACGTGCACGACGTCCGTCTCGTCCGCGGCAGCTGGGTGGAACCCGGCCCCGGCGTCGCGTGGTTCCGGCTGCAGTGCCCCGTCGTGGCCGGCGAGCCGATCTCGCCGATCGCGCGCGTCGCGGCCGCCGCCGATTTCGGTAGCGGTATCTCGAATCCGGTACGCCTGACCAACGCGGCCGCGATCAACCCGGACCTCACGGTGCACGTGCACCGCCATCCCGGTGGCGAGTGGGTGTGCCTCGAGTCGGGCGCGTGGGCGCAGCCGCACGGAGTCGGCATGGCCGAAACGCGCCTGCACGACGAACGAGGCGTCATCGGTCGGTCGGTGCAGTCGCTGCTCGTCGAACCGGCGGCCGACCTCCCGATGCGCACCAACGCTGCGGCAACCGAGGCCGGCGACTGATTCGTCGGTCAGTCGTCTTCCGACTTGCGTTCGACGTCGGTCGCCCAGAGCTCGAACTCTCCGTTGCGGTAGACGAGCGCGGCGGGACGGCCGGCGAGCGGAGGGCGCAGATCGCCGCGGCCGCGGTCGACGCGCACCGAGATCGTGCGCCGTCCCGAAGCCGTGAGCATGGTGACGCGGTCGGAGCCGCCCCATTTGAACGCGGACGCGGGCATCGCGAGCGCCTGGTACTGCGAGAACTTTTGCTGTTTGCCGGCGCGGCGTCGCAGCGACTCCTCGACCCGGTCGGCGATCGGGCGCACAAGCAGCTCCGGCAGCTTGGCTTTCTCGACCTCTTTCTTCACGATCTCGCGCAGCGGCGCGCCCTCGAACACGTTGCTCTGGAGCGCGGCGGCCCGGGCCGCGTTGCTCGTGCGGTTGGCGCGCTCCAACGTGGCTACCAGCAACTTGTGCTGATCGCCATCGGGGAGCAGCTCGACTTCGTCGACGGTCGCCATGACGCCGAGCATCGTACCGACGTGGCTGCGACCCCGAGCCTGAACAAGAGGGCTTTCTCGGATAGCTAGTATCCGTATTATGCGATTGTCCGACGGGGTCGAGTCGGGCGTGCACGTTTGTGTGCTGTTGGCCACACTGCCCAACGGCGCCGCGCTGCCCGCCGCGAAGCTCGCCGAATATCACGGCGTGCCGGCCGCGTACCTCGCCAAGCATCTGCAGGCGCTCGCGGGCGCGGACGTGCTCCGAACCGTCAAGGGCGCTCGGGGCGGTTATCGGTTGGCGCGACCCGCCGACGAGATCACAGTGCTCGACGTGGTCGAGGCGATCGACGGCGGCGAATCGGCATTCCGGTGCAGTGAGATCCGCCGTCGCGGACCGCTGGCGATGCCGGCGCGCGAGTACACGAAGGTGTGCGGGATCCACCACGTGTTCACCCGGGCCGACGAGGTCTGGCGCGCGGAGCTCGCCCGTACGACGATCACGGACCTTCTCATGGGCGTGCTCCGCGACGTGCCGCGAGCTGCGCTCGAGAAGGGCGCCCGCTGGCTGCAGGACAGCGCGCGCTGAGGGAGTGCGCTAGCGGCCGGCGCGCGGGCGCTTGCCGTGGTTCGCCTTGTTGCGGCGGGCCTTCAGGCGGCGTTTCTTCGTCTTCTTGCTCATAGGAGGTCGCAGGCTAGTTGATCGGTAGCCTGCGACTCGATGGAGAACCTCGGTCTCGTGGGTTTCACCGGCGCGGGCGCGAACCGTCTGTTCAGCGCCCTCACCGGCCTGCCCGTGCCCAGCGAATACGAGGCCGCGGTGGGTGTGGCGAGCCTGCCCGACGAACGCCTGATCCGACTGACCGAGATGTCGAAGTCGAAGAAGACGGTCGCCGCGGGCTTCGAGCTCGTCCATCTCGCGCTGCCGCCCGGGTCCAAGCCGGGGGAGGGACTCGGCGCGAAGTTCCTCGGCAGCCTGCGCAATTGCGACGCGATCCTCATCGTCCTGCGCGCGTTCGCCGACGGCGGGGTCGCGCCTGATCCCGAAGGCGACCTGGTCGCGCTCGAGCTCGAGCTCGTCCTCACCGACATCGCGAGCGTCGAGCAGCGACTCACTCGCCAGCGCCGGGCGGCGAAGAGCGGCGACAAGGAGATCGTCGCCGAGGTTGAAGTCTTGGAACGGGCGAACGCGCTGCTCTCCGACGGAACGCCGATCCGGCGCGGCTCGTTCACGACCGAAGAGCTCGCGCGCCTCGCCCCCGTGTTCCTGCTCACGACGAAGCCGTTGCTGATCGTCGCCAACACGGGCGAAGAACAGACCACCGACGCGCCGCTGCCGACCGGTGACGAGGTGTTGTCGGTACCGATCGACATCGAGGCCGAGATCGCGGCGTGCGCGCCCGACGACCGCGCCGAGATGCGCGAGTCGTACGGTCTCGGCGAGTCGGCGCTCGACGCGGTAGCGCAGGCCGCATACCAGCTGCTCGGCCGGCGGACATTTTTCACCACCGGTGACGACGAGTCGCGGGCCTGGACGTTTCGGGCGGGCGCCAAGGCGCCCGAGTGCGCCGGAGTCATCCACAGCGACCTGCAGCGCGGCTTCATCCGCGCCGAGGTGATCGACTGGCGCGAACTGCTCGATATCGGTTCGTGGGAGAAGGCGCGTGGGCTGAAGAAGCTGCGGGTCGAGGGCAAGGACTACGAGGTACGAGACGGCGACGTCCTCGAGATCCGGTTCAACGTTTAGGAACGGCGGCATGCCCTGGCTGGTTCGCGACGAAGACGTGCTGGCGGTTGCCGAGGTGGCCGGCTCCCGGCGTCGACGCGCGCGCGGCCTCATGGGTCGCCAGGACGTCGAGGGTGCGTTCCTGATCCGACCCTGCCGCCAGGTGCACACGTTCGGGATGCGGTTCCCGATCGACGTCGCGTTCTGCGATCGCTCCGGGCTCGTGCTGCGCCTGTGCACGTTGCCCCCGCGTCGCGTGTCCCGCCCGGTCTGGCGCTCCTCCTTCGTGATCGAGGCGCGCGCCGGGAGCTTCGAACGCTGGAAGCTGCGAGCCGGAGACGTGGTCGAGATCAAAGGCTGACGCGACACCGACCGCCGGGGGTGGAGCGCCGGGAGCCTGAACGGGGTCAGGCAGAATAAGGGTCTCCATGCCCCGCTTCTACGTCACCACTCCGATTTACTACGTCAACGACGTCCCCCACATCGGTCACGCCTACACGACGGTGGCCGGCGACGTGCTCACCCGTTGGCGCCGCCTCTGGGGCGACGAGGTCTTCTTCCTGACCGGCACCGACGAGCACGGCCTGAAGGTGCAACGCGCCGCGGAAGCGAGGGGCATCACGCCCAAGGCACTGGTCGACGAGACGGCGGCGCACTTCCGCGACACGTGGGACGGGCTCGATATCGCCTACGACGACTTCATTCGCACCACCGAACCGCGCCATTACGCGGCGGTGCAGAAGTTCCTACAGACGATCTACGAGGCGGGCGACATCGAGCTCGGAACCTACGAGGGCCTCTACTGCGTCTCGTGCGAGGCGTACTACTCGGAGGACGAACTGGTCGACGGTAACTGTCCGATCCACATGCGACCCGTCGAGCATGTCGTCGAGCAGAATTACTTCTTCAAGCTGTCGCGCTACACCGACCGGCTGCTCGCGTATTACGCCGAGCATCCCGACGCGGTGCAGCCCGAGTCGCGGATGAACGAGGTGCTCGGTTTCATCCGGGGTGGTCTCCAGGACTTCTCGATGAGTCGCACGTCGATCAACTGGGGCGTTCCGCTCCCCTGGGACCCGAAGCACGTCGCGTACGTGTGGGCCGACGCGTTGTTCAACTACTGCACGGCGGTGGGGTACGCGACCGACGAGGCGCGTTTCGCCAAGTGGTGGCCCGTCGACTACCACCTGGTGGGCAAGGACATCTTGCGCTTCCACGCGGTGTACTGGCCCGCGATGTTGATGGCCGCCGGTCTCGAGCCGCCGCGGTGCGTCTTCGCACACGGCTGGTTGCTGGTGGGTGGCGAGAAGATGAGCAAGACCCGGCTCAACCAGATCGCACCCGCCGATCTCGTCGCCGACTTCGGTGTCGACGGATTCCGCTACCACTTCATGGTCGACCAGCGGTTCGGTCCCGACGGCGACTTCTCGTACGAGGCGATGGTGCAGCGTTACAACGCCGATCTGGCCAACAACTTCGGCAACCTCGCCAACCGGGTGCTCAACATGGCGATGAACTACTGCGGCGGAGTCGTTCCCGACGAGCGCGCCGACGGGCCGTTGCGGGAGGCCGCCGCGAGCGCGTTCGCGGGGCAGATCGACGCGTTGGCGCGCCTCGATTTCGCGAGCGGGTTCGGCTCGGTCTGGGATCTCATCCGCGCCGCGAACGCGTACATCGAGGACACCAAGCCGTGGGAGCTCAACAAGCAGGGCGACGCGGACGCGGTCGCGAGGGTGGTGGGCGACTGTCTCGAATCGCTGCGGATCGTCGCGCTGCTCGCGTCACCGCTGATCCCGAACGCGGCGCACGAATTGTGGCGGCGGCTCGGTCTGACCGGACGGCCGGAGGACGAGCGGTTGCCCGAGGCGGCCGCGTGGGGGCGATTGCCCGCCGGCGCGTCGTTGGACAAGGGCTCGCCACTCTTCCCCCGCAAGGAGACGTGATGAGCCCGCGGTGGGTCGACGCTCACTGCCACCTGCAGCTCGCGGGAGGTGACGAGCACGTCGCGCGGGCGCGCGCGGCCGGCGTCGAGTGGATGGTCTGCGTCGGAACCGATCTCGAGACCTCGCAGGCCGCGCTGATGTTCGCCGACCGGTATCCCGACGTCTATGCCACGGTCGGCCTCCATCCCCACGACGCGTCGAAGCTCTCCGCGGAGTGGGAGATGCTCGAGCCGCTCGCGGTTTCCGACGCGTGTCTCGCCATCGGTGAGTGCGGGTTCGACCTCTTCTACGAGCACTCGCCGCGCGACGAGCAGGAGACGGCGTTCCGCTTTCAGGTTCGGATCGCGAACCACGCGGGCAAGCCGCTCGTGATCCATTCGCGTGACGCGTGGAGCGACACGTTTCGGGTGCTCGACGACGAGGGTGTACCCGAGCGCACGATCTTCCACTGTTTCACCGGCGGTCCGGAGGAAGCGCACGCCGCGCTCGAACGCGGCTGTTACCTGTCGTTCAGCGGCATCGTCTCGTTCAAGAACGCCGACGCGCTCCGGGAAGCGGCGCGAATCACTCCCGCCGATCGCGTCCTCGTCGAGACGGATTCGCCGTTTCTCACACCCGAACCGCATCGAGGTCAGCCCAACGAGCCTGCGCTCGTCGTCGCGGTCGGTGCCGCGCTGGCGCGGGCGCGGGGCGTCGAGCCGGAGGAGATCGCCGAGATCACGCGCGTGAACGCGGCTCGGGCCTTCGGCCTCGAACGGTGACCCCGAGCGAGATCCGCGAGCTGCTCACGCGGCACGGGATCCGGCCGTCGAGGGCGCTGGGTCAGAACTTCCTCGCCGATCCGAACACCGCGCGCCGGATCGTGCGCCTCGCAGAATTGCGGCCCGACGAACGGGTCGTCGAGGTGGGTCCGGGGGTGGGGTCGTTGACTCTGGCGTTGGCCGACGCGGGTGTGCACGTGTGCGCGATCGAGCTCGATCGTCATCTCGTGCCGATCCTCGAGGAGGTCGTCGCCGGGCGCGATGTCGAGGTGGTGCAGGACGACGCCGTGCGGGTCGACTGGAACGCACGGCTCGGCGACCGTCCTTGGGTCATGGTGGCGAACCTGCCGTACAACGTCGCGACCACGGTCGTCGTACGCGCGCTCGAGACCGCCCCCATGATCGAGAGACTCGTCGTGATGGTGCAGCGTGAGGTCGGGGAGCGGCTGGCCGCGGGTGTCGGGGACGACGCGTACGGTGCCGTGTCGGTGAAGGTCGCGTACTACGCAATGGCGAAGGTGGTGGGAACGGTGTCGCCGAACGTCTTCGTTCCCAAGCCCAAGGTCGGGAGCGCGCTCGTGCGGTTCGTTCGTCACGTCCGTCCGCCCGTGAGTGTGCACGACGTCGATCGCATGTTCGAGCTCGTACGGGCGGGCTTCGCGACGCGGCGCAAGACGTTGCGCAACACCTTGGAAGGAAGGATCGACGCCGAACGATTCGCGCGGGCGCAGGTCGATCCCCAAGCGCGGGCCGAGACCCTCTCGCTCGCCGATTGGGCAAGGCTCGCCGATGCGTGAGGTCAGGGTCGACGCGTTCGCGAAGCTCACGCTGTCGTTGCACGTCACCGGCACACGCGCCGACGGCTACCACGAGCTCGACGCGACGATGGTGTCGATCGACGAACCGCACGATTCACTCGTCGTCCAACCGGCGACGCGTACGTCGTTGACGATCACCGGTCCGTTCGCGGAAGGTGTACCGGCCGATGCGTCGAATCTCGCGTGGCGCGCGGCCGACGCGTGCGGTGCGACGGTGGAGATCGCCCTGCACAAGGGCATTCCGTCCGGCGCCGGGCTGGGTGGTGGTTCGGCCGACGCGGCCGCGGTGCTCACCGCGCTCGGCGCGGATCCCGCGATCGCGGCGTCGCTCGGGGCCGACGTGCCGTTCTGCATGCGCGGCGGGTTCGCGCGCGTCGGCGGAATCGGCGACGAGTTGCAGCCCGGTGACACTCCGGCGCTCGCGATCGTGGTCGCGACCCCGCCCTTCGGGTGCTCGACCGCCGCGGTGTACCGCGCGTGGGACGAGCTCGGCGGTCCTCGCTCCGAGGTCAACGACCTAGAGGCTGCGGCCGGGCGCGTCGAACCGCGGCTGGTCGAGTTCAAACGACAGGTAGAGGCGGCGGCGGGCGCCCCCGCGATCCTGGCCGGAAGCGGCTCGTCGTACGCGGTCGTGTTCGAGCACATCGCAGATGCCGAGCCCGCCCGCGCCCGCGTTGCCGCCGCAGTCGCGGGTTCGGCGTGGCTCGCCTCGACCATCGGCGCCGGCGTGTTGGTGAGTCCGTGACTCGCGTTCACGGCGAACGCGAAACGGCCGCCCCGGAGGGGCGGCCGCTGCCTACTTACCCTGCTGACGACGTTGCCAGCGGGTCTTCTTCAGCAGCTTCTTGTGCTTCTTCTTGCGCATGCGCTTGCGGCGCTTCTTGATCAATGAACCCATGGCGAGGGTGGAACCTACCAGAAGCCGCGAGTAGCCCCCGCAGCGGCCGCTATCGTCGATGACGTTTCGGGGGTGGTGTAACGGCAGCACAAGGTCCTTTGGAGTCCTGAGTCGAGGTTCGAACCCTCGCCCCCGAGCCCGAGAGCAGAGGGAGCTCGTATGAGGCAGCATCGATGAGGCAGTACCGACCCCTGAGCGCAGTAGTCCTCGCAGCCGGGGAGGGCACGCGGATGCGGTCGGGGACGCCGAAGGTGTTGCATCCGCTCTGTGGTCGGCCGATGGTGCTGCACGTCGTCGACGCGCTCGCCGAACTGCCGCTCGAGCGGATCGTCGTGGTCGTCGGGCACGCGGCGGAATGGGTGACGAAGACGTTGCACGACCAGCTCGTCACCGAGGTGCCGGTGGAGTTCGTCGAGCAACGGGTGCAGCGCGGCACGGGCGACGCGGTGAGCGTGGCGCTCACCGTCTTCGACGACCTCGACGCCGAGGACGACATCCTCGTTCTTCCCGGCGACGCGCCGCTCGTGCGCGCGGAGACGATCGCCCGGCTCGCGACCGAGCACCGCCTGCAGGACGCGGCGGCCGCGATCCTCACTGCAACCGTCGCGGAACCCGACGGTCTCGGCCGCATCGTGCGCGGCAAGGACGGGCGCGTCGCGGCGGTCGTCGAACACGCCGACGCCACGGCCGAAGAGCGCGAGATCAACGAGATCAACACCTCGATCTACTGCTTCCGGCGGGGGCTCCTCGCTCCGACGTTGCGCCGGTTGAGCCCGGAGAACGCGAGTGGCGAGTACTACCTCACCGACGCGATCGCCGTCCTGCGCGACGCGGGCCACAAGGTGATCGCGCTCGAGACCGAGGATCCGGGCGAGGCCATCATGGTCAACGACCGCGTGCAGCTCGCCGACGCCGAGGCCGAGCTGCGGCGGCGCATCAATCGCGTGTGGATGCGCGCCGGTGTCACGATGGTCGATCCGGCGCGCACCTACATCGACGCGACGGTCGAGCTCGAGACCGACGTCCGGCTCCTGCCGGGCACGATCCTCGAGGGTCGGACGGTCGTCGGCGCGGGCTCTGTCGTCGGACCTGACTGCCGCCTGACCGACGTCGTCGTCGGCGAGGGCGTGCACATCTCGAACACGGTTGCGCGCGAATGCGAGATCGGCGACGAGTGCGAGGTGGGTCCGTACGCCTTCGTGCGGCCGGGGACGCGCCTGGCCACGGGCGTGAAGGTCGGGACCTACGTCGAGATCAAGAACTCCGAGATCGGCGAGGGAACGAAGGTGCCGCACCTCTCCTACGTCGGCGACGCCGACATCGGAACGGGTGTGAACCTCGGCGCCAGCACGATCACCGCCAACTACGACGGCGAGAGCAAGCACCGCACCAAGATCGGCGACGGTGTCCACACGGGCGTCCACACCTCGCTCGTCGCTCCGGTCGAGATCGGTGACGATGCCGACACGGGCGCGGGGTCGGTCGTCACCCACGATGTCGCCCCCGGTCGCCACGTGCGCGGGATTCCGGCGCGCGACACGCGGCCGACGCGCGAGGATGGCTCCTGATGGAGCTCATCACCAAGAAGCGGCTGATCCTCGTCGCGGGCCGGGGCCACTCGGAGCTGTCGAACGAGGTCGCCGAGCACCTCAAGATCCCACTCGGCGAATGCGTGCTGTCGACGTTCGCCAACGGTGAGATCTACTGCCGTTACGGCGAGAACATCCGCAGCGCCGACGTCTTCGTGTTCCAGACGCACGGTGGCTCGATCAACGATCTGCTCATGGAGCAGCTCATCATGATCGACGCCGCGAAACGCGCGTCGGCAAAGCGGATCACCGCGGTTTGCCCGTTCTACGGGTACGCGCGCCAGGACCGGAAGGCCGAGGGCCGGGAGCCGATCACCGCGCGCCTCGTCGCCGACATGTTGACGTGCGCGGGCGCGGATCGCGTCGTCACCGTCGACCTGCACACCGGCCAGATCCAAGGCTTCTTCGACTATCCGGTCGACCACCTCACTGCGGTGCCCGTGATCGCCGAGTACCTGAAGGACAATGTCGTTGGCGACGCGGTGATCGTCGCCCCCGACGCGGGCGGCGGCAAGCTCGCCCGCCGGTTCGCCGACCGGCTCAACTCCGACATCGCGTTCATCGACAAGCGGCGGCCGAAGGGCACGCACAACGTCGCGGTCGCGACGGAGGTCGTCGGCGACATCGACGGCCGCACCTGCATCATCGTCGACGACATGATCGACACCGCCGGCACTGTGGTGAGCGCGGCGAACCTGCTCATCGATCGCGGCGCGGTCGAGGTGTACATCGCGGCGACGCACGGCTTGCTTTCCGGCCCCGCCGTCGACCGCCTGAAGAACGGACCGGTTCGCGAGGTCGTCGTCACCAACACGGTGCCGATCTCCGACGAGAAGCGTTTCGACAACCTGCGCGTGCTCTCGATCGCGCCGCTCCTGGCCGAGGCGATCGACGCCGTGTTCGAAGACGGCTCGGTGAGCGAGCTCTTCGGCGGCGACAACATGTGATGAAGAGAGATGTGATGAACGCCCGCGCGTTCGTGCTCGTTCTCGTCGCGCTTGCGCTGTCGGTCGCGGCGTGCGGTAGCTCGTCGAAGTCCGCGGCCGGCCAGAGCACCGCGCCGATAGTCGCACCCAAGTCAGCGGCGTCCGATCCGCAGCCTTGGCCGGCGCCGAGTGATCCGATGGCCCGAGCGCGCGCCGCGGGAGTCGTCCCCGAAAACGCGGAACAGCTGCAGTATCACGTGCACGCGCATCTCGACGTCTTCATCGACGGCAGTCACATCCTCGTACCGGCCGGTCTCGGGATCGACATCGCGAATCCGCGTGTGCATCGATTCACGACCGACGGGTTGCCGTCGTACGGCGGGATCGTGATTCCGTGCGATCAACCGTGCATCTCGCCTCTGCACACGCACGACGTCACGGGCATCCTGCACACCGAGTCGCCCACCCAGAAGGACAACACGCTCGGTCAGTTCTTCATCGAGTGGAACGTGCGCCTCGACGCGAACTGCGTCGCGACCTACTGCAAGCCGGCTGCGGCCGTCGCGATCTACGTGAACGGCACGAGGTTCGCCGGCGACCCGACGACCATCCCGCTGAGCGATCACACCGAGATCGCCGTCGTCATCGGCACGCCGCCGGCCCAGATCCCCAACGCGGCCGATTGGACCCAGATCTAGGGGATTCTCGTCTGCCCCCCGTGGTGCGCGACAATCTCCTGTTCACCTTTTCGTCTCACGAGGATCGACGCGCCATGGCTGACGCCACGCTCATTGCAGAACGCCGTCCCGCCGCCGGCAAGGGTCCGGCCGGCCGCATCCGTCGGGAGGGGCTCGTCCCGGCCGTTGTGTACGGCCTCGGCGCCGACAATGTCTCGGTCTCCGTCTCCTCGCGCGAGCTGGTGCACATCCTGTCGGGTGGCAGTGGCATGAACACGCTGATCACGTTGAAGATCGACGGCACCGACGAGCTCGCGATCGCCCGGCAGATCCAGCGCCATCCGGTCAAGGGTTCGGTGATGCACGTCGACTTCGTGCGTGTACGCGCCGACCAGACCATCCAGGCCGAGATTCCCGTGCACCTCGTCGGCGAGGCCGAGGGCGCGGTACGGGGCGGTGTTCTCGAGCAGCTCGTGCACACGCTCACCGTCGAGGCGAAGCCGAGCGACTTCCCGCCGTCGATCGAGCACGACGTCACTGCGATCGAGATCGGTGGACAGGTGTACGTGCGCGATCTCACGGTTCCCGCCGGTGTCACCGTGCTCCAGAACGGCGACGACCTCGTCGCGCAGATCTCCGCCCCGCGGGTCGCGGAAGTGCCCGAAGGTGCCGAAGGCGAAGTCGCCGAGGGTGCGGTTGCCGAAGGCGCGGCGCCGCCGGCCGAGGCGCCGCCCGAGGAGTAGCAGGTTCCGTGCCCGTCGACCTGTTGGTGGTCGGGCTCGGCAATCCCGGCGACGAGTACGCGCGTACGCGTCACAACGTCGGCGCCGAGGTCGTCGAGCTGCTCGCGCGCCGACATGGCGGGAAGTTGCGCGGCTCGAAGGGTCGCGCCCGCGGCGACGAGGTGCGCGTCGGCGACAAGCGAGTGGCGCTCGCGATCCCGCTCACCTACATGAACGATTCGGGTGAGGCGGTCGGCGCGCTGGCGCGCCGGCTGGGCGTCGAACCCGAACAGATCGTGATCGTGCACGACGAGCTCGATCTCGAACCGGCCGTGCTGCGGGTGAAAGTCGGCGGCGGGCTGGCCGGCCACAACGGCCTGCGCTCGATCAAGCAGCATCTGCACACCGACGAGTTCATCCGCGTGCGAATCGGCGTCGGCAAGCCTCCCTCGAAGGAGCGCGGCGCCGACCACGTGTTGTCACGCGTCTCCAAGCGCGAGCGCGAGGCGATGGACGTCACCATCGAAGAGGCGGCCGACGCCGTCGAGTGCATCGTGAACGACGGGGTCGAGGCGGCGATGAACCGCTACAACGGCCGCGTACCCGGCCCCGACTGAGGGCTCGAGCCCGGACCTCAGCGTCTACTCTGGACGGATCACACCCGGGGGCGCGCCCGCGCTCTCGGGTCGAACGCGCGCCCATGCAGCCGACACTCGCCGGACTCACCACTCTGTTTGCCGACGACCCGGTCGTCGTCGCGGCCACCGGGGGTCGCGCGCGCCCGGTCGCGGTTCCGGAGCCGGCCCGCGCGCTCTTCGCCGCCACGCTCGCCCGCGCTACGGCCCGGCGTCCGATCGTCGTGGCGGTGCCCACCGGTGTCGAGGCCGAGCGAATCGCCGCCGACTTGCGCGAGTACCTGGGCGACGACGCAGTCGAGCTCTTCCCCGCGTGGGAGACGCTGCCGTTCGAACGGGTCTCGCCTGCGACGGAGACGATGGGTCGCCGGTTGCGGGTCATCTGGCGGTTGCGCGCCGGCGGCGAGCACTTGCCCCAAGCGATCGTCGCGCCCGTGCGCGCGCTCGTGCAACGCCTCGGCCCGCATGTCGAGGACGTGGAGCCGGTCGTCGTGCGTGCCGGCGCGCGGATCGACCGCGACGAGCTGGTCGAGCGGCTGGTCACGATCGGCTACCGGCGGGAGTATCAGGTCGAGGCGCGCGGCGAGGTCGCGGTGCGGGGCTCGATCGTCGACGTCTATCCCGCAACGGCCGATCATCCGGTTCGCATCGATCTGTGGGGCGACGAGGTCGATCGCCTCTCACATTTCTCGGTCGCCGATCAGCGCTCGACGGGCGAGATTGCCGAGTCGTGGATCTTCCCGGTGCGCGAGCTGCTACCGACCGACGAGGTCAGGGCGCGCGCTCGCCAGCTCCTCCAGACTCACCCGTGGGGTCGTGAGCAATGGGAACGGCTCGCCGAGGGCAACACCTTCGACGGCATGGAGTCGTGGTTGCCGTGGCTGACCGCCGACGAGCACCTGCTGCCCGATCTCCTGCCGCCTTCCGCGCTCGTCGCGATCATCGAGCCCCGGCGCCTCCGCGATCGCGCGCAAGAGTTGCTCGACGAGGAGGCCGCGCTCGCGGGCACGCTCGCGATCACCTGGGGTGCGGAGGTCGACGGCGCCGACACACCGCGCCTTTCGCTTCCCTTCGACCGGCTGCTCGCGCACACCAAGGCGCAACCCGTTCCCGTGCTCGCCGTTTCCGACCACCCGGACACGCCCGTGCTCGCGGCGAGCGCGTTCGATCCGGTCGTGGGCGACTCCGACGCGCTCGCGCAACGACTCAGTGCGCTCAAGCGCGACGGGTTCAAGGTGTTCATCGCGGCCGAGGGCAGCGGCAGCGCCGATCGCATCGAGCAGATCCTCGGCGACGAGGGTGTGACCGTCGATCGGATCACCGATATCCCCGACGACGGCGCGGTCCTGCGCGCACCCGGCATTCACATCGTGGTCGCGCCGCTCGACCGCGGTGCGGTGCTCCCCATCCAGCAGGTCGCGGTCGTTGCCGAGGCCGACCTGACCGGGCGCCGGCGCGTCCACCGTCGCGCGCGCGGTGCCCGCAAAGGTCTCGACCACTACGAAGGCCTGACCGTCGGCGACTATGTCGTGCATCGGGTGCACGGAGTGGGCCGGTACCACGGCATGGAGACCAAGGAGATGTTCGGCGTCACGCGCGACCGGCTCGTCGTCGAATTCAAGGGCGGCGATCGCGTCTACGTCGATTCCGAGGACATCGGTCTCATCCGCAAGTACACGGGTGGCGAGGAGCCCAAGCTCTCGAAGATGGGCGGTGCCGATTGGGACAAGACGCGGGCGCGCGTGCGCAAGGCGGTGCGCGACATCGCCGGCGAGCTCGTGGTGCTGTACCGGCGGCGGCTCGCGACGGAGGGACACACGTTCGGGCCGGACACGCCGTTCCAGCACCAGATCGAGGAGGCCTTTCCCTTTGAGGAGACGCCCGACCAGGCCAAGGCGATCATCGAGACCAAGGCCGACATGGAACGCCCGGTGCCCATGGACCGCCTCATCTGCGGCGACGTCGGTTACGGCAAGACCGAGGTCGCGTTGCGCGCGGCCGCCAAAGCGGTGTTCGACGGCAAACAGGTCGCGATCCTCGTGCCGACCACGCTCCTCGCGAGCCAGCACGGGCAGACGTTCCGCGAGCGGTTCGCGAACTACCCGGTGCGCGTCGAGGTGCTCTCGCGCTTTCTGACGGTCAAAGAACAGAACGAGGTCGTGAAGGGATTGCGCGACGGCACGGTCGACATCGTGATCGGAACCCATCGCCTCCTCGGAGCCGACATCGCGTTCAAGGACGTCGGTCTGCTCGTCGTCGACGAGGAGCAGCGCTTCGGCGTGCAGCACAAGGAGCGGATCAAGGAGTGGCGCACGAACGTCGACGTTCTGACGCTCACTGCCACGCCCATACCACGCACGCTCGAGATGTCGCTCACGGGAATCCGCGATCTCTCGCTGGTGAACACGCCGCCCGAGGATCGCCAACCCATCCTCACGTACGTGGGCGAGCTCGACGAGCGAGCCGTGAGCGAGGCGATCCGGCGGGAGCTGTTGCGCGAAGGCCAAGTGCTCTACGTGCACAACCGCGTGCACGACATCGCGCACGTTGCCGACGATGTGAAGCGCCTCGTTCCCGAGGCCCGAGTCGCGATCGCGCACGGTCAGCTCGACGAGAGCCGGCTCGAGCGCGTCGTGCAGGAGTTCTGGGACCGAGAGTACGACGTGCTCGTCTGCACGACGATCGTCGAGAGCGGACTCGACATGCCGACGGTCAACACACTCGTGGTCGATCGAGCCGACATGTTGGGTCTCTCGCAGCTGTACCAGTTGCGCGGACGGGTCGGGCGCCGCGGTCAGCGCGCGTACGCGTATCTGCTCTACCCGCCCGATCGATCGCTGAGCGAGCAGGCGTACGAACGGTTGAAGACGATCGGTGAGTTCACCGATCTCGGCTCCGGCTTCAAGATCGCGATGCGCGACCTCGAGATCCGCGGCGCGGGCAACCTGCTCGGCGCCGAACAGTCGGGCCACATCGCGGCGGTGGGTTTCGATCTCTACGTCGAGATGGTCACCGAAGCGGTGGGAGAGTTGACCGGCGAGCTCCCCGAGCACCCGGCCGAGGTACAGATCGACCTGCCGGTTACCGCGCATCTTCCGGCCGACTACATCGCGCGCGACGACGTGCGCATGGAGGCGTACCGGCGCCTCGCCGCGGTCACGTCCCCCACCGACGTCGACGACGTGCGCGCCGAATGGGAGGACCGCTACGGACCGCCGCCGGCACCGGCCGCGGCGCTGCTCGACGTCGCGCGCCTGCGCGCCGCGTCGCTGCGTCTCGGTATCCGGGCGGTGTCGGTGCAGAAGGGCCACGCTCGCCTCGACGGCTGGCATCTGCTGAAGTCGCAGGAAGTGCGTTTGCAGCGCATGGTCGCGCGGGCTCGCGTCCTCCCCGATGCGGTCGTCGTCCCGGTCACGGCGAGCGGTGAGGTCTCGATCGCTCAGGCGTTGCTCAGGTTGCTCGACGCGATTACCCCGCCCGACGCGGACGGTGCGCAGACCGTGCACGCGCAGACGGCCCAGGTACCATCCGCCGGATGATCGCTCGCCGATTCCGCTTCTTCGCGGTTCCCCTCGTCGTCGGTGTGATCGGGCTCGGCCTGAGTGGTTGTTCCAGCCGGCTCTCGGACGCCGCGACGGTCACCTTCCACGACAGCCGTGGCGACCACACCGCCCACATCAGCCGGAGCGAGCTCGATCAAGAGTTGCACGACCTGGTCTCGAACACCAAGTTCGTCAAGGCGCTGAAGACGAGCGGGATCTTCCCCAACGTGGTGGGCGTTGACACCACAGACCCGCAATTGTCGACGCGCTGGCTCACCACGCTCATTTCGCAGACGGCCATCGACGCGGAGTTCCAGAGCGAGCGGCTCGAGGTCACGCCGGCCGACACCGCGAGCGCGACCACCGATCAGGTGAACACGTTCTCCCAGCCAATTCTCGACTCGTTCTCGAAGCCGTTCGTGGCCAAGCTCGTCGCTCGCCGCGCGCGGCTGTTCGCTCTATATCGCTATTACCAGACGTGTCCGTCGGGTCGATTCGTCTCGCACATCTTGGTCAAGACCAAGGCTCAGGCCGATGCCGCCTTGGCGCGCATTCGCTCCGGACAGAAGTTCGCCGCGATCGCCACTACGCAGTCGACCGACACCACTTCCGCCAAGCAGGGTGGTGCGCTCGGCTGCCTGGCGGCCGGCGAGTTCGTCCCCGATTTCCAGAACGCGGCCGATGCTGCACCGCTCGGTGTCGTGACCGGCCCGGTCAAGACTCAGTTCGGTTACCACCTGATCCTCGTGCGGCGTTGGGACGCGGTCGGCGACAAGCAGTACGCGCAAGCACTCACGCAGGCCGCGGGCGCCGCCTTGAGCGTGCGCCTGAAGGATCTCCACGTGTGGGTCAACCCGAGGTACGGGACCTGGGGCCAATCGACCGATGCGAGCGGCAGCACCAGCTTCTCCGTGTCACCACCGGCGGTTCCGAACCCGCGCATCTGCCGCGAGAAGACGGCCGCGTGCACGCCGACCTCGACGACCACCACGACGACGACCGTTCCCGCGGGCGGGTGAGCCGACCGCGCGTGGTCGTGGTCGGCCTCGGGCCGGCCGGAGTCGATCTGCTGTTGCCCGCGGCCCGCGCCGCGCTCCAGCGGATACCGGTGCGCTACACGCGCACGTCGCGACATCCGGCCGTTGACGATCTCGCGCGCGAAGGCTTGGTGCTCGAGCCGCTCGACCTGCTCTACGACGCGGGCGACGACCTCGACACGGTGTACGCGGCTATCGCAGCGCGGGTCGTCGCCGCGGCACAAGAGCACGGCGAGGTCGCGTACGCCGTGCCGGGTAGCCCGTCGGTGGCGGAGCGGACGGTCTCGCTGCTGCGCGGCGCAGGTATCGACATCGAGATCGTCCCGGGTCTGTCGTTCGCGGATCTCGCGTGGAACCGCCTCGGTATCGATCCGATGACCGGCGCCCGCGTCGTCGACGCGCGCACGTTCGCGATCGATTCCGCCGGTTTCGCGGGGGCGATGCTGCTCGCCCAGTGCGACACCCGGTTCGTGATGTCCGACGTCAAGCTCGCATTGCTCGAGGTGCTCCCGCCCGAGCACGAGGTGATCGTGCTCCAGGGCCTCGGCTTGCCCGGCGAGAAGTTGGTGCCGCTCGCGCTCGCGGACCTCGATCAGGTGGTCGAACCCGATCACCTCACGTCGGTGTTCGTCGACACCGGCGACGTCTCGGTGGCCGGTGAGCTCGCGCGCCTGCTGGCGCTCACGGAGCGACTCCGCGGTCCAGGCGGGTGCCCGTGGGACGCCGCCCAGACCCACCACACCCTCCGGCGGCACGTGCTCGAAGAGGCGTACGAGGTGGCGGCGGCGATCGACGAGCTGCCTCCGGAAGCGCCGGGCGGAGAAGTGGCCGCCGGCGCGTACGACGCGCTCGAGGACGAGCTCGGCGATCTGCTGTTCCAGGTGATGATCCATTCCGTTCTCGCGGCCGAGGCCGGCGCGTTCACCATCGCCGATGTGGCACGCGGCGTTCACGCCAAGCTCGTACGCCGTCATCCCCACGTGTTCGGCGAGGTCGAGGCCGTCACGCCCGACGCGGTCATTGCCAACTGGGAGCAGATCAAAAAGGACGAGAAGGGCCATGGGTCGCTGGTCGAGGGCATCACGCCCGGGCTGCCGTCGCTGCTCTACGTCCAGAAGCTGATGCGCAAGGCCCAGTCGATCGGACTGTCGATCGGGCTCGCGCCGCAGCTTCCGGGAGATTCGACCGTCGGTGACGAGCGCGCCCTCGGCGATGCACTCGCCGCGCTTGTCGCCGCGGGTGCGCGCGCCGGTATCGACGGAGAATCGGCGCTGACGGCATGGGCGGGGCGCTTCAAGGACCGGTTCACCCGGATGGAACAGCTCGCGCTCGCCGACCACGTCGACCTCGCCGGCGCCGACGCGACGACCGTTCAGGCGCTCTGGGATCGCGCCGGCATCCCGCGGGACTGACACGATCAGGACAAGAATGCCGGCGTGGCAGTAGCCGGAATTCTCGCGGTCATCCTCGTCTTGATCTTGTTGTGGCTGGTCGCGTCGGGCGTCCGGGTCGTGCAGGAGTACGAGCGGGGCGTGCTGTTCGTGTTCGGGCGGTGCCGGGGTGCGCGCGGACCGGGCATCTTCGTCGTGCCGCCGTTCATCAGCCGGATCGTCCGGGTCAACCTGCAGACGCAGGCGGTCCCCGTGGCATCGCAACAGGTCATCACGAAGGACAACGTCACGGTCGCGGTCGACGCGGTGGCGTACTTCCGGGTCAAGGACCCGGTCGCGTCGGTGCTCAAGATCCAGAACTGGTACAACGCGGCGCAACTCGTCGCACAGACGTCGCTGCGATCGATCATCGGCCGCCACGAGCTCGACCAGCTGCTCGGCGAGCGCGATCGGATCAACCTGGAACTGAAGGTCGCGCTGGATCAGCAGACCGAGTCGTGGGGGGTCGAGGTCGATCTGGTCGAGATCCGCGACGTGGGGCTCCCGGAGCAGATGCAGCGGGCCATGGCGCGCCAGGCCGAGGCCGAGCGCGAGCGGCGGGCGAAGATCATCGCGGCCGACGGCGAGATGCAGGCTTCCGCGAAACTCGGCGAGGCGGCGATGACGATGGCCGCGAGCCCGGGAGCGATGCAGCTGCGGACCCTGCAGACCATGGCCGAGATCTCGGCCGAGCGGAACTCGACGATCATCTTCCCGATTCCCGTCGAGCTCCTCGACGTGTTCCGCTCCATATCCGGGGTCACGCCTCCGCCGCGACCGGCCCCGCCGGCCTCGAGCTGAGCCCCCGAACGCGCGTTCGCTGCCACGCGGAGCGTCCGAGGGTCTACATTCGCCACATTGGCCCCAGGAGTTTTCGTGAGCATCATTGACGATGTCGCCGCTCGGGAAATCCTCGATTCCCGCGGCAACCCGACCGTGGAGGTCGAGGTCGAGCTGATATCCGGCGCCCGGGGCCGGGCCGCGGTCCCGAGCGGGGCGAGCACCGGTGCCCACGAGGCCGTCGAGCTGCGCGACGGCGGCGATCGCTTCGGGGGCAAGGGTGTCCTCAACGCCGTTGCCCACGTGAACGGCGAGATCCGCGAGTTCGTCATCGGCATGGACGCGGCCGACCAGCGCGCGCTCGATGCCGGGCTCGTCGCGCGCGACGGAACCGACAACTCGAGTCGCCTGGGCGCCAACGCGATCCTCGGCGTCTCGCTCGCGGCGGCCAAGGCCGTCGCCGAGGAGTGCGGCATGCCGTTGTACCGCTACGTCGGCGGCGCCAACGCGCACGTGCTTCCGGTTCCGCAGATGAACGTGTTGAACGGTGGCGCCCACGCCGACAGCAACGTCGACATCCAGGAGTTCATGCTGCTCCCGGTCGGCGCGGTGAGCTTCTCGGAGGCGTTGCGTTGGGGGGTCGAGACGTACCACGCGCTGCGGGGGCTGCTGCGGGAACGCAACCTCGCGACCGGCCTCGGCGACGAGGGCGGTTTCGCGCCCGACCTGCCGTCGAACGAAGAGGCCTTGAAGCTCCTGCTCGCCGCGATCGAACGCGCCGGCTACCAGCCGGGTACCGAGATCGCTCTCGGCCTCGACGTCGCGGCGTCGGAGCTGTTCGACGCGGGGAAATACGTGTTGGCCGGTGAGAAGCGCACCTTCACGAGCGCCGAGTTCGCCGATTACCTCGCCGACCTGTGCGGGCGTTATCCGATCGTCTCGATCGAGGACGGCATGGCCGAGGACGATTGGGCCGGTTGGGCCACGCTCACGCGGCGACTCGCGGGAGACGTGCAACTGGTGGGCGACGACGTCTTCGTCACCAACTCCGAACGCCTCGCACGCGGGATCGACGCCGGGGTCGCGAACTCGATCCTGATCAAGGTCAACCAGATCGGATCGCTCACCGCCACCCTGGACACGATGCAGCTCGCCACGCGTGCGGCCTACACGTGTGTGATGTCGCACCGCAGCGGTGAGACCGAGGACGCGACGATCGCCGACCTGGCGGTGGCGACGAATTGCGGGCAGATCAAGACGGGCGCGCCCGCGCGTAGCGACCGGGTCGCGAAGTACAACCAACTGCTGCGCATCGAGCAGGAACTGGGCGGAGCCGCGGAGTACTACGGCCACCGTGCTCTGAAAGGCAAGGCGCGCGGATGACACGCGGAGCTCGCGCCCGACTCGCGCTCGTCGCGCTCGCGCTGGTCGCGATCCTGTTCGTCTTCGTGTTCCCGACTCGTTCGTATCTCGCGCAGCGCCGGCAGGTGTCGAACGCGCAGCACGACGTCGACGTGCTCCGAGATCAGAACAACCAGCTCGAGGCGCTGGCCACGCACCTGCAGTCGCGTTCGGCGATCGAGGGGATGGCACGCGACCAGTTCCACCGTGTGTATCCCGGCGAGCAGGTGTACGAGACCGTGCCCGCCGAGACGACGACGCCGGGCGTGACCACCACGACCGTTCCCTGACCGGCTCCGGAAACGAGTCCGGATCTGCCCGTCCGTAGACTCGGCTCGTGCCGACGACCGACTCGCCGACCGCCGATTCGCAGCGTGAGCGCGATGTCGCGGCGCTCACGCAGCTGCTCGGCCGGGTGCCCCGCGCCGGGTTCGAGGTCGTCGTGCGCAACGCGCAGGCAGCCCCGGTGGTGATACGCAACGCGCCGCTGTTCGACGACGGCACGCCCATGCCGACGCGCTACTGGCTCGTCGACCCGGAGCTCTCGCTCCGCGTGGCGAGGCTCGAGTCGGCCGGCGGTGTGCGCGCCGCCGAGGCCGCCGTTGCCCCCGAAGCTCTCGGTTCGGCGCACGAACGCTACGCCCGCGAGCGCGATGCCGCCCTCGCCCCCGATCACGTCGGACCGCGACCGAGCGGAGGGGTCGGCGGCACGGGGCGCGGCGTGAAGTGCCTGCACGCCCACTTCGCGTACCACCTCGCGGGAGGCGACGATCCCGTGGGTCGCTGGGTAGAAGCGAACCTGCCATGACCCGCGTCGCCGCGGTCGACATGGGCACCAACTCGACGCGCCTGCTCGTCGCCGACGTCGAAGGCCGCGGCCGTGACGCCAAGCTCGTGCCCCTCGACCGGCGGACCCGGATCACGCGCCTGGGCCAAGGCGTCGATCGTCAGCGCACGCTTCATCCCGACGCGATCGAGCGCACGCTCGCGGTGCTGCGCGAGTACCGGGAGGTCATCGACGATCTCGGCGTCGAGCGCGTTCGCGCGACGGCCACGAGCGCGTCACGAGATGCGAGCAATCGTGACGAGCTGTTCGACCCCGTCGAACGCGTGCTGGGTGTACGGCCCGAGCTCCTGGCGGGTGAAGCCGAGGCGCGGCTCGAGTTCCTGGGAGCGACCGCGGGCCTGACCGAGCCCGGCCCGTACCTCGTCGTCGACGTGGGCGGGGGCTCGACCGAATTCATCGTCGGTTCCGACGAGCCCGAGGGCCTCCTCTCGATCGATATCGGCTGCGTTCGCTTGACCGAGCAATTCCTCCACTCCGATCCGCCGACGGCCGAGGAGTTGAGCCAGGCCGTGTCGGTTGTGCGCGACCAGCTCGCCGACGTCGGGCGGGCGTTGCCGGCCGCGCTGCGTGCGCCGACGCTCGTCGGCACGGCCGGGACCATGTGGACGCTGGCGGCGATCGAGCTCGGCGTCGATGCCGCGAGGAGTGATCTCATCGACCACTTCCGTCTCACCAGGGACGCGGCCGAGGAGGTCTTCCGGACCCTCGCGACCGAGCCGGTCGACCGGCGGCGGCACAATCCCGGGCTCGAGCCGGGCCGGGTCGACGTCATCGTGGGCGGTGCCGTCGTCGTCGTGAGCGTCATGCGCCAGTGGGGCTTCGACTCGCTGCTCGTCTCCGAGGCCGACATTCTCGACGGTCTCGCCCGCGACTCTGCTTGACGCTGCGCCGACCGAGGGCCGCGCCGCTCGGCCCTCAGGGGCCCGCGCTTTACTCGAGCCCTGATTTGCCGAGATAACAGATGTGGATCTCGTGGTCTTCGGACAGGCGCTCGCCCAGCTGAGTTTCGACGACGTCCGCTCGATCGCGTCCGACCTGCATGCCTCGTGCGTGTCGACGGCCGACGAGATCGCGAACACCCGCGCCATGCTCATGATCGAGCAGACGCTCCGGCGCACCCGCCGGTTGCACGATGCGGCCACGGCTTCCCTCGCGGCGGCGACGAAGGTGCAGCAGGTCGCCGTGCGAGCGAACGTCGACCTGCCCGACGACGACGTCACGCACGTCGCGCGGGCCGCGGCTCAACTCGCTCGCGGCATGGTCGTGGGTGACCATCCGGGAATCGACGAAGCACTGCACGTGCTCGGCAAAGGCTGGCACCGTCTGCCCTGCCTCGCCGAGTTCCAAGCCGCGTAACTCGCGTCGCGCTCGGTAATCTCCGATCGTGGTTCATTCCGATCGGTTGTTGCTCGGCCCGGGACCTTCGAATCCCTATCCCGAGGTGATGGAAGCGTTCCAACGTCCGGTGCTCGGGCACCTCGATCCCGAATTCCTTTCGGTGCTCGACGAGATCGCCGATCGTTTGCGACTCCTCTTTCGCACCGAGAACGTGTTGACGCTTCCGATCAGCGGCACCGGTTCGGCGGGCATGGAAGCGTGTTTCGTCAACCTGCTCGAACCGGGCGACACCGCGATCATCGGTGTGAACGGCGTGTTCGGCGAACGCATGTGCGAGGTTGCGCGGCGGTGCGGTGCCGCGGTGGTACGGGTCGAGGCGCCGTGGGGGCGGGCGATCGATCCGCAACAGTTGCTCGACGCGCATCGCGCGCATCCCGGCGCGCGCGTGCTCGCGGTCGTGCACGCCGAGACGTCGACGGGCGTCGAGAACGAGATCGCGCCACTCGCGGCGTTGCAGCAGACCGACACCTTGCTGTTGGTCGACACCGTCACCTCACTCGGGGGCATTCCCGTCGACGTCGACGGGTGGGGGATCGACGCGGTCTACTCGGGTACCCAGAAGTGTCTCGGCGTACCGCCCGGATTGTCGCCGGTGAGCTTCTCGCCGCGCGCGGTCGAGCGGGTGCGGGGCCGGTCGCAGCCCGCGCAGTCGTGGTACCTCGATCTCAGCTTGCTCGCCGACTACGTGGGCACCGCGCGGCGGTATCACCACACCGCGCCGATCTCGATGTTGTACGCCTTGCACGCGGGGCTGGGCGTGGTGCTCGACGAAGGACTCGAGGCGGCACACGCCCGTCACCGCGACGCGGGCGCGCGGTTGCAGGGCGCGCTTCCCGAACTGGGATTCCGGCCCTTTGCGCTCGACCGGCCGTTGCCGCAGCTCACATCCGTGTGGCTACCGGATGGCGTCGACGACGCCAAGATGAGAGCCGAGCTCCTGGTGCGCTTCGGCATCGAGGTCGGCGGCGGGCTCGGCGAGCTCGCCGGCAAGGGCTGGCGCATCGGGCTCATGGGCCACTCGGCCCGGGAACGCTCGGTGATCACCCTTCTCGGGGCGTTGGGCGCTCTCCTGCAGGAATGAACAACTGCTGCCGGTAGAAGCGGAGCTCCTCGATCGATTCGCGGATGTCGTCGAGCGCGCGGTGTTGCTCCGACTTTCCGGGACGCTTCGTGTAGATCTCGGGGTACCAGCGCCGGCACAGCTCCTTCAAGGACGAGACGTCGATGCTGCGGTAGTGCAGGTAGGTGTCGAGGTCGTGCATGTAACGATCGAGAAATCTGCGGTCGGTGCCGATGCTGTTGCCGCAGAGCGGGGCGCTTCCGGGCGCCGGCACGTGGCTCCGGACGTATTCGAGCGTTCGGGCGCGGGCGGCGTCGAGGCTCACGTCGGACGCGCTGATCGCCGTGAGCAACCCGGACTTCGTGTGCATCTTGCGTACGAAATCGTCCATACGCGCGAGCGCGTCGGCATCCTGATGAATGACGATGTCGATGCCGTCGTCGACGAGCGCGAGCTCGGAGTCGGTGACGATGCACGCGATCTCGACGATCGTGTGCCGCTCGACGTCGAGGCCGGTCATCTCGAGGTCGAGCCACACCAGATGGTCGTCGTCCGCGACAGCGGTCATGAGCCGCACGCTATCCGGCCACGGACTTGCAACGGCTCAGGGGTTAGATTCGGCGGCCGATGACCGCTCCCCCCGTCGTCTGGCGTCCCGACGAAGCCATGCTGCGCGAGAGCAACGTCGCTCGCTTCATGGCCGCCGAGCAGGTCGACGGCTTCGCGACGCTCGTCGCGCGCTCGATCGACGAACCAGAGTGGTTCTGGGACGCGGTGGTGCGGTTCCTCGGTCTGGCGTTCGACACTCCCTACGACCGCGTGCTCGACACGTCGGCGGGTATCGAATGGGCAACGTGGTTCGTCGGCGGTCGATGCAACGCGGCGACGATGTGTCTCGAACATCTGGCCGCCGATCGTCCGGCCGTGATCTGGGAAGGTGAGGACGGCGAGACCCGCACGCTCACCGGCGCCGAGTTGCGCGCGCTCACCGATCGCATCGCGTCGGGATTGGCGGCGCGCGGTGTGAGCGAAGGCGACGCCGTCGGCTTGTTCATGCCGATGGTGCCGGAGACCGTCGCGGCGTTGTTCGCGATCGCGAAGCTCGGCGCGATCTTCCTGCCGATCTTCTCGGGTTACGGCGCCGACGCGGTCGCGATCCGTCTGCGCGACGCGCAGGCCGTCGCGGTCGTGACCGCCGACGGCTTCACACGCCGCGGCAAGCTCGTCGCGATGAAGGAGACCGCCGACGCCGCAGTCGCGCAGGTGCCGAGCGTGCACACCGTTTTGGTGGCGGGTCGCAGTCGTTCCGACACGCCGATACACGACGGCCGCGACGTGCGGCTCGACGAGCTGCCCGACGCGCCGTTCGCCGCCCGCTCGGTCGACAGCGAACATCCACTGTTCGTCGCGTACACGAGCGGCACGACCGGGCGGCCGAAGGGCGCCGTGCACGTGCACGCAGGCTTCACCGCGAAGGTGGCGGAGGAGGTCGCGTTCCAGACCGACCTGCGTCCGGGCGAGCGCCTGTTCTGGCTCACAGACATCGGGTGGATCATGGGTCCGTGGGAGATCGTCGGCACGCTCGCCGCGGGCGGCACGCTGATGATGTTCGACGGCGCACCCGACTTTCCGGGCCCCGACCGGCTCTGGTCGTTCGTGGAACGGCACCGGGTGAACGTCCTCGGTGTGTCACCCACGTTGATCCGGGCCCTGATGGCACACGGTGACGCCCCGGTTCGGGCCCACGACCTGTCGTCGCTGCGCGTGCTCGCGTCGACCGGCGAGCCGTGGAACGAGGCGCCGTGGCGTTGGTACTTCGACGTGGTCGGTGGCGGCCGCTGCCCGGTGATCAACATCTCGGGCGGCACCGAGGTGGGCGCGTGCTTCCTGTCGCCCCACGTCGTGCAGCCGTTGTCGGCGTGCTCACTCGGCGGTCCGGCGTTGGGCATGGCGGTCGACGTGTTCGACGAGCACGGGAACTCGGTGCGCGGCGAGGTCGGCGAGCTCGTGTGCAAGAAGCCGTGGCCGGGCATGACGCGCGGGTTGTACGGCGACCCGCAGCGCTACCTCGAAACGTATTGGTCGCGATATCCGGGCGTGTGGTGGCACGGCGACTTCGCGAGCGTGAGCGACGACGGTCAGTGGTTCCTGCACGGCCGTTCCGACGACACCATCAAGGTGGCGGGCAAGCGTCTCGGGCCGGCCGAGGTCGAAACCGTCGTCGTGGCTCACCGCGCGGTACTCGAGGCGGCCGCGATCGGTGTACCCGACGAGCTGAAGGGCGAGTCGTTGTGGGTGTTCGTCGTTGCCGTGCCCGGCGTGCAACCCGACACCGCGCTGCGCAAGGAACTGATCGGGTGCGTGGTCGACGCGCTGGGGCCGTCGTTCAAGCCCGCGCAAGTGTGCTTCACCACCGCGCTGCCGAAGACGCGCAGCGCCAAGATTCTCCGCCGCGCGATTCGCTCCGTCGTCACCGGGACCGCACCCGGCGACCTGTCGGGGCTCGAAGACCCCGCGGCGCTCGACGCCATCGCGACCGCGATCACAACTGCCGGCGTTTCGGCCGTCGGGGAGCGGTCGTCGTGACCGAGCTGATCGGCTCGCGGGTGATGCTCCGGCCCCTGCGTCCGGACGACTGGGACGGATGGCGCGAGGTGCGGGTGCGCTGCCGCGCGTGGCTGGAGCGCTGGGAGCCGAGCCCCGACGCGGGCAGCCTCGACCCCGCGCTCGATCGAGAGGCATTCCGATCCCGTTGCGGTGCCTGGGACCGGCAACGCCACTTCGACGCCGCGTACGGCTTCGGCCTGTTCCTGCTCGACGGCCAATTCGCGGGCGAGGTCAGTCTGGGCAGCGTGCAGCGCGGGCCGTTCCAGATGGGATACGTCGGCTACTGGATCGACGAGGCGCTCGCGGGCAGCGGTTACATCCCGGAAGGCGTCGTCCTGGTGATGCAGTACGCGTTCGACGCGCTGCAGCTGCACCGGCTCGAAGCTGCGATCGTCCCGCGCAACATGTCGAGCCGGCGCGTCGCCGAGAAGCTCGGCCTACGCGACGAAGGCACGGCGGTGCGTTTCCTGCAGATCCAGAACGTGTACGAGGATCACATCCGCTACGCGATCACCGTGGAGGAGTGGCGCGAGCGCGGGCACGAGCTCGTGGCCAAGTTCGTCAATCACTGAGTCTTGAACCAACCCTGGCCGAGCGACCAGGCCTGGTTGGTGACCTCGGTGGCGATCGCGGCCTCGAAGTCGGGTTGCCACGGCGCCTGGCGCAGCGTCGCCTTCACCACCTCGAGTAATCCGACCGGGGCACGGGTCGCGCGGGCCGCGAGCGTGCGCGCCGCGTCGAGCAGCTCGTCGTCGGGATGGCACGACCACGCCAGACCGATCTCCGCGGCGCGGGCGCCGTCGACCGGAACGCCGAACAACACCATCGCGGCCGCGGCTTGCGGTCCGACCGCGCGCTCGAGCATCCAGACGTGGCCGCCGCCGGGATGGATCCCGATCTTCACGAATCGGGTGTCGAAGCGCGCGGAGGCCGCCGCCATGCGGACGTCGCACGCGAGCGCGAGGTTCATTCCCGCCCCGATCGCGGCGCCGTTCACCGCCGCGATCGTCGGTAACGGCGAGCGCAGTACCCGCAGGAATCCTTCGTAGATCGACGTTACCGAGCGACGTTCGGCGTCGGTCCCGGCGCGCGCGAGGGCGCCGAGACTGGAGACGTCGGCGCCGGAGCAGAACGCGGGCGGCTCGCCGGTGACGACGACCGCCGCCGTCGAGCCGTCGGCCTCGAGCGCGTCGAAGGTCGCGACGATCTCGTCGACCATGCGTGCCGTCATCGCGTTTCGGCGCTCCACGTCGACGAGCGTCACCACCGCGACGCCGCCTTCGGACTCCACTCGTACGTGTTCCATTGCGTCGTTCACTCGGGTCAGCCGGATCAGTCGGGTCGGACGACCGCGGGGGAGTGACGGAAGAAGTCCTCTACCTCGCGCTGGTACCGGTACGACGGACTGCTGTCGCCGATCGTGCCCGCCAGGCGCAGCGCCTGGGCGAAGGCTTCGATCGTAGTCGCGGTGGTGTACGAGTAGCGGAAGCCCGCGTGCTTGTAGCGGGTGTTGTCGATCGTGCGTCCGAATCGGAGAAGCTGCATCGCTTCCGGAGGAAGGTCCCAGAGACGCAGGAGGCGCGCCGGTTCCGCGGCCAGGTTCGTGAAGGCGAACGGCAACGCGACGCGCCGCTTGCCGACGATCGCGCACACCTCGCTCCACGGGAGGTTCCCGTCGGCCCCGACGTTGTAGACGCCGGGTATGTCGTTGTTGATGCTGTACATCAACGCGTCGACGACGTCGTCTTCGTGGATGAACTGCAGGCGGGGATCGAAGCCGAGGATCTCGGGCACGACCGGCCGCCGGAGCGCAGCCGTGAACGGCGTGTCGATGTCGACGCCGAGCACGTTCGCGAAGCGAAGCAGGCTCACGTCGACGTGCGGATTGTCGTCGGCGAAGTCGCGGACGAACCCTTCCACCTCGAGCAGGGAACGTTCGACGGGAGTGTTCGCCGGGCCGGTGCGCGACATGTCCTCCCGGAAGAAGTACGGGTCGGATTTGTTCGCGCCGTACACGAGCCCGGAGCTCTTCAACACCACCTTGCGCACGGGGCTCGCCGGCGCGCCGGCCGCGGCGAGCAGGTTCATCGTGCCGATGACGTTGATCTCGTGCAGCGTGCGGCTCGTCGCGCGCGTGGAGTCGACAACGAGGTGAGTGTGCACGATGGTGTCGACCTGGGTGGCGCGCACGATCCGGGAGAGGATCGAATGCGACGAGTCGGTGCGAACGAACTCGGTGCGCTCGAGCGGCGTGCGCGGGTCGCGCGTGTCGACCCCGACGACGACTTCCACGTCGGAACGCTGCTCGAGCGCCTGGGCGACGCGGCCGCCCCAATACGTCGAGAGCCCGGTGACGAGTGCGCGCATCCCTATACCCCTAGTTCCCGCTCACCCGAACCACACGCTACGGCGCCGGCGCAGCATGTCGTAGAGCGCGTCTTGGACCATCCGCCGGATGCGCTCGGACTCCTCCATGACGCGGCTGCGCGAATACCGCTCCTGGTTCGGCGCGACGTCGAAGAACACCGGCGGGAGCACTCGGATGCGGAATTTGGCGGGGAGATACGCGACGAGTCCGGCGGGACCGAATGCAAGCATGTTCGCGGTGATCGGAAAGTACGGAATATTCAACAGCTTGGCGAGGCGAGGGCTCTTGAAGAGGATCGGCATGGTCTCTTCCGCGCCCATCACCGCGATCGGGATCACCGGCACACCGGCGCGCATCGCGATCTCGACAAACCCGCCGCGTCCGAAGCGGCGTAGCCGGTAACGGTCGGTGTAGAGCTTGCCGGTTCCCTTCGTACCTTCGGGGAACACGAGGACGAGGCGTTCCTCGTCGTGCAGCAGCCGGTACGCGTTGTCGGGATGCGCGGTCACACCACCGCTGCGCGACCACAAGGTTCCGACGACGGGCAGGGTGCGGAAGAGATGCTCCGCGAGCCCGTAGACCGGCCGGCCGAGATCCTTTTCGATCCCGTGCATGATCGACGGCGCGTCGGGCGGAATCGCACCCGCGTGATTGGCGACGAGCAGCGCGCCACCTTCTTCGGGGAGATGCTCGAAACCTTCCCACTCGACGCGAAACCAGTGCTTGTAGATCGGGTCGAACGCGCGCCGGGTGAGGGCGCGGAAGTGCTCGCTCCGACCCCAGCGGTCGACATCGGAGCGACGGGACTCGGGAGCGGGTTCCGGCGCGAGCCGTGTGAGCGGAACCAGGTCGCGGCCGATGCCGGGATCGATCTCGGTGAGGTCGACGTCGGGGTGGGTCGCGGCCGCGATTTCGAGGGCTCGCTCCGGTGCGCGCTCGGGTCCGTCCGCCATGTTCGAAGACTATGTACCCGTCGCGCCGGTGACCAGCCATTCGTTTCCCCGATAACGCCGACCCATGCCGTACAACCGGGCGAACATGAAGACGAAAAGAGTGCTCCAGAGCGCGATCAATCCGGCGCCGGTCGCGAGCACGAGCAGGGCGCACGGGACGAAGCAGAGCGTCGCGCCCGCCATCGCGAGCGCGAGGTATCGGACGTCGCCGGCTCCGATCAGGATCCCGTCGAGCACGAAGACGGCGCCGCCGAGCGGCTGCATCAAAGCAACCGCGACGAGGACCGGCCGGAGCTCGGCGCGCACGGCCGTGTCGCGCGTGAACACGAGCGCGAGCAGTGGGTCGCCCGCGAGGACGAGCAGACCGAGGACCAGCCCGGCCATCACGCCCCACTGCAACATGCGCCGGGACGAGGCGCGGGTGAGGTCGGCGTTGCCGGCTCCCAGCGCCCTTCCGACGATCGCCTGCCCGGCGATCGCGATGGCGTCGAGGCACAACGCGAGCAGGAGCCACAGCTGGAACGCGATCTGGTGCGCGGCGACCTGGGCGTCGCCGATCCGCGAGGCGATCGAGGTCGCGGCGGTGAAGGCCAGGAGCAGAGAGCCGGTGCGGACGATGAGGTACGCGCCGACGGCGCCGGCCGCACGCAAGTGGGCGACAACAGGCCGGGCCGATGCGCCGGACGCGCGGACGTTGCGGCGAACGATCGCGAGGTACGCGACGGCGGCTGCGATCTGCGCGATGACCGTCCCCCAGGCCGAGCCCGCGATGCCGAGGTGGATGCCGTACACGAGGACGAGCTCGAGGACGAGGTTCGCGGCGTTCGCGGCGAGTGCGATGACCAGCGGCGTGCGGGTGTCCTGCAGACCGCGCAGGTATCCGGTGCCCGCGAGGGCGACGAGCACGAACGGCGCGCCGAGCAAGGAGATGCGAAGGTAGGTACGCGCGTAGGGGGCCACGCGAGCCGACGCGCCCATCGCCGAAACGATCGGCCCGCTCAGCGTCAGTCCCACGACCGCGAGCGCCACGCCGAGCCCGAGCGCGAGCCAAACACCGGCGACCCCGTGCTCGGCGGCGGATTTCGGATCGCCGGCGCCGACGCGGCGCGCGACGGTGGAGGTCGTGCCGTACGCGAGGAAGTTGAAGATACCGAACGCGACGCTCAGGACAGCTCCGGCGACGCCCAGCCCGGCCAGCGGCAGGGTGCCGAGATGCCCGACGATCGCGGTGTCGGCCAGCACGTAGAGCGGCTCGGCGGCGAGCGCGCCGAACGCGGGGATCGCGAGCCGCAGGATCTCGCGGTCGTGCGCGGCGGACGGCCGTTGCTGTCTCACCCTGCGTATTCAATACGGCTGATGGACGTCGCACCTCCGATTCGGTTCGCCGAGCTTGCCCGCCGCATCGGCGCGGCGGCGCGTGCGGCCGGGCTGGTGGCTCCGGCATTCCGCACACCACCGCGCCACTCCGGAGTCCCGCGCACGATCCGCCGGCTCCCGGGCGGCCCGGTGGTTGCGGTCCGGCTGCGGTCCCGGCCGGCGGCCGATGTCGTTGCCGACATGGTCGAAGGGGTCATCGTCGCGAACGGGTTGACGAGCGACGTCGCCGGCCGGGTGCGTGAGACCCTGCTGCAAGCAGTCAGAGGAGGAGGTGCGGTGGGTCCGGAGTCGGCCGCCGCCTGAACGGTTGCCCTCATCGGTCGTGGGGTGTCGCCCGGGTGGTTTACCGTTGCGCCCAGCCCGCCCGGGTGGCGTAACCGGCAGACGTAGGCGGCTTAAACCCGCCGGCCCTTCGGGGCGTGAGGGTTCGAGTCCCTCCCCGGGCACCGTTCTGATATTGCCGCCCGCGACAGTTCCGAGGCTGCTGTGAAAGTGCATCGAGTAGCGATGGTGAGCGGCGTCGGCGCGAAGTCGCTGGGATGACATTCTGGCGGATGGGATGAATGAGAAGACGCAGGCTCAGCTCCGCGTTGTTCGGGAAGTGCGAGACGTGCTGGCCGACGCGGGCCAGATTGACTGGTGGCTGTTCGGCGGATGGGGATTAGACGCGCGAATCGGCAGGATCACCCGCGAGCACGGCGACATCGAGTTCTGGGTGGCGCGAAGCGACGGCGATTCCGTTCGGGACGCGCTCGTCGCGTCGGGAGTCACCACATTGCGGACCCAACCTCCCGAGGAGTCTCGGGAGTTCACGAAGGACGGCGTTTCGTTCAGCTCCGCATTCTTCGAGGCGTGTCCTGATCGCACGTATCGGCCACGGGGACGATGGTCAGACTGGGTGTTCCCGGCCGACTCTTTCGAGCGTCCGCACGGTCACCTCGGTGAACTGGCCGTACCCGCAATGAGCATCGCAGGCATGCTCGCTATGAAGGAGCAGTACCCGACGCTGCGAAATGGCGGACCACTGCGGGACAAGGACGTGCGCGACCTCGAAATCCTGAGAGAACTCGCGCAGACCGGTGCCTGACCGCCGCACAGTCTGAGGCCCACAGATAGCCCGTGCTCGGACACTTATTCGTGCCGATCGGCTGCGGGTTATGGACGCTGTTCAGGGTGTCTATAGGCGTGTGCGATCGCGGCGATGTGACGCGCGTCGGTGCCGCAGCAGCCACCCAGGACGTTGATGTGCGGTCGTCCGGCGTGAACTGCGACGATCTGAGCGCCGAACTCGTCGGGGTCACCGTCGTCAAGTTCGGTGCTCTCGTCCAACTCGGCATGACTCAACCGCGAAGCGTTGGCGCGCACACCGCGCACTCGGCTGAGCGCCGGTTCTGGATCGTCGAGCACCTGGGCGAAGTGATCGGGGTGCGCGCAGTTGATCATGAAATACGCGGCCGCACCGTCGGTCTCGTCGTCTACGGCAGTGATCGCGTCGGTCAGGCTCATGCCCGATGGGAGCCTGCCGTCGGTTTCGACGGTATACGACACCACCGCCGGAATCGAGCGTGCCTCCGCAGCGCGCACGAACCCAATCGCTTCGGCAACATTCGTCAACGTCAACGCGCTGACCAGATCCACACCGCTGCCCGCGAGCACCTCAACCTGCGGCAGGTGATACGCGAAAGCTTCGTCGGCGCGAGCTGGACCCAGATCAGCGTACGCGTCACCTCGCGGTCCGACACAGCCACTGATGACTACCGTTCCGTCGACATCAGAGGCACGGACCTCGTGGAAGAACTCCACCGACCGCTCGTTCGCCGCTCGCAGCTGTGCCGCGTCGTAGCCGATCTTGGCACCCCAATCCTCGCTTGCGCGCCACGTCGTTGTTTCCAAGACCAGCCCGAACCCGCCCTGCGAGGCAATACGCAGGTAGTCGTCGTAGTAGTCACGTAACACGGATTCGCCCGCGGCGTTCTCGTGCAGCACGAACGAAGCGAACTCGGGCAGGTCAATCCCACGATGAAAGATCAAATCCGTTTCGACCCCGCCATCGGTCAGGAAATCCGAACCAGCCAACTGTGGCAGCGATCCCTTCATCATTTCCCCAATCTGCGAGCCGACTGCTCTCCCGCGATGCGGGAGAACGAACCGTTTGTGTACCAACCGCTGCCGTCGCCTGCCGCCGACCGCAATCCGTACAGAATGCCCGCTCGGGCGCTGTCATGCGAGCGGTCAGCGACGATGTCGTCGTTGGTTGTGCGACGATTTGGTAATGAAATACTCGACCGCGATCAGCCGGCTGACCGATGTCGTCGATGCACTGGATCGTGCTGCGGAGTGGCCCGACACGACGGTCACTGCCGCGTTCGTATTCGGGACGTCGCTCGACCGCACCGCCGACCTCGACCGGATAGAGGTCGCGCTGGTGGTCGCCGAGGCGCCCGAGGTTGTCCCGTGGATGTCGCGACCCGCGCACCTCGAGGCCCTTGCCTCGGTGTTGCGGTTCACGAAGCTGCCCGTGTCGTGGCAGTGGCGTCCGGCGGAGTGGCCCGTGTGGAACCATGAGATCGATCGTGCGGTCCGAGTCTGGACCGCGGCGGACGGCCGGGACCAGCGCGCCCTCGATGCGCTTGCGGCCGGCCAGCTCGACGACGTGACGATCGAAGCGCCGGCAGGCACCGTCGCGCTCGTCGCCGAGTTGTTGGTCGAACGCGACGTTGGTCGTCGCCACTTGGCGACGGTAACGGAGTCGTTCCACGATAAGGACTGGCGTCGCGCACATCGCGGCAACGGCGTTTACCCAGAGGACCATCTTTGGTGGGCGACCGCAGGCTTCCTTGATCTCGACGACGCCGTCCGCCGGCCCGACGGCTGAAAGCACCTCACATAAGCGTCCCGGATCGGGCAATCTGGCGCGAGATTTCAAGCGCTCGCTGGCGATGAGTTCTCGACTCGCCGCCGGTCTCAACTGCGTTCCACGAGGGACGATCTTCATGAAGAACCATGGTTCGGCAGTCGGGAGTAGCGCATGGCCAAGCTGATCTACGTGGCGAACGTGTCGCTCGACGGGTTCATCGAGGACGAGCACGGCGGCTTCGAGTGGACCGAGCCTGACGACGAGCAGTTCGTATTTGTGACTGACCTCGTGCGGCCGGTCGGCACCTACATCTACGGGCGCCGCCTCTACGAGACCATGGCCGTGTGGGAGACCGAGCCCGCGCTGGCCGCCCAATCAGAGCTCATGGCTGACTTCGCGCACGTCTGGCAGGCGGCGGACAAGATCGTCTACTCGACCACTTTGGATGCAGTCTCGACCGGCATGAGTCGACTCGAGCGCAACTTCGATCCGGACTCCGTCCGAAAGATGAAGGGCACGACCAGTCGTGACCTCATGGTGGGTGGGGCGAACATCGCCGCGCACGCGTTCAGCGCCGGGCTGATCGACGAGTGCCACCTCTTCATCTGCCCTTCCGTCGTCGGTCGCGGCAAACCATCGTTGCCCAGCGAACTGCGCGCCAAGCTCGAGCTGCTCGACGAGCGCCGGTTCGACAACGGCGTTGTGTACGTCCGCCATCGCATCCTTATCTGAAACACGCAGCGGCGCGCCGAACGCCATATCTGCCGATCGGGCTCACCATTGCGGAGGTGCATCGCGTCGCCGCGGCTGGCCATCCCACTCCGAGAGTGGCGCAGACTGCCACCACCAATCAGCGTCTTGCGGTGGTCGTGTGCCGAGGAATGCTCGGCCAGTTGCCCACAGAAGCCGTGTCCATCCGGTGCCTTCGGGTGGCGACCAAGGCAGCACGCGCTCGACAACCGCCCGGGCGAGTTGTTCGCCAGGTGCATCGATCGGCACCCCGCTCGCGGTGGCGATGTCGAAGCCGTGAACGAGGAGTTCAGTGCACGCCATGCCGATCCATCCGGTGCGGTCGGCGTTACCGGACGGGTGGAACACCTGGATCTCATCGGGCATGGCATGAAGCAACGACTCCAGGATCGACGCACCGGAACGCAACGCGCTTACGAGTTCCCCCGGAGTCGCGTTCGGATCCCCGTTGCGTGGCGGCGTAATCCGATCTCGTGCTCGAGTTGCCACGTACGCGCTGTAGAGCAACATCGCGTCGACGAGATGGTCGAGGGTGCGTCTCGGTGACCAGGTTCCTAGTCGAGCCTCGTTCCAGCGGTGCTCCGGAACTCGGAATGAGGTGCTCGCTACCCATTGTGCGGCCGTGCTCACATCACCCGGCGTGAGTTCCACAGAGAGAGTCTTCCCGATGACGGCCACACCACCGCGGCCTTCATGCCGCGCCATATCTGGTTCTCCTGCTGTATCCGTG
>PLBO01000086.1:0-18271 GCA_003134555.1 Actinomycetota bacterium
CACGGATACAGCAGGAGAACCAGTTATGGCGCGGGGATCTCGGTGCGCTGGACGGCGAAGATCGTGTGTGTACCTCCGTCGAGGGCGCCGGGTTCGCGGCACAGTGCTGCTTCCCAGTCGACGAACCAACGCCAGCGTTCGGGGTCAGCCTCAAGTCGTTCGATCAGGTCGGCATCGCCGAGCGACATGCAGTTGCTCGCTGATGCTGCGACGAGGCGGCAGGGCGCGGGCGCGATGAGCAATTCGATCTCACGCCAGCGGTACATCTGGCAGGTGTGGGAACCGGGGATGTCGCGCAGGTCGCCGGTTGCCACGATGTGGTCGTAGAAAACGCCGCCGTACTGGTCGAGTTCGTTCAAAGCCAACGGCAGGAAGTAGCGGAGGCTGCCGACCGTCGCCATGACACTCGCGAGCACAATCCCACCGGGACGAACGACTCGGACGAGCTGACCGAACGCGACCGGCGCGTCTTCGAAGACATACGAGAGTGGGCCGCCATAGGCGATGACGGCATCGAATGTCTCCTCGCCGAGCTGGGCCACGTCACGGATGTCGAGGACGAATCTCGCCGCGACGGCATCTTGGTATCCCGCGTGCTGAACGTGCTGTTCGTTGAGGTCGAGCTGGACCGACGAAAGATCCGTGACGGTCACCTGAGCACCGAGACGCGCGAGTTCGATCGTGAACCGCCCGGGACCCGCTCCTACCTCCAGCACCGCATCGCCCGGCTTGATCCACTCCGCCAGCAAGCGGCGGTGCAACTCGAAGCTCACCCGAGCGCGAGGACTGTCCGCAAGGCGATCCCACTCCGTCTCGCCAATCGCGTCGAAGTGCGCACGCACCCGCTCTGTCGTACCGTCCATGACCGAAGTCTTGTCCGTCAGAGCCGTCGACCCAACCGAGTTTCCTGCAAGCGCACCCGCCGCGAACGTGGCCCGACCCGCGCGGCATCGCTCAACGCATATTGCTCGAACCCGAGCATGTCGGCGAGTACCGATCGGCAGTTATGGCGTGGGCCGCGGATGGCTCAGTTTGAGGTGCGGCGTCTGAAGCTGAAGCCACCCCTGGCCCAGAGTCGGACGATCACCAACGCAACGATGAGCGCGGCACCGGCTAGTGCGCCGCGCCATTCGCCGGACGTGGCGATCAAAGCTGTGCCAGTAATAGCGAGAATGACGATCGCCACCATTGCTCGCCGGACTCCGAGTTCCCGTCGCGGCTGGTCAACCATGGCAACTAGTCAAGCAGTTCGGTGATCTAAGCGAGCGACCGGTCGCACGCGCAGACATTTCCCGCGCAGGTAACTCGGCGCCCGATTGGCAGATATTGCGCGCGGCATCATCAGGTGAGAGAGGCGGCGAACTCGTCGTGATGCAGTATCCACCACCGGCGGCGACGCTCGTAGCGCTCGCCGCCACCGGTGCGGTTCCACATGTCGACGGATTTCGGGTGACCGGCTTGGACGCTTCGCCGCACGGCATTCTCGACACGGTCGATGGCGTCGTTGATCGCGGGAAGTAGCTCCGAGCGTCCGTCGCGATCGAGGCCGTAGGCATCGGCGACGAGTCGCAATCGTGTCGGCCGATCGGCCGGGAGCCAGCCCAGGCGCGTCTGGTCGAACTCGTCTTCGATCGGTACACACAGGCGAGCAAGGTGAGCGATGTCGTAGATGAGACGGCCAGGCGCAGCGAACTCGAAGTCGAGCAGTGCGACGGCGATACCGGCACGGAAGACGACGTTTTCCGGGCACACGTCGTTGTGGCACACGAACGTTCCACCCGCAGGGTCGGCGAGACTGTCGCTCCAACCGAACCCGTGAGGGTCGAACTCGCGAGACGCGTCATGCAACTTGCGCAGCAGCCTGGCGATGGATGCCAGCGCGGTATCGGACTGGCTCCATTCCGGATATGGCGGCACGGGCACGTCGCCGTCGATGAACACCAGTCGTTCACGTCCGTCGCGGTCGATGCCGACTGGTGTCGGAACTCCGTCGAATCCGACGCGTTGCGCGGCCCGCAGGAAGGCGTGAACCGAAGTCGAGTGCTCTGTCGAAGGGCGAAGTACGTGCGGACCAACGCGAACGACGTTCCCCGCGTTCGCGATTCCGCCGTCGAGTTGCTGCTCGTCCGACACACGCCCAGAATGCCCGATCACGATCGTCGTGGCGAGTGCCCGATCGGCAGTTATGGCGTGGGTTCAAACAAGTAACAGCGCCGTCTAGAGACGGTGAAGGATGCCGTACCCGATGATGGCGAGGCCGGGCAGGGCGATGAGGGTGGCTGACGAGTTGAGGTAGAAGCCGACTGATCGCTCGCCGAACTGGTCGCCTACGTTCGTGATCCAGTTGGTCGTGGCTCCGAGCGCCTGCATGGCGGAGGCTGCGACGAGCAGCCACGCGCCAACTGTGGCTGCTGAGGTGTCGAAGTTGACGGCGCCTACGGCGAACGCCAACCCGAAGTGCATGGCCGCCTGCATCAGTGTCTCGACGTGCGCCGTCGCGAGAGTTCGCGCCGCGGGTGACTTCATGCGCACCATGCCCAACACCGTTCCGAGACCGAACCCCACGACGAGGATGACGATGCCGTATGCGATGAAGACGCGCTGCGCGGTGCTCATCGACGAATCGTAACCCATGCCTGGCACGGCGTGCCATACTTGCATGGCGTGCCCACACTCACGGAGCGACGACACCAACAGTTCCGCGCCGAGATCGCAGAAGCCGCCATACGTTTGTTCGCTGATCGCGGCTTCGACGCAGTCACGATGGACGACGTCGCTGCTGCGGCTGGCGCGTCGCGACGCACCGTGTACCGCCACTTCCCGACCAAGGGAGATCTCGTGTTCGAGCGGCCGCGGGGCTGGGTGAGCCACTTCGACGAGATCGTTGCCGACGTGCACCCTGGCGAGTCCGGCCTCGAGCGGTGCTTGCGCGCGCTCCGGTCCGTGGCCGGCCGCATCGACGCCACCGACGAAGCCGTATTCGTGGGCTTTCAGCTCTATCTCCAGACGCCGAGCCTTCGCGTCATTCACGCCCGACTCGACGACGAGGTGTTCGCGCGTATCTCCACCCTCGCCAACGAGGATCTGCCGGACGACGACAACAAAGTCACCGACGCCGCGATCGTCGCGGGCGCCCTGGTCGGTGCACTCAACGGCGTCCTCACCGCCTGGGCGATGCAATGGCCAGACAAGACCATGACTGAACTCATGGACCATGCTCTCAAACGACTCAAACCCGTCCTACCCGTGGTCCGCGCTGCGCGGTCCAACCGCCCCGGACCTCGAGACACGGCGGTGCCGCGATGAGCCGTTCGCCGCGCCAGTCACGCGTGCTGAGCACGCATCAGTGGATCTACGAGACGACCCGCGGGTTCGTCGGACATCGCCTGCTCGGGGTACCTACGCTGCTGCTCACGACAACGGGCCGCCGCACTGGGTCCCCGCGTACGGCCGCCCTCGTGTACGCCGAGGACACCGACGGCGCATTCGTCGTCACCGCGTCCAACGGCGGCGACGACCGGCGCCCAGGATGGGCCCACAACGTCGTCGCCTGCCCGACCGTCAACGTTCAAGTCGGGAGACGCAACTTCCACAGCCGAGTCGAAGTGGTCAGCCCTGAGAACAGCGACTACGCCCGCCTCTGGGCCCTGGTCAACCGCAACACCCGCGGCCGCTACGACCGGTATCAACAGAAAACCTCGCGCCAGTTCGAACTCGTCAAACTGCGCCCGCCCGCCTGACCCGCCGGGGCGCAACCGGCGACCCGAAAGCGCCCAGATTGCGCGATCGCGCGCGCGTCTGCGAGTGCCGATCGGCAGATCTGGCGCGTCGGACGTCTAGCTGGATAGTTGCGCGATCAATGCCTCGATGAGGTCATGCACCGGGCGCAGATAGGCACGGGTGGCACCAAGTGGCCCCCGGCGAGACCCGCGGACTCTGCCCGGACGGTGACGCGCACGACGTGCCATTGTTCATCGAGGCCGAGCGGTCGAGGCGAACGTGATGGATTGCCCGGTCTCATCGCATCTTGGAGTACGCGGACTGCAAGTGCTCGGGCGTGATGTTCATCGAACCCTGTTCGAGCGGAGTCGTTGAACCGAATGGCGTCGCCGTTGAAGAACGACTCGAAGCAGGCGTCAGTGTCGCTCGGCCGAGGTCGACTCGGAGGTGCCCCCCATGCGCACAGATTGCTCCCTCCCCGGGACGGATATGCGAGTGCCGATCGGCGGTTCCTCCGCGCTGTCGGCCGCGACGCGGAGAGCCCCGTACCGGCTCAAATTCGGCCGAGCAGCGGGCTCGACGATGCCGTCAACCATGAGCCACCGCGAGGCGCAGTTGCCCCGTCTGGAATGCCCCTGTGGAGCAACGATCCGCAGATGTGGCCGTCAGCGTCGAGCGCACGGTGTGCAGACGAGTGTGTGTACGGGCTCTGATTGCGCCTTTGGCCCGGTGCGGATCTGGTGACTGGCGCCGTGCGCGGGGTCGCGAAGAGTTGGGGCCGTCGCGGGTGCGTGCAACCTTCGCGGGGGTTGGCGCGTCGGTCAGTATGTGGGCACAGCGACGGTTGTCCTGACATCGGGGGCATGCGTGACGAAGGCGGGAGGCCCGGTCGCTGGCGAAGAGGTCCGGGCGGCGGCGTTCGCGACCTTGTTCGCCGAGGAGCGCGATCGGTTGTTTCGGTTCGCGTGTGTGATGTGTGGGAGTCGCGACGTGGCCGAGGATCTCGCCGCCGAGGCGTTCGCGCGCTTGTATCCGAAGTGGCGGCGTGGTCACATCGATGATCCAGCCGCGTACCTGCGACGGGTCGTGTTGAATCTGGTGCGCGGCCGTTATCGGCGCCTCGCGGTACAACGCCGTGCGGCGGTTCGCATCGAGCGCGGTCAAGAGATGACTGCGGCGTCGGCCGACGTTCGGATCGCCGACCAGGAGGTCGTTCGCGCTGCGTTACGGGCGCTCGCGCCGCGTCAGCGGGCAGCCGTGATCTTGCGCTTCATGGAAGATCGTTCCGAGGTCGAAACTGCGGCCATCCTGGGAGTCACTCTCGGTACGGTGAAGTCGCAGGTATCGAGAGCGCTCGGTCACTTGCGGGTCGCAATGGATGCCGATGTTCAGAATCGAGGTGCGCGGTGACCTCGTTCGAGGAACGCACCGGCGAGGCGTTGAACGCGATCGCGGACAGCGTCGGGCCGGTTCCGGATCTGTGGGCGAGAACGCAGCGTCGTATCGTGCGGCGTCGCAATCGTCGCGTCACATCGGTTGTGGTCGTCGTCGGGGTTGCGGTCGCGGGCGCGGTGTTCGCCGCGATCGTAAGACATCCTCCGGTGCGTCGATTGAACGTCGTCGGTTCGCACGAATCCCGCTACCCTTCGCATGCGGTTGCGGTGACCGCGGATCATCGACTCGTCGTGCTCGACGCGCGCACCGGCCGCGAGTTGCGGGTGCTCGCCACGGGCGTCGACGCCGTCGACGGCTTCCCAACAGTTGCGGTGGCACCCGACGGCAACACGATCTTTTTCGATCGGGCTCGCGCAACGGGCCCTGGGGAATGCCGCGACGGTGCCGCGAGGGTCGAAGAGATTGCACGCGTCCCCATCGGGGGCGGTCCGGTGCTTCGAGTCGTGCGGGGCGCGCACCCGGCCATCAGCCCCGACGGCAAGTCTCTCGCGTATGCGACGCGCAACGACGACGCGTGCAACGGCGACCCCAACTCCGTCGTGGTGGTGGCCGTGAAGGACATCGACAAGCTCGCGACGCGATTCCCCGGACTCATTGGGCGAGGTTTTGCTCCCGCTGATCCAAGCGCCGTGCAGGTGTTCGATGTTTCGTGGGCGTCCGACTCGCGTCATCTCGCGGTCTCGATGGGCGCGCGCGACGGCGGATACCCACGAATCCTCGACACCCAACCGACCATCAACACCCCCCTGGAGAGCCTCCCGAAAGTCCCGGTCCTCGACGGTGACGGCCTCCGGGTGGCGTACCTCGGCACTACCGGTTCCCTCGTCGATACTTCCGCACAACGCGCTCCGAATGCCGTCACCGCGATAGACCCCCTCACCGGACGAGTGACGCGGCGACTGTTCAACCTTCCATGCACCAGCAGCGAAGGCATCGCCCCGGCGGCTGACCTGACCGGGACCAGCGTGCTCGAAATCGCACAGGCGCCCGATTCCACCGGCCGATGCACCGACGCGCTCTTACGGTGGAGCGAAGGCGACAGCACCGCAACGCGTATCGGCGGCGCGACACTCGCAATCGCGTGGGCGCCCGACCCAGTGACCTTGCCGGTCGCGACCGATCCAGAGCGCATGTGCTCCACCGCGCTGGGCCGATCACACACGGTCCTCAATGCGAGCGCGACATCGGTACAAAGCGTGCGCGACCTCACGATCGGTCCCGGCACACGAGTCGCGCCCCACGCGTTCGCAACCGCCCAACCCAAAGATCGCGCCACGTGGTGCTGGACAGGACAACCCACGAACTACACACTGTTCGCCGTCGGCCCTGATGGCTCCGCGATCAGAGCCGAAGGCCTCAGCGGCCCCACATTCACTTCAACACCAGCGCCCGGTCCCGCACCCATCCCGTAACGCACACGGCGCGCAGATCGACAGATGTGGACGGAGGCGGTTCCATTGGTTCTACCCTGCTCAACGTGGACGAGCGACAGAGCCGCTTCCTTTGGTGGCCCAAGCGGAGCGCAGTCCCGACCGGGCCGAACATGGGCGGCGAGCCGTTGATCGGGACTCGGTACGCGTGGTGGCAGTGGCGGCAGCGCCTTCGTACACGCTCGGTTCGCAACCTTGAACGGTGGTACCTACAGCCAATCGTCTTCGGCGACAACCGCAACTAACGACCAGCGCCCGGAGGTTATGGCGCGAGACGCCGTCACGCGCTATGCCTTGTGTGCGAGGTGCAGTACCAGGGTGCCTGCGACGGCAAGGCGTTCGACCGATGCGAAGCCCGCGTCCTGAAGCGCGGTCATCTGCTCGTCTCGCGTCATGTATAACTCGGGGTTCTCCAAGCCGCCCGGATCGTTGAAGTGGTCGGACAGGAGATAGCTGCCCTCTGGGGCCAGCACGTCGAGGACCTGCCGATGGAGTTTGGGCGCGTGGCGCTTGTGGCGTAGCTCATGCACCGCCTGGTTGGTGACGACGAGTTGAAACGGCTCTAGGCCCTCGGTCCAGCTCTCAGATTTGAAGCTGCGTTCCAGGAAAGTCACCTGGGCGGACCATGGTTCCAGACGAGCACGTGCCAGCTCGTGCATTGCCCGAGAGAAGTCCAATGCCGTGTAGTGAGCATCGGGGAGTCGCTGTAGCAGACGCTGGGCGAGGAAGCCCGGGCCGGAGCCGAGTTCGAGGATGCGGTCTCCTCGTCCAGTGAGTCGCGTTGCCTCTTGCGTGATGCGGTTCAGGATCTCGCTGCGTCCAGGTCGTTGCTCGGCGGTCTCTGCCCACTCACGCGCGTCGGTCATCTCTCGGAACTCGATCGGACTCGGCACGTCCGGCGGTGTCTTGGTGCTCACGCTCTGACCTCCTCGTCACCAGATCTCAGACTGCCGAGGTCCAGTAGTAGCAGGACAGGGTTGGGCGGTTGAACGAATTCGAGCAACTGGATTCACGATCACGATGCGTCGGCGCGCCCGATTGCCCGCTCTGGGACGTTTATGCGATCCCAGAGCGGGCCTCGGTCGAGCGGTTATCGGGCTGCTCCGGCGATGAACGTTGCGACGATGTAGGTCGCGTGGCGGTCGAGGGAGACGCGGGCCCGGTCGTAGCGCATGGTGGTGCGGGGATCGGCGTGGCTCGCTGCTTCTTGCACGTCCCGCAGTGGCACACCGGCATCGAGCGCGGCGGTGATGAACGCGTGGCGCAGGGTGTGGGGGCCGACTCGTTTAGTGATCCCGGCGCGGCGAGCAATGCGGCGCACGACCCGGCTCGCGGCGTGACGTTCGAGCCGCCCGTCGTCGTTGCCGCAGAAGATCGGCCCTTGGTCCCGTTCGCCGACTGCGAGGTCCACGGCTCGGGCAGTGCGGGGTGCGAGTGGGATGGTCACGATCTTGCCGCCCTTGCGCATGATGGTGAGGGTGCGGTGGCCGCGTTCGAGACCGAGCCGTTCGATGTCCGCGCCGGTCGCCTCCGACACCCGCAGGCCGTTCAGCGCCAGCAATGAGATGAGCGCGTGATCGCTGGGGTCGCCGAGCCCGGCGGCGACGAGCATGGCGCCGACCTCGTTGCGATCCAGCCCGGTGGCATGGGACTCGTAGTCGAGGCGCGGTCGGCGCACGTGCACCGCGGGCGAGGCGGCGATGAGGCCTTCTTGTTCGGCATACCGGTAGAAGCACGTGATCGTGCACAGGCGCCGGGCGATCGTGGCGCGGGCCCGGCCGAGCGTTTCGAGCTGCCTACCGAACGATTCGATATCTGCACGGCGCGCACCGAACAACGTGACCGCGCGTTCTGTGCACCACTGGACGTACTGACGCAGGTCGAGCGCGTACGCCTCACGGGTAAGCCCGCTATACCCGGCCAAGAACCCGGCCAGCGCGGTCTCCTCCTCCGACGTGAACACCTCATCGCGCGCCACCACTGCCGTTGTCGGGTGAACTACCAACATGTCGGAACCTCCCAGCTCACGGCCGGGACACCAACCATCAGGCCCAATCCCGGCACCCTCGGAGCCGCCGACCGTACGGCCAGCACTCGACCAGCACCCGTTGCGCTGGTCCGTCTACGTCGCCGCGACCGCCACAGGCAACCGTCCATTCGCCGTGCGGCCGTAGCGTGGTCGCATGGTCAAGGCGCCCACGCCCACCGAGTCCGATCGCGTTGAGGTCATCCGCGTCGCGTTGGCAGGCATCGCTGGGGCCGATCCGCTCGATGACGTGTTCGATCAGCTCCACCGGTTCCTCGACTTTGCCTTTCCGTTTCCTGCCGATGTGTTGACCGAGGTCGCGGCCGACGCCCTCACCCTCGCAGGAGCAACCCGTGGAACGCCGATGTCGTTGAGCGACGCCCACGAGCGATATCTCCCCGAATGGACTATCAGCGGCAATACCGCACACCAGAAGAGTCGCGTCGCGATCGACCTCGCAGTCGCCGCCCACGGCGGGATCGTGCCCGACTACGTCGCCGCCGCAAGCTGGTGGCGCGTCAACGATCTCCCGTTCTACGCCTTCCAGACCGCGACGATCATGATCCGAATCGCAGCCGACCGAACGGCCAGACCAATCGCTTCGATCTGCGCCGAGATCGCGGCGACACATCGACTCGAACTCTGACGGTCACCGCCCGCCGGAGGACTTCCATAAACGTCCCCGAACGGGCAATCGGTGCGGTTCGCGATAGCAAGTGCGAGTTCGTGTATGGGCGGGTATCGCCGCACGGTGTTCTACGGACGGCCTGATCGGGAGTTTCTCACTCGAAGCCGTGGACGTGTTCGAGGATGCGCTGTGCTGCGCCTTCGGGCGACAGGTTCGTGACGTCGAGATCCATCGGAGCGTGCTTGTGGAGCGGGAGGAGCTTGGTTGAGTTGATGAATGCGCGTATGCCTTCTGGGTCGATCCATTTGAAGCGCTCTCGCCGGTCGGTGTTCGTGACGCGCCGGACCAGCTCCTCGGTCATGCACGTGATGCGGATTGGAACGTAGGGCTGGTTCCGTTTGCCGCGAGATCGGCGAGACGATCGACCACCGCTGCGTCGGCGGGGTTGCGCTCGGTCAGCACGTTCGTGAACACGAATGACCACTCGGGAGGAGAAAGTTCCTCGATCGTGCGGAGAACCGCCTCCCGCACTTCTCCGACTCTGTCCCATACGGTCGCAGGAAGTTCGCGAACACCGTCGACATCCAGCGCGGCGAAGATCACGTTGCTCGTGTGATGGTTGTCGATGACGACGTACCGCTCGCCCGCGCCTCCCGCGAGCTGCGCCAGGGCCTTCGCGATCGTGTACTTCCCGGCGGAAGGAAAGCCGATCAGGTGCACGATCGCTGGGCGGCGCGTCACGGTCGTCGAGCTTACGCAGGCCACGGTCTCACCCGACGCCCGACATCGGCGCGGCCTGAGACGTCCGGAAGAACTGTACCTGAGACAATGTCGATGTGGTCGTGGACGGTGAGGGCATCTGGGTATTGGATGGCAGACGAGCGAGCATCGGTCGTCTCGTTCAAGAAATAAGCGCGAGTCATCGCCGCCTCGAAGTAATCGCGAGCCGGATCGCCCAGCGCGGGCGCGTTCGCGACACACGGCTGGCCGGCTGGACCAACGCGCATCTGCTCTGCCACCTGGAGCGCAACGCGGCGAGCCATCTGCGGATGCTTGCCGCGGCCATGGACGGTCAAGTCGTCGAGCAGTATCCCGGAGGTGACGGCGGAAGGCGCGCGGAGATCGACGCAGGCAGCCGTCGCTCGCTCGACGCGCTGGCCACGGAGCTTGCAGCGACCAACCGCCGCTTGGAAGCTCAGTGGGCGGTGATGGAACCGGCGTCCTGGCACAACCCGACCCGGGCTCGCGCTGGTACCCGTCCGGCGTATTCGTGCCTTTGGGCTCGCTGGCGGGAGGTCGAGATTCACGCTGTGGACCTGGATAGCGGCGTCGAGGTGCGCGATTGGCCCACGGACTTCGCGGTCGCCGGACTCGACGTGTCCTTCCAGGGTCTCGAACTCCGGTCCGTAACAGACCGCCTCCCTGCAGGCGTTCGCCTTGAACTACACGATGGGACAGTTGCTTGCTGGCGAACCCATCGCGACTCGGAACCCACGCATGTCGGCGAGGGCTCGACTCAGCTATTGCTGGGCTGGGTGGTCGGCCGAAGCGACAGCGACCACATCACATGGACAACCGGACCTCCCGCGCTCGAAACGTGGCCCTGACCCGCCACACTCGGAGCGTCTCCGAAGAGGATCCAATAGACGGACCGAGCGAGCTACACCCTCTCCAACCTTAGGAGACGTTTACGAGCACTCGCAGGCTCGCATGAGCGGGAGCGATCGGGCTCGAATAAGCGCTCCGGATCGGGCATTATGCGCTCGTGACGACGCTGCCTGACGGTGTGGCGCTTGCGTTTGGCCGGTCGGACGGCCGAAAACTGTACGGACAAGATCCGGTCGCGTACGCGGTGGGGCGACCTCCTTATCCCCAAAGGGTGTATGAGGTGTTGCGCGACCGGTGCCATCTGAGCGATGGCACGCGCGTTCTGGAGATCGGGCCCGGCACCGGTCTCGTGACGCAACAGCTTCTGTCGCGGGGCGCGGCCGTCACGGGCGTCGAGCCGAACGCGACGCTCGCTGCGTTTCTGCTGCGAGCCTTGCCCGACACCGATCTTGAGGTTGAAGTCGCCTCGTTCGAAGATGCCCGATTGCCCGACCGTGGCTTTGACGTCGCCGTCGCGGCAACATCATTTCATTGGGTCGATCCGCGCGTCGGTCCCCACAAGCTGCGGCGGGCGCTACGCGCGGGGGGATGGATTGCGCTCTGGTGGATGCTGTTCGAGGACCCCACCGTGCTCGACACCTTCGACAGGGCGATCCAGACTGTCTTGGGTCCATCACAGTCGATTGTCGACCCCGGACCGAGCGCACTCCAGGTCGAAACGGAGGCCCGGTCTGCCACCCTGAGAGAAGCGGGCTTCGTCGATGTCCGAAGCGAGATCGTGCGGAGCGTGCATACGTTTGACGGCACCGGAATCCGAGCGCTGTACGCGACGATGGCGGTCGTGTTGCGGCGACTCGAACCCGACCAGGCCCGCGTGCTCGACGCTCTCCAAGCACTCGTCGAACGCGACTTCGACAACCTGATCACTCGAACCTTCGTGACCACCCTGTACACCGCGCAAGCGCCGACCTGAGTCGCCCGTAAGACGCCCTGCCGATCGGTACTCGCCCGCGCGGCGGAGGATCGGGCAATCTGTGCGCCGTGGAGTCGAGTGCATTGAGGGTTCGTGATGCTGTCGATGGCGACATGCCGGTGTTGAGGGATCTCTACAACGTGTTCATCCCGACGACGACTGGCGCCTGGACGGAATCGTTGCAGACGCTTCGGGAGCGCCGGGCCTGGTTTCGCAGTCAGCAGCGGTTCGGGTACCCAATCCTCGTCGCGGAGGTCGCCGGAACAGTCGTCGGCTTCACGGCCTACGGAAGCTTTCGAGGGTCGGGAAAGTGGCCCGGCTATCGCCACACAGTGGAGCACACGATCCACGTCCACGAGAACTACTGGCGTCGAGGCTTCGGCCGATCGTTGCTTGAAGCCTTGATCGAACGGGCCCACGCCAATGGAGTCCACGTCATGGTTGCCGCGGTGGACGGGGCCAACACCGAATCGATCGCTTTCCATGAACGGCTCGGGTTTACGACCGTGGCTCGAATGCCAGAGGTTGGCCGCAAGTTCGACCGCTGGCTCGAACTCGTCCTGATGCAACGCATCATCTGATGGTGGACCATGTTCGACACGATCGCGGTTGATCTCGGTGGGGTCGCAGCACGATTTACGCCCGCGGGTCGGCTCAAAGCGCTTGTCGCCGCGACCGGCCTCCGGGGCGACGAGATCACGGAACGCATCTTCGGCAGCGGGTTGGAGGCTCAGCTCGAGCGGGGCGAGGTCGCGACACGCAATGACGCGGTTGAGATGTTGCTCACTGCCCTCGAACACCGACTCGACGCCTCGGAGCTGGTGCAGGCATGGAGTCAAGCGTTCGACCCCGTGGGTCAGGTCTTGAGCATCCTCGCCGCGCAGCCCGAGAGCGTCGTGCTGTTCACCAACAATGGCCCGATCGTCGAACTGTGCCTCCAAGGACCGCTCCGCAGCGTTCGGGCAGTGTGCGACGCCATCGTGTGCTCTTGGCGTCTTCACGCCGTCAAACCAGATCCCGTCGCTTTCGCACGCTTCGCCGAGACCATCGGCAAACCGGGTGACACGCTATTGCTCGTTGACGACAGCGCCGCGAATGTCGACGCTGCGCGCGAAGCGGGATGGGCCGCCGGTCAGGTCACCTGCGCCACCGACCTCGTCGCCGTGCTTGACCGAAACCAGCCCTAGCGACGGGGTCCTGGTGATCCACATCCGATCGATACTCGCTGCGCCGACGCGTGATCGGGCATTCTGTGCGTCGTGCTTGCACCTGTGCGCTCGGCGTTCTTGGACACCCTGCGGTGCGTTGTCGCTGCGATTGGTAGCGAAGCGGTCGCGGCGCGATGGGATGACGCGACGGTGGTGCCGCCGTACTTGGTTGGCCAGTTGTTGGGCCACATGTACAACACTGCTGCCGCCACCGAGCGGTATCTCGATGCCGAGCCGCCCGTCGCACCACCTGTGCCTTCGGCTCTTTACTTCGCGCGTGAACCGTCCGCAGAGCACGCGGCCGCGATCGACGCGGGCATCCGCGATCGCGCGGCTCGCGTGAGCGAACGTGGAGCGGCCGCGCTCACGCTCGACGCGGCAGCACTGCACGAACGGCTCTCGGCACGATTAGCGACCGAGTCCGACGAGCGCGTCGTCGCCGTCATGGGCGACATCGTCTTGACTCTTGACGGCTATCTCCAATCCAGGATCGTCGAACTGATCGTGCATCTGGACGACCTAGCCGTAACACTCGGCACCGACTTTCAACCCCCGAGGCGGCGATCGCAATCGCGGTCTCCTACCTTGTCGATGTCTGCCGAGTCCGCAATGGCGACCTCGCCGTGCTGCGCGCTCTCTCGCGCCGCGAGCGAGACAGCGTCGACGCGTCGCGCGCCCTCTAGCAACGCAGAGCGGCCAAGCCAGATCTGCCAGCGATCGGGCACTCGCCGACCCGATCGGGATCGGGCATTGTGCGCTCGCTGTCGTCGACCTCGTTGCGTGCGGGCAAATCGATGTCTCGCGTTGTTGGGGGGCGTCAAACTGTGCGTGTGTCGCAACCGAGGATGCACGATGACGAGGTCGAAGTCGACGTTGATCTACCCCTGGTGGACCGACCACCACGACCAGTTCGCCGTCGCCCTCCTCTGACGCGCATCCCTTGCGCTACGCGCGCCGCTGTGTTGCATCCGTGCGGCCTCACCTGCTGCGCCGTCGGACGCACAGAACTCGCCGTTCACACTCCGACAGACACGCGTCGATCCGTACCCCGGGGTGCCTCAATAACCCACCCTCGAGGCCGCAAAGCGCGTCCCCATGGTGCCGGTAGGGGACGCTCGCGAACGCGAGCACACCAAGTGTTGCGTTGACCCCCTGAGCCCAAGGCCGTTCGGCGGTCGCCGTAGTCAGTCCAGATCGAGAGTCTTCAACACGCGGCGCGCCCGTTCGAGGTCGCCCTCGAAGACCAACAACCTGTACCCGTCCACGTAGCTCAGGCTCGGGCGCATGCCGCCAACGTCGTCGGCTGAACTGATCGCCTTGATGCCGTTGGCCTCAAGCTCAGCAAGGAGCGCACCGACCTCGACCGGTCCCCGAACGCGAGCGAGTTCGACAATCGCCTCGCGGTCATGGTGATCACGCTCGTCGCGGTGTGTCACGGTCGAGAAGTCTTTCACCTCATTAGCCGAGCCGCCCCGAACTGCCGCTCTGCTCGCGGTCGTTCTAAGGGAACCGCGCCCGGCGGCCGCATCGCGCGCAAGTCGACAGCTGCGAGCTCGCCGACGCCGAACGACGTATGGAACTCGGCGACATTCGCATCGAAGTGAAATCAGCGCCCCGAGACGTCGTTGACTCGTAGGATCCGCGGGATGAGCCCGAGCCGGCATGAACTCCTTGGAGTTGAGCTCCTCATCGCCGAGATCGACCCCGGCGCCGAGTGGGAGCAAGTCGACGGCAGCAACGATCGGCACCCCGGGCAAACCTTCGACTTTGCAATCGGGAGTGGCTCAGACCGTTGGCGCGCAGTCGAGATCACCGCCGCGGCCGACGAAAGTGAGATCAGAGTCCGCGCTCAGATCGAGGACCTTTGCACTCAGATCGAACAGCGAATCAGCGAGACCGATCCCCACGCGGCCGGTTGGTACGTCCTCGAAGGGATCATCAGCGAGCAGACTCAGCCACGTGAGTTCAACGTCGAGCACCTCGCGTTGTCGAGGCTCCCGCACTCACCCCGAACCGCACTCGACCTTCCTGACGACGTCGAGCTCCGATTGATCAACTCGGAGAAGTCGCTACGCGTGTTCCCGCTGTTCGCGTCAGCAGCCTTCACGGAAGGCCCCGACAACGAGACGCGCTTCCGCGCCGCAATCGGCCGAAAGCAAAAGACGCTTCAACGCGCGGCAGACGCCGGTTACGAGACGCATCTGATCCTCATGCAATGGGTGCTCGGATCTACCGAACACTGGCAGCGGATTCTCGCCGAGACCCCCCTGGAAACGACGCTGCCGCAGTTCTTGTGGGTCGTGGACTTCTTTCCCGATCCACCGTCACTGAGGTGCCTGATTCCCACCTGAGCGCGCGCTGGCGATAGCAGACCAGAGCGGGCATTCTGTGCTGGCCTGGCGGCGGGGAGGCGGGGAGGCGGGTCGCATGGTGAGCGGGGTTCCTGAGCGGGTGCATGAGTACCGGAACCATCATCTGGACAGCACTCGGTGGGACGGGTTCGTCGCGCGTGATGACGACATAGTGGTGACGACCGCATATAAGGCGGGCACGACCTGGACGCAGCGCATCGTGGCGTCGTTGCTGCTTGGGCCGGTTCCCATCGGCCTGTTGCAGGAGTCGCCGTGGATCGACGCCCGCTTTCACGGGCCGGTGGCGCCAATCCTGGCCCGGCTCGACGCGCAGCAGCATCGCCGGTTCATGAAGAGCCATCTCGCCGCGGACGGGCTGCGTTGGTTCCCACAGGTGAAGTATCTAGTGGTCGGTCGAGACACACGAGACGTATTCATGTCGCTGTGGAACCACTACAGCGCGTACACCGACATCGCCTATGCGTTGTTCAACGATGCCGATTGTCCCGGTCCAGCGCTTCCGCGGCCTCCGGCATCGGTCCGTGCGTGGTGGCCTCGTTGGATATCCGAAGGATGGTTCGAGTGGGAGCCGGACGGGTGGCCGTTCTGGTCGCATCATCATCACCTCGCCACCTGGTGGGAGTGGCGCGACCTCGACAACGTGCTGTTCGCCCATTACGGCGACCTGACCTCCGACGCCCGCGCTGAGATCGAGCGCATCGCGACGTTCCTCGGAATAGAAGTCGCTGACGACGCCTGGCCCGCCCTTCTCAAATCGGTTGGCATCGACACCATGCGCGAACAGGCACGCGGGGGCGGCGATCCGATGTCCATCTGGTTCGAGGGTGGCGCGGCTCGCTTCTTCTACCAGGGCAGTAACGGCCGTTGGCGCGACGTACTCGACGAAGACGATCTCGCCATGTACCACGCGGCCGCAGCAACGCTCGACCCAACGCTCCGCGCCTGGTTAGAAGGCGGCCGACACGCCGTCAACATGGAGTAGATCGCGCACTGCGTGCGAGCGCACCGAACTGCCGATCGGCGCTCGCCGACGTACGCGGGATGAGGCAATCTTTGCGGGTGCGGTTCGTCGGGCGCTGTAGAGCGTGACTGGTGGTGGACTTCGCTGCGGCTGGGCTCGGGCTTCAATACGGAACCGTCGCGCTCGTTCGAGCGGATGAGCGATGGGGTGCGGTAGCCGGAGTGCTCGCCGCTGAGATCGAGACGGCCCTCGCCGGTCGGGCACAGGCAGTCGAGCATGTGGGCTCCACGTCGGTGCCGGGCTTGCTCGCCAAGCCGATCGTCGACCTCGCCGTCGGGTTGTCATCAGCAACGGCGCTCGATGAAGTTGAGGCACCGCTGTCTCGCCTCGGATGGATCTATCGAGGCGACGCGGGCGATCAGGGCGGGTGGGTGTTCGTCTTGGAGGACTCTCCCTGGCACCGCGTCGCCCACGCGCATGGTGTCGAGTTCGGTTCCGAGCAGTGGGTTCGATACTTGCAGTTTCGCGAACTGCTTCGTCGAGACGCTGCAGCCCGTCAGACGTACGAGGAAGCCAAGCTGCTGCTCGCAGAGCGGTTCCCCGACGGTCGGCAGGACTACCTCTCGGGCAAGGACCGGACCGTTCGCCAGCTGCTCGATTCGGACGCATAACTGCCGCTCGGTACTCGCCACGGTGACGCGCGACCGTGCAAAATGGTCGTCGTCACCCGTTGGCTACAGGTTGGGAGGCTCGATGACAGAAGCAGTTCGCTTCGTCGGCGTTGTCGTCGCTCTTCTTGGCGGAGCGAGCGTGTTGACGAGCCTCGTCGGGCCGCTCTACCCGCTGATGGCAACGGCGGCTCCGTCATTGGACGGCGTGTGGCGCGGCGCTCGGAAGTGGGGAGTCGTCCTCGCGATCGCAGGCTTGGCACTCGTCCTATTGTCCTTGCTGTAGCCGCACCGAACTGCCGATCGGGAATCACGGCGCGTGACCGGACATTACGCGCTGCTACGCGCCTGGCGAGGGCTAGCGTCGGTCAGGCACGACCGGTGAGGACCAGCAGGCGCTGGGCGATGGGCGCGTCGTCGGTCACCTCGGTGCCGGTGTCGGCGAAGATGCCGAAGGTGCGCGCCGTGTCGGCCGTGGGCAGGTAGACCGCGTGGATCGCTTCCGCCAGTTGACCGGGTAGCGAGTCGTCGCCACCGGTCGAGCGGGCGATGTCCCATCCGTGCAGCAACAGGTCGCCAGCGCGGAAGCCGATGAACGCCGCGCCGGGCATGTCTCCGGCGGGATGGTGCACGATCCGATCGAGCGCGCCGTCTGCCTCGAACGCCGCGAGCTGCGCGGCGGCTGTCTCGTCGAAGAGGTCGGTCGGGGCGCCCTCGAAGCTCCCCGTTCGTGCGGCAGCCATCGCCTCCTCGGTGCTCGCTCCGTCGAGCAGGGCAACGGCGAAGCGATTGCCGCCCACGATGTGGTCCGCCACGTCCGTCACCGTCCACTCCCCACACACCGATGGGTCGCCCCAGCGGTCCGCGGGGACTGCGACAAGTCGGGTGCGGTACTCGACGGCGGTGCGCTTCAGCAGGTCCAGGGGTTCCATGGCGGGCGACGCTACTGCCGGACCTCGGTCATTCCCTGGCGTGGTGGCGATCGGGTCCGCCGCTGCGGGAGTCACAGCGATAACGGCCGACTGCATCGACCGCCCGGGGTGCGCGCCGAGAGATCCTCGACGGTTCACGAAGTGGCCGGGACCGCTACAGACGCCCACGGATACAGCAGGCGCACCACATAACTGCCGATCGGGCACTCGCTACAACTATCGCGATCGGTGTGGTTGGCGCGTGGGATCTGCCGTATGGGACACCAATCGGGACGATCACCGCGGGCCTG
>PLBO01000086.1:18383-19573 GCA_003134555.1 Actinomycetota bacterium
GCAAGCGAGCGCCATAACTGCCGCTATGCGCTCGCAGATGCGAGCCGGATCGGGCATTCTGGGCGGGTGTACGCCGAGACTGAACGGGCAGGCCTGTGCGAATTTCTCGACATGCAGCGTGAAGCACTGATCGAGAAGCTGCAAGGAGTCTCTGACGAAGACGCCAGGCGAGCGCCGACCGTGAGTTCGCTGTCGCTACTGAGCTTGGTCAAACACTCGGCAATCTGGGAGCGCCGCTGGTTCCAGGTCGTCGTCGCCGGGCGCAGCTTCGCGGGAGAGTGGCCCGAGGTGCAGCCACAGGACGAGAACGCGTTTCGGCTCACCGACGACGACACCGTCGAAACCGTTGTCGCGTACTACCGAGAACAAATCGATGCTTCGCAGGAGATCGTCAGGACGGTTGATCTCGACGCACCGTGCGCATGGCCAGACATGGCTGGGAACCTGCGGTGGGTTGCGGTACACATGATTGAGGAGACCGCTCGGCACGCTGGCCACGCTGACATCATCCGCGAGACCATCGACAGCAGCCGCACGTAACAACGAGGGGTGCGTCGGAGTACCGAACTGCCGATCGGTGCCGGGACGACGCCTCGTCAACGTTCGAAGCGTCGGCGGTCACTCGTTCCTGATCATGAGCACCAGCGTCATCCAGATGAGGAACAGACAGCCCAACGCGAACAACCCGACGAATACGGCCGTGTAGATCCGACGGCCTTGGGCCGAGAGCGGCCGGGGCACGCCCGCACCGCGATCGTTTGGGAAGACCACAGTGATGAGCTTAGATCGCGGCAAGTCGGAGCACAGCGGCGACCTGCGTCCCAATCCGCGTCCAGAACTGCCTGATCGGGCTGTCGTCACGAGACGGGATCGGTCAAGCTGTTGTCGTCGCGAGGGAGAGGATGCGCCGATGAAGGGTAAGGAAACCGAGACGGGTGCTCGTTCGGCGGACCGGAATGCAATCGCGGCGAACTCGTTCTCGATCGCGAGGTCTATCTGCAACATGCATGACGCGCTCCTCATCGAACAGCGGCGAACGAATCAACTTCTGGAAGCCCTGATCGAAGCGCAAGGAGGGACGGTGCCTGAGGTGAGTAGAGACAGCCTCGCGCAGGGACCGCAGTTTGATGACATGGGACAGGTCATCGGCTAAGCGTCCGACCATAACTGCCGATCGGTCTCACTGGCGC
>PLBO01000102.1 GCA_003134555.1 Actinomycetota bacterium
ATCCGAATCAACGCAACAGTGCCGTCTGCAGTGGGTCCTCCTCGAGCGTGACCGTACAGTTCAGGGTTGGATGAGGGAGAGGTTATGACCGACAAGCGCTTCGACGTGCTCGTCGTCGGATCCGGTCCGGCGGGCAGCATCGCGGCGCTTGTCTTGGCGCAGGGTGGCGCGCGAGTCGCGCTCGTCGACAAGGCCGCGTTCCCGCGTGACAAGGCGTGCGGAGACCTGGTCGGGCCTCGGGGTGTTCAGCTTCTTCGTGACCTCTCGCTCGACTCTCCCGACGCGACTCGAGTCAGCGACATGATGGTCGTCGGACCGACCGGCAATCGCGTACGACTGCCGGCGCCGCCCGGGCGCACCTACCCAGGATTTGGGATCGTTGAGCGGCGCTCCTCGTTCGATGCGACGTTGCGGCACGCGGCGATCGAATCGGGCGCGGAGTTCTTCGACGGCCGCGCCGACGAACCGCTCGGCGATGACGGTCGGCTCGACGGCTTCTCGCTGTCGTCGAAGATGCGCATACGAGCCGATGTGATCGTCGGTGCCGACGGCGCGACCAGCCGAGTCGCCGAGGTCGCGAATCTCGTGGATGCGGACCGGGTGCTCTGGGGGTTCGCGGTACGCACCTACGTCGACGAGCCGACCGAACTGCCGCACATCATGTTTTGGACCCCGGTTCGCGGCGCAGCCTTCCCGGGCTACGGCTGGGTGTTCCCGGCGGGCGAGGGCCACTCGAACGTCGGCCTCGGTGTTGGTGTGCTCGCGGACCGGACCGCGGGCCGCAGGGCTGCACGCGATCTCGATGCGTTTCTCGAACACGCGTTACGCGTCGGTGTACTTGATCATCGCCGGCCCGTTCAGCCCCGCGCGCGGCCGCTCGGGGCGTGGCTCAAGATGGGCGTCGCGGGTACGACGCCTGCGCGCGATCGCGTTTTCCTGGTCGGTGACGCCGCCGGCTTGGTGAATCCGCTACAAGGTGAGGGCATCGCGCAAGCGATGGACAGCGGTCGGGCCGCAGCAGTCGCGATCTTGGGCGGCATTGAGCTTGCGCCCGATCGTTACCGCGCGCATTTGGCGCGCACGCAAGCGGGCTACCTGTCGACGACGGCGTCTATCCAACGGTCGCTGCTCCACAGGCCCAGGCTCATCGCCGCGCTCACCAGAATCCTGACCGCTCCCGGTGTCGGCCGCACCCTGGCCGGCGGCTGGTCAATTGTGTGGAACAACCTCCGCGACGGCGCATCGCCCAGCGTCGCAACCGGCCTCGCGGCGACCGCCGCCGGTCTCGGGCACGCGCTCACGGCACGAAGCACAGACCGGCGGTGGATCGCATCGCATCTCACCGACTCGCCCCAATGAACAAACTCTGCGCAGTGTCAGGTCTTGTGGTGGCTCTGTTGCGTTGAGATGGGCCTGGCCGCGTGGGACTGAGTGGTGGTCCGGTCCGTGGCGCGTTAGATGACTCGGGCGAGTTCGGTGAAAGCGGCAGCGACGCGCCGATGGGCGCGCGCGTCGATCCCGAGTTCGTAGTGGCCGCGACGGATGTTCTGCATGAAGGCGTGACCGCGCATGACCACGCGAGCCGAATGGTCGCGTTTAAGTCCGCGCATCGGACGGAGTCGCGCCTTGAGTCGGCCGTGGTCGGCTTCGATCCGATTGTTCGCGTACTGCTCGGTGTTGTGAAACGCGCCCGGCAGAGCCGGCGCGGCTGGTTCACGCCGGCTTTGGCGGCAGTGACGCGGTTCACGGGCAGCAGCCCGAGGTCGCGCAGCAGCGTCTGGTGATGGACGCCGCGCAGGGACGGTATGCCCCGCTGGGCCATCAGAAGTCGCGGGTGCTGCTGACCCTCCATCGTCGGGGCCGTCATGCATAGCCTTCAAGCCGTGCGGGGGCGCAGATCGATGGGCGACGCGCGAGCCGCGCTCGGCGCGACGCCTATCTGTCGCTCGCGGGGGATCATCGCGTTGGGGGTCCTGACGTGGATTGTCCCATGCGGCATCACCGTCCTTGCTCTTCCCGATGCTCCGGCGCGTGCGTAGGGTGACGGGCGTGCCCAGTTCCGCGTACGTCATCGAGTACGACGGCACGTTCACATTTCCTGTGCCCGTTGCCCAACTGTGGGCGCGGTTGGTCCAGGTCGATCGCTTCTCGTCGTGGTGGAGCTGGCTGCGCGAGTTCTCGGTCGAGGGAAACGGCCTTGAACACGGCACGGTGCTGCACGGGATCGTCGCGCCCCCGCTTCCGTATCGCATGCGGCTCGATGTCGTCCTCGACGAGTGCGTCCCCGAACGCCGTATCACCGCGTTCGTGCATGGCGACCTGGAGGGCGCAGCGTCGCTCACCTTCGACGGCGACGACGCTGAGACACGGGCTCATGCGACGTGGACAATCGAGATGATGCAACGACCGATGAGGGTGGCCGCGAGGATCGCGCACCCCTTGCTTCGGTGGGGACATGATCGCGTCGTTGACGCCACCGTCGACGGGTTTCGCCGTCATCTTGTCGGTGAAAACGCGCGTTAGAAGACGCGATCGGAAACCAGTTGCGACGGCCAGCGCGACGGTGGCCCAAGAGAGCGAGCTGAGTGCAGATTCGAGGGCGGGGCGCGTCGCCGAGTTGAGCGATCACCGCAGGAAGATCTTCGCAAAGTCGACCGTCTGGTCGGCGAAGCTTGTGTAAACGCTCGTCGAAAACGAGCGTTTACAGGATCGCGACCGCCCGAGTCGCGTCTTCGACAGCCGCCGCCGGACCAGCGCTGGTCGGCGGCGGCTGTCATCGTTCTCTCAGAACGTCCGGTTGGTCACCCAACCGATGTACCCGACCGTTCGTTGTCCAGGGTTGGAGTTCAGTCTTGGTGGGTGCGCTGCTCGGCCTCGTGGGCACTGGCTTCGAGTCGAGCCTTGTCGGCTTCCGCTTCCTTGGCCGCGACTTCGCGCAGCGCGCCGGCCTTTTCCTCTTGGGCTTCACCCTCGCGGCGCAGCTCCTCTTTACCCGTTACGGCGCCGACAACTTCCTTGACCTTGCCCTTCACGCCTTCGACTACGCCTTTGACGCCAGCCTGCGGACCCGTGTCCTTCTCGCTCATGACCGTTCCTCTCTGTCGTCGACCGTCGCGACTCCGCGACCGATCCGCCGCGTACCCTTGTGGCCGCAGCATCTTCTTCGAAGTCCTCTGCGACCAACGTACGGCTCGGGCCTGCCATTCAACAGAGGCCAAAGGCCCGTGAGCGGATGCCGTACGGACCGGACACGCCTTGAGCGTCAACTCGTCCGCCTGAGATAGCACCTCCCAGACATCTCGATGTCGGGGCCAGACCGGGGTCGGGCAGTGCGGGCGGCTCTGTTGCATTGGGCGATGCCCGTGTCTGAGGGCGACAGTGGTGGGATGCTCCGATCTCATGGTGGTCCGGGATTGAGGTCGACCACGTCACGGTGTACCGGTGGGTGCAACGCTTCACGCCGCTCCTCGCGGATGCGGCCCGAGCCGTGTCGCCACGCGGTCGGTGACCGCTGGTTCGTCGATGAGACCAACTGCGCTTCGCGCGCATGGC
>PLBO01000118.1 GCA_003134555.1 Actinomycetota bacterium
TCGAACGCGTCGATGCCGAGCACATGCCCGCGTACCTCGAGTCGAGCAACCCCGCGAACTTGGTGCGCTATCAGCGGCTGGGCTTCGAGCCCACGGGCGAGATCTTCGTCGCCGAGGGTCGTCCGGTCGTCACCACCATGTGGAGAGCCGCGCGCTGAGGCGCGGCTCAGGAGATCACGACTCGGTCGTCGCGGCGTAGGCCGCGACGCGGCGGGAANNGATGAGCGTGCCCGCGCCGTCGGGGGTGAGCCGGACGTCGGCGCGGTAGTTGCGCACCGGTTGCCCGCTCAACATCGTGTAGGCGTGATGGGTCGGTGGCTCGTACGCGACGATCTCTTCGCGTCCGAACTGCGGCCAGCGACCGACCTTGCGGATCGCGCCGACCCCACCGGGCGGAGGATCACCTTGGCGCTCCCAGCTGCCGTGTGCGATCACGGGCCCGGCCCAGCGCGGCCAGCTCGTGGCGTCGGCCAGGAGGGCGAAGACTCGCTCGGGTGGTGCCGACGACCGGGCTGACACCTCGTAGGAATGAGCCATGCGGTCAGCGGCTCCCGCGGGATTGGATCCAGCGCGTGCCGTTCCAGCTCGCGGTCCAGTCGGTGAAGGCCGTGCCGTTCCAGTAGTGCAAAGTCGTCGCGTCGGTCCGGTACCAACCGGGGGGACTCTTGCCGGCGACGGGCACGATCGCCGGAGCCGTATCGGCTGTCGACGTCGGCGCCGCGGTCGTGAGCGCCGACGCGGAATCCATTGCCGCCGGGCCGACAACGGACCCGGCTGGGGAGAAACTCGTGCGCCGATCGGCCGACTCGGCGATGGCGTGGAGGTCGACGGGTACGCCGGTGATCGTCTCGTCGACGGGACCGCGCCCGTCGGGATCGAGACCCTCGAGCCGACGCAGGATTGCGATGCGTTCGTCGAGGGGTGGGTGCGAGTCGAACATCTTGTTGAGCTTGGCGTGCCGGTCGTCGCCCTGGTCGCGCAGGGGTGTCACCAACCACAGGTGAGCGGTCGCGCGCGACACGTGGTGCACCACTGTGTGGTCGGCTTCGAGCTTCTCGAGGGCCTTGCGGATGCCGTCGGGGGAGACGAGCTCGGCCGCGCTGACGTCGGCGAGCTCCTCGCGGTGCCGGGAGATCGCGAGCGAGAGGATGCGCGCACCGAAGGCGAGCGCGCCGGCGAGCGCGGCGATCCCGATGAGCATGATGGCGCTGCCGTTGTTGTCGTCGTCGCCCCAGTCGGCGAACCAGCTCATACGGGCGGCGATCTCCGCGACCGCGACGAGGATGCCGACCGTGGTCACCGCGAGGGTGGTCACCTGGACGTCGCGATTGCGGATGTGCGACATCTCGTGTGCGAGCACGCCTTCGAGCTCCCGCCGCGACATGAGATTGAGGAGTCCCGTGGTGACCGCGACGCCGGAGCTCGCGGGCGAGCGTCCGAACGCGAACGCGTTGGGAGCCGGATCTTCGACGATGTAGACCCGCGGCTTCGGGAGGCCGGTCCGGATGCAGAGGCCCTCGATGACGTCGTGCAGCACCTTGGCCTGCTCGGGCGTGACCTCGACCGCGTGCGTGAGCGCGATCGTGGCGCGCACCGCGAACAGCCAGCCGAGGGCGTCGACCACAATGGCGACGGTCGCGCCGACGAGGATCCCGGTCGGGACCGAGCGGGAAACGAGGATTCCGATCGCGGCCCCGAGGATCCCGATGAGCAGGAACTCGGTCGCGAGCATGACCAGCGACGTGCGCCGGTTCTTGGCGATCAGCTCGACATGGGTCACGGGATCGGTGGCGCTCACAAGGCAACCATCGTCGCGCGGATAGGGATGCCCGCAGGTCCAACGATCGCGGTCGGCTGGGGACCGCCTGTGATCGCGTTCGACCATCCCCTGCGTACGAGCGCCGGGTTCGTAGGGTTTGTCGAACCGGGAAGCGCGCCGGAGCGTCGGGAGGGTGACGTGATCCTCGGTTCGGACATTGCTCGGTCCCTCGCCGGACCCTTTCTCGGCGCGTGCGCGTTGCTCGCGATCGCGGGCGCCGCCAAGATCCTGAAGCCCGCGCCCGCCCGGGCCGCGGTGCTTGCCGCCGGGCCGCGGATTCCGCGTTCGGGAGTCGTCGCGTTCGGGTTCGTCGAGCTCGGTACGGGTGGCGCGGGAGCATTGCTCGGCGGCCGCGTCGCGTTCGCGGTCGCGGCGTGTTACCTCCTTCTGGCGGTATTCGCGGTGCGGCTCCTTCTCCGCGCGCCGACGACACCCTGCGCGTGCCTCGGTTCCTCGAACGCGGTCGTGACCCGCACGCACGTCGCCGTCAACGTCGCGGCCGCGTGCATCGCGATCGCGGCGGCGTCGGGTGGTCCGCCGCTCGCGCCGCTCGGCGGGCGATGGCTCGCGGGCGCGGTGTTCGTGGTGCTCGTCGCGTGTTGCGTGAGGCTCGCCGTGCTCGCGCTCGAAGAGCTGCCACGACTCGGTGTCGCGGCCAAGGAGGGAACGACATGACGAATGCGGTCCTGGTCATCGAAACGGTGGTGCTCGTGCTGCTCACCGTGCTCGTCGCCGGGCTCCTGCGCAGCCACGCCGAGATCCTGCGGCGTCTGCACGAGCTCGGCGCGGGCCTCGACCCCGATGCGCCGATTGGAGTCTCTGATCCGACGACGGCGCGACTCGTCGACCTTCGATCGAGCGGCTCCGACCCGTTCGCCGACGCGAGCGATCTCGACGGCGCCGGTCTGCGCGACGACGCGGTGCACGTGTCGGTCGTCGGTGCCCGGCACCGCACGCTGCTCGCGTTCCTCTCGAGTGGCTGTCTCACCTGTCAGGGTTTCTGGGAAGCGTTCGCCGACGCGCGTTCCCTCGATTTCCCCGAAGCGACGCGGCTCGTCGTCGTTACCAAGGACGCGCCGGAGGAGAGCATCTCGGCGCTGCGGAAGCTGGCCCCGCCCGACGTGCCCGTGGTGATGTCGAGCGCGGCCTGGACCGACTACCGCGTGCCGGGTTCGCCCTACTTCGTCCTCGTCGACGGACAGGCGGGCCGCGTGCGTGGCGAGGGAACGGGCGCGAACTGGGATCAGGTCAACAACCTCCTGCGCCAGGCGGTCGACGACGCGAGTGACGACGCGCGCGAGGTCCGCATCGATCGCGAGCTCCTCGCGCATGGTGTCGCGCCGGGCGACCCGAGCCTTTACCGCACGGCCGCGCAGATCGCCGAGGACTCGCGCGCGTGAACCCCGCAATCGTCGCCGTCGGGTGTGTGCTCGCCGCGCTGGCCGCGGTGCGCAGCGCCTGGTCACCCTGAGGAGAATCGATGCTTGCGAGCATCAATCCGCTCGGGGAGCGGGCCCGCAACCAGCGCTACTGGGTGACCGTCGTGGCCTACATCGTCGGCTCGACGGTCGCGGGCGCGCTCCTCGGTGGCGCCCTGGGGTTCGTCGGCGCGCCGGTCGCGCGGCCGGTCGTCTCGCTCGCCGGCGTCGCAGTGCTCGCGGTCGTAGGAATCCTGTTCGACGCGCCCGGGTTCGGGAAGCGAGTACCCGGGCCCCGGCGCCAGGTCGACGAGAACTGGCTCGGCGCGTACCGCGGATGGGTGTACGGCGCGGGCTTCGGTGCGCAACTCGGCCTCGCGTTCGTGACCATCGTGACCGCGTCGGCAACGTGGGTCGCGTTCGCGTGCGCGCTGTTCTCGCGGAGCGCGCTCGCGGGCGTGGCGATCGGCGCGATCTTCGGCCTTGCCCGCGCGGTCCCGATCCTCGCCGCCTCGAGGGTCGGAACCGATCCGTCGGCCCTGCGCGCGCTCGTGCGCCGGCTGGAAGGTTTGCGGCCGCGGGTCGCGATCGCGACCACCGCATTTCAGGGTGCGGCCGCCGCCGGCCTCGTCGCGCTCGCGGTCGCGAGGGCGGCATGAAGAGTCTCGCGGCACACGGTCTGACCCTCGGGCTGCCGGCCGGCTGGGAGGGGCGCATCCAGCGTCGGGGTATCACGGTCGCGGCGGAGCAGACCAACGCCGTCGTGCACCTCGCGAACTTCGCGCTTCCCGAACAGCGCGACGACTTCGGTGGTGGTGTGACGCCGGCGATGCGGTCGCCCGACGTCTTCGTCGTGCTGTTCGAATACGGACCGGAATCACTCGGCACGCCGCTGTTCGCGTCGAAGGGCGTGCCGCGGGTGACGGCGGCGATGTTCGGCTCCAAGCGCCTGCAACGACCGCTGCCCGGCCAGCTCGGCTGCCAGCATTTCTTCACCGCCAACGGCCGGCCGTTCTGTCTCTACGTCGTTGCGGGGAGTCGCGCCCACTTGCCGCGCATCATCGCGGAAGTCAACGCGGTTCTCGCCAACCTGGACGTTCAACCATGACGATGACCGAACCGCGCGTGCGGCTCGGCGACCGCGCGGTCGCGAGTGTGACCAGGCGCTTCGGCCGCGCGGTATCGCGCCGCAGCTTTCTCGTCCGGGCCGCGGTGTTCGGCTCTGCACTTGCCGTCAATCCGTTGCGGTATCTCCTGCGACCCGGGTCGGCGTACGCGTCACTGTGCGGACCCGACGCGTCGTGCTCGTCGGGATGGACCGCGTTTTGCTGCACGGTCAACGGCGGGCAGAACACGTGCCCTCCGGGGTCGATGCCCGCCGGGTGGTGGAAGGCCGACAACTCGTCGTTCTGTAACTCCGGTCCGCGCTACTACATCGACTGCAATGCGTCATGCGGCACCTGTGGGTGCGGCGGTAGCGGGGTGTGCGGCCCCGGTTGCGCGGGGTGCAACTGTCACTGCGCGTCGGGAACGTGCGACGAGCGATTCACGTGTTGCAACCTGTTCCGCTACGGGCAGTGCCATCAGGAGCTCGCGTGCGTCGGGCCGATCGTGTGCCGGGTGGTGACGTGCGTCGCGCCGTGGTACTTCGACGCCACCTGTACGACTGCGAGCGCCACCGCGAACGCGACCGCGCTGCACGACGCGCCGTGCCTGCACGAATTCAGCTCGTCGGTGCTCGCGTTCGGTGCTGCGGCCGACCATGGAGAGCCGGACACTCCGCTGCGGTTCCCGGTCGTCGGTATGGAGGCCACGCCGAGCGGCGACGGCTATTGGCTCGTCGCCTCCGACGGTGGAGTGTTCAGCTTCGGCGACGCGCGATTCCGCGGCTCGATGGGAGGTCAGCGTCTCAACCGCCCGATCGTCGACCTCGCGCGCACCCGGTCGGGCGCCGGCTACTGGTTGGTCGCGTCGGACGGTGGCGTGTTCTGTTTCGGCGACGCGCGTTTTCTGGGTTCGATGGGCGGCCAGCACCTGAATCGTCCGATCGTCGGGATGGCTGTCTCACCGACGGGCCGTGGCTATTGGATGGTGGCGTCGGACGGTGGTGTGTTCTGTTTCGGCGACGCGCGTTTTCTGGGTTCGATGGGCGGCCAGCACCTGAATCGTCCGATCGTCGGGATGGCCGCTTCCGCGACGGGCCGTGGTTACTGGTTGGTGGCGTCGGATGGTGGCGTGTTCTGTTTCGGCGACGCGCGCTTCGCGGGATCCACCGCGGATCTCGCGCTCGATCGTCCCGTCGTCGGGATGGCCGCGACACCGAACGGCAAGGGCTACTGGTTCGTGGCGGCCGACGGCGGTATTTCGGCCTTTGGCGACGCTCGCTACATGGGCGGTGCAAACAACCGGATACACGCCGGAAGCGCGACCGACATGGCGAACCGGCCCGACGGGCGCGGTTACTGGATCGCGACCGACACGTAGGCGCGGCCGCTCGCTAGGGTCGGATCATGCCCGGATCGATTCTCGGAACCGCAGTTCGGCGCGTCGAAGACCCGGATCTGCTGCTGGGTCGCGCGGAGTTCGTAGACGACCTCCAGATAGACGGCGTGCTGCACCTCCACTTCGTGCGCTCCTCGTACGCGCACGCGCGCCTCCTGTCGGTCGACGCCGACGACGCTCGCGCGATGCCCGGCGTCGTCGCGGTGTTCACCGCCGGCGATCTCGGATTGCCGCCCTACGAAGGCTTGATGCAACTGAACGCGCAGTGCGAGCGTCCGCCGCTTGCGGAGACGAAGGTGCGGTTTGTCGGTGACGCGGTCGCGGTGGTGGTGGCCGAGTCGCGCGCGGCCGCGGCCGACGCCGCGGAAGCGGTGATCGTCGAATACGACGCGCTGCCCGCGGTCGCCGATCCCGAAGCCGCGCTCGCGCCCGGTGCGCCGCTGCAATTCGAGGAGCTCGGCTCGAATCTGGCGGCCGCGATCGGGCCGCGCGATCAAGGCGACGTGCTCGAAGGTGCCGACGTGATCGTGAAGGCCCGCATCGAGAATCAGCGCATCGCGGTCATGCCGATGGAGGGGAACGCGATCGCGGTGATCCCGGGCCCCGACGGGGCCGGGCACGAGCTCACCGTCTACGTCTCCACGCAGATGCCGCACGGCTTCGCCGGTCGGATCGCGCCGATCTTCGACATCGACCCGACGAAGCTGCGCGTCGTGGCGCCGCACGTCGGCGGCGCGTTCGGCGGCAAGCCCGGGCTCGCGCCCGAGCACACCGTCGCGGTCGCGGCCGCGCTGCGGTTGCAGCGACCGGTGAAGTGGGTCGAGACCCGCTCCGAGAACCTGATCTCGATGCCGCATGGCCGCGGGCAGGTGCAGTACGTGCAGCTCGGATGCAAGCGCGACGGCACGATCGTCGGCATGCGATGTCAGATCGTCGCCGACTCGGGCGCGTACGCGGGGTTCGGCGGTGCGCTCGCCATCGGACCGACGCGCATGATGGCCCAAGGCGTGTACCGCATCCCGCGGATCTCCTACGCATGTGCCGTCGCCCTGACGAACACCACGCCGATGGGCGCGTTCCGCGGCGCGGGCCGACCCGAGGCCGCCGCGATGCTCGAACGGATCATCGACATCGCGGCCGCCGAGCTCGGCATCGACTCCGCCGAGATCCGTCGCCGCAACTTCGTCCGGCCCGACGAGTTCCCGTACAAGACCGTGATGCGGACCGAGTACGACAGCGGCGACTACGACGCCGCGCTCACCGAAGCGCTACGCGTCGCGGGATACGACGAGCTGCGGCGTGAGCAAGCCGAGCGGCGAGCCCGCGGCGACCGGGTGGTTCTCGGGATCGGCGTGAGCGCGTACGTGGAGATCACGGCGGGCGGCGGCGGCAAAGAGTACGGATCGGTGACCGTGAACGCCGACGGCACCGCGACGATCCGGGTCGGTACCTCCGCCCACGGACAGGGTCACGCAACTTCGTTCGCGATGATCGTTGCCGACCGGTTGCAGATACCGCTCGAGCACGTACGTTTCGTGCAGTCGGACACCGCTGAGGTTCCGACCGGTGGAGGCACCGGCGGCTCGCGCTCGTTGCAGCTCGGCGGGTCCGCAGTGCTGAACGCGACCGACGGTGTGATCGCGCAGGCCCGCGAGGTCGCGGCGACGATGCTCGAGGCCAACCCCGACGACATCGTCGTGATGGACGGCGGTGTCGGGGTGGCAGGAGTCCCCGCGAGCGCGCTCACGTGGGCGCAACTCGCGCAGCGCGAACCGATCCACGCGGTGTCCGACTTCGAGCAGGCAGGAGCCACGTTCCCGTTCGGCGCCCACGTCGCCGTCGTCGAGGTCGATCTCGACACCGGTCGCGTCACGCCGATCCGGCACGTCGCGGTCGACGATTGCGGACGCATCCTCAACCCGCTGATCGTGACCGGTCAACAACACGGCGGAATCGCGCAAGGGGTCGCACAAGCCCTGTGGGAGCAGTACGTCTACGACGCTGACGGGAACCCGCTCACCTCGACGCTCACCGACTACGCGATGCCCAGCGCGGCCGAGCTGCCGTCGTTCGAAGCCTCGAACACCGAGACGCCGTCTCCCCGGAATTCCCTCGGCGCCAAGGGAATCGGTGAGTCGGGGACGATCGGTTCGACGCCGGCGGTGCAGAGCGCGGTGGTCGACGCCCTCAGCCATCTCGGTGTGCGTCACATCGACATTCCGTGCACCGCGCAGCGGGTCTGGGCCGCGGTGCGCGACGCGGAGGCCGGGAGACCGGCGTCACCGTGGCGCGATCCGCCGAGCATCTTCGACAATCTGACGGCTCCGAAAGCACGCGCGGACGCCGAGGCAGTCGACATCTGACTACGAATTTCGTAGTCGCGAATTTCGTAGCCGGCATCGCGGTGAACATCACGGGCCGAGCACCCGTGTTCTCGCTAGGGTTGGCCCGCTACGAGAACGGGAGGCAGATTGCCCGAGCCAGCGCTCGTCGAAGATGCGTCGCCCGACTCACCTCATCCGATGTCTTCCGGCGCGGCGGTGTCGTTGCGGGGAGTGACGAAGCGCTTCGGAGCCGTTACCGCGGTGGCGGGCGTCGACCTCGACATCGCCGAGGGCGAGTTCTTCTCGATGCTCGGCCCTTCAGGTTCGGGCAAGACCACGATGCTGCGGCTGATCGCGGGTTTCGAGCTGCCGACCGCCGGAACCGTCCTGCTGAAGGGCCGCGACGTCACCCGGCTGCCGCCGTTCGACCGAGACGTCAACACCGTGTTCCAGGACTATGCACTGTTCCCGCACATGAGCGTCGCGCAGAACATCGCGTATGGCCTGCGCGTTCGGCGCGTGGCCAAGGAGGAGCGCAACCGGCGGGTCGACGAAGCGCTCGCGTCGGTTCGACTCGACGAATTCGGATCGCGCCGTCCGCATCAACTCTCCGGGGGCCAACGCCAACGGGTCGCGCTGGCACGGGCGCTCGTGAACCGCCCCGCCGTGCTCCTGCTCGACGAGCCGCTCGGTGCGCTCGACCTCAAGTTGCGCGAGGAGATGCAGGTCGAGCTGAAGGCGATCCAGCAACAGGTCGGCATCACCTTCATCTTCGTCACCCACGATCAGCAGGAAGCGCTCACCATGAGCGACCGGATCGCCGTGTTCGCCGACGGACGCATCGAGCAGGTCGGAACCCCGACCGAGATCTACGAACGCCCGATGACGCAGTTCGTCGCGGGCTTCGTCGGCACCTCGAACGTCCTGCAGCCCGCAGTGGCGCGGGCGCTCGTCGGTCGTGACGCAATCGCCACGATCCGGCCCGAGCACATCCGCATCGTCGCGGTCGGTGCGGAGCCCGACGCCGACGAGATGCACACGATCGCAACCGTGCGTGACGTTCAGTATCTCGGCGCGTTCGTACGCGTGCGCGCCGAGACCGACGAGGGCGCGCGGCTCGTGGTCGACGTGCCGAGCTTCACCGGTGTCGGTGCCGATGTCGCGCTCGGCCGGCGGTGCACGCTTGCGTGGAGCTCGCGCTACGTGCGCGCGGTAGGACAATCCAGTTCGACGAACACAGGGGGAGAAGAATGAAACACGCGAACCGGCTCGCCGTCCTGGCGGTCGCGCTCGTGCTCGTTGCGGCCGCGTGCGGCAGCAGCAGTAAGAGCACCACAGGTGGCGGGTCTACCAGTACGAAGCCGACCGGTCAGCAGACGCTCGGCGCGGGCGAGGGCTCCGTCTCGATACTCGCGTGGCCGGGCTACGCCGAGAACGGCTCGAACGACCCGAAGATCGACTGGGTGAAGCCCTTCACCGCGGCTACCGGCTGCAAGGCGACCGTGAAGTACTTCGGCACGTCCGACGAGGCGTTCAACCTCTTCAAGACGGGCCAGTACGACGTCGTCTCGAGCTCCGGCGACGCGACGTTGCGCATGGTCGCCGACCAGGACGCGGCGGTCATCAACACGTCGCTGCTGACGAACTGGAACGACCTCGATCCCCTCCTGAAGGTCAAGCCGTGGAACTCGGTGGACGGCGTCGTGTACGGGGTGCCGCACGGCTGGGGCGCCAACCTGTTGATGTACAACAAGAACGTCGTGAAACCTGCTCCGGATTCGTGGGGTTCGGTGTTCGATGCCAACTCGCCCTACAAGGGCAAGATCACCGGGTACGACTCGCCGATCTACATCGCCGACGGCGCGCTCTACCTCATGAAGACGAAGCCCGACCTCGGGATCAAGGATCCCTACGCGCTCGACGACACGCAGTTCCAGGCCGTCGTCGACCTGATGAAGGTGCAGCGCCCGCTCATCGGTGAGTACTGGAGCGACTACCTGAAAGAGCAGGACGCCTTCATCAAGGGCAGCCTCGTGCTCGGAACCACCTGGCAGATCACGACGAACGGTGTGCAGGCCGACAAGACGGCTCCGCCCGTCGCCGCGATCATCCCCAAGGAGGGTTCGACCGCGTGGTCCGACAGCTGGATGATCGATGCGAAGGCCAAGCATCCCAACTGCGCATACATGTGGATCAACTGGATCACGAAGCCCGACATTCAGGCGCAGGTAGCCGAGTACTTCGGTGAGGCGCCGGCCAACCTGAAGGCGTGCACGCTGACCGTCGACAAGAACCACTGCGCGACATACCACGCGGGCGACGCAGCCTTCTACGGTCAGCTCTCCTACTGGAAGACGCCGACGGCCAAGTGTCTCGACGGCCGCACCAACGTGACGTGCAAGGACTACGCGGCGTGGACGGCGGCCTGGGACACGATCAAGGGCTGATCTCCACAGCGGTGAACATGTCGGGGCGGGTTCGCGCGGGTACGCGAGAGCCCGCCCCGATCATCACACGATGGCAACCACGACGATCGACCCGGTGAACGTGCGCGGCGGACTTCGCCGCCGGCTCTCCCGCGTGCTCTACCAACATCCGCGCCTGCGGCTCGCGCTGTTGCTCGGCGGCCCCATCGTCTGGCTCCTCGTCGCGTACGTCGGCTCGCTCGTGGCGTTGCTCGTCACGTCGCTGTACCACTACCAGACCGATCCGACCGGCCTCGTGCCGCGGCTCGTCACGTCACCGAGTACCACCAACTATCAACGGGTGCTCGACGCCGGCGTCTATCGCACAGTCGCGTTCCGCACGATCGGCGCCGCGCTCAGTGTCACCGTGATCGACCTGCTGATCGCCCTGCCGGTCGCCTTCTACATGGCGAAGATCGCGAGACCATGGGCGCGCCGCGCGCTCGTGGTCGCGGTGACCATGCCGCTTTGGGCCGGTTATCTCGTCAAGGGATACGCCTGGCGCGCGATGCTCGACCCCGCCGGTGGAGTGCTGCACGAGGTGTTCGGGCATTCGCCCGGCTTCGGGTTGTCGGGAACGGTGGTCACGTTGTCGTACCTGTGGCTGCCCTACATGATCATCCCGATCTATGCCGGCCTCGAGCGCCTTCCGAATTCGTTGCTCGAGGCCTCGACCGATCTCGGTGCCAAGGCGGGTCGCACTTTTGCCCGGATCGTGCTGCCGCAACTCCGGCCGTCGATCGTCGCAGGGTCGATCTTCACCTTCGCCCTGACGCTCGGCGATTTCTACATGGCACAGATCGTCGGCGGCACCACGCAGTTCATTGGCAACATCGTGTACCGCGAGTTCAGCGCCAACCTGCCCTTCGCGGCCGCGTACGCAACCTTGCCCATCGTAGTGATGATCGTCTACCTCGCGCTCGCGCGCTCCTCGGGCGCGCTCGAGGAGCTGTAGATCGTGTACATGTCGCGCGCTGCTCGCTACGTGCTCGCCACGTTCACGACGCTGGTGCTGTTGGTGTTGTACTTCCCGATCCTCTACATCGCGCGCCTCTCGATCAACAAGGCGCGCTCGTACGCGTGGCCACCTCAAGGCTTCACGCTGCAGTGGTGGCGGGCGGCGTCTCATGCGACAGGTCCGCGCGACGCCCTGTTCCGGTCGCTCGAGACCGCACTGCTCGCGTCGGCGATCGCGCTCGTGCTCGGCACGCTCGCGTCGTTCGCGCTCACTCGCTACCGCTTCTTCGGCCACAACGCCGTGAGTTTCATCGCGGTGCTCCCGATCGCGTTGCCCGGCATCGTGACCGGCATCGCACTCAACTCGGGGTATCACCGCGTCGGGATCAACCTCTCACTGTTCACGCTTGTGGTGGCTCACGCGACCTTCTGCATCGTGATCGTCTACAACAACGTCGCGGCCCGATTGCGGCGGCTCGCACCGAGCCTCGAGGAGGCGTCGGCCGACCTCGGTGCCGATATCTTCCAGACCTTCGGCTACATCACGTTCCCGTTGATGCGATCGGCCTTGCTCGCCGGCGGGCTCTTGGCGTTCGCCCTTTCGTTCGACGAGATCGTTGTGACGACGTTCACCGCGGGGAGCGGATTCGAGACGCTCCCGCTGTGGATCTTCAACAACATGTTCCGACCGAACAATCTCCCGCTCGTGAACGTTGTTGCGACAGTGGTCGTGGTGTTGTCGATCATCCCCGTCTACCTGGCGCAGCGGCTCAGCGACGGCGCGCTCGGTGCGAGCGGCCGATGATCGTCCCGTCGCTCCTCCGGGCCCGATCGAGCGACGAGTACGCGCCGTTGCCGTGGTCGCCGGCCGATCGTGAGGCGATCGCTCGATACGACGCGACCGCGGCCGTGGCGGCTCGAGGCGTGTTCCGATCGGCCCGGGAGTACGCGATCGATCGGCGGGGAACGGCCGCATCGCTGCGTGCGATCGACGCCGCCCACGGAGGTGGTTTCTACGCCGTTCCCGAGCGCGCGACGCGCGACCTCGACGCGGCCGAAGCCGCGTTCCGCGGCGAGGCGCCCGTCGTCGACGTACAGACGCATCTCGTCGACCCCGCCCGGTGGAGCGGCGCGGGCGCAGAGGCGCTCGCCGGGTTCCTGCGCATGGCCGATCCCGATCGGTGGACGGACGAGATCGACCCGCGCGCGATCGACGGCGCCGCGTGGGCCGCGCTCGTGTTCGGTGCGTCGGAGACGTCGGTGGCGTTGCTCACGTCGACACCGGGCCGGGCCGACGTCAACGTGCTCACCAACCCGCAGATCGCGGCCGCGCGTGACGTCGTCGAGCGCTACGCGGGAAGTGGACGCGTGCTCACGCACACGATCGTGCACCCGAACCTCGGGCCGGGGGAGCTCGACGCCATGGTCGACTGGAGTGCAGCGCTGCGACCCTCCGGGTGGAAGTGCTACACGCTGTGGGGCCCGGCGACGAAGGCATCACCGAGTGGCGGTTGGTTCCTCGACGACGACGAGGTGGGCTTCCCCTTCCTCGAGCGGGTGCGCGCGCTCGGGCCGCGCGTCGTCGCGACGCACAAGGGTCTCGGCGGCCCGATTCCCGACGCGTCGGTCGCGGCGGCGTCGCCGCGCGACATCGGTCCCGCCGCGGCCGCGTTTCCGGACGTGACGTTCGTGGTGTACCACTCCGGCTACGAGCGGAATCCGCACGGGCAGGAAGGCCCATACGATCCCAGGCGCGCGCAACCCACGGCCGGCGTCGACCGGCTCGTGCGCAGCTTGGCCGACGCGGGTATCGGCCCGGACGGGAACGTGTACGCGGAGCTGGGCACGACCTGGTTCCTCATGCTGCGCCGACCGCTCGAGGCCGCGCACGTTCTCGGAAAGCTGCTGGTCGCGCTCGGCCCGGAACGCATCGTGTGGGGAACCGATTGCGCCTGGTACGGATCACCGCAGCCCTTGATCGACGCGTTCCGCTCGTTCGTGATCCCCGAAAGGATGCAGGCGGAGTTCGGCTATCCGGCGCTCGACGCCGCGGTGAAGGAGCGCATCCTGAGCACGAACGCGCAGGCGCTCTACGGGTTCACGGCCGCGGCGCGCGCCGATGGTGATTGGGCTGCGAACGCGGGTGTCGAGCTGCAGCGCGCGATCACCGGCGCCGAAGTCGCGCCCTAGCTGTTGTAGTTCGAGACGTGGCTCACGTCGTGTTCAACTGGGCGACGAGCTTCGCGGGCGCGACGCACGTGTAGGCGTCGACGAGGATCTGCTCGATCTCCTTCCAGTCGACCTTGCGGTCGATCCGCACGCCGATCCAACCACGGTGTCCGACGTACGCGGGCACATAGAACCGGTCGGGCTCCTCGTCGACGAGCTGCTGTTGCACTCCGGGAGGAGCGGCGCAGATGAGACCGAGCCGTTGGTCGTTGTGATGGTTGTCCCACGCGGTTGCGAACGTCTTCTTGTCCCGGATGAACCACGTGGGCGCGCCATGGCTCAGGCGCTCGCTCACCTCCGGCAATCCCAGGCACAGCTCGCGTACGCCCTCGATCGGATCGCGCTTTGGGGCCATCGCGCCAGTCTGGTGCTGTGCAAGCGGGAATGCGAGGTCGAGCGCCCGGGTTGGCCGTCGCATGGCATCAGAGACAGCGGCGACACCATCGGCAAAACGTGGACGGATCAAGGTCGAGCCCGGAGCCAAGCGGATACGCGTGTACGTGGCGGGCGTGGCGATCGCCGACACCGTGCGGCCGTTGTACGTGTGGGAGGTTCCGTTCTATCCGTCGTACTACGTTCCGGTCGCCGACGTTCGCGCCGATCTCCTCGACCAGACGTCGACGGTGACGCACTCGACCAGCCGCGGCGACGCGGTGCATTTCACGGTAAGGGTCGACGGCGAGGAGCGCGCCGACGCGGCATGGCAGTACCGGGAATCGCCCATCGAGGAGTTGCGCGACCACATCCGCTTCGACTGGAACGCGATGGACGCGTGGTTCGAGGAGGACGAGGAGGTCTTCACCCACGCGCGGAGTCCCTACACGCGCATCGACATCCTCCCGACCTCCCGGCACGTACGCGTCGAGCTGAACGGGGTCGTGCTCGCCGACTCGCCGCACGCCCGCGTGCTATTCGAGACCGGTCTGGTCCCGCGCTGGTACCTGCCGAAAGTCGACGTTCGCATGGATCTGCTCGTCGCGACCGACGAGGTGACTCACTGCCCGTACAAGGGACAGGCGGAGTACTGGTCGGCGCGTGTCGGCGACGAGTTGGAGGAGAACGTCGTGTGGTCGTACGGTACGCCGTTGCCGGAGAGCGAGCGCATCGCCGGCTACATCTCGTTCTACAACGAGCGCGTCGACCTGTTCGTCGACGGAGTGCGCCAGGAACGACCGAGGACCCGATTCAGTTAATCGGCGAAGAATGGGGGCGCACGTGAAGTTCGGTTTGGACATCGCCCAGCAGCGCATGCCGTGGAGTGAGGTCGCATCCCGTGCGCGCTTTGCCGACGAGCTCGGCTTCGACGGGATCTGGGGCTTCGACCACTTCCAGCCGATGTACGGCGAGGGGCCGGGCGAGTGCTTCGAGGGCAACACCACGCTCGCGGCGTGGAGCGGGATCACCGAACGCGTGCGCCTCGGGTTGCTCATCACCGGCATGACCTACCGGCACCCGGCGGTGTACGCGGCCGAGGCCATCACGATCGACCACGCGTCGGGCGGGCGGCTCGAGCTCGCGTACGGCGCGGCTTGGTTCGACAAGGAGCACCGCGAGCTCGGCATTCCGTTTCCGCCGCTCAAGGCGCGCATCGACGCCTTCGAGGAGGCGGTGCAGATCGTCCGCGGCCTTCTCACCACAGACGGGTTCACGTTCGAGGGCGCGCACTTCCAGGTGCGGGACGCGACGCTGCGACCGCGCCCGGTGCAGCAGCCCCACCCGCCGCTGTGGATCGGTGCTTCGGGCGAGAAACGCATGATGCCGATCGCGGCTCGCTACGCCGACGTGTGGCACTCCTGGGGTACGCCCGAGTCGATGACTTCGAAGTCGCAGCGGCTCAGCGCGCATGCCGAGGCTGCAGGCCGCGATCCGGCGGAGATCACCCGAGCCTCGTCACTCTCACTCGAGGACGGTATCGACACGATCGCGACCAATATCGACGCGTGGGAGAAAGCAGGCATCGAGTACCTCGTCTGCGGATGGCCGGCCGGCGGCCGCGAACCGGTCGAACAGTTCTCCAAGCGATTTCTTTCGCGCTGAACGCCGAGAGTCATGCCGCGCGCGCGGGCGGCGCTCTGAGTCTTCGTTTGCGGGTTTCGGGGTCGGGGGGTCCGAGTTTCCAGCCGCTGCTCTTGAGCCGGTGGTGTGCGTAGCAGAGCCACCCGAGGTTCGAGAACGCGGTGGGACCGCCTTGGGCGTGGTCGTGAACGTGGTCGCGTTCGAGGTACCCGCGCTGGTGACACGCTTCGATGTCGCACTCGCGGCCGCTGACCACGAGCGCGGTCCGCACAACGGCTGGGATGTGTCGGCCGAGATGCGCGACGGTCAGGATGTCCTTGCCGCGCTTGATCACCGCGGTGAGGAACGCGGAACCGAGCAGCTCGCGTGTCCAGGAGACGTCGACGGGCCCGACGCCGGCGATCTCACATACTTCGCCGTCGACCGCGCCGCCGCGCATGAGTGCGCCGTGATCGATGATGACGTGCACGGTCGCGCCGACGCCCTTGGCTGATACTTCAGCGTTGTCGCCGAGCACGAAGCCGGCGAAGGCGTCGGCCGCGTACGCCTCGAGCGATTCGTGATCGGCGCCGGCCTTGCGGTCGCGGAAGATGCGCTGCACCGCGGCGTCGAACACGGCCTTGACCGGCCCGCCGATCTCGGGTGCGAGCCGGTAGTTCCCGGCGATCATGCCGTCGGCGTCGGTCCACATCCCGAAGCGTCGCTGCGCCCGCTGCCGCTTCGCTCGAACGTCCGGATGCTCCACCGCCGCGCGGGCCGCGACACACGCGTCGCGCAACGGCGCCAGACCCGCGGCGGCGACCTTCAACAACTGTTCCTCCGCGGCCGGGTTCGCGGTTGCCGCCGCGGCGATCAGCTGCGTCGCGCCGGCGGACAACCGACCCTCTCGCACTGCCACGTCGGTCAGCGGAAGGTTCGCCAACCGGGAGGCGGTCTCGAGCGCCGCGCGGACCTCGCCCGTACCGACTCCGAGCGTGCGCGCCACCAAGGGGACCGCGTCGCCTGCACGTGTGTCGGTAACGCGCTTGGCGGCCTGGGCGATCATCCCGTCGACGAGCCGGCGAATCGAACCGAGCTCGTCGACGATGCTCAGCGCGGCTTGCGGCGCCAGCGCGGACGCGTCGAACGACAAAGCAATCTCGTCGAGTGCGCGACGGGCGGACACCAGCGAAGCAAACATCTGTTCGCACCGTAACGAACCGGTGCGACATCAACGCCGCTACTCCAAACGCGAAGTCATCCGAACCAGCGGCGGCGACGCGTTGCGCCGAATTCTTTCTTCGCGGCGGCGAGCTCGAGTGACGGCTCCTTGAAGACGCCGAAGGGCGACGGACCGCCGAGGAAATTGACATCGAACTTCGCGACCTCCGCACCGCCGAACTCGATGTAACACGTTGCGATGCCGGGATAGGGCGCGGGCGATTCGCCGCCCTGCAGCCGGTGGACCAGCACGTCGGCGACCGTGCCCGCCTCGCCTTCGGCGATCACTCCGACGCGCGGCACCGGCGCACTCGTCACGTCGCCCACCGCGTAGACATCGGGGAAGCTGGTCGCGAACGTCGTGTGGTCGACCGGGATCCAGCCGTCGACCGTCATCCCCGATTCCGCGACGACCGCAGGTGCACGGTGAACCGGGATCGCGAGGAACAAGTCGTAGTTGATCGTGCGCCCGTCGCGCAGCGTCGCGAGCTTGGTGGCGGGATCGATACCGGTGACGACGGTTTCCGGCCAGAACTCGATGCCCCGCGATTCGAGGCCGGCCCGAATCCCCGCCGATGCCTCCTTCGAGATCGGGACCGGCATCGGCATCGGCGTCAGCACCTTGATGGTGGTCTCGTCGCGCACGCCCCGCCGCACCAGCTGGTCGTGCAGCATCATCGCGGCTTCGTAGGGCGCGGCGGGGCACTTGTAGAACGGCCCCAGCACGCTGATGATCGCGTCGCCGGAATCGAACGACGCCACGACGTCGCGCACGCGCTCCGCGCCGGCGACCGTATAGAACTCGTTGCCGTCCTCGACAACACCCGGGGTCAGCTCGGGCGCGATGTCGGCGCCGAGCGCGATCACCAGCACGTCTGCGTCGTATGTCCCGCCGTCGGTGGTGACCCGCTTGTTCGCCGGATCGATCGACCGGACGGTCTCGTGGCGGAACTCGACCGACGGCTTGACGATGTCGCGGTAGTACATGTGCACGGCGGCGGGCTTCTCGCGCCCGAACATCACGTCGAGCTTCGAGAACCCGAACACGAACGATTCGCTCTGGTCGATGAGTGTCACCTCGACCGCGTCCGGGACCTCTTCCGAGAGTCGCGTCGCCAGCTCCAACCCACCGAACCCCGCGCCGAGAATCAGTATGCGTTCCACGCACCAAACCTAGGCTCAGGTTCGGTCGAGCTCCAACATCTTGATCGCGTTGCCGCGCAGGACTTTGTAGGCGACCTTCTCGTCGAAGTCGGCGAGCATCTTCTCCGCGTACTCCTTCGAGGTCGGCCACGTCGTGTCGGTGTGC
>PLBO01000140.1 GCA_003134555.1 Actinomycetota bacterium
CCTCGACGTGCGTCTGCGTGGCGACGCTCCCCGGTGGGCTCGCGCTCAGGAGCTCACGAAGGCACTCCCGACGGGGGGCGACTGGCGAGCGGTCCTGACCGGTCTCGGCTACACGCTCGAACGCCGGAAGCAACGCGGGTGGCTCGCTCGTCTCGACGGCCGGCCCGTCATCGTGGTGCACCCGAAGCCGAACGCAGCCGGTTTCGCGCGGCTCGACGAAGACGGCCGCCCACCCGAAGGCGTCCTGCTCAACGACTGCGACGCCGACGGCGCGCCGTTCGGGATCCTCGCCGCAGACGGGCGCCTCCGCCTTTTCCGCGCGGAAGCGGGCATTGGTTCCGCCGCGGCCAGCTATTTGGACCTCGACGGCGCCACCTNNTTGCCGCGCTCATCGACGAAGCACGGAACTTCGGGACCGAGCTGCGGCTCCGCTTGGACGAGACGCTCCGGCATGACGTGCTCCCCGCGCTCGCACACTCCCTGGGCGACTGGGCGCGCGTCGACGGACGTGACCTCGCGGATGACGCTGTGCGCAACGAGCTCGAGCGTGCCGCGCTAACACTCGTGTTCCGAGCGTTGTTCCTTCTTTACGCCGAGAGCGCTCGGTACCTTCCGATGGAGAACNNCAGCGGCGACGCGCACGCGTATAGGACCGAAGTCGGCGGCGCTCTGGGGTCGCTTCCGTGTGTTGGTCGACACGATGCGCACGGGCAACGATGCATGGAGTGTTCCGGCCTACAACGGCGCCCTCTTCGCACCCGACGGCTTCGAAGGAGCCGATACGCTCGAGCGAGTCGCGCTGCCGGATCCCGACTTCGCCGACGTCCTCATCGGCATCGGTCGCGACGCGTTGAGCGACGCGGGGGTCGNNACTCGACGCTCGAGATCGGTCATCTCGGCCATCTCTACGAGAGCCTGCTTTCACTCCGACTCTCGATTGCCGACACGTCGCTTCGATACGACATACGCGCCGACCGTTATGTCGTTGCAGGGGAGGGCGAACCGGTCGACGTGCATTCGGGCGACCTCTTGTGGCAGACGCACGAAGGCGGGCGCAAGAGCGGTGGGGTCTACTACACGCGATCCGAGCTCGTTCGGCACCTCGTGCGCCAAGCTGTGGTGCCGGCATTCGAGGCACATCTCGATGATGTTCGCAGTACTGCCGCGACGGACCCCGCGGGCGCCGCTGCTGCGCTCTTCGATTTCGCCGTGCTCGAGCCTGCGTGTGGCAGTGCGCACTTCCTCGTGCTGGTGATCGCCGAGCTCGCCGATATGGTGGTGCGCTTCCTTGCGACGACCCCCTTGCCGCTAGTAACCGACGCACTTGAACGACTCCGAGCCAAGGCGAGCGCCGCGTCGGCGATCGACGACGTCGCGCTGCTGAGAAGGCTGGTGCTAAAGCGCTGCGTGTTCGGCGTTGACGTGAGCCCTATGGGTGCGGAGATCGCGAAGCTCTCTCTGTGGCTCGCATCCTTCGTACCGGGGCTGTCTCTCGCGTATCTCGACCGCAACGTCGTTGTCGGCAACGCGCTGGTGGGGGTTGCTCGGCCCGAAGTTGTCGAGGCCGGCGGCAGCAAAGGTGTATCGATCCTCACAAGCTCCCTCCACGACGCGATCGCGCAAGCGGCTACGGCAGTTCGGCGCGTCGCCGAGGGTGACGATCGAACTCCGGACGAAGTTGAGGAAAGCGAGGCCGCTGATGGGGAAGCCTTAGCGGCGACAGCCAACCTTGCGCAGCTTTTCGACTTGTGGACTGCCGAACCCTTCGGGGTCGACGGCGCACGTGAGCAGGTCGAGTTCTACAGCGACGACATCCTGAGCGGGCGGATGAATCCGACCGTCGCGCGCGTCGCGGAAGCGTCCGAGACTGCTTCACGCGATCATCGGTTTCTACATTGGCCCTTGGCGTTTCCGGCTGTTTTCGACCGTGCGCGACCGGGTTTTGACGCGGTCGTAGGCAACCCTCCGTGGGAGAAGCTGATGGCTCACTCCCTCGAGTTCTACGTGCTGTTCCGACCAGGTCTCGCGAGCCTTGGGTCGCGTGATCGCGATGCAGCGATTCAAGTACTACTCGATGAACGTCCCGAACTTGAGCAGTTGCTCCAAGACNNATCGAAACGAAAGCGAGCGCGCATACTTCGCATTCGGCGAATACGAGGCCATGCCGGGGCACCCCGATCTGTTCAAGTTCTTCTGTCAGCGATACCGCGTGGTGCTGCGTGAAGGTGGGAGGCTGGGAGTCGTTTTGCCTCGCGCCGCATTTGTCAGTCAGGGGTCAGAGGGCTTCCGGCACTGGCTGTTCGAAGCCACGACGACCGAGCGCATCGACTTCCTGCTCAACTCCGGTCGCTGGGCCTTCGACTCGGAACCGCGGTACACGATTGCCCTTGTCGCGGCCCAGCGAGACACGCCAGGCTCAAGCCACTTGACGCGTGTTGCCGGAACAGCGAACTCTCTCTCCGCTTGGAACGACCAGGCTGAGTCAGCTGGGTTCGCCTTGCCGATCGAAGCGTTCGGGCCCGCGTGGATGACTCCAATTCTGCGGGATCAGGCAGAGGCTGATCTGCTCGTCAAACTGCGGTCCGGCTCGCTCTTTCCTCTTGGCTCTGGTGAACGGTGGCGTTGTTTTTCCACCCAAGAGCTCAACGAGACAAGCG
>PLBO01000064.1 GCA_003134555.1 Actinomycetota bacterium
GCCGCGTAGCCGCCGAACTCCTGCCCGAGCGTCACCGGCGTCGCGTCCATGAGGTGGGTCCGACCGCTCTTCACCTCGTGCGCGAACTCGCGCTGCTTCTTGCGCAGCGCTTTGATGAGCTTCTCCATCGCGGGGACGAGACCCTGTGTGATGGCGAGCGCCGCCGCGAGATGCACGGCGGAAGGAAACACGTCGTTCGACGACTGCGACATGTTGACGTGGTCGTTCGGGTGCACGTGCCCGTCGCCGAGTCGGGCCGACGCGAGCCGGGCAATGACCTCGTTCGCGTTCATGTTCGACGACGTCCCCGATCCGGTCTGGAACACGTCGATCGGGAATTCGTCGTCGTGCGCGCCGCTCACCACCTCTTCGGCCGCGGCCGCGATCGCCTCCTTCGTCGGACGGTCGAGTTGGTTGACCCGCGCCGCCTCGGCCTTGATCAACGCGAGCGCGTGCACGAGCGCGGGGGCGATCGGTCGCCCGGAGATCGGGAAGTTCTCGATCGCGCGCTGGGTCTGTGCGCCCCACTGGGCGTCGGCAGGCACGCGCACCTCGCCCATCGAGTCGTGCTCGACGCGGTAGCCGGACTCGGTCATGAGATCCTCCCCGCTGCACGGTACTTTCTGGCCATGCCCGAGTTCGCGTATCAGGAGCTGTTGCCGATCGGTGCCGACGACACGGCGTATCAGCTGCTCACCGCCGACCACGTCTCGACCTTCTCCGCCGGCGGTCGCCGGTTCGTCCAGGTCGAGCCCGAGGCGCTGACATTGTTGGCCGGCCGGGCGATGTTCGACATCGCGCACCTCCTGCGGCCGGGCCACCTCGCCCAGCTGCGCGCGATCCTCGACGACCCCGAAGCGTCGCCGAACGATCGCTTCGTCGCGCTCGAACTGCTCAAGAACGCCTGTATCGCCGCCGGCGGCGTGCTTCCTTCCTGCCAGGACACGGGCACCGCGATCGTCAAGGGGAAGAAGGGCGAGCTCGTCGTGACGGGCGGCGGCGACCGCGAGGCGATCGCGCGCGGCATCTTCCGGACGTACAACGAAGACAACCTGCGCTACTCGCAGCTCGCGCCGCTGACTTCCTACGAGGAACGCAACACGGGCACGAACCTCCCGGCCGAGATCGAGATCGAAGCCGTCGACGGCGACGCGTACAAGCTGCTGTTCATGGCGAAGGGCGGCGGCTCGGCGAACAAGAGCCTGCTGTTCCAGGAGACCAAAGCGTTGCTGAACCCGTCGTCGTTGATGACCTGGCTCGACGACAAGCTCCGCACGCTCGGCACCGCCGCGTGCCCGCCCTACCACCTCGCGCTGGTGATCGGCGGCACGTCGGCCGAGTTCGCGCTGAAGACGGCCAAGCTCGCGTCCGCCCGCTACCTCGACTCACTTCCCGAGACCGGCAACGAGCTCGGGCGCGGCTTTCGTGATCGCGAGCTCGAGTCGCAGGTGCTCGCGCTGACCCAGGCGTTCGGGATCGGCGCGCAGTTCGGAGGCAAGTACTTCTGCCACGACGTGCGCGTGATCCGGCTCCCGCGTCACGGCGCGTCGTGTCCGGTCGCGCTCGCGGTCTCGTGCTCGGCCGACCGCCAGGCGCTCGGCAAGATCACCGCGGAGGGCGTGTTCCTCGAGCAACTCGAGACCGACCCGGCGCGCTACCTCCCCGAAGTCAGCCACGACGAGCTCGAAGCGGCCGAGGTCGTCGAGATCGACCTGACCCAACCGATGGCGCAGATCCGCGAGACGTTGTCGCGCTATCCCGTGAAGACCCGGGTGATGCTGAACGGCCCGATGGTGGTCGCGCGCGACTTCGCGCACGCGAAGATCAAGGAGCGACTCGACGCAGGCGAAGGCATGCCGCAGTACCTCGTCGACTACTGCGTGTACTACGCCGGACCGGCGAAGACGCCCGCGGGTTACGCGTCGGGTTCGTTCGGGCCGACGACCGCCGGGCGCATGGATTCCTACGTCGATCAGTTCCAGCGCAACGGCGGCTCGCTCGTCATGCTCGCCAAGGGGAACCGGTCGCGCGCGGTCACCGACGCGTGCAAGGAGCACGGCGGGTTCTACCTCGGGTCGATCGGCGGCCCCGCGGCGCGTCTCGCGCAGGACTGCATCACCAAGGTCGACGTGCTCGAGTACGAAGAGCTCGGCATGGAGGCGGTCTGGAAGATCGAGGTGCGCGACTTCCCCGCGTTCGTCGTCGTCGACGACAAGGGCAACGACTTCTTCAGCGAAGTGTCGAAACCCCTTCGCGGGCCAGCAACTCGCGCTTGAGCGCAACCGCGTTCCGGCCACCGCCGTAGCCGCCGATCCGGTGGCCGGCCGCCACAACCCGATGGCACGGGATCACGAAGGGGATCGGGTTGTTGCGCATCGCGCTGCCGACGGCCCGGGCGGCGCGCGGCCGTCCCGCGATCGCCGCGAGCTCGCCGTAGGAGACGACCTCACCCCACGGCACTTCTTGCACCAACGTCTCCAACACCGCCCGGCGGAAGCCGTCGATCTCGGACAGGTCGAGCGGCAGGTCGAATTCGTGCCGCCGGCCCGCGAACCAGTCGTCGAGCTGACGGGCGACGGCACGGTCGGCTTCCGTAACCGTGATCTCGGGCTGCTCGTCGCCCGGAAGGCTGATCTCGTGCACACCGGCGTCGGTCAGCACGACGGTCAGCTCGCCGTACGGGCTCGGCTGGCGCCACGCTCTCTCGCTCATCGGAAAGACCTCCCGAATCGAACCCTCAGATTTCAGATGAGGCCGAGCTCCGCCACAGCGTCGCGTTCCTCGCGCAGCTCACTGACGCTCGCGTCGATGCGGCCGCGCGAGAAGTCGTTGACGGGGAGCCCCGGCACCATCTTCCACGCGCCGCTCTCGGTCGTGCACGGGAAGCCGGAGATCAGGCCTTCGGGCACGCCGTACGAGCCGTCGGAGCACACGGCCATGCTGACCCAGCCGCCGCTCGGGGTGCCGAGCGCCCAGTCGCGCACGTGATCCAGCGCGGCCGACGCGGCCGACGCGGCCGACGACGCGCCGCGCGCCTCGAGCACCGCCGCGCCCCGCTGCTGCACCCGCGGGATGAACTCGCCCTCGATCCAGTCCTGCTCGACCAGATCGCTCGCGCGCTTGCCGTCGACCTTGGCGTTGTAGACGTCGGGGTACTGCGTGGCGGAGTGGTTGCCCCAGATCGTCATGTTCGTCACCGACGCGACCTGCACGCCGCACTTCGCCGCGAGCTGCGCCTTCGCGCGGTTGTGGTCGAGTCGGGTCATCGCGGTGAAACGTTCGCGCGGAACGGAACCGGCGTTGTTCATCGCGATCAGGCAGTTCGTGTTCGCGGGGTTGCCGACCACGAGGACGCGCACGTCGTCGGCCGCACTCGCGCCGAGCGCCTTGCCCTGCACGGTGAAGATCGCACCGTTCGCTTCCAGCAGATCCTTGCGTTCCATGCCCTTGGTGCGGGGTCGGGAACCCACGAGCAGGGCGTAGTTGACTCCTTCGAACGCGCGGCCCGCGTCGTCGCTCGTCTCGACCCCGTGTAGCAGTGGGAACGCGCAGTCCATGAGCTCCATGACCACGCCGTTCAGCGCGCTGAGCGCGGGTGTGATCTCGAGCATCGACAACACGACGGGCTGGTCGGGCCCGAGCAGGTCGCCGCGTGCGATGCGGAAGACGAGGCTGTAACCGATCTGACCGGCGGCGCCGGTCACTGCGACTCGAAGGGGATCTTTCACGGTGCCGAAGCTAGCCGCCCGCTAGCCCTCTGCTGCTACGGCCTCGACGGCCACCGACATCAGGATCGTGCGGGCCTCCGTCAGCTCCGCGATGCGCGACGCCGCGCTCGCGCTGGCGCCGCCACTGTCGGGATGGGCGTCGCGCAACAGGCGCCGGAAACGCCGGTTCAGGTCGTCCCGCTCGACGTCCATGCCCGCGCGCAGACCGAGCACCTCCATCGCCCACCGCTGGTCGGGCCCGACCCCTCTCCACAGCAGCTCCTCCGGCGGACCGCCCGGCTTCCATTCACCGGCGGACGCGAGCGGCGGGCGGATTCCGTTCCACGCGGCCTCGGCGATGACGCGTATCTCGACGTCGGGCGCGAGACCGCCCCAACGCCCGTCGACGACCCGGCGGATGGCGTCCAACGCGACCGCCCGTCCGGTCGCGTGCAAGGCGGCGGCGCCCATCACCGCGCCGAGCACCTGCGGGATCGGCGCACCGTGAATGTCGAGCTCGACGACCAGGCGACCGTCCTCGCCAACCATGCGATGGCGCGAGCGGTCGAGCCCGTGCACGTCGTACTGCAGCCGGTGGCGGAGCGCGATCCGCGGGATCGCGAGCCCGCGGCGCGCGTCGTGGAGCAGCCGCGGCAACAGCTCACGTTGCTCCTGGTCGATGGCGGGCAGGTTCGTTGCCACGAGCGCGGCGAGCAGCGCGACGCCGTGCGCGGGACCCGATGCCGGCAGGTACGCGCCGTCGAGGGCGACCCGGCGCGTCGGCATGTGCCGGCGGGTGTGACGCACGTTCAGCTCGGCCAGCAACACGGGCAAACCCTCCGCCCTGATCTTCGGTCTCCGGGTGCTCGCGGGACGAATTCAGCGCCTCAGCGCGCCGCGGAGACGATCAGCAACACGACGACGTACACCGCCAGCAGCACCGCCGCGATCAACCACAGGCCGTGCCGGCCGAGCACGCTCCCGCCCTGGGCCGCCGGACGCGACAACCCGCAGGACGGGCACCGCTGGGCGTCGGACGACACCGGCGTGCCGCAAACGGCGCAGTGCGGGGCGGCCTGGGGTGCTGCGGTCATCGTTTCCCTCCCGGCGCCGCTCGTCGTTCCGCGGTCTCGACAGTCTGGCGGAGCAGCATTGCCCGCGTCGTGGGCCCGACACCACCCAGCCGCGGTGTGATCCAGCCCGCGACCTCCGCGCACGCCTCGTCGACGTCGGGCACGACTTTGCGGCCCTGCATGGTCGCGCCCGGCCCGACGACCGCGGCGCCCGGTCGCACCATGTCGGGCGTCAGGATCGACGGACGGCCGGCGGCGGCGACGATGATGTCGGCCTGCTTCGTGTACTCGGGCAGGAAGTGCGTCCCCGTGTGACACACCGTAACGGTCGCGTTGGCGTTCGTCTCCTTGAGCGCGAGCAGGATCGCGAGGGGCCGGCCGATCGTGAGCCCGCGCCCGATGATGACGACGTGCTGACCCTCGATCGGGACCTTGTACATCATGAGCAGCGCCTGAATACCGAGGGGCGTGCAGGGGCGGGGTGCATCCGGCACACCCATCACGAGCTTGCCCAGGTTGACGGGGTGCAGCCCGTCGGCGTCCTTGGCCGGATCGATCGAGAGCAGCGCGGCCTCGGCATCGAGATGCTCGGGGAGCGGGACCTGGAGGATGAACGCGTCGACGTCGGCATCATGGTTGTAGCGGTTGATGACCGCGTGCAGCTCCGGCTGGCCGACCGTGGCCGGCAGCTCGGTGTGGACCGATCGGACGCCGATCTCGGCGGAGTCCTCACGCTTCAGGCGCACGTAGGCGTGGCTCGGCGGATCGTCGCCCACCAAGATGGTGCCGAGTCCGGGTGTGATGCCCTGCTCGGCGAGTCTCTGGATGCGGGCGCGCAGGTCGTCCTTGACCGTCTCGAGGAGCACGTTCCCGTCGAGGAGTGTCGCCGCCATCAGTGGAGGAAGTGACGTTCGCCGGTGAACACCATGGCCAGCCCGAGGTCGTCGGCGCGTTCGATCACCTTTTCGTCGCGCATCGCACCTCCCGGTTGGATGACCGCCGCGACACCCGCGGCCGCGGCCGCCTCGACTCCGTCCTCGAACGGGTAGAAGGCGTCGCTCGCCGCCGCGCCGCCGCGCGCCCGGCCCGCGGCCTTCTTGGCCGCGATCTCGCCCGACTCGACGCGGTTCTGCTGGCCCGCGCCGATCCCGACGGCCTGGCCGTCCTTCACGAGCACGATCGCATTCGACTTCACGTGCCCGCAGATGCGCCACGCGAGCTCGAGGTCGCGCCACTGCTCGGGCGTGGGCGCGACTTTGGTGACGACGCGCCAGTCGTTGCGCGTCGACGCGAAGTGGTGCGCGTCCTGCACGAGGAAGCCGCCGGAGATCTGGCGGAAGTCGCGCCGGTCCGTGCCGGGTGCGGGCGCCTCGAGAATGCGCGTGTTCTTGCGTTTCTTCTGCAGTGCTTCGAGGGTGCCGGGCGCAAAGCCGGGGGCGATGACGACGTCGGCCTGCGGACCCGCGACCATGCGCTCGACCGTCGCGGTGTCGATCCGGCGGTTCAACGCGACGATCCCGCCGAACGCAGACCGCTCGTCGCACTCGAGCGCGCGCTGGTACGCAGTGTCGAGGGTGTCGTCGACCGCGACCCCGCACGGGTTGGCGTGCTTGATGATGGCGCACGCCGGACCGTCACCGAGATCGTGCACCAGCTTCCAGGCCGCGTCGGTGTCGTAATAATTGAGGTAGCTGAGCGCGAGCCCGCCGTGCTGGACGATTCCGTCCCACCAGCTCGTGGTTCCGGCCCGCCTGTAACGCGCGCCCTGCTGGTGCGGGTTCTCACCGTAGCGGAGGCTTTCATCGGTACGTTCGAGGGCGACGACGAGGTGCTGCGGAAGGAGCTCGGCGGCCTGGAGCCATTCGACGATCGCGGCGTCGTACGCGGCGGTGCGCGCGAAGGCGGCGCGCGCGAGCGCTTCACGGGTCTCGGGACCGACCGTGCCGTCGTTCGCGTGCAGCTCTGTGAGCAATGGTCCGTACTGGTCGGGACTCGTGACGATGGTGATCCACGCGTGGTTCTTGGCGGCCGCCCGTGTCATCGCCGGACCACCGATGTCGATGGTCTCGATGTCGGGCCGCTCCTCGAACGGGTAGAGGTTCGACACGACGAGCTCGAAGGGCAGGATGCCGTGGAGATCGAGGTCGCGACGATGGCTCTCGTTGCCGAGATCGGCGAGGAGGCCGCCGTGGATCTTCGGGTGCAGGGTCTTGACGCGACCATCGAGCATCTCGGGCGAGCCGGTCACCGCTTCGACTCGCGTGACCGGGATGCCGGCCGCTTCGAGCGCGGCCGACGTATTGCCCGACGACACGACCTCGACGCCGAGGTCGCGCAGGCCCTTCGCCAGCTCGATCAACCCGGTCTTGTCGTACACCGAGACCAGTGCACGCTTGATCTTCGTCCTCGTGCTCATGCGCCGGCCTTCACGAGCCTTTCGATCACGTCGGGGTACAAGCGGCGCTCCACTTCCTTGATGCGTTCGTGCAGGGTCTCCTCGGTGTCGTCATCTCGGACGGTGACGGCTTCTTGGGCGAGGATCGGCCCGGAGTCGACGTCCTCGGTGACGAGATGCACGGTCGGACCGGTCACCTTGACTCCCAACTCGAGCGCGTCGCGCACGGCGTGCCAGCCCTTGAACGAGGGAAGGAGCGCGGGATGGGTGTTCACCGCCCGCCCTCCGTACGCATCGACGAACGGCTTCGACAGGATCGTTCCGAAGCCGGCGATGGCGACGAGATCGACGTCGTGGCGGCGCAGCGTGTCGACGATGTCGTGTGTGTAGGCGACCCGGTCGAAGCCCGGTCCGAAGTCGGCCCGCTCGACGAGCTCGGCCGCGACACCGTGCTCCCGAGCGATGTCGAGAGCGCCGCACGGCCGATCGGCGACGACGAGGACGATCGGCAAATCCCGTCCGAGCAGGGCCTGGAGGATGGTTCCACTGCCCGATGCCAGGACGCCGACCCGCATGCCCGGCACCCTATCCCGAGCAGTGTGAGGCTTCCTGAGGACGGATATCCCATGGTCGCGACGCAAAAGATGTTTCACTTCCCTTTACACGAGGGAGACGCCTAATGGCTGATCGGCAACCGCCCACGCCCGGAGAGATCGTGATCATGGTCGCCGGCGCACTCATGATCGTCTTTTCGTTCCTGCACTTCGCCGGCAACACGAGCGCGTGGGGTACCGGCCTTTTCCCCATTGCCACCCTCCTGCCGGTGTACGGCCTGGTGATGGCGCTGCAGATCGCGTTGACCAAGTTCGCCTCGGTCAATCTCCCCGGCTCGGTGCTCGGATTCACCTGGGAACAGCTGCTGCTGGCCGTGGGCGCCATGGCCGGGTTGATGGCGATCGGCTGGCTCCTCACCGACTACGGCAACAAGCAAATCGGTGCGTGGATCGAGATTCTCGGCGGGATCGCGCTCGCGGTCGGAGCAGTGATGCTCCAGCGTGAACGCAACACCGGCGCGATCGGCTGAGGGGCTGACGACATGGACAAGCTCAAGGTCTCGACGGCGAACCTCGTCATCCTGGTCGCGGGAGTGGTGATGCTGATCGCCTCCTTCCTCGACTTCAACAAGTTCAAATACGCCAGCCTGCACACGTCGTACACCGCCTGGAGCAGCCACTTCTTCCTGATCGCGACGATCCCGGCGCTCATCGGCGCCGTCATGGGCGCGCACGTGGCGATCGAAGCGTTCGCGCCCGGTGTCAGGTTGCCCGACCGGCTGCTGGGCTTGAGCTGGACCCAGATCCATCTGGTGCTCGGGTTCCAGGCGACGATCATGATGCTGGCGTTCCTGATCCAGGACACCAAACCTTTGGACAAGGGCATCGGCCTGTACCTGATGCTGCTGGCGGCGATCGCGTTGCTCGTCGGCGCGGTCCTGCGAATGCAGGAACAGCCGAGCGGATACACCCCTCCCTCGCTTTAGTCCGCGGCCGGCATACACGACACCACCTTCCTCCGACGATCCGGCGCGCGATCTCGCGCTCACCCTCCCGCCGTGTTGCCAGTCCGCAACCCGTGTTGAAGATTCTTCGCGAGAATCTTCAACACGGTTTTGTAGAGGGGGGACGGGTGTAGGTGTCGCACGGAGGCGGTACGGTCGTCGTCGTCGCACGGCACGCCGCGCAGCACACTCGGCACGTCGCCCTCTCACCTTCCCCGATTGAGCTCACGATCTGGGGAGTGTTCTTGTGCCCGCCGTTCGCTATCCGACTCGCTACCGCCGCGTCCCGCACGGTCCGCGGGAATTCGCCATCTTCCACGCGGAGTGCGCGGCCCTGCTCGACCGGGCAACTGAGCTCGACAATGCGCAGCGGGCCCTCTCCGGACAGCTCGCCGACGTGCGCACCCGCCTTGCGGAGATGCGCGTCGTGATGTGGCCCCGCGTCGACCCCGACGACATCGTGCACGGGTTCCGCGTGACGCACCGTGGTGGTCCGCCGCCCCTTCCGCCCGTCGCACCCAACGCTCATCCTCTGAGAGGCAAGCACCTGCGCTCGACCACACTGGCCGTCCTCGCGCGCAACGGCCGCCAGATGACCCTCGTCGAGATACACCGCGAGCTGCACCTGAACGGATACGCGATCGCGTCACGTCATCCGGTGAAGCGGCTCGCCGACGCGCTCGGGTACGAGACGGTGAAGGGCCGTGCCGAGCGCGTCGTCCGGGGCGTCTACGTGCTCGATCAGCTGAACCCCGGCGAGCGTCGCCGCATCTCGCGCATCGGGCTAGAGCCCGCGCACGACCTCGGCCATCAACTCGCCGGCGGCGGTGGGATTCGTCGCGACGCGAACACCGGCGGCCTCGAGGGCTTCCATCTTCGCCTGCGCGGTGCCCTTCGAACCGGAGACGATCGCCCCGGCGTGCCCCATCTTCTTACCCGGGGGCGCGGTCACGCCCGCGATGTAGCTGACGACCGGCTTCGACATCTTGGCGCGAATGAAGTCGGCGGCTTCTTCTTCCGCGGAGCCGCCGATCTCTCCGAACATGATGACCGCCTTCGTGTCGGGATCGGCTTCGAACAACGACAAGCAGTCGATGAAGCTCGTCCCGGGTACCGGATCTCCACCGATGCCGACGCAGGTCGTGACGCCGATGCCCTTCTGGCCCAGGTCGCTCAGCGCTTGATACGTGAGCGTGCCCGAACGAGACACGATGCCGACCGGCCCGCCGGGCCGCGCGACCTCCGCCGGGATGAACCCGATGTTGCACTCCCCGACAGTGAGCAGGCCCGGGCAGTTCGGCCCGAGGATGCGCGACGACGGGAAGTCGCGCTGCACCTGGTTGTAAAAGCGGGCCTCGTCGTGCACGGGAATGCCCTCGGTGACCGCAACGATCAGCTCGAGTCCGGCTTCGGCCGCCTCGAGCACCGCGCTCGCGGCCCCGGCCGCGGGCACGATCACCATCGTCGCGGTCGCGCCGGTCTCGCGCACCGCGTCGGCCACCGACCCGAACACCGGAATGCCCTCGACGTCGGTACCGGCCTTCTTCGGGCTCACTCCGCCGACGACCAACGTTCCGTACGCGCGGTTGCGCAGGGCGTAGAAACGGCCCTGGCCACCGGTGATCCCCTGCACGATCACCTTCGTGTCGGCGTTCACCAAGATGCTCACGACCGCGCCTCCGCCATCTCCACGGCCGTGCGCGCGGCCTCCACCATCGTCGGTTTGCTCACGAGCCGATCGGATTCGTAGCCGGAGAGGATCGCGCGGCCTTGCTCGGCATTCGTCCCGTCGAGGCGGATCACGATCGGTGACGCGATCGAGACCTGATCGAGCGCTTGCACGATGCCGTTCGCGACCTCTTCACCTTTGGTGATGCCGCCGAAGATGTTGATGAAGATGGAGCGCACCGACGGGTCGTTGTTGATGACCTCGAGCGCGTTCGCCATCACTTGCGCACTCGCACCGCCGCCGATGTCGAGGAAGTTGGCCGGTCGTCCGCCGACCTCGTGCACGATGTCACACGTCGCCATCGCGAGCCCGGCGCCGTTGGCGATGACGCCGACGTTGCCCTCGAGACCCACGTACTGCAGTCCTTTCTCGGCCGCCTCGAATTCGCGCGCGTCCGTTTTCTCGAGGCCGACCAGCTCGTCCCACTCCGGGTGGCGAAACCGCGCGTTCTCGTCGAGCGAGACCTTGGCGTCGAGTGCGTGCACCTTCCCCTCGGGCGTCAGGATCAAGGGATTGATCTCGACCAGGTCGGCATCGCCGTCGACGTACGCGTGGAACAGCTTCAAGAGGATGTCGACCGCGCCGTCGGTCGCGGCCGGATTGAGCTTCGCCGCTTCGACCCACGCCCGGCAGTTCGGCTCGCTCAGCCCGTCGACGGGATCAATCGTCAGGCGCGCGATCGCGTCGGGGTTCTCCTCGGCCACCGTCTCGATCTCGATGCCGCCTTGCGCGCTCAACATGCCCAGGTACTTCTTGGCGCTGCGATCGAGCGTGAACGACGCGTAGTACTCCTCGGCGATGTCGGACGCGTGCTCGACCCAGACCCGCGAAACGACGTGGCCCTTGATGTCCATGCCGAGGATGTTGCCGGCGTGCAGGCGAACGTCGTCGGCGTTCGCGGCGAGCTTGATGCCCCCCGCCTTGCCGCGGCCGCCGACCTGCACCTGCGCCTTGACGACGACGGGATAGCCCGCCGCCTCGGCCGCGCGCACCGCCTCGTCGACGGTTTCGGCGACGCCGCCCGCGGAGACGGGGATGCCGTAGCGCGCGAACAGCTGCTTGCCTTGATACTCGAAGAGATCCAACGAACTACTCCTGAGTGCGTTCGAGTGAGGTCTGCGAATCGAGGGTGGTCTCGAGCCAGTCGACGATCTCGCCGAGCGGAGCACCCGGCGTGAACACTGCCGCCACACCGGCCGCCGCCAACGCGGGGCGGTCCTCCTCGGGGATGATCCCGCCCGCGAACACCAGCACGTCGCCGAGGTCGCGGGCGCGCAGCTCGTCGACGATCTTGGGGATGAGGGTCATGTGCGCGCCGGACAACACCGACAAGCCGACCGCGTCGGCATCCTCTTGTAGTGCCGCCTCCGCCACGAGCTCGGCCGTCTGGAACAGGCCGGTGTACACGACCTCGAACCCCGCGTCGCGCAGGGCCCGTGCGATCACTTTGGCCCCCCGATCGTGTCCGTCCAGCCCGGGCTTGGCGATGACGACGCGGTAGCGTCGCAGCATCGGCTCACCATAGCCAAGGACCAGTAGTGGCCTCCTCTCGCGCCCGCAGCTCAGACATCAAGCTCATCGTTTCGGCGACCGTCGCCGTGGTCTTGGCGGGCTTGTTCATAGCCGGAGGCATGCTCGTCGCGACCTCCTCGGGCTCGAAGAACCCCGTCTGCGGAGAGCTCAACCTCGGCAAGGCGTCCGATGTCCGGGGGCGCCTCGAGACGCAAGGTTCTTCGTTCGTGACGGGCGGCGCGAGCTGCGGATTCTGGCTCGCGCTCGACAACGGCAACATCGCCGCGTACCGAGTGCAGCAGCCGTCGGGATGCGCCGTGAACCTGCGCGACCGCGGAACCCGTTGGGTGTGCGGCGGCAACACAGTCGATCCGGCAAACCTCGCCCAATACCCGGTGAGCGTCCAGACGGTCGGGACGACCGACGCACTCATCATCGACCTGCGACCGCCCGAGCTCTCGTCGACGACGACTACGACGACAACCGGTTAGACGCGCGCCAACGGCGCCCACGACAACAGCAGCGTCTTCTCGCCGACGTCGCGGAACCGCACGCGCGCTTCGGCCTTGTCACCGCTGCCGGTGATGTCGACGATCACGCCGTCGCCGAACTTGTCGTGGTGGACGTCGTCGCCGACCCGCAGCCCCAACTGCTCGGCGCCGCGCGCGCCGGGAGACGGTTCGTTGTCGCGACGCATCGCGGCCGCGACGACCGCCTCGCGGTGAGCTCCCAACCCGCCACCACGGCGAGCACCTTCACCGCCGCTACCCCGCCGTCCGCGCGCCGGTTGCTCGTCGCCATCCGCCGACACGATCAGCTCCGCGGGAATCTCGTCGAGGAACCGGCTCGGCGGCCGGTAGTCGGTCGTGCCGAACATCATCCGACTCCACGCGTGGCAGAGGTACAACCGCTCCTCCGCGCGCGTGAGTCCGACGTAACAGAGCCGGCGCTCTTCTTCGAGCTCGTCGGGATCACCCAGGCTCCGCAGGTGGGGGAAGACGCCGTCCTCGAGCCCGATGAGGAACACGACCGGGAACTCGAGACCCTTCGCCGAGTGCAACGTCATGAGCGTGACCGAGCTCCCCTCGGGATCGTTCTCGTCGAGATCGGTCACGAGCGAGATCGCTTCCAGGAACGCCTGCACGCGGGCGAGCCCCTCCGGGCCGCCCGCACCGCTCACACCCGCCGCTTCGCCGACGCCCACGCCACCAATCGCCGCGAGCCCGCCAAGTTCCCCGCGCTCGACCTGTTCGTCGAACGCCCGCGCGGAGCCCACGAGCTCCTGCAAGTTCTCGATGCGACCGTGCGACTCCACCGACCGCTCCGCTTCGAGCTCGGCGAGATAGCCGCTGCGCGTCAAGACTGCTTCGAGCGTCGACCCGACGCCGCCGGGAGCCGCCGCCTCCACCTCGTGCATCAGATCGAGCAGGTCGCGCAGCCCGCCGAGCGCCTTCCCCGTGACACCGGCCGCCACCGCCTCGCCCGCGGCCGCACGGAACGTGACGCCCGCGCCGTGCGCGTACGAGTCGATCTTGGCGATCGACGTGTCGCCGACGCCCCGCCGCGGGGTGTTGACGATCCGCTTCCACGACACCTCGTCGTCGGGGTTGACCAACGCCCGCAGATACGCCAACGCGTCTTTCACTTCGCGCCGGTCGTAGAACTTGACGCCCCCGAACACCCGATAGGGCACGCCCGACCGGACCAGTGACTCCTCGAGCACGCGACTCTGCGCGTTCGTGCGGTAGAAGACGGCGATGTCGCCGTAGCGGTACTCGGCCGCGTCGACGAGCCGGTGGACTTCGCGCACGACGAACTGCGCCTCGTCGTGCTCGTCGTCGCCTTGATAGCGGACGATCTGCTCGCCCACGCCCTTGTCGGTCCACAAGTGCTTCTTGCGCGTCGACGCGTTGTTCGCGATCACCGCGTTGGCGGCTTCGAGGATCCGCCGGGTCGATCGGTAGTTCTGATCGAGCACGACGATCGTCGCGTCGGGGAACGCGTCCTCGAACTTCAACAGGTTCCGGAAGTCGGCTCCGCGGAACCGGTACACACTTTGCGCGTCGTCGCCGACGACCATGATGCTGCGATGCTCCAGCGCGAGCAGGCGCACGAGCTCCCATTGCGCGGCGTTGGTGTCCTGGAACTCGTCGACGAGGACGTGCCGGAACCGCTGCTGGTAGCGGAACAACGCTTCGGGGTACTCGCGGAATAGGCGAACGGTGAGCACGAGCAGGTCGTCGAAGTCGACGGCCGAGGCCTCGGCCAAGCGGCGCTGGTACTCGGTGTAGATCTCGGCGATGCGGCGCTCGGCCGGACCGACCGCCTGCGCGGCGTATTCGGCCGGCAGGATCAACTCGTTCTTCAACGAGCTGATCTGCGCGTGGAGCTGGCGCGCGGGGAACCGCTTGGGGTCGAGGTTGAGGTCGCGTCGGACCCAGTCGGTGAGTCGCGTGGCGTCGGCCTGGTCGTAGATGGTGAAGCTCGACCGGTACCCGAGCAGCGACGCCTCTCGCCGCAGGATGCGGGAGCAGGCGGCGTGGAAAGTGGACACCCACATCCGGTGCCCGACCGGACCGACAAGCTGCGCGACCCGTTCGCGCATCTCGCCCGCGGCCTTGTTCGTGAAGGTGATCGCGAGGATCTCGAACGGCGACGCGCCGAGCTCGGCCACGAGATACGCGAGGCGGTGCGTCAGCACCCGGGTCTTCCCGGAGCCCGCGCCCGCGATCACCAGAACCGGTCCGGCCGGCAGCGTCACGGCCTCGTACTGGGCCGGATTCAGCCCCGAGAGATCCAGGCTCCGTCCTCGAGCCGGGACGGCAGGCTCCGTGTCGACCATGACCAATGCATGGTACCGGGGACGAATTACACGCGTGTCAGTGCGAGCTACGACGCGGCCTTCTCGGCTTCGGGCGTGTACGCGCCCGAGCGAGCGAGGCTGTTCATACGGGTGCGGTGCACGTACGCAGCTCGACCGGCGCTCACGTTGGCGTCGTCGCCCTTCCACGCCTTCAGGGCCGCCGCTTGCAAAGCCCGGCCGTACGAGAACGACAGCTGCCATGGGTGCGGGCCCTTGGCGTTCATCGCGTTCAGGTTGGCCGTGGCTTCCTCGTCGCCCTGACCGCCGGACAGGAACACGATGCCGGGCACCGCGGCCGGGACCACCGTGCGAAAACAAGAGATCGTCGCGTCGGCGACGATCTCCGGAGCCACGGGATAGCTCGGGTGACCCTTGCCCGGCAGGACCATGTTCGGCTTCAACAACATGCCCCCGAGCTCGACCCGCTGGTCGTAGAGCTCGTCGAAGACGCGGTGCAACGTGTCGCTCGTCACCTGGTAGCAACGCTCGAGCGAGTGGTCGCCGTCCATCAGGACCTCGGGTTCGACGATCGGCACGATGCCTTCCTCCTGGCACAGTGCGGCGTAACGCGCGAGTGCGTGCGCGTTCACGTCGAGGCACAGCCGCGAGGGAATGTGCGCACCGATCGTGATGACCGCGCGCCATTTCGCGAAACGCGCACCGAGATCGCGGTACTCGACCAGCCGCGTGCGCAATCCGTCGAGTCCGTCGGTCACGAGCTCGTCGGGAGACTTCGCGAGCGGCACCGCGCCCTTGTCGACCTTGATGCCGGGGATGATCCCCTGCGACTCGAGGATCTTCGCGAGCGGGCGACCGTCGGACGCGTTCTGGCGGATCGTCTCGTCGAAGAGGATCACACCGCTGACGTACTCGGCCGCGCCGGGGGTCGTGAAGAGCATCTCGCGGTAGGCGCGCCGGCGGTCCTCGGTCGACTCGCACCCGATCGAATCGAAGCGCTTCTTGATCGTGCCGCCGCTCTCGTCTGCGGCCAGGATGCCCTTACCCGGTGCAACCAGTGCCCGCGCCGTCTGATTCAGTGCCGCGTCCATTGCGTTTCCCCTCGTGTCATGCCGTGGTCTGCTCCATTTCTACCCGGCGACTGCCGAAAAGCGGAACCCGGCCCGGAATGGCGCTTCACTCCCATTCGATGGTCCCGGGCGGCTTCGACGTGATGTCGTACGCCACCCGGTTCACCCCGGGAACTTCGTTGATGATCCGCGAGGAGATGCGTTCGAGCACCTCATAGGGCAGGCGGGCCCAGTCGGCCGTCATCGCGTCGTCGGACGTCACCGCGCGCAGCACGATCGGGTACGCGTAGGTACGGTCGTCGCCCATGACACCGACGGTCTTCACGGCCGGCAGGACCGCGAAGCTCTGCCAGATCTCGCGGTAGAGGCCGGCTCGCCTGATCTCCTCGACGACGACCGCGTCGGCCTGTTGGAGGATTTCGACGCGTTCGCGCGTGATCGTGCCGATGATGCGCACCGCGAGCCCCGGACCCGGGAACGGCTGGCGCCAGACGATCTCCTCCGGGAGACCCAGCTCCTCGCCGATCGCGCGCACCTCGTCCTTGAACAGCGCGCGCAGGGGCTCGACGAGCTCGAATTCCATGTCGTCGGGCAGACCACCGACGTTGTGGTGGCTCTTGATGTTCGCGTTGTCGCCGCCGCCGGACTCCACGATGTCGGGATACAAGGTCCCCTGCACCAAGAACCGCGCGTCGCCGAGATCTTGGGCCGCCTCTTCGAACACGCGGATGAAGAGCTCGCCGATCGTCTTGCGCTTGCGTTCGGGATCGACGATGTCGTCGAGCGCGTCGAGGAACCGGTCCTGCGCCTTCACGTGCACGAGCTCGACCTCGAACTGCTCGCGGAACGTTTGCTCGACCTGCTCCGCCTCACCCAGCCGGAGCAGTCCGGTGTCGACGAAGACACAGACGAGCTGGTCGCCGATCGCCTTGTGCACGAGCGCGGCGGCCACCGCCGAGTCGACCCCGCCCGACAAGCCGCAGATCACGCGCTCCGAGCCGACCTGGGCGCGGATCTCCGCGACCGCGTGCTCGATGATCGAGACGTTCGTCCACGTGGGCCGGCAACCCGCGGCCTCGAACAGGAACGCCTTGAGGATCTGCATTCCGTGCTCGGTGTGCGCGACCTCGGGATGGAACTGAACGGCGTAGATGCCCCGATCACGGTCTTCGAGCCCGGCGACGGGTACGGCGGCGGTGCGCGCGGTCACGGTGAAGCCGGCCGGCGCCGCGGTGATCGAGTCGCCGTGGCTCATCCACACGACCTCGTCCACCGGGAGGTCGGCGAACAGCAACGACGAGCCCTCTACATGCAGTTCGGTGCGTCCGTACTCGCCCTGACCCGTCTTGGCCACCTCGCCGCCGAGATCGCGTGCGACGAGCTGCGCGCCGTAACAGATGCCGAGCAGCGGAACCCCCGCGTCGTACACCGCGGGATCGATGTCGGGCGCGCCGGGCACGTGCACCGACGCCGGGCCGCCCGAGAAGATGATCGCCTTCGGCTTGCGGGCGAGCATGTCGGCGATCGGCGTCGAACGCGGGACGATCTCGCTGTAGACGTGCAACTCGCGCACCCGTCGCGCGATCAGCTGTGCGTACTGCGCCCCGAAGTCGACGACGAGGACGAGGTCGGGCGAGTCGTTCACGCTCCGATGATCTCCATCAGGCCATACCGATGCCCTGCGCGCGCTGCAACGACTTGCCCTCCGTCTTCAACGCCGGCGCGACCATCACTTCGGCCTTCTGGAATTCCTTGACGGTCTCGTAGCCCGTCGTTGCCATCGACGTGCGAAGACCGCCGAACAGGTTCAGCGTTCCGTCGTTCTCGTGTGCGGGTCCGGTGAGGATCTCGGCGAGTGTCGCCTTCTGGCCCGCGAACACACGCGCACCGCGCGGCAGCGTGGGGTGGAACGTCGCCATGCCCCAGTGGAATCCGCGCCCGGGCGACTCGTACGCGGTCGCGAGCGGGGAACCGATCATCACCGAGTCGGCGCCGCACGCGATCGCCTTGGCGATGTCGCCGCCGGTCGACATGCCGCCGTCGGCGATGACGTGCACGTACACGCCCGTCTCGTCGAGGTGACGGATGCGCGCGCCGGCGGCGTCGGCGATCGCGGTCGCCTGCGGCACGCCGATGCCCAGCACACCGCGGGTCGTGCACGCGTGACCGGGACCGACGCCGACGAGGACGCCGACCGCGCCCGTGCGCATGAGGTGCAACGCGGTGGAGTACGACGCGCAGCCGCCGACGATGACCGGCAGCTCGAACTCGCGGATGAACTTCTTCAAGTTGAGTGGCTGGCGCGCGGGATCGTGGGAGACGTGCTCGGCCGACACCACTGTGCCTTGCACGACCAAGAGGTCGAGCTCGGCGTCGAGGACGTGCTTCGCGTACTGCTCGACCCGCTGCGGTGTGAGCGACGCAGCCGCCGTGACGCCACCGGCCTTGATCTCCCGGATGCGCTGCGGGATGAGCTCTTCTTTGATCGGCTCGTCGTACAGCTCCTGCATCCGGCGCGTCGCCTTCTCGGGCGGCAGCGCGGCGATCTCCTCGTACACCGCGTCGGGATCCTCGTAACGCGTCCAGAGGCCTTCGAGGTTCAGGCACGCAAGCCCGCCGAGTCGTCCGATCTCGATCGCGGTCGACGGCGAGACGACACCGTCCATCGCCGCGGCCATCATCGGCAGCTCGAACTTGTACGCGTCGACCTCCCACGTGATGTCGACGTCCTCGGGATCTCGCGTGCGCCGGCTCGGCACTATCGCGATGTCGTCGAACCCGTACGCACGGCGTCCAGACTTTCCGATCCCGATCTCAACTTCCACGGTTCCTCCGGCCCTGTCGTCTCGCTTCGGACTTCGGACGTCGACTCACCTCGGAACTTGCCAGGTTACCCACCTCTTGCGACGAACTCGTGACGCTGGCCCAGTGGCCGGGGCGCCCGGACGACCCGCCGGGTCAGGCGCTCGCGCCGGTGCAGAACCCGATCTTGTCGGTGCGGTCGGTGCCGTCCGCGCAGTGCAGATCGATGTTCGCGTGCGAGAACACGCCCTGTGGGCTGTCCCAACCCGGAACGACCCACGCGTGCACCATCCAGAGCGTCTCGCGCATGAACTGACCGTGGAGCGCGTCGCACGCCGACTTCTTCACGTTCGAGTCCGGCGGGAAGGGAATGCCGATCGAGCCCTTGTCGAACGTGATGCAGAGGTTCGTGTGCCGGTGCCAGTGGTCGTTCGGGCCGGTGAAGCCTTCGGGCGCGGCCACAGTGAACGCTCCGTACATCAGCCCGACGACGCGCGAGGTGGGCGCCGTGCCTTCGTAGATCAGCGCGAGCGGGTGCGCCGGATCCATGGCGCTCGTGTGGCCGAGGTACGACGACGCGCTCTTGGTGATCGAGACGTAGTGCGCGCCCGCTCCCGGCGTGAACTCACCCGCCAGGATGTAACCCGCGCGCGTCGCCGCGGCAACCGTCGGGTATCGCAGCGCAGTCGAACGGGCCGCGACGAGCTGGATCGCGAGCTCCTGGCGCTGCGCCGGCGTCAGGGGCTTGTCGGGGCCGAACTCCGCCTTCTCGTCGACGTTGGTGCGCAGGCCGATCGCGGTGGGCTGCGTCGTCGTGGTTGTTGCCGGCTCGGCGGGCGACGCGTTCGCGGGCGGAGCGACCACCTTCCCCGCGGCCGAGTGGTTCGCAGACGACGAGCACGCGGCGCCGAGCACGACGGCCGCGAGCGTTGCCGCGAACGCGATTCCCCCCTGGTTTCGCATCAACCCCGAGCTTACTGCCGATCCGGAGGGGCACAACGGGGCCCGGCGCTCGTCAACGTCCCGCGACGAGATGCGCCAGGAAGCTCGTGAGGATGCGCGCGGTCGCACCCCAGACCGTCTCGTCCTCGAGATCGTAGAAATGCACGTCGAAGTCGGCGGTGTGGGTGTCCCAGCGTTCCTCGCGGTACGCGTCGGGGTCGAGCAACTCCGACAGTCGGACCTCGAGGATCCGCTCGACCTCGCGCGGGTTCGGGGTGAGCACGGGCGGGCCCGCCAGGATGCCGACGTACGGCGTAATCGTGAACCGCGTCGCGACGGTACCGATGCCGTCGAGGCGCGCCACGATCTCCACGTCGTCGGGCGACAGACCCACCTCCTCGTGCGCCTCGCGCAATGCCGTCGCGCGCAGGTCGGTGTCGACACCGGCCTCGAACTTGCCGCCCGGGAACGCGATCTCGCCCCGGTGTGACCTCATCGTCTCGGGCCGCTTGATGAGCACGACGTGGGTATCGCCGTCGGCCTCGTACAACGGCACCAGCACCGCCGCGGCCTGGCTGCCTTCGACGTTCGGACCCTTTTCGACCGCCGGGGGCATGTCGGCGAGCCTCGCCCGGACCTCGGCGAGCGTGAACCGGCGTTGATCGGACGCGAGCGCCGCCCACTGCGGCGGCCGACCGGCACGGTACGACTCAGGACGGGGAATGCGCTGTTGACCTCCGCGTCGCGTCGCCACTGTGACGATCGTACCGACGCCGTGCGAAACTCCAGCCCCAATGGACTGGAACCTCGCAACAGCATTCGAGTCGGTCTGCGACGCGCTCCCCGATCGCGTCGCGTTGATCCAAGGCGACCGCCGCGTCTCGTGGCGGTCGTTCGACGAGCGCGCCGCCCGTGCGGCTGGCGCGTTCTCGGCGGCCGGCCTGAAGCCCGGCGCCAAGGTCGCGTCGTACCTCTACAACTGCAACGAGTACACCGAGGCCCTGTACGGCACGTTCAAGATGCGCGGCGTACCGGTGAACGTGAACTACCGGTATCTCGAAGACGAGCTCGTCTACCTGCTCGACAACTCCGACGCCGAAGCGTTGTTGTTCCACGGATCTCTCGGTGATCAGGTGGCCAAGATCCGCGACCGCGCGCCGCTCGTGAAGCTCTGGATCCAGGTCGACGACGGGTCGCCGCGCCAGGAGTTCGCGGTGGAGTACGAAGACCTGCTCGCGCGCCACGAGCCTATGGACCGCGTCGAGCGCAGCGGCGACGACCTCTACTTCCTCTACACCGGCGGCACCACGGGCATGCCGAAGGGCGTCATGTGGCGCAATGCCGACCTGTTCGGGGTCCTCGGCGACGGCGCGTACCCACTGGTCGGGCTCACGCGCCCCGACACGATGGCCGAGGTCGGGACCCTCGCGAGGTCGCTCGTCGACGCCGGCGCGAACCGCGTGCACCTCCCCGCGTCGCCGCTCATGCACGGAACCGGTGCGTTCACGTCGTTCCAGGCCCTCTTCCTCGGCGCCGGTCTGGTCACGCTCGTCGGCCGGCACTTCGATGCGCACGAGCTCTGGGAGACGGTGCAGCGCGAGCGCGTGACGCAGATGGCGATCGTCGGAGACGCGTTCGCGAAGCCGATGCTGCGCGCACTCGAGGAGGCCGAGGCGAAGGGCACTCCGTACGACGTGTCGTCGGTCGAGCTGATCATCAGCTCGGGCGTGATGTGGTCGGCGGAGGTGAAGCACGGGCTTATGCAGCGCGGCGCCTTCGTCTGTTACGACTCGCTCGGTTCGAGCGAGGGCGTGGGCTTCGCGGGCTCGATCAGCGTGCCCGGCTCGGAGCAGCAGACTGCGAGATTCACGATCGGAACGCACACCAAGGTCTTCACCGACAACGGCGTCGAGGTCGTCCCCGGATCGGGTGAGGTCGGCCGGCTCGCGGTCGGCGGCAACATCCCGCTCGGGTACTACAAGGACGAGGAGAAGTCGGACGCGACCTTCCTCGTCATCGACGGGAGCCGCTGGTCGGTGCCCGGCGACTTCGCCGGCGTCGAGGCCGACGGCACGATCACGCTGCTCGGGCGCGGCTCGGTGGTGATCAACTCCGGCGGCGAGAAGATCTACCCCGAAGAGGTAGAGGAGTCGGTGAAGATGCATCCCGCGGTCGCCGACTGCCTCGTCGTCGGTGTGCCCGACGAGCGCTTCGGCGAGGCGGTCACCGCGGTGGTGTCGTTGCGGCCGGGCGAGCACGCCACGCCCGAAGAGCTGGGCGCGGCGATGGAGTCGCTCGCGCGCTTCAAGCGCCCCCGACGATTCGTGATCGTCGACGAAGTCGTGCGTGGCCCGAACGGCAAAGCCGACTACAAGTGGGCCAAGGCCGCCGCCGCCGCCCAGGACTCGAGATAACGCGAAACTGCGTGAGCGTCGGGTTGCGACCCGAGGCTCACGCAGATCCGGACGAACGAGAACGACTACTACTTCTTCTTGGTGCCCTTTTGCTTCGCGAGCACGTCGCGTGAGCTGAGGATCAGAAGGTCCTCGCCGTCGACCGTGATCTCGGTGCCGCCGTACTTCGAGTACACGACGGTGTCGCCGACGGTGAGGTCGATCGGGATGAGCTCGCCGCTGGTCTCGGCCCGGCGTCCGGGACCGATCGCGAGGACTTCACCCTGCTGGGGCTTCTCCTTCGCGGTGTCGGGGATGACGAGGCCGCTGTGGGTCGTCTCCTCGGCCTCGGCCGGACGGACGACGATTCGGTCCTCCAACGGCTGCAGGTTCATCGGTGCGCCTCCATGTGAGCGGGGATCTGGACGCCCTTGCGGGCGTCACGTACGCGGGGTGCGGCGAGCGCAACGATTAGCACTCGCCGGGTTCGAGTGCTAATCGTACCAAGTCGCACCCGGGACCGGCAAGCTCGCCCCGGGCCGGCCGAAGCCGGGCCGGCGCCGGGATCACACCAGGCGGAGGTTCGGGACGACCGGGGCCTCGAGCGGGGTCGGGCCGTCGGCGGCGAGGCGATACGCCCCTACCGCCGCGACCATCGCCGCGTTGTCGGTGCACAGGGCGACGCTCGGCAGCACGACCCGCACCTCCCCGGCGACGGCAAGGTCGAGCAGGCGCTCTCGCAACACCGAGTTCGCCGCCACCCCGCCGCCCGCGACCACGGTGTCGATTCCGGTCTCCCGCGCCGCGGCGAGGAGTTTGTCGACCAGCACGTCGACGACGGCGGCCTGGAACGACGCCGCGACGTCGGCGACGTCGGCTTCCGGGTGCTTGCGCACGTATTGCACGACGGCGGTCTTCAGGCCCGAGAACGAGAAATCGTGGCCCTCGGCGCGCATGGGGCGGGGGAAGCGGATTGCCTCCGGATCGCCCTCGCGCGCGAGTCGGTCGATCGCGGGTCCGCCGGGATATCCGAGCCCGAGGAACCGCGCGACCTTGTCGAACGCTTCTCCGGCCGCGTCGTCGACCGTCTCGCCGAGCACGCGGTAACGGCCGTGGCCGTCCATCGCGATCAGGAGCGTGTGACCACCGGAGACAATGAGGGTGACGAGCGGCGGCTCGAGCTGCGGGTCCTCGATCATCGCCGCGTAGAGATGCGCCTCGTGGTGATGCACCGCGACGTACGGCAACCGGCTCGCAAGACTGATCGCCTTCGCGGCGCTGACACCCACGAGCAACGCACCCGCGAGACCCGGACCCCGCACCGCGGCGACGGCGTCGAGCTCGTGCAGGGACGAACCCGCCTCCACCAACGCCTGTTCGATGACGTCGCAGATCAGCTCGACGTGCGCGCGGCTCGCGATCTCGGGGACGACGCCGCCGTAGCGCGCGTGCAGATCGGCCTGGCTCGCGACGACCGACGACCGAACCTGACGACCGTCGTCGACGACCGCGGCCGCCGTCTCGTCGCACGACGTCTCGATCCCGAGCACGCGCACGCGGCTCACGACCACCCGCGGAGCCGCTCGACCACGGTGGTGCCGCGGATGCCGCGCTCGATGCCCTCGAGCAACCGCCGGTAGGGCGGTTCGCTCACCTCGTACGACCACATGACGAGCGCGTCCTCACCCGTGTCGCCGTAATACCCCTTGCGCACGCCCACCGCAGTGAACCCGAACCGCTTGTACATCTCCTGCGCACCGCGGTTCGACAGGCGCACCTCGAGGGTCATCGCGAGGGCGCCACGATCGATCGCCTCGTGCGCGAGGGTGAGCAGGAGGCGCGTGCCGATCTCGTGACGATGCCAGGCCGGATCGACGGCGATCGTCGTGACGTGCCCGTCGGTGAGCGACATCATCAAGCCGGCGTAGCCGACGACTTCGCGCCCGACCTTGGCCACGACGTAGGAGCGAGACGACCGCAACGCGAGCTCGCTCACGAACAACGAGTGCGACCACGGTCGCGGGTACACCTGCGATTCGATCCGCACCACGCCGCGCAGGTGCCGGCGGCGCATCGGCGCGATGTGCACATCGAAGTCGACCTCGCGTTCGGCCGCCATCACCTGCCCTTGCGATTCCACGCCAGCTCGGCGTCGCTCTGGCGCAGGTACATCGGCAGGACCTCCGAAGGTGCGCAAAACTCCTCGCGTTCGTAGCGCGCCAATGCGAGCTCGGCAAGAGCGCTGAGGCTCGGTGAGGCGTGCGCGGGCCCGGCGAGCTCGACGCGGCTCCCGAGCGGCACGAACGCGTCGGCGAACCGCAACGACCCGTCACCACACACGAGCGCGTCCTCGCCCCTGGCCTCGAGCTCGGCGACGAGATCGTCGGGGGTGCCGAGCTCGTACTCGGAGACGCGCTGCACCCCGCCGGGCACCTGCAGGTAGATCGCCCAGTAGAGCTCGTGGCGACGGGCGTCGATCGTGGCGACGACGAGCCGGCGCGAATAGCGGAGCGGGTATGCGAGGAGATCGAGACTCGGAATCGGGATCACCGGCACGCGCAGCGACTGCGCGAGCACCTTCGCGGTGGTCACGCCGACGCGCAGGCCGCTGAACATCCCCGGTCCGATGCCGACCGCGATCGCCGACACCTGCGTGAGCTCGACACCGCAACGCTCGCAACACCACGCGATCGCAGGCGCGAGGGTCTCGGCGTGACGGGGCGGCGTGGTGTCGGCGGTGCCGCCGAGCTCGACGCGACCGATCATGCCCCGCTCGTTCGCGAGCACGATGCCGACCCGGCGGGTCGAGGTGTCGAGACCGAGGAGCAGCATCACGCGTCTCCGAACGGCGCGAGCGCGGCCTCGAGAGCCGGGCGCCGATCGTCCCAGCCCGGTCCGGTCGCGACGATCTCGACGACGCGGAGGTCGTCGTCGCCGTCCCCGGCCCCATCCATGGCGATCCGCACGTCGATGCGCTCGCGCGGGAGCACGAGCGCGATCGCCTCTCCCCATTCGACGACGGTGACCCGACCCTCGAGCAGCTCTTCGAAACCGAGATCGTGAAGCTCCTGGATCCGGTCGAGGCGATACACGTCGACGTGCGCGACCGGCACCCGGCCTTCGTATTCCTGCACGATCGTGAAGGTCGGGCTCGTCACCCGCTGGGTGACGCCGAGTGCGCGCGCCAACCCTTTCGCGAACGTCGTCTTGCCGGCGCCGAGGTCGCCGGTGAGCACGACGAGGTCGCCGACGCGGAGCTGAGATCCGACGGCCTCTCCGATCGCTTCTGTCTCCTGCGCTCCCTTCGTCGTCAGCACAGCCATCTCCATCATGCGCGAACGAGCGCGCGCTTCACGTGCACGAAGTCGGCGCGCGCCTCGGCCAGCGCGCGACCACCGGAGCGCAACACGGCTGAGGGGTGCAGCGTCGGGATCACGATCGCGGCGTGGCCCGCGCGCGTGAACGCAAACTCGGTGCCGCGCAGCTTCGTGATGCCCTCCTTGGTCTGCAACAGCAGCTTCGTCGCGAAGTTGCCGAGTGTGACGATGACGCGCGGCCGGACGAGCTCGAGTTGGCGGTCGAGCCACGGCGCGCACGCCTCGATCTCGTCCGGGTGCGGATCGCGATTGCCCGGAGGACGACATTTCACGACGTTCGCGATGTACACGTCGGCCCGGGTCAGGCCGATTCCCTCGATGAGCTGCGTGAGAAGCTGACCGGCGCGGCCCACGAACGGTTCGCCCTTCAGGTCTTCCTGCTCGCCCGGACCTTCGCCCACGAACATCAGCTCGGCGTCGGCGCGGCCGACCCCGAACACGACTTGGGTCCGGCCGCCGGCGAGCTTGCACAGCGTGCAGGTCGATGCCGCCGCCGCTACTTCCGGCAACGTCGCACCGGCATGGGCGGAATGCGGCGACGTGGACAGCGGGTCGGAGGTCACGGCACTCCCAGGGACGAAGGGCGCATGCTAGCGGCCCGATCCCGACGTGCGGCCCGCCGACATGCGTATTGCCTCGGCGACCACATCGGCGGCGGCGACCCGAAGGCGATCGAGGTTCGGCGCGACCTCGGGAGTCGTCGCGGCCGTCGCGACCGCGAAGGCGATGTCGCCGTCGAAGCGCGTGTGTGCGGGACGCAACGCCCGCGCGAAACCGTCGTGCGCGCTCTGGGCGAGCAGGAAACACGCGGGCTTGTCGAGGACCACGTCGGTGACCACGACCGCGAGCGTCGTGTTCGCGCGACTTTCCTCGAACGGCAGCGGGCTCGGGAAGCCCGGCGCTTCGAGCGGCGCGCTCGAGCCGGCCAACGTCGTGCCGTCGGCGGCGATGACGTCGCCGAGCGCGTTGACGACGGCCAGCGCCCCGACGCGAACGCCGTCGATCGTGGTCTCGGCGACGCCCACGCCGCCGGGCGCCGCCCATTCGCGGCCACGCCACTTTCCCACGGTTGCCCCCGCACCCGCACCGACGCGACCCGGCTCGAGCGCCTCGTCGCGCGCGGCCGAGACCGCCGCCTCGTAACCGTCGTCAGCGCCCGGCGGCGGGCCACCGGCTTCCACCAGGTCGAAGATGCACGCCGCGGGGACGATCGGCACGGCTCCGGCCGCGGTCGCGAAGCCCTGGCCGCGCTCCGCGAGATACCGCATCACGCCGTCGGCCGCGGCGAGGCCGAAGGCCGAGCCGCCCGCCAGCACGATCGCGTCGACGCGCGCGACGGGGCGGGAGGGATCGAGCAGATCCGTCTCGCGCGTCGCGGGCGCACCTCCCCGCACCTCGGCGGAACCGACTGTGCCCGAGGCGAACAACATCACCGTCACGCCGGTGCCGTTTCCGGTCACGTGGCCGACGCGCACTCCCGCGACCGCGAAGCTCGACACGTTGCAATCGTCGCGCAAGGGCAGATGGTCGCGCCGAGGACCGCTCAGGTCGCCTTGCCGCGCACCGAGCGGGCGAAGTCGACGATCAGCCGGTCGAGCTCGTCGGTCCGCTCGAGCATCAGCATGTGGCCGCCGTCGCGCATCAGCTCGAGGCGAGCGCCGGGGACGAGCTCGGCGATGCGCCGGGCCTCGAACGGAGGCGTCAGAACGTCGGCGGTCCCAACGACGACCAGCGTCGGGATACGCACGTTCGGGAGCTCCCGGGTGAGGTCGAGACCGACGAGCACCCTCGGCGCGTCACGGCGGGTCTCCGGCGCGCACTCGGCCATCATCTTGCGGACGAGCTCGACGTGGCTCGGCTGCGGGTTCTTGCCGAAGCCGACGCGCGCGGCGAGGAATCCGAGGTTGGGCGCATCCCACAGCCACTGCGCGTCGGGCGTTCGCTTCGAGATCTTCTCGAGTCGCGCCTTCGTACGGGTCGAACGCGACCCGAACGGCGTGTACGCCAGCGTCGACAACAATACGATGCCGGCGACGCGCTCGGCCGCGACTTGCGGAAAGCGCGTGACGAACGACTGCACCGCGACACCACCGATCGAGTGACCCACGAGCACGGCGCCCCGCAGGTCGAGACCCTCGAGGACCGTCTTCACGTCGCGACCGAGGTTCTCCACCGAGTGACCTTCCCGGCCGAGCACGGAACGCCCGTGACCTCGATGGTCGAAAGCGATGGCACGGAAGCCCTCCTTGGGCAGTTCCTCGAGCTGGTGGAACCACGTGCGCACCGACAACGTGACGCCGTGCGAGAGGACGATCGGCGGATCGAGCTCGTTGCCATTCTCGACGACGTAGATCGTGCCGCGGTCGTGCGTGTCGAGCCGGCGATCGACGTACGTGGTCGCATCGAGCACGCGCCGCGCGTCGCCGTCGGGCGCGCGCCGCATCCGGGTCGCGGCGAGTCGCTGCGCGCCGTACACGAGCCCGGCCACACCGCCGAGCGTCCCCGCGGCGATCCCGGCCCGGCGCGCGAGGCTCAGGGGTACCTCCGGGGAACGCGCGGGCCGACCCCACACACGACCGTGTAAGCGATGGTGCGCATCCGGTCGGCCCATTCCTCCGCGGTGATCCGCTCGTCGCCCTGGCGCCCGATCAGCACGACCTCGTCGCCGACGTCGACGGCCAGGTCGCCGACGTCGACCATGAGCTGGTCCATCGTCACCGTTCCCGCGATCGGGTGGCGACGACCACCGATCAACACCTCACCGCCGTGGTGTGACAGCTCGCGCGGCACCCCGTCGGCATACCCGATCGGGACGGTCGCGATGCGCGTCGGCTTCGACGTCTGGTAACGCAGGCCGTAGGAGAGGCGTGCACCCGCGGGCAGGTGTTGAACGTACGAGACGCGCGCTTTCACCGCCATGGCGGGTACCAGATCGACCGCGCCGGCAAGCGCGGGCGAGGGCGCGATCCCGTAGATGCCGATCCCGATACGCACCATGTCGTAGCGCGCGCCCGGTACGCCGACTGCACCCGCGGTGTTGCACGCGTGCACGACATCGGTGGGGAGGCCGTGGGAGCGCATCTGGTCCAACACGCGTTCGAACGTGCGCTGCTGCGCGTCGGTGTAGTCGTTTCCCGGTTCGTCGGCGACCGCGAAGTGTGTGCACACCCCGGCCAGCCGTAGCTCCGGACGGTTGACGACATGCGCCGCGAGCTCGACCGCGTCGTCAGGGTCGCAACCAACACGATGCATGCCCGTGTCGACCTTGAGGTGAACTTCTACGGGTTGGCTCTCGCCGGCGGCGACGGCGGCCTTGGCGAGGGCGTCGATTCCGGTCGCGGTGTACACCACCGGCGTGAGGCGATGCGCGACAACCGTCTCGGCCGCGTCCGGCACCGGTTCCGACAGCACGAGCACCGGCGCGTCGATCCCCGCCTCGCGCAACTGCACGCCCTCTTCGACGAGCGCGACCGCGAGGCACCCGGCCCCGGCCTCGATCGCGGCCCGGCCCACCGCGACGGCGCCGTGCCCGTAGCCGTCGGCCTTGACCACCGCGCACAATGCGGCCGGCGCGACGAGCGCGCGCAGTGATCGCACGTTCGCGCGCACAGCCTCCAGGTCGACCTCGGCCCAGACCGGCCGGAACGCGTCCACGTCAGCGGTCCACGTCAGGTGGTCCGGGCGATGAAGCGAACGATGTCGGCGCGCGCGACGATGCCGACGACCTTGCTGTCGGAATCGACGACGGGAACGCTGTTGACGCCTTGATCGTGCATGATCGTCGCGACGTCTTCCAGGGTCGCGTCGGGCGAGACGGTCGGCGGATCGGTCTGCATGACGTCGCGCACGGTGGCGCCCGCGATCTTCCTCAGCTCGCGCTCGAGGTGCTTCATCTCGCCCGGGAAGGCCATGCCGAGCCCGAGGAAATTGATGAACGTCGGGACGTGCACGCGCGCTTCCGAAGCGATGAGGTCGTCGTCACGAAGGATTCCGACGAGCGTGCCCTCGTCGTCGACCACCGGAAGCGACCCGATATTCTTCTCGGCGAGCAGGTCGGCGGCGTGCTCGACGTTGTCGTCGGGACGCAGCGTCACCACCGGGGTCGACATCACGTCCCGCACCAGCGTGGAGCCGGGCATTCATTCCTCCCAGGGATCGCGTCCGGAGCGGAGCGCGTCCAGCGTAGGGTGCAACGCCCCGATGAGGTCGGGTGCGACGAGATCGTCGCCGGTTCCCGCCACGGTCGCGGCCCGGCCGTGCACATGAGCGCCGGTCGCCGCCGCGTCGAACGGCGCCGCGCCCGACGCGAGCAGCCCCGCGATGATGCCGGTGAGCACGTCGCCGGTTCCCGCGGTGGCGAGCGCGGGGCTGTCGCTGCGGTTCACGACCGCGCGACCGTCAGGGGCGGCGATCACAGTTCCCGGTCCCTTCAACAACACGATCGCGTCGAGGTGGGCCGCGAGATCGCGCGCCGCGATCACGCGATCTGCGCCGACCGCGTGGCACGCGAGCCGCGCGTACTCGCCGGCGTGCGGCGTGAGGATCGCCGGTGGGAAACCCGCGGCGCGGCGCGCGTGCAGCGCCTTGGGCTCGTCCGCCAGCGCGTTCAAACCGTCGGCGTCCACGACGATCGGGATCGGACACTCGGCCACCAGCCTCCGTACCGCGGCCTGCGTTCGAGCGTCGCGGCCGAGCCCGGGACCGATCGCGAGCACGCGGAAACGCTCGATCTCGGCCAGAACGGAATCGGCCGCGTCGGCGTCGAGCGCGCCCTCGGGCGTGGCCGGGAGCGCGCGGCTCACGAGCTCGGTCCCGCTCGCGCGCGCCGCCGCGTCGGCGCCGGGGACGCCGCACACGACCATGCCGGCACCGCAGCGCGCGGCCGCATGCGCCGCCAGCAGCGGTGCGCCGGCCAATCCCGTCGATCCGCCCACGACGAATGCACCGGCCGACCACTTGTGTCCGTCACGCGCGCGTCTCGGCAGGCAGAGGTCGGCGGGCTCGAGCACGTGCAGTCGCGACGACCCGACGTCGATACCGACGTCGGCGACGTGGACGCGCCCGGCGTGAGCGCGGCCGGGCTCGAAGAGCAACCCGGGTTTGAGCGCGGCGAAACACACCGTCTCGTGCGCCCGCACCGCCTCGCCGCGCACCTCACCGGTGGTGCCGTCGACTCCGGACGGGATGTCGATCGCCAGCGTCGGGATCCCGGCCTCGGCCAGCGCGTGGGCCACGATCGCGGCGTCACCCTCGAGCGCCCCGCGCAAGCCCGTGCCGAACATGCCGTCGATCGCGAGATCGGCCCGCACCAACGCCCGGCGCAGCGCCGGCGGGGCGACGCCGTCGGCCAGGACGAGCTCGTCGACGCCTACGCCTCGCGACCGCAGGAGTCGCGCCGCAACTGCACCATCCGCGCCGTTGTTGCCCCGGCCGCACACCACCACGACGCGGCGCCCGTACGTGCCACCGAGCGTGCGCAGCGCGACCCGGGCGACCGCGCCTCCGGCCCGCTCGACGAGCACCGCCTCAGGCGTTCCCGCCGCGATGGTGCGCCGATCGGCCTCGCCCATCTCCGCGGGGGTGACGACGGGCCGCACGTCGGGTTCAGGCTCTCCAGGAATCGGCGAGGCGTACGACCGGCTCCGTGAGGAGGTCGACGAAATCGATCGTGCCGAGCACGTCGTCGCGCATCACCGGCTCCGTCTCCGTCACCTGGTCGGCAATCGCCTGGTATCGATCGCGGTAGCCCTCGAGCACCCGGCGCGCCACGTCGCCCGGCAGCCGATCGTGGAACCGAACGTGCAGCAAGGTGAGCCCCGTCGTCTGGTTGCCCTTCACCTCGGGCACGAAGATCATCGTCCGGCCGTCGGCCCGTCCCCGCACGACCGTGACTTCGCGCTCGGCCGCCGCCCGGTGCTTGCTACCGCGCAGCACCGGATTGGTCTCGGTGCGCGACGGGATGTCGCGCGCGATTCCGCCGCGATCGACCACGTTGATCGTCTCGCCTTCGATGTTGTAGCGCGTCCAGCCCGAGACGCTGTCGACCGACGCGTCGAGGGCCACGAGCGTCCGCAACGCGCGGTAGGTGAGGCTGTCGCGCGGCGCGCCGGCGGCAAGAACTTCCTTCACGATCGGGACGAGCAGCAGCGTCTCGTCGGAGCGCGAGATCCCGACGGTCACCGTCTTGGCCTGATGCTTGATCGCGTCGATCGGACGGGTCAGCTCTTCGATTGCCTTCGTGAGCGCGGCGTTCAGGTCTTCGACCACCGTGCTCGGCGTACCGACCTTGCCGAACTCGATCTGGTACGTGTCGAGCTGCTGGAGACCGGTCGCGTAGCGCAGCACCGATGCGACGCGTACGGCGGTGGCAGCCTCGAGGCTCCCGTCGTAGTTACGCGTGCGCAACTCGTCGAAGAACCTCGCAGCATGCGGCTCGAGCGAGGTCGCGAGCGCACCGAGAGGGTCGTCGCGGCTGCCCGCGTCGGCGAACGCGGTCTCGATGCAACCGCGGGCCGCACGCAGTGGCCGCGCCGACGCGTCGATGGCCAGCGCCGCCTCGTATCCGAAGAGGTGCCCGGCCATCGTGCAGAGGACGAACGCGAGATCGGGGTGCACCACGGGAACCGAGATCGTGTCGACCGCGGCGGTGAACCGGTTCTCGCCGTCGTCGACGATCGCGATCGGGGCCGCCTTGTGCGCCCGGTAGATCGCGATCTCCTTGGCGACGTCGTCGGCGTTGGAACCGCGCAAACCGGCTGCACACACGAGGATCATCGGCTCGGCCGAGAGGTCGATGTGCTTCTTGTCCTCGGTGACGTCACACGCGATCGACTTGTAACACAGCTCCGAGAGCTTGATGCGAATCTCGGACGCAGCAACGCGATTCGCGCCGTTGCCGACCACTGCCCACGAACGGCGGCTCAGCGCGTTGCGCTGCGCGGTTGCGCCGATCATGGCGCGCCGGCCGATCAGCTCGAACATCGCGCCCGGCAGCTCGCGCAGGGCGACGAGGCGTTGGTGGCGATAGCGGCGCCGCTCGGCGTCGTCGTCGCCCAGCTCCGCGGCTATCGCGAACGCGAGGAGGAAGCAGGCCGCGACCTGCGAGTAGAACGCCTTGGTCGAAGCGACGCTCATCTCGACGTCGCGACCATCCGACGTGAAGAGCACACCGTCGGCCTTGTCGACGAGATCGCTCTGCCGCCGGTTCACGATCGCGATCACGAGCGCGCCCCGGGCGCGGGCGAGATCGACCGTGCGGTTCGTGTCGGTCGTCGTCCCCGATTGCGAGGTCGCGACGACGAGCGTGTCGCTCATGTCGGCCGTGAGACCGAAGCCCGAGAGCTCGGTCGCGAGCGTCGCCTCCATCGTGACCGGGCTTCCGGCGATCGCGCCGCGCAGGGCCTGCACGAGACTCTGACCGGCGATCGCCGCGGTTCCCTGCCCGATCACGAGCACGCGCCGGATCGCGCCCGAACGCAGGGCGGCACGCACGGAGTCGGGAAGCGCCTCCGAGGAGAGGTGCACGTCGAGCAAGCCGTCGTCGTGCTGGACGATCTTGGCGCGCAGCGTCTTGCGGAAAGACGCCGGGGCCTCGGTGATCTCCTTCAGGAGGTAGTGAGGTGCATCGCCGCGGTCGACGTCGCGGGTCGTGATCTGCGGCACCTGAAGATCGGCCTCGTCGACCGGCAGCTCGCGCCCGTCGTACGACAGCCGCCGCACGCCGGCCAAGGTGCCCGCCCGCGCGCGGTCGAGCACCACGACCTGCCCCTGACTCGCCGGGTTGCCGGGATCGACCATCGCCTCGCCGTCGAGCCGTACATAGGCGCCGCACTCGGCGACCAGGCCGTACGGCTCGCTCGCAACCACGAACGCGTCGGGGGCGAGCCCGACGTAGAGCGCCTGGCCACTTCCGCGTTGCGCGAGCAACAGACAGTCGGGGTCGGCGCTCGACTGGAGCGCGATCGCGACCGAACCTTCGAATGACGCGACGGTCGAGCGGAACGCCTCGACGAGATCCACACCCGCGCCCATCCGGCGCGCGACGAGCGCGGGGATCACCTTGGCGTCGGTGGTGATCTCGGCCGGGAAGTGCAATCCGTCGAGGGCCTTGAGATCGGCGTAATTGTCGACGTCGCCGTTGAGCGCCGCGATCGTGTAGGCGCGCGAACGATCGACCGCGCCGTCGCCGTCGAGCTCCTCTTGGTTTAGCGGGTGCGCGTTCGCCTCGGAGATGATGCCGATACTGGCCCAACGGGTGTGCGCGAGCACGGAAGCCTGCGCGGTCTCGGCCCGCAGCGCGAGATGCAAGAGCTCGTCGTCGCGAATCTGGGCGCGCAAGCGCGCGGTGTTGTCGCCGAGCTCACCGATCTCCGCCGCGGTTTTGTAGACGAACGCGAGATCACCGTCGGGAGTGCGGACGGAACCCGCCGTGAAGAGCGGATCCGCGCTGCGTTGCGCGACCATGCGCGCGATCGTGGGATCGTCGAGATCCAAACCATGGCCGGTGACTAGCAGGTGTAGGCCCGCCGAGTCGCGGCCCCGCACCTCGAGCCGGTCGATCGCCGACAACGTGATCTGCACCGCGTGAAACACGTCGAGCGCGGCCGAGCCCGTTCCACCCATCAGGTCCTCGATCGCGACCGCAAGATCGATGCGGTCCTTGCGGATCGACCAGAGCGCGTCCTTGCACGTGATCAGCGCCGAGTTCAACGCTTCGACGTCGGTACCGTCGATGGTCTTCATCGCGTCGAGCCGGGCCTCGATCTCGGCCAGGCGTTCCGCCGCCCGGTCGCCGTGGTGGGCGAGCCCGGCCCGCGCGATCGGGTCGTCGACGAGGGCACGCACGCCATCGCCCTCGCGCAGCTGCCGGTCGACCTCACCGAGGGTTCGGGCTGCGGCCTCCAGCGCGGCGACGGTCGGGTCGCCCATCAGCTCGAGTTGGCCCTCGGCCTCGGCCAGGGTGCGACGGAGGATCGCCAAATCCGGCGGCACCCGACTGCCGCGCTGACGAAGCACACCCACGATGCCGCACATCGCGGGAATTCTAGGTCGCCTCGCCGCTCCCGAATTCCGAGGTCACCACGCTGCGCAGCCGTTCTGCGGCCGCGTCGGCCACCGACTGGGCATCGGCCTCGATCATCACCCGCACGAGCGGCTCGGTCCCCGACGCCCGCACCAGCACCCGGCCCGTCTCGCCGAGCTCCTCCTCGATACTCCGTACCGCCTCGTCGAGTGCCACCGACGCCGCGACGTCGACCCGGCGCGCGACGCGAACGTTCACCAGCACCTGGGGGACCCGGGTCATCTGCGCCGCGAGCGCAGAGAGCGGTCGGTTCGTGCGCCGCAGCAGATCGGCGACGAGCAAGCCCGTCAACAGGCCGTCGCCAGTCGTGGCGTACTCCGAGTACACGATGTGGCCGGATTGCTCGCCGCCGAGGACGAGATCGTTCGTCTGCATCGCGGCCACCACGTGACGGTCGCCGACCGGCGTCTCGATCACGCGGATGTCGTCGGCTCGCATGGCGCGGTGCAAACCAAGGTTCGACATGACGGTCACCGCGATCGCGGCGTTCCGCAACGCGCCGCGGGCATGCATGTCGATCGCGGTCATCGTCATGATCTCGTCGCCGTCGACAAGCTCACCCCGCTCGTCGACCGCGATCACACGATCGCCGTCGCCGTCGAGCGCGAGACCGAGCGCGGCTCCTCGTTCCGTCACCGTGCGGCGCAGCAGCTCCGGATGCGTCGACCCGCAGCCGTCGTTGATGTTGCGGCCGTCGGGCGCGGCGTGGAGCACGTGCACCCGCGCGCCCGCGTCCCGCAGCACGCGCGGCCCGATGTCGAACCCGGCGCCGTTCGCGCAGTCGAGCACGACGTCGAGACCGTCGAGGCGGCGGCCACCGAGTGTGGAGAGGAGATGCGCAACGTACGCGTCGGCGCTCGCACCGTCCGCCTCGAACGACGCCTCGAACGACCCGTAGGTGTACGCGCGCCGGCCGGACATCCCTTCGAGCTCCGCCTCGAGCTCGGCTTCGATCGCGACCTCGGCATCGTCGGGCAGCTTGCGCCCGTCGGCGCCGATCACCTTGACGCCGTTGTCGCTCCAGCGGTTGTGGCTCGCCGAGACGATCGCCGCCGGAACGCCTTCAGTCGCAGCAACGAATGCGATCGCGGGGGTCGGGAGCACACCGAGCAACACCGGCTCGACGCCCTCCGCCTGGAGCCCGATAGCAAGCTCGGCCTCGATCCGCGGGCCGGACGCGCGGGTATCTCGACCGACGAGGACGCGCGCCGGGTGCAGCACCCGGGCGACCGCGCGGGCGAGCGCGACGACGAGGGGGGTCGTGAGATCCTTGTCGGCGTCGCCGCGTACGCCGTCGGTACCGAAGCGCAACACGCGCAAGCGCCGGGAGCGCTACCGCTTCGAGTACTGCGGAGCCTTGCGCGCCTTCTTGAGGCCGTACTTGCGCCGCTCCTTCTCCCGCGCGTCGCGGCGCAGGAGGCCGGCCTTCTTGAGCACGCCGCGCGATTCAGGGTCGAGCGCGACGAGAGCGCGGGCGATGCCGAGCCGAATCGCTCCGGCCTGACCGCTGACGCCACCGCCACCGAGCGACGCGTCGACGTCGTAGACCTCTTCGGTCTGGGTGAGCCGCAACGGCTCCTTCGCAATCACCTGATGGGTCAGGATCGGGAAGTACGCCGCGAACTCGCGACCGTTCACCAGGATCTTGCCGGTACCCGGCCGCAACCGGACGCGCGCCACCGCTTCCTTGCGCCGGCCGGTGGTCTGGATGAGAGGCTTGCTCACGCGCGGTCCTTCACGATTCGGTGTTCTGTGGTCACGCGATGCGTGCCTTGCTGCGCTCGGGGAGCGCACGGACGACGGGTTGCTGGGCCTGATGCGGGTGGGTCGGCCCGGCGTACACCTTGAGCTTCTTCAGCATCTGGCGCCCGAGCGGTCCCTTGGGGAGCATGCGCCGCACGGCGAGCTTGACGACGCGCTCCGGGTTGCGGGCGAGCAGGTGCTGGAGGCTCTCGCTCCGGATCCCCCCCGGGTACCCGCTGTGACGGTGATACGTCTTCTGCAGGAGCTTGCGCGGTCCGACCGCCAGCTTCGATGCGTTCACGATCACGACGTGGTCGCCGGTGTCGAGGTGCGGGGCCCAGATCGGCTTGTGCTTGCCCCGCAGCAGGGTGGCGATCTCGGTCGAGAGCCGCCCGAGGATGGCGCCCTCCGCGTCGATGACATGCCATTGGCGCGTGATGTCGGAGGCTTTGGGGGTGTAGGTACGCACGAGCGGGCCTTCGCGATTGAATGTCTGAAAGGCGCGCGTAGACAGCAGCGCCGAACCCGAGACAATAGCCGCCCTGGCCGGTTCCCGACAACCGGACCTAGCCTCCTGAGCCATGGAACAGACGGCTACGACGCACCCCCACCAACTCCCCGACGCCCACCGGGCCGAGGCGGAGGCCGCGCTCGAGGTGCTGCTCGACAGCTCCCTCGACCGGATCGTCGACATGGTGTGTACCTCGCGTGACGGCGCCTACGAGGCGCTCGCGCACGACGGCCGCGTCGCCTTCCGCCGCACTGCCGACGGCTCGTACGAGCGCATCGCCGTCTCGGGGCGCGACCCGCTCGCCGACCAGACCACGGCCAAGTTCACGCCCCTGGCCGACGAGCGCGCCAACCCCTTTCCCCACCGGTCGGAGAACGCCTACCCGCACGCCTTCGATCAGATCGCCCAGCTCTTCGACGCACCGGCCGCGCCGGATCTCTGCGTGCTCCATTCCGCCGCGCACAACTGGGAAGACCAGGGCGGGCATCTCGGCGAGCACGGCTCGCTGGGCCTCGTGCAGGCGCGGGCGCCGTTCGTGCTCGCGGGCAAGGGCGTGCGCAAGCTCGGGCTCGTGCCGAGATCGGCACGACTCGTCGACGTCGCGCCGACGATCTGCGCGTTGCTCGGCTGCGCGCCCCTCGGCGACCACGATGGCAAGTTCCTCGCCGTTCAGGACGGCCGCGTCCTCACCGACCTGCTCGACCCCGACGAGCGTCCGCGCACCGTCGTCGGCTTCCTGTTCGACGGCACCAACTCGAACGTGCTCTACGACATGGCCGCGCGTGGAGAGGCTCCGAATGTCGCGCGGCTCATCGAGATGGGCGTGGCGCTCGGCCACGGCGCGCTCGCGTCGCTGCCGACCGTCACGCTCGCGAACCACACCTCGATCATCACCGGCGCGCACCCCGGTCATCACGGCGTCCTGAACAATGCGTGGTACGACCGCGCGGCCGCCGAGCAGGTGATCACGAACTCGTCCGCGACCTGGCCGTGGAGCATGCAGCACCTGTTCCCCGGCGTCGAGACGATCCATCACGCCGTGCACCGCACGTGGGGCGACGCGTTCACCGCTTCGGTCAACGAGCCGTGCGACACAGGCGCCGACTACTCGACGTTCGACTTCTTCCGTCGCGGCGAGGTGCCGCCGATCCCCAAGGATCCGTTCGGGCTCCCGCACACGACCGAGCGGTTCGTGCGACCGTCGAAGGACTACTCGTGGTCGTCGGTGGTCGACCACATGGGCGTCGATCAGGCGCTCGGCATCATCGCCGGCAACTACCGCGACGCGTCCTACCCGACCCCGCGGTTCATGTGGTGCAACTTCACACTCACCGACGCCGCTATGCACGAAGGCGGTCCCTATTCGGAAGTCGCGGCCGCGTCCGTGCGCGACAGCGACGGCCGCATCGGCGAGATCCTGTCGGCGTTCGAACGGGCCGGGGTGTTCGACGAATGCGCGTTCGCGCTGGTGGCCGACCACGGGATGGAACAGAACGACCCGACGTGTCGCGGCGACTGGGACGTGGCGCTGAGAGCCGCCGGGGTCGAGGCCCGCGACGAGGCGTACGGATTCCTCTATTTCGGGGTCCCCCGGGGCTAGTAGCCCACTTCCCATAGGCACAGTCCGCGCGGCGGGGCGAGCTGCCCCGCCGCGTCGCGGTCTCCGGCGCGCAGGATCGCCATCATGTCGCCGGGCCGGCGCTTGCCCAAGCCGACCTCGACGAGCGTTCCGACGATCGACCGCACGAGCTGCCAGCAGAACGCGTTACCGCGGATCTCGTAGCGCAACACGCCGTCGCCTTCGTCGACCCAGCGCGACTCGAGCACCCGGCGCGTAGTCGACGAGCCTTCGGGTCCCTTGCGGCAGAACGACGCGAAGTCGTGCTCGCCGACGAACGGATCGGCGCCGAGGCGCAGCGCGCGCAGGTCGAGGGGATCGGGCACCCACCACGTGAAGCGATCACGGAAGGGATCCGGCGCGCGCCGGTTGAGGATCGTGTAGCGATAGGTGCGCCACTGCGCCGAGTGACGCGCGTCGAAAGTCGACGGGGCCAGCTCGGCCGAACGGATCACGACCTCAGGGCCGAGCATCGAGGTCACCGCGGCCTGGAGCCGCCACGGGTCGAGACCGGGCTCCGACAAGAAGCTCGCGACCTGACCCCAGGCATGGACACCCGCGTCGGTCCGGCCCGCGCAAGCGAGGCGCACCTCGTGGCGGAGGACCTTGCCGATCGCGTGCGCGAGGACGCCGCCGACCGTCCGCACGCCGGGCTGGCCGGGCTGCGCCGCGAAGCCGCTGAAGTCGGTGCCGTCGTAGGCCACGACCAGCTTGACCTGAGCGGGTCCCGGGCCGGCCGTTGCCGAACCGGAAAGGCCGGCGTCGAAGAGCGTCACGCCGACAGTCTGCCAAGTCGTCGAGGCGTGGTGCCCCGAGCCGTCAGACGAATTCGACGCGGGCCATCGGCGCGTTGTCGCCGGGGCGCGGACCGAGCTTCAGGATGCGCAGGTAGCCGCCGTTGCGGTCGGCGTAGCGCGGCCCGATCTCGTCGAACAGCCGGTGTGCAGCGTCTTTGTCGTGGATCCGGGCGACGACGATGCGCTGCTTGTGCACTCCGCCGTGCTTCGCCTTCGTGACCAGCTTCTCGACGTAGGGCCGCAGCGCCTTGGCCTTCGCTTCGGTCGTCGTGATCGCGCCCGCCTCGGAGATGATGAGGTGCGACGCCAGGTTCGCGAGCATCAGCTTCTGGTGCGCGGGGCTTCCGCCGAAGCGCTTGCCCTTCTTGGGAGCCGGCATGACTTGTGTCTACTCCTTGACCCGGAGCGACAAACCGCGCTCGTCGAGCTTTTGGATGACCTCTTCGAGCGACTTCGAGCCGAAGTTCGTGATGGCGAGCAGGTCGTCTTCCGACTTCTGCACGAGCTGGCCGATCGTGTCGACGCGCGCCCGCTTCAGGCAGTTGCGCGGTCGCTCCGACAGGTCGAGCTCCTCGATCGCGAGATCGAGGTCGGGAGACGTCGAAGTGGGCGACGCCACCTCACCGAGCTCCAGGCCGCGCGGCTGCTCCGAGAGCTCGGCGACCAGGTCGACGAGCTTGCGCAGCGTGTCGCCGGCGGAGGCGAGCGCGTCGCGCGGTGAGATCGAGCCGTCCGTCTCGACCTCGAGCGTCAGACGATCGAAGTTGGTCGACTGCTCGACGCGCGTCGGGTCGATCGAGAACGACACCCGGCGCACCGGCGAGAAGATCGCGTCGACGGGGATGACGCCGATCGTCGTCGTGCGCTTGTTGCGCTCGGCCGACAGGTAGCCACGCCCTTGCTCGACCGTGAGGTCGACCGCGAGGCGCCCGGAGGCGTTGACCGTCGCGATGTAGAGATCGGGGTTCAGGATCTCGACGTCGGAGGTCGTCTGGATGTCGCCGGCCCGCACCTCGGCGGGGCCGCGCTTGTCGAGCCGCAGCGTCACCGCTTCGTCGGAAGTACAGCGAAGCACGAGGTCCTTCAGGTTCAAGATGACGTCGGTGACGTCTTCCTTGACGCCCTTGATGACGTCGAACTCGTGCAAGGCGTCGTCGAAACGCACCTGGGTGACTGCCGCGCCCGGGATCGACGACAGCAACGTGCGCCGAAGGCTGTTGCCGAGCGTGTGCCCGAAACCGGGTTCGAGCGGGGAGATCATGAAACTCTGGGTATTGCCCTCGGCCTCGACGGCCTCTATCTCGGGACGCTGAATGATGAGCATGGGGGAAGCCTCGCTTGCTTACTTCGAGTACAGCTCGACGATGAGCTGTTCACGAACGGGGATGTCGATCTGCTCGCGCAGCGGCAGGTCGCGCACGGTCGCCTTGAACTCGCCTGCGTTGACGTCGAGCCACTGCGGGGCGATTCGATCGAGCGTGTCGATGTTGTGACGGATCACGATCATCTTGCGCGCTTTCTCGGACAGCGTCAGAACGTCGTCCTTGCGCACCACGTACGACGGAATCGTCACGCGCTTGCCGTTCACCAACACGTGACCGTGGCGCACGAACTGCCGCGCCTGGCTGCGGCTCGACGCGAACGCGGTGCGGAACACGACGTTGTCGATGCGCAGCTCGAGCAGGCGGAGCAGGTTCTCGCCGGTGATGCCGGGCTGCTTGTTCGCTTTGGCGTAGATGAGTTGGAACTGCTTCTCGAGCAGGCCGTAGATGCGGCGGCACTTCTGCTTCTCACGCAGCTGCAGCAAGTACTCGCTGTCGCGCACGCGGCCGCGGCCGTGCTGGCCCGGCGGGTAGGGACGCCGCTCGATCGGGCACCGCATCGAATCGCACTTGGTGCCCTTCAAGAACAACTTCATGCGCTCGCGCCGGCACAGCCGGCAGACCGCGCCCGTATAGCGCGCCATCAGACCCTCCGCCGCTTGGACTGGCGGCATCCGTTGTGCGGGATCGGGGTGACGTCCTTGATGCCGACAACCTCGATGCCTGCGTTCTGAATCGACCGGATGGCCGTCTCTCGACCGGAGCCCGGACCCTTGACCATCACGTCGACCTTGCGGACGCCGTGTTCCATCGCGCGCCGGGCGGCGGCCTCCGCGGCGAGCTGCGCGGCGAACGGCGTGCTCTTGCGCGAGCCCTTGAAGCCCACGTTGCCCGAGCTCGCCCACGAGAGCGTGTTGCCCTGCAGGTCGGTGAACGTGATGATCGTGTTGTTGAACGACGACTTGATGTGCGCCATCCCGTAGGTGACGTTCTTGCGTTCCTTGCGCTTCGGCCGGCGTCCGCCGGCGACAGGTTTCGCCACTGCTTCTCAGGCTCCGATTCGCGTCTTGGAAGTTCGTTGCGTCACTTGCGGGCCTTCTTCTTCCCGGCGACCGTCTTCTTCGGGCCCTTGCGGGTCCGGGCGTTCGTCCGGGTGCGCTGTCCGTGGACCGGGAGCCCCTTGCGGTGGCGCAGTCCCTCGTAACAGCCGATTTCCATCTTGCGCTTGATGTCCTGGCTCACCTGGCGGCGCAGGTCACCTTCGACCTTGAGATTCTGGTCGATGTAGGTGCGAAGCCGCGCCACTTCCTCGTCGGTGAGGTCACGCACACGCGTGTCGCGCGACATCGAGGTCGCGTCGCACACCTGTTGCGCGGTGTTGCGGCCGATGCCGTAGATGTAGGTGAGCGAGATCTCGAGTCGCTTCTCGCGGGGAATGTCGACGCCGGAGATACGGGCCATCGTTGCGCGTCCTTCCTAACCCTGCCGCTGCTTGTGGCGCGGGTCCTCGCAGATGATCCGCACCGAGCGATGCCGGCGGACGACCTTGCACTTGTCGCACATCTTCTTGACCGAAGGCCGAACCTTCATGCCAGAACCTTCATCTCGCGCGTCCTACTTCCGCTGTTACTCGTGCCGGCTTCATTTGGCCTGGCTTCACTTGTAGCGATACGTGATGCGTCCGCGGCTGAGGTCGTACGGCGTGAGCTCGACCTGCACCCGGTCGCCCGGCGCGATGCGGATGTAGTGCATCCGCATCTTCCCGGATATGTGAGCAAGAACCTTGTGCCCGTTCTCCAGCTCGACACGGAACATGGCGTTCGGCAACGGCTCCACGACCGTCCCTTCGACCAGGATCGTGTCATCCTTGGGCTTGGCCAGAGAGCATCACCTTCAGGTTGGGAGCGCGCCGCCGGACTTCGTTTTTTCGTGCAACCTTGGGCGCGCCGAACGGGCAAGGAGCCGACCGAAGAGATTACCTGATCAAGCGTGCTCCCACCAAACGGGCCCGCTCAGGGAAGCGTCAGGACGGTCGGCCCGTCGTCGGTGATGGCGACCGTATGTTCGAAGTGCGCGGCCCGGGATCCGTCGGCCGTCACCACGGTCCAGCCGTCGTCGAGGGTGCGGGTGGCGGACCGGCCCGCGGTGACCATTGGCTCGATGGCGAGCACGATCCCCGCCCGGAGCCGCAGGCCTCGACCCGGCGGCCCGTAGTTCGGCACCTCGGGCTCCTCGTGCATGGCGGTGCCGATGCCGTGCCCGACGTACTCGCGGACCACCCCGAAGCCCGCCGACGCGACCTCCCGCTCGGCCGCGGCGCCGATGTCGCCCAGTCGGTTCCCGGCGAACGTCGCCGCGATGGCCGACTCGAGCGCCGCACGGGTCACGTCCATGAGCCGCTGCGATTCGGCGTCGACCTCCCCCACGGGGACGGTTATCGCGGCGTCGGCGTGCCAGCCCTCGATGATCGCGCCACAGTCGATCGACACGATGTCGCCGGCCTCCAGGACGCGCGGGCCGGGGATGCCGTGCACGATCACCTCGTTCGGTGACACGCACGCCACGGCCGGAAACCCGTGGTAGCCGAGGAAGTTCGAACGGGCGTTACGGCGATCCAGCACGTCGCGTGCCGCGCGGTCGAGGTCGGCGGTCGTCGCCCCCGGCACCGCCGCGCGGGTGCACGCCTCGTGCATCTCGGCCACGACGGCTCCGGCGCGTCGCATCAGCGCGATCTGAGTAGCGGTCTTGCGCAAGACCATGGCGCGGCCCGGCTACGAGAACTGCTCGAGGCAGACCTTGACAAGCCGCTCGAACACCTCGTCGCCCTCGCCCACACCGTCGACCAAGGTCAGGAGACCCCGCTCCCGGTAGTACTCGACGATCGGTACCGTCTCACGCTCGTACAGCTCGAGGCGGCGCTCGACCGCCTCCTCGGTGTCGTCGTCGCGCTGGCGGACCCGCCCGCTGCACGTGTCACACGCCCAGTTATGCGTCGGCGGAAGGTTCACGTGGTACACGCGCTGGCAGTTCTCGCAGACGCGCCGGCCCGCGATGCGGTCGAACACGATCTCGCGCGGCACGTCGAGATCGATGACCAGATGGAGCGGGAAACCCGCGATCACTCGGTCGAGCTCTCGGGCCTGATGGAGGGTACGGGGGAACCCGTCGAGCACGAAGCCCCCGCCGAGCGGACCCCCCGGCACCATCGACTCCTCGATCACGCCGACGACGATCTCGTCGGGCACGAGATCGCCCGCGTCCATGTAACGCTTCGCCTCGAGCCCGAACGCGGTTCCCTGCGCGGCCTGCGTGCGGAACATGTCGCCGGTCGAGACATGCATCACGCCGAAATGGTCCGCCAGACGGTTCGACTGCGTGCCCTTCCCGGCACCCTGCCTCCCGAGCAGCACGAGTCGGGGCTCTGCGCAGCTCATGTCGCTAGGAGAGGAAGCCCTCATAGTTCCGCATCATCAGCTGGCTGTCGAGTTGTTTCATGGTCTCGAGCATGACGCCGACTGCGATGAGGATTGTCACGCCACCGAAGGGATCCTGGATGTTCCACGCCTTCAGCACTATGAACGGGATGATCGCGATGACCGTGAGGTACACCGCGCCGGGCAACGTGATGCGGTTGAGCACTTTCGCGAGATAGCGCTCGGTTGGAGGACCGGGCCGGATGCCCGGGATGAAGCCACCCTGCTTGCGAATGATGTCGGCCTGTTGCTGCGGATTGAACGCGATGGCCGTGTAGAAGTACGAGAAGAACATGATCAGCACGCCGAACGAGACGATGTAGAACCAGCTCGTCGTGGCCTGACCGATGAGATGGTCGGTGATCCACTTGCGCGCGCCGGCCGGCAACACCGTGGCGGCGAGCGCGGGGAACGACAGCAGCGACGTCGCGAAGATCACCGGGATCACACCCGACTGGTTGACCTTCAACGGGATGTAGGTGCTCTGGCCGCCGTACATGCGGCGGCCGACGACCCGTTTCGCGAATTGCACGGGGATGCGACGCTGGCCGGACTCGATCAGCACGATCGCGTACACCAGCCCGATCGCGAGCGCCAAGATGGCAACGAACTTGAACGTCGACTGCTTGAGGACGAGTGAGCCCGAGTACGGCAGCCGCGAGACGACCGACGTGAAGATCAGGATCGACATGCCGTTGCCGATCCCGCGCTGGGTCACCAGCTCGCTCAGCCACATCACGAGCGCGCAGCCGGTGGTCCACGTGATGACGATCAGCAACGCCCGGAACGCCGTGAAATGCGGTATGAGCACGGTGCCGACGGGGAGCGATATCCCCGATTGGCCGAGCAGACCGCCGTTGCCGCTCTTCAACACGAACACGAACGCCGTCGACTGCATCAGTGCGAGCGCGACCGTGAGGTAGCGCGTCCATTGCGTGATCTTCTTCTGTCCGGTCTGGCCCTCGTTCTGCCATTCCTCGAGCTTCGGGATCACGACCCCGAGCAGCTGCATGATGATGGACGCCGTGATGTACGGCATGATCCCGAGGAAGAAGACCGAGACCGCGGTGAGCGCCCCGCCGGAGAACAGGTTGAAGAGGCCGAGCACTCCGCCCGCCGACTTCGACTGCGACTGCAGCTCCTGGACGGCCTTGAAGTCGACGTAGGGAACCGGGATGTGCGAACCGATCCGGAACACGAAGATGATGAAGATCGTGAACAGGATCTTGTTCCGCAGGTCGGCGACCCGGAACATGTTCTGAAGGCGCGAAAGCCCTGACATCACCGGGACCTCATGGGGTCGACAACCTCCTCCACCCTGGACGAGGCAGTGTAGCTAGCGGTTCGTGAGCGCGTTCCCGCGAGCCGGCGGGCGACCCGTGGGCCACGGGAGCGGTAGCACCTCGACGGACCCACCCGCGGCTTCGATCGCGCGCACCGCGGCGGCCGAGAACCCGTGGGCGCGTACCGTCAGCGACTTCGTGAGGTCGCCTCGTGCCAGCACCTTCACCAGCCCGCGCTTGGCCACCAGGCCACTGGCGCGCAACGTGTCCGGCGTCACCTCGGCGCCCGCGTCGAAGCCGTCGAGGGTCGACAGGTTGACGACGTGGTACTCGACCCGGAAGGGGTTGGTGAATCCCTTCGCCTTCGGCGTGCGGCGGTGCAGCGGCGTCTGGCCACCCTCGAATCGGGCCGGGACGTTGTTACGCGCGCCCTGACCCTTGCTGCCGCGGCCTGCGGTCTTACCGCCCTTGCCGCCGATGCCGCGCGCGACACGCCGCTTCGGACGACGCGAACCGGGAGCCGGTTTCAAGTCGTGGATCTTCACGGAAGCTCCTCTACCTTGATGAGATGCGGCACGCGCGCGATCATGCCGCGCACTTCGGGCCGGTCGGGCAACGTGTTCGTCGACCCGATGCGGTGAAGGCCGAGCGCGCGGAGCGTGCCCCGCTGCTTCGGCTTGATGCCGATCTGTGAACGCACGAGCGTCACCTTGATGCCGGAAGTTCGGATATCGGTCATGCGACCTCCGTCACCTCGTGCTTGCCGCGTTGACGGTCGCGGTAGGCCTTCAGCATCCCCTTCGTCGACACCTCTTCGGCCGACTTGCCCCGCAGACGCGCGACGTCGTCGGGCCGCCGCAGTGAGCGCAGACCTTGCATGGTCGCCCGCGCGACGTTGATCGCGTTCGACGAGCCGAGCGACTTGGCGAGCACGTCGTGGATGCCCGCGGCCTCGAGGATCGCGCGCGCCGCGCCGCCGGCGATCACACCGGTACCCGGCGCCGCCGGCTTCATGAGTACGCGGGCGGCGTCGTGCTCACCGAGTATCACGTGCGTGATCGTGGAGCCCGCGAGTGGAACCGCGTAGAAGTTCTTCCTCGCCTCTTCCATGCCCTTTTGGATTGCGGCGGGTACTTCTTTGGCCTTGCCGTAGCCGAGACCGACGTTCCCGTTGCCGTCGCCGACGACGACCAGCGCGGTGAACGAGAAGCGCCGGCCACCTTTGACGACCTTCGCGACGCGGTTGATCGAGATCACGCGTTCGTCGTACTGACCTTCAGCCATGAGAACCCAATCCCTTAGAGAGTCAACCCGGCCTCGCGGGCGCCGTCGGCGACCGCGGCGACCCGACCGTGATACTTGAAACCGCCTCGATCGAAAACCACCGTGGTGATGCCGGCCGCCTGGGCCCGCTCACCGACCAGTTTCCCGATCTTCTTCGCGGCCTCGACCGTCGAGGTCGTGCCGCCCCGCACGTCGGCCTCCATCGTCGACGCGCTCGCGAGCGTTCGCCCGGTGAGATCGTCGATCGCCTGGACGTAGATGTGCTTGCTCGAACGGAAGACCGCGAGGCGCGGCCGTTCCGCGGTTCCGGTGACCTTCTTGCGTACCCGGCGGTGACGCCGGTCGCGATGATCGGATTTCGTGAGGCTCATGACGGAACCCTCTGCTACTTCGCCGACTTGCCGGCTTTACGCCGGATGTGCTCACCGGCGTAACGGATGCCCTTGCCCTTGTACGGCTCGGGTTTGCGGATCTTGCGGATGTCGGCCGCAACCTGGCCGACGAGTTGTTTGTCGTGACCGCGCACGACGATGCGCGTGGGCTGCGGCACCTCGAACGTGACACCTTCGGGAGCGTCGAATCGAACCGTATGCGAGAACCCGACCGACAGCTCGATCGCGTTCGGGCCCTGGGCCTGGGCCCGGTAGCCGACGCCGACGATCTCGAGCTCCTTCGAGAACCCGTCGGAGACGCCGATCACCATGTTCGCGATCAACGACCGCTGCAGCCCGTGCAATGAACGGTTCGAACGCGTGTCGTCGGCGCGCGTCACGTTCAGCGCGTCGCCGTCGTGCGCGATCGAGACGTCACCGACCAGACGGTGCTCGAGCTGACCCTTCGGTCCCTTCACCCGCACCGCGACACCGTCGATCGTCACCTCGACGCCACTCGGGAGGGTGATCGGTTGCTTACCGATACGCGACATGACGCAGCTCCGCTACCAGACCTGGCACAGGATCTCGCCGCCCACGCGGCGCTCACGCGCCTCGCGATCGGTCAAGAGACCCTGATTGGTGGACAAGATCGCGATTCCCATACCGCCGAGAACCCGCGGGACACCGTCGGCCTTCGAGTAGACGCGCAGGCCGGGACGCGACACGCGCTTCAATCCGGAGATCGTGCGGCGCCGGTCGCTCGAGTACTTCATCTTGATCGTCAGGCGCTTCCCCGGACGGGTCGGGTCGGCCACGACGTCGAAGCCAGTGATGTAACCCTCGCGCTCCAGTATCAGCGCGACGGCTTCCTTCAGCTTCGACGACGGCATGGCGACGTCGTCGTGGAACGCGACGTTCGCGTTCCTGATACGGGTCAGCATGTCGGCGATCGGGTCGGTCATCGTCACTGTGCGTTCCCCCCCGTCACCATGAGCTCTTCGTCATACCGGGGATCTCCCCAGCGTGAGCCATCTGCCGGAGACAGAGTCGACATAGGCCGAAGTCGCGATAGACCGAGCGAGCTCGGCCGCACCGGCGACACCGCGTGTAACCGCGCACCTTGAACTTCGGCTTCGCCTGTTGCTTGTTGACGAGTGCTTTCTTGGCCATCGATTCACCCCTGCCCGTCGCGGCGGAACGGGAACCCGAGCACACGCAGGAGCGCGCGGCCCTGGTCGTCGGTCTCCGCTGTGGTCACGATCGTCACGTTCATGCCGCGAACGCTGTCGATCTTGTCGTAGTCGATCTCGGGGAACACGAGCTGTTCGTTGAGTCCGAACGTGTAGTTCCCGTGTCCGTCGAATTGTTTGGGAGGCATCCCTCGGAAATCGCGGATGCGCGGGATCGCGAGACTCACGAGCCGGTCGTAGAACTCCCACATCCGGTCGCCCCGCAACGTCACCTTGGCGCCGATCTCGTTGCCCTCACGGAGCTTGAAGTTCGCGATCGACTTCTTGGCCTTGGTCACCAGCGGCTTCTGCCCCGTGATGATGGTGAGGTCGGTGACCGCGCCGTCGAGCAACGAACGCTGCTGGGTCGCGCGACCGACGCCCATGTTCACGACGATCTTGACCGGTTGAGGAACCTGCATGACGTTGTCGAGCCCGAGCTCGCTCTGCAGCTGGGGCTTCAGGTCGGTCTCGAACCGCTGCTTCAAACGAGGTGATGCAGTGGTGGTCGTGGCCATCAGATCTCACCTCCGCACTTGCGACAGATCCGGTGCTTCACACCGTCGTCGGCGAAGCGGTAGCCGATGCGCGTCGCGCCGCACTCCTTGCACCAGAGTGCGACGTTCGAGACGTGGACCGGCATCTCCTTGTCGATGATGCCGCCCTGCATGACCTGGCCGCGCGGCTTCGTGTGCCGCTTCACCATGTTCACGCCGTCGACGATCACCTTGTCGGAGTCGGTGATGACGCGGGTGATCGTGCCGCGCCGGCCGACGTCCTTGCCCGCGAGCACCACGACCTCGTCACCCTTTTTCACCTTCATGGCTACAACACCTCCGGGGCGAGCGACACGATCCGCATGAAGCGGCGGTCGCGCAGCTCGCGTCCGACCGGACCGAAGATGCGCGTGCCTCGCGGCTGCATCTGGTCGTTGATCAACACCGCGGCGTTCTCGTCGAAGCGGATGTAGCTGCCGTCGGGACGGCGCTTCTCCTTCTTCGTGCGCACGACGACACACTTGACGACGTCGCCCTTCTTCACCGAAGCGCCCGGAACCGCGTCCTTCACGGTCGCGACGAAGATGTCGCCGATACTCGCGTACCGCCGGCGCGTTCCGCCGAGAACCTTGATGCACAGCACCTCGCGCGCGCCCGAGTTGTCGGCCACCTTCAACCGCGATTCCTGTTGGATCATCGCGCGCGCTCCAGAACTTCGACGACGCGCCAGCGCTTCTGCTTCGAGAGGCGGCGCGTCTCGGCCACCCGCACGCGGTCGCCCTCGCGCACGTCGTTCGTCTCGTCGTGTGCATAGAGCCGCTTCGTGCGTTGCATCGTCTTTTGGTAGCGACGGTGTCGAACGCGGTCGACGACCGCGACAACCACGGTCTTGTCCATCTTCGTCGACACCGCGATGCCTTCTCGCACCTTCCGGGCATTCGACCGTTTCTCGTTCGCGTCGTTGGTGGCCTCGTCGTCGGCCATCACGCCTCCTGCCGATCGGCTTCGTGCGCCAAGATCTCGCGCTCACGCATCAAGGTGTGAATGCGCGCGATCTCGCGCTTGTAGTTCGTTATCTCCGAGGTGCCGTCGAGCTGGCCCGTCGCGAGATCGAGCCGGCGCTTCCACAGCTCCTGCTTCGCCTCGGACAGACGGTCGACGAGTGTCTCGTCGGTCAGCTCTCGCAAGTCGTTCGCCTTGGTCATCGCTACACCTCTTCCTCACGCACGATGAACCGCGCGCGCATCGGAAGCTTGTGAATGGCGAGCCGCATCGCCTCGCGTGCGATCGGTTCCGGAACACCGGACAGCTCGAACAGCACCCGGCCCGGCTTCACGACCGCGACCCACTTCTCCGGGTTGCCTTTACCCGAGCCCATGCGCGTCTCGGCCGGCTTCTGCGTGATCGGCTTGTCGGGAAAGACGTTGATCCACACCTTGCCGCCCCGCTTGATGTGACGCGTCATCGCGATACGGGCGGCCTCGATCTGGCGGTTCGTGAGCCAGCCGGGTTCCAACGCCTGAATGCCGAACTCGCCGAAGGCGAGGCGCGTCCCACCCTTGGCCATGCCGGTGAGCCGACCTCGTTGCACCTTGCGGTGACGAACCTTGCGGGGCATCAACATCGTGTCGACCTACTCCTCGCCGCCGCGGAAGTGCGGGGTCTCGTGGTGTTCACGCGTGCGGCGCTCGATCTCTTCTTCTTCGGCGAGGAGTCGCTCGAGCTCGGGGTCGGCCTCGCCGAGCAGCGGCTTCGCGGGAAGGTCCTCGCCCCCCTCGCCGGTGTCGGTCGTGCCCTCGGGCGTCACGACCGGTTCGCCGTCGTCGGCCTTGCGCCGCCGGCCGCCACCCGCGCTGACCACCCGGCGGACGCCGGGCTGACCCGCGGTCTCGCCCACGGCCATCGCGGCTTCGCGCGCGATCTTGTCCTCGACCGCGCTCTTGTAGGGAAGGATGTCGCCCTTGTAGATCCAGACCTTGACTCCGATGCGCCCGAACGTGGTGCGCGCCTCGGCGAGGCCGTAGTCGACGTCGGCGCGCAATGTGTGCAGGGGCACGCGTCCTTCGCGGTACCACTCCTTGCGACTCATCTCGGCGCCGCCCAGCCGACCACTGCATTGCACCCGCACGCCGAGCGCGCCGGCCTTCATCGCGGTCTGCACCGCGCGCTTCATCGCGCGCCGGAACGACACTCGACCGGTGAGCTGGTCGGCGACGCCCTGGGCCAGCAACATCGCGTCGATCTCGGGTTGCTTGATCTCTTGGATGTTGAACTGGATCTTCGGGTTGCCACTGATCTTGCGCAGCCCCTCGCGCAGGCGCTCGGCCTCCGCGCCGCGCCGACCGATCACGATGCCCGGCCGCGCCGTGTACACGTCGATCCGCAGGCGGTCGCCGGTGCGCTCGATCTCGACGCGGCTGACGGCCGCGCGCTCGAGCTGACGCCGCAGGTAGTCGCGGATCTTCCAGTCCTCGATCAGCGACTCGCGGTATTCCTTCTTGCCCGCGATCCACCGTGATTTCCACTCGGTGGTGATACCGAGCCGGAACCCGTACGGGTTGACTTTCTGACCCATGACTATTCCTTCTCAGCTTCCGGCTCGGATTCGGTCGCTTCGTCGACCGCGGCGTCGTCGACACCCACCTCGTCGACCGCGACCTCGTCGACCTCGGGCTCCCCGACCTCTTCGGTCTCGGGCTCGGGCTCGGTGGCACGTGAACGCCGCACCCGCTCGGCTCGCCGCCGCTGCGCGACCGCGGCACCGCGCCCGGTCGCCTCCTCGCGCCGTTGCCGCACTTCGAGCTCGTCGGCCGCGAACCGCTCGAGCACGATCGTCACGTGCGAGGTCCGCTTGCGGATCCGAAAGTAACGCCCACGGGCGCGCGGCTGGCCGTGCTTGCGCGTCGGACCTTCGTCGGCCCAGGCGAGCGCCACGAAGAGCTCGTCGGCGGGCAGCGCGCTGTTGTGCTCGGCGTTCGCGATGGCCGAGCCGAGCAGCTTCAGCACGTCGTCGGCCGCGTCCTTCTCGCAGAGCTGCAGCAGGCGCTCCGCGTCGCCGACCGGGAGCCCGCGCACGAGCTCGAGCACCTGACGCACCTTGTACGGCGATGTGTGCAGGTATCGAACCGTGGCGCGTGCGCCGGGGTTCGCCGGCTTGGTGGTCGTGTTCGCCATCAGCGCCTGCTCGATCGCTCTTGGCCGGCGTGGTAACGGAATACGCGGGTGGGCGCGAATTCGCCGAGCTTGTGACCGACCATCGCCTCGGTGACGTAGACGGGCACGTGCTTGCGACCGTCGTGGACCGCGAGCGTGTGACCGACCATGTCGGGCGTGACCGTGCTGCGCCGCGACCAGGTCTTGATGACCTTGCGGTCGCCGGCCGCGTTCATCGCATCCACCTTCTCGCGAAGGTGGTCGTCGATGAACGGACCTTTCTTCAAGCTGCGCGGCATGAGAACTACCTCCGTGCGCCGCGCGTACGACGCCGGCGGATGATGAGCTTGTCGCTCGACTTGCCCTTCTTGCGGGTACGACCTTCGGGCTTGCCCCACGGCGACACCGGGTGCCGGCCACCGGAGCTCTTGCCCTCGCCACCACCCAACGGGTGGTCGACCGGGTTCATCGCGACACCGCGGGTGTGCGGCCGCTTGCCCTGCCAGCGGTTGCGACCGGCCTTGCCGATCGAGATCAGGCCGGCCTCGCTGTTGCCGACCGAACCGACCGTGGCGCGGCAGTCGATCGGCACGCGCCGCATCTCGGTCGAGGGCAACCGGAGCGTCGCGAACAGACCTTCCTTGGCGATGAGTTGGATCGCGGTGCCCGCGCCCCGGCCCATCTTGGCGCCGCCGCCCGGCTTGAGCTCGACGTTGTGCACCGTGGTACCGACGGGGATGTAGCGCAACGGCAACGCGTTGCCGACGCGGATCTCGCTGCCCTGGCCGCTCTGCACCAGGGCGCCGACCTCGAGTCCCTGCGGGGCGATGATGTAGCGCTTCTCGCCGTCGAGGTAGTGCAACAGCGCGAGGCGCGCGTTGCGATTGGGGTCGTACTCGATCGCCGCGACCTTGGCGGGCACGCCGTCCTTGTTCCGGCGGAAGTCGACGATGCGATAGCGCTGCTTGTGACCGCCACCACGGTGACGAGCGGTCATGCGACCGTACGAGTTGCGTCCGCCGGTCTTGGGCTTCGGCTTCGTCAGCGACTTCTCCGGCTTGGTCTTGGTGACCTCGGCGAAGTCGGACGACGTCTGGAACCGGCGCCCCGGACTCGTCGGTTTGCGTTTGCGGATAGGCACCGTCAGCTCCCGAAGATGTCGATGCGTTCCTCGCCGGCGGCGAGGGTGACGATGGCCCGCTTCTGGCGCGCCGGCGCGTTCCACGCACCGGTGTTGCGGTTGCGCGAGCGCTTGGCCTTGCGGTTGATGGTGTGGACCTTCTCGACCCGACGCGCGAACAGCTGCTCGACCGCCTTGCGGATCTCGATCTTGTTCGCACCCGGCGCGACGACGAACGTGTAGACGTTGAGGTCGTAGCCCGCGTACGACTTCTCCGACACGACGGGCTTGATGATGATGTCGCGCGGGTCCTTATTCATCGTCGCCGCCTTCCGCACCCGAGCGACCGAGGCGGGCGACGGTGGTCTCGAGCGACGCCTCCGAGAAGACGATCCAGTCGTTCAGGAGCACGTCGTACGTGTTCAACTCTTCCGGCAGCACGATCTGCACGCGCTCGCCGAGGTTGCGCATCGACTTCCACGCGACGTCGTCGGTACGGAAAAGCACGACCATCACGCGCGCCTCGCGCTCGCCCTTGGTGCGCAGGCCGACCGCCTCGAGCAGCTTCACGGCGTCCTTCGTCTTCGGCAGGTCGATGGCCCAGTCGTCGACCACCATGACCTTGCTCTCGGCGGCTCGGTCGGAGAGCGCCGACAAGAGCGCGAGCCGCACCATCTTCTTGGGGGTGCGCTGCGAGTAGTCGCGCGGCTTGGGGCCGTGCGCCACGCCGCCACCGCGCCATTGCGGCGCCCGGATCGATCCCTGACGGGCGCGGCCGGTGCCCTTTTGGCGCCACGGCTTCGCACCGCCGCCGCGCACCTCGGCGCGGGTCTTGGTGCTGTGCGTTCCCGCCCGCTTGGCCGCGAGCTGCGCGGTGACCACCTGGTGCATCACCGCGACATTGGGCTCGATGCCGAAGATCTCGTCGGGCAGCTCGACGGTGCCGCCGTCGGCGCCCGTCGCGGTCTTCATCGTGAGGGAGCTCACGCTTTGACTCCTGACTTCACGGCGTTGCGAACGAAGACGATTCCGCCTGCCGCACCCGGGACCGCGCCGCGCAGGAGCAACAGGTTGCGCTCCGCGTCGCCTTCGACGACCTGCAGGTTGAGCGTCGTGGTGCGCACGTTGCCCATCTGTCCGGCCATCTTCATACCCTTGAACACACGCGCCGGTGTGGCGCACGCACCGATCGAACCCGGCGCCCGGTGCTTCTTGTGGTTACCGTGCGACGCGCCCTGGCCCGAGAAGTTGTGACGCTTCATCACGCCCGCGAAGCCGTGGCCCTTGCTGATGCCGGTCACGTCGACGCGCTCGCCGGCCGCGAACACGTCGGCCTTGAGTATCTGTCCGAGCTCGAATCCGGAGAGGTCGACGACCCGCAACTCCGCGAGGTATTTCGTCGGGTCGGCGTTCGCCGCCTTCAGGTGGCCGAGCTCGGGCTTCGACAGGCGCTGCGATTTGGTCTCGCCGAAGGCGAGTTGCACCGCGGCGTAGCCATCGCGCTCGGGGGTCTTGATCTGGACCACGCGGCAGGGCCCGGCCTCGATGACGGTGACCGGGATGATCCGGTTCCCCTCGTCGAAGACCTGGGTCATGCCGAGTTTTCGGCCCAGGATCCCTTTGTTCGCCATTGTCGACTCCGGTGACGTCTCGCTCGTAGGCTGCGAAGGTTCCGCGCCCACGCGAACGCTCCGCTCGGAGTTCCCGGGCGGAGCGTGATCTCGGTTGTGCCGCGCGGTTCCGCCGGAAACGGGGCCTACGCGGGCCTCGGTTGATGTCGCGTCGCACCCGAGGCCGGGGGGGCAACGCGGCGGGTCGCGATGTGCGGCCCGGAGAGCCCGATGATGCTAGCAACTCGCCAACCGGCTCGCCATCCGGCGGCGCCCCACACTTCCGTCCCCAGGGGGGTCGACGTCATCCGCCCGACTTCAGGTCGGGTTGGAGCGCGTCGAGTGACGGGCGCGAGAAGCATTCGCCTTCGGGTGGATTGGGTCCGAGTGGGCGTGTGGGCGGATGAACGCGCCTCGCGACCAAGATGGACTGTTCCTCCGACACGACGGAGAACTCACCGGACAGAAGGTCCGAGAGCAACACGCGATCGCGGGCGCCGAGCAAGTTCCGATCGAGCACCAGGTACTCGACCTTCGCCGGATCGTCGAGGTGCTCGCCCCGGACACCCCAGTTGATGTTGCACCACGGGACCGGGAACTCGTAGATCCGCTCGCGGTGCGTCATGTGCGTGTCGATGTTGTACGCGACGCTCGCCGCGGCTCGGGCCGGCACCGTCTTCACGGCCTTCGCCTTGATCGCCACGCGCGGGTCGGGACTCAACGGCCAGGTGCCGTCGTGGTAGTGCCGTGAATACTGGGCACAGCCCAACATCACGCTCGCGACGACCGCGGCGGCGAGCACCACCGACACCATCGACGCCTGCGTCGCCAGCCGCTCTCTTGACCGGTTCGATATCCACGCGATCGCCTCGACGGTCGCGACCGCGCAACCGGCGACGACCATCGCCGAGTAATGGAACCGGTAGTCGCGCGTGTACGGGAACGACGAGACGACGTTGATGAATATGGTCGGCCCCGCGATCGCCAGCACCCGGAGGTCGAAGAGCGGCGCGAACGCCCACGGGGTGAGCACGTTCCAGTACCACGTGTTGCGGTCCTTCTCGGTGGCGAGATGCCACGTCTTCGACGGATGGCGCAGGGAGTTGAAGGCGACCTCGGTCGGAGACTTGCCGAGGTCGCCGAAGAAACTGTCGTAGAACGGTCCGATCCCGTTCTCGGCGGGAATGAGCACGCGCGTCGCGAAGAAGAAATAGGCGGTCGACGCCGCCGCGACGATCGCGCCCCGGCGCCGGTCGCCGCGGAACCACATGACGACGCCGAGTACCGCGACCGCGAGCGCGACGTCCTCCTTGCAGATGACGGCGAGGATCGCGGCGACCGTGAACCATCTCCAACGGCGGTTGCGCGCGGCCCAGTACGCGAAGAGCAAAGGCCCGACCGCGACCGCGTCGGGGTGGAAGAACTCCCACGTGAGCCATTGGTACGTGGGATTGAGGAGCAGCGTCGCCGCGAGCGCGACCCCGGCCCATTTCGACCGCAACAGGTCGCGCCCGAGCAGGAAGATCGCCACCGCGCCGCTCGCCTGCGCCAGGACCTGCACGACCAGCAGGAAGATCGGTCCGGCGCCCAACCAGTAGAACGGCGCGAGGAGCAACAAGAAGACGTTCGCGTGATGGCCGAAGAGCTCGAGCCCACGAATCGTCACGAACGGGTCCTTGGCCCGCGAGAGCAGCCAAGTGCCCTGGTCGTAGATGCCGAGGTCGAAGCCGAACGTGCCGAAGCGGTCGTAGCGCAGCATCGGGAGCCGGATGAACTCGGCCGACCACAGCGTGACGAGGACGGCGAGGACGCTCTCCGGCAGCCCCCAGGCTTCGACGATGCGCCCCAGACGAGACGAGGTCGGGGTTTCCGGCGGGTCGGTTGCCGCGTCCTTCGTTAGGGGCGCGTCGACGTCGTCGGAGACGACATCCGGGGAGGCGGCGGCCTCCGAGGACGTGGTGGCTCTGTCGCCGGCGGCCACCTCGTCCACCGGGCGATTGTCGCGCGTAGTGGCCGCGCGAATCAGGCTCTCAGGCCTGCTGCATCTTCAGCTCGATGTCGACGCCCGCCGGGAGGTCGAGCCGCTGAAGCGCCTCGACGGTCTTGCCGGTCGGCTCGACGATGTCGATCAGGCGCTTGTGGATGCGCATCTCGAAATGCTCGCGACTGTCCTTGTCGACGTGCGGTGAGCGGATGACGGTGTACTTGCGAATCTCCGTCGGGAGCGGCACCGGCCCGCGCACCTTGGCCTGCGTACGGATCACCGTCTCGACGATCTTCTTCGTCGACTGGTCGATGACCTCGTGGTCGTACGCCTTCAGCCGAATGCGGATCTTCTGCCCTGTGCTCGCTGCCATCTCGTCCTACTTCTCGATCTTCACGACGCGGCCGGAACCAACAGTACGGCCACCTTCACGGATCGCGAACCGCAGACCTTCGTCCATCGCGATGGGCTTGCCGAGCTCCACGCTCATCTCGGTGTTGTCGCCCGGCATCACCATTTCCGTGCCCTCCGGAAGCGCGACCGTGCCGGTCACGTCCGTGGTCCGGAAATAGAACTGCGGGTGATAGTTCGTGAAGAACGGCGTGTGCCGGCCGCCCTCCTCCTTCGTCAAGATGTACACCTGCGCGGTGAAGTTGGTGTGCGGAGTGATCGAGCCGGGCTTGGCCAACACCTGACCGCGTTCCACATCTTCTTTCTTCGTTCCCCGAAGGAGCGCACCGATGTTGTCGCCGGCGCGGCCCTCGTCGAGGAGCTTGCGGAACATCTCCACACCCGTACACGTCGTCTTCGTCGTGGTCCGCAGACCGATGATCTCGATCTCCTCACCGACCTTCACGATGCCGCGCTCGACTCTTCCGGTCACGACGGTGCCGCGGCCGGTGATCGTGAACACGTCCTCGATCGGCATCAGGAACGGACGATCGACATCGCGGGTCGGCTCCGGCAGGAAACTGTCGACCGACGCCATCAACTCCAAGATCTTCGCCGACCATTCCGGATCACCCTCGAGTGCCTTGAGCGCACTGACACGAACGACGGGAGTGTCGTCACCCGGGAACTCGTACTCGTTGAGGAGTTCACGAACCTCGAGCTCGACGAGCTCGAGGATCTCTTCGTCGTCGACCATGTCACTCTTGTTCAACGCAACGACGATCGACGGCACACCGACCTGGCGCGCGAGGAGCACGTGCTCTCGCGTCTGCGGCATCGGGCCGTCGGTCGCCGCGACCACCAAGATCGCGCCGTCCATCTGCGC
>PLBO01000075.1 GCA_003134555.1 Actinomycetota bacterium
CAACTGCGCTTCGCGCGCATGGCGATCCGGTTGAGATCGTCACCGACCGGGCGCCGGCGTTGCTGGCTGTCGTCGAAGAGCTCCTGCCGGGCGCGTTTCACAACACCGAGCAGTACGCGAACAATCGGATCGAAGCCGACCACGGCCGACTCAAGGCGCGACTCCGTCCGATACGCGGACTTAAACGCGACCATTCGGCTCGCGTGGTCATGCGCGGTCACGCCTTCATGCAGAACATCCGTCGCGGCCACTACGAACTCGGGATCGACGCGCGCGCCCATCGGCGCGTCGCTGCCGCTTTCACCGAACTCGCCCGAGTCATCTAACGCGCCACGGACCGGACCACCACTCAGTCCCACGCGGCCAGGCCCATCTCAACGCAACAGAGCCCCTAGACACGACACTGGACCTCGAACTCGTCCAGAGACCGAACTTCGACGCGCCGCCAACACCGCACCAACCAACTACCAAGCCCGACCCGCAACGCACCAACCCTGCCGACGAGTTCTCGACAGGCTCACGCCAAGACCAGATTCAGCGCCACCCTCACGACCGCGGCCCTCGCCGACGTTCGGCTAGGACGCTATGGCGCAGCCGCGCCTTGCTGGCCAGCGCGTACTACGTGGGCGTAATCGCGTTCGACGCTGCGCTCTGCGTGCCGGTACCGACGACGCTTCGGGCGGCGATCTTGAACGTGTAGCTCTGGCCTGCGGTCAGGCCGGTGATTAGTCGGCTCGTTACCGTTCCCGCAACGGTGATCGTTGCTTGCGCGACTCCCGCATTGTAGGGCGTGATGACGTAGGCGGTGATCGTCGCGCTCCCATTGGCGGGTGCTACCCATGACACCGTGGCGCTTCCGGCCCCAGCAGACGCATGGACGCTGGTCGGCACAGCGGGGAGTGTCGGTGTTCCCACCTTGATCGTCGTCGCGCCCGCAGGACCAGCCCCTCGCGCGTTCACGGCTACGACCTTGAATGTGTACAAGCTCCCGTTCGTCAGGCCGGTGACCGTCCACGACCTCGCGGGGTTACACGGCTGGGGAGTGCAGGTGAGCGTGTGGGTCTTTGTTGATTGCAACACGGAACCCAGATAAGTCCTGACCACATAGGTCGTGACGGCGGAACCATTGTTCGCGGGCGCGTTCCACGACAGTGCGGCTTGGCCTGAAGATCCAACCGCCGTTACGACGGGCGCGACCGGCGCACCCACGACGATCGGTGCGCTCGCGGTGGACTGCGGACCGGTGCCGACGGCGTTCTTCGCCGCGACCTTAAACGTGTAGGTCTTGCCGTTCGTGAGACCAGTGAGCGTCTCGGTCGTTGCTGTCGAGTTGAATACCCGCGGCGCCTGTGCAGTTCCGCCAAGGTAGGGCGTGACGACGTATCCGCTGATCGCCGAGCCGTGGTTGGTCGATGGCGCGGTCCACTTGACGGTCGCTTGGCCGTTACCGGGGGTGGCCGTAACCCCCGTCGGTGCGGCGGGCACACTCACCTTGGCAATGATCGTGGTCCAGGCCTCCGCGCCGCTATCACCGAAAGGCCCGTGGGTAAGTTGGACGAGGCCGGTTACCCACACCGACATCGGGTCACTCGGGTCGATGGCGACACCCAGATAGTCACCCCAGCGTTCGTCGCAAGGCGGGTTCTGAGTAGACGAGCAGCTGCTCGCTCCCGTGGTAGCGGGCTGAAGGGTCAGGTCAAAGCCGGGACCGAGTACGGCAGCACCCGGCGCGTTCGAGCCATTTGATCGGCTGTAGGCCTCGAACACACGGCCCGCGGCGTTGAGGCCAACCGCGCCGTAGGTGTAGTCCCAGCCCGGTTGGCCGAGTGACTGCTCGTAGATCCGTACAGGTGTGGGTCCGGACAGATCGATCCGGGCACTCACCACACAGACTCTTGGCGAGCCGCATTCATCAGCCGTCGAGTATTGGATCACCGGCTTGTTGTCCGACGTTTCGGTTTCATACACCGCGTCGTAGACGCGTCCATCGAGGTCGCCCGCCCCGATCGAGCCGCCGGGCACCGATGGATCTTGGGGCGCGGCGCCGCTGGTCGGCCCGAGGGCGGTTTCGGTGAGGGTGACGTTGCCCGCGGCTGGAGTGCCGGTGACAGTTGCCAGCCATTCGTCGCATCCGCAGCCCTGGTAGGTGGCAACAAAATAGGCGTTGCTCGTGTAGGTCTGCTCGACGGCCGCCTGGTACAAGTTGGAATGGTTCGTCGTCAGGTGGACGACGGTCGGATTCGGTACACCCGCCAAGACGTCGCTCTTGTTGTAAACGTACATGTCCTCGACCGTTCCCGCGTTGTTGCCCGCGACGATGAACTTGTCGGAGGTGGCAACGATCTTGTCCTGATCGTTCCAGGGGGGCCCGACCGAGTACTTGTACCAAGCCCCAGTCGGATCGGCAGTCGCCGATATGGCAAAACGCGTCACATTGGCTGGCGGGTCCGTGCACGACATCGCAAAACGGTTATCGCCCGGAAGGTAAATCGCACGCGGGTCGACGCATTGCTCCGAAGTCCCGCCCGTCCAGAAGCTCTCGAAGTGAAACACAGTGAGCTGCGCGAACGTCGCCTTGCTGTACACCGCGGCCTCAGTATTTTCAGTTTCCAAGATGTCTGTCGGACCGACCGCGACAACCGGCTCGCCCGGCGTCCAGCAATAGGCCGTGCCGCAGTTCCCGAGTGCAGGAAACTCCCGTAAACCATGAGGTCCGGGCGCCAACTGAGGGGCGAGAACCTTGACATTCGGGGCCGGTACTCGTACGGGCACAATCCGCGCCGGTTGAAGCACGGCGTTCATGCCAGACGACGTTGCCCTCGCGACGACAGGTGACGACACATGCAGCGGAGCCGCAACAACCTGAGCCGATACGGTCGAAACCACACCCATCATTGCGGCCGTCACCGAGATACCACCCGCCAACGACACACGGCCAACGAGCCCGCTCCGCATCGCTGCCTCAGCTCCGACACCGCCGACTAACTTCCGACAACGCAGTCTCACATCATGGCGCCGCACCCGCAACAGCCGACTGGGCTCGCCGTCTGACCACCGCGCGAGGACGAGGCCGAAAACGCTTCCTGGGTGGAGCTAATGGGCCGTTACTCCAACCACGACAACGTGACCACACTCCAGGACATCCTCGCTGGTCAGGAGCGCGACCGCCCGCCCGCTCGAACTACCCGATCGCTCCGCAAGAAGCAGGTCCAGCACCGCCTGGAACCGGAGGAAGTCGATCGCCTCGTTGAGCGTTACCGCACAGGCACGAAGATCAACGACCTGGCGGCGGAGTTCGCCATCAGCCGCACCGCGGTCATGAACCACGTTGAACGAGCAGGCTCCCCGCGACGCCGAAACGTGCTGACGGACCGACTCGACCAAGCCCGGCAGCTTTACGACGAGGGCTGGTCGTTGGCCAAGATTGCACAGCACTTCGGGGTCAACGCCAGCACCGTCTGGCACGCGCTTCGCAAAGCAGGCGTGCCGATGCGAGAGACACACGGCCGCTAGCCCAGCTGCCTCTCCGCCCCTCGTCGACACCCGGCGCTGCCTGGTGAGGCTCCGATCGCGAACGCCCCCGTCCCCGCGTTCTGGGGCAGGCGCGACTCACTCGGTCGCGGGCATTCCGCGTGGTCCGCGGAATGTGCTGGAGCGAGCGGGTTCCGTCTCGAGATCGAGGGCCCACGCTATGTCTGGTTGCGCGTCAACGGTGCGTTCGTATCGGGACGCCGCGTCGTCGCGGGTGATTGCATCGCTCATGTCCAGCCCTGATCGGCGTGGCTGATCGTCCGGTTCGCGTCATGGCGGTCATGGCGTCTTGTTCGATGTCGCGGGCGCGGGCCTCTAAGGCTGTGCATCGGCGGGTTGGTCGATGTCTCGAGTGGCTGCGAGGTGAGCATGAACGAGCGGAACGACCGACGATCCTTCGCCGCTGGCGGCTGCGACGCGTTTCATCGAGCCGGCGCGGGTGTCGCCGACGGCGAACACGCCGGGTATGGAGGTGGCGAGGCTTTCGGGGGGGNNGGCTCGGCGCCGAGCAGCAGGAACAGGCCGCCGCAGTCGCGGCGGGTGGTCTCGCCGGTGACTGTGTTGCGAAGCTCGAGCCATTCGAGTCGTGCTGCGCCACCGCCGTCGACGATCTCGGTGCTCCGGTAGACGTCGATGCGGTGGTGCGCGGAGATCTCGTCGATGAGGTATTGCGACATGGTCTGCTGCAGCGTGTCGCGGCGGATGACGATGGTGACCGTGCGTGCGAACTGCGCGAGGTGAAGTGCGGCCTGGCCGGCGGAGTTGCCGCCGCCGACGACGACGACGTCAGCCCTGTCCATCTCGCGCGCGGTGGTCGTCGCGCTGCCGTAGAACACTCCGCTGCCGGTGAGGGCGTCGATGCCGGCGACGTTCAGCTTTCGGTATGCGGCGCCGGTCGCGATCACGACGGCGCGGGCGCGCACGTCGCCGCCGTCGGTGTGCACGAGGTGGGGAGCCTCGCCATCGGCCAGGGTGAGGCCGGTGACGTCCCAGCCGACGATGAACTCGGCCCCGAACCACAGCGCCTGCATCCGCGCCCGCTGTGCCAATCGCATGCCGGAGATCCCGCGTGGGAAGCCGAGGTAGTTGCGGATCATCGAGCTCATCCCGGCTTGTCCGCCGATCGCTTCGGCCTCGAGCACGATCGTGGTGAGCCCTTCGGAGGCGCCGTACACGGCGGCGGCGAGACCGGCCGGTCCGGCGCCGATGATGCACAGGTCGAACACGGTGGTTTGGTCGATCTCGTCGAACTGTGCCCACAACGCGGCCGCGAGGTCCTTGGTCGATGCGGGCGCGATCACGCCCTTGGTCAGCACGTCGGCGAGCGGAAGCGTGAACGGCCCGTCGTAGGCGGCGATGATCTCTTGCCCGATGGCCGACTCGGGCCGGTGGATTCGATGGGGCATCCCGGTGCGGACCAGCAGATCGCGCATCGACAGCACCGCCGGGTCATCGGGATCACCGACGATGCGCACCGCTTCGGCCTCGGGATCGGGCACCATCGACCCCCAGTCCGAGAGCAGATCGGTGACCGCGGCGTGGAACTCCTCGTCGCGAGCGCCGCGGGCAGCAGCAAGAACGCGTCCAGCGTGCCGTTCGAGGCGCTCGCGCGCAGGTGGTCGTGGTCGGCGGTGTAGCGGTCGACCGGGGCGACGACCAGCACCTTGGCGGTGCGCACGAGTTCGCGCCAGTGGCGAAGGACCTGTGCGACAGCGGTGATCGGGTCGGCGGGGTTGGTGGCGGCCCACAGCGCAATGTCGGCGACCATCAGCGCGAGCGGATGATCGGTGTTAGCGATCTGTTCGACGATCGTGGTGGCTTCGGACGCGGAACGTGCGAGACGGATGTCGTAATCGCGGCAGTAGCGCCCGAACTCGGCCGACAACAGGTCCGCGTTCGTGTCTGAGATCAGCAAGATGATCGGGTTCATCAGTTCGACAGGCTCCACGGTCGGCCGGAGTTGTTCAACGGAGCTCAGCGTCAGCAGTGATGTGAACTGTCTGAAGTGCCAGATATCAGTCGACGTCTGATCTCCTCGCCGCTCAGCTGGGAGTCGCTGTGGTCCTGTTCCATGTCGTGCTCCTTATGCTCCGCGCTCGTCGCGACCGGATTCCCCCGCGAAGGGCTGCTCGGCGAGGTGGCGCATCACTCGTTCGTTCAGGGCGGTGAGGGTTTCCAGTTCGGCGGGGGTGAACAGTTCGATGAAGTGCTGGCGGACGTGCTCGACATGCGCGGGTGCCGCACTCTCAATGGTGCGGCGTCCAGCGGGAAGTAGGCGGATCATGATGCTGCGGGCATCGGCGGGATTGGGTTCGCGGACGATTAGCCCGCGCGTTTGCATGCGCCGAACCTGGTGGGAAAGTCGACTCTTCTCCCAGAGCAGCAGCGCGCAGAGTTCCCCCGCCGGCATGCGCCCCTTGGGATGCTCCGAAAGCACCGCCAGAACTTCGTAGTCCGCTCCGGTCAGTCCAGAATCTTGGAGCAGATGCCGTTGCACGCGCAGTTCGAGTTGGTGGTGCGCGTGCACGAAGGTCCGCCAGGCGCGGTCTTCATTCCCGTCGAGCCATTTCGGTTCCGCAGGCACGCGCCAAGACTACTAATGGTTGACGTTTCAACAAAGGCGAACAAGGGTAGACACGTCAACCAAATCGCCTCACAAAACGTGCCGCCTTCGACAACATGCGCGGCCGCTACGTCGCTGCCGACCCCGTCCAAAGCCGGCTACCGAACTCGGGGCACACCCGATCCATACACAACCAAAGGAACGCCCGTCATGACCACCATCAGCATCATCGGCTCGGGCAATATGGCCACCGCCATCGGCACCCGGGCGACGAAGCACGGCCACACCATCGAGCTCATGAGCCGCAACACCGCCAAGGCTCAGGCGCTCGCCGACCAGATCGGCAACGGAGCCACCGTCGGCACGTTCGGCGCAAGGCCGGCGGGTGACATCGTCATCGTGGCCGTCCTGTACGCCGGCGCGGTCGAAGTGGTCGAGCACTACGGCGCCGCCCTGGCCGGCAAGATCCTCGTCGACATCACCAACCCGTTCAACGCCGACGCAAGTGGACTCGTGACTACCGCGGGCAACTCGATGTCCCACCAGATCGCCGCCGCCGCCCCCGAGGGCGCACACGTCGTGAAGGCATTCAATACGATCCTCGGCGGCGTCCTTGCTGAAGACAAGCCCATGGACGTGTTCTTCGCCGGCGACAGCGCCGAGGCGAAAACACGTGTCGCGGCGTTTCTGGAGAGCTTGGACATGCGGCCCCTCGACGCAGGAGGGCTCGAGATGGCCTACGTCCTTGAATGGGCCGGCATCCTCCTGGTGGGCCTGGCACGCAACGGCGCCGGCTTCGACATCGCCCTCGGCGCCGAGGTCCTCTGAAGATTCTCTCGAGGAGTGACCATCCCCGTCCTGATCCATCGCCATTCGCGCAACCCCGACGAAAGGGTCACGCGGTCAGTTCGCACGTCCCCAAAGTGCCGTACCGGGATAGGCAGCTGACCCTTGTCACACACCCGAGCTGGTCGCGACGGGATGTTCTCCGGGGGTTCGAGTAGTACCGCCAAGGTGGGTCGAGCGATCGGGTAGGCGATCGGACAATCGATCTGCGGTGCGATCAGGGACGACGATCGATTAGCGGTCACAACTTTGGACGTCGTGGAGCTGATGGGCCGTTACTCCAACCACGACAACGTGACCACGCTTCAACGCATTCTCACTGGTCAGGTACGCAACCACCCACCCGCTCGAACTACCCGATCGCTCCGCCAAATCCAACATCGCCTCAGCACTGACGAAGTGCAACGACTCATCCAGCTCTACACACAGGGCGAGCTGATCGACGACTTGGCCGCGCAATTTCGCATCAGCCGAACGACGGTCATGAACCACGTCGAACGTGCCGGTGCCCCAAGACGCCGAAACGCGCTCACGGACCGATTCGACGAAGCCCGTCAGCTTTACGACGAGGGCTGGTCGTTGGCCAAGATCGGACAGCACCTCGGGGTCAACGCCAGCACCGTCTGGCACGCTCTTCGTAAAGCAGGAGTGCCGATGCGAGACACGCACGGCCGCTAGCCCAGCTGCTTCTTCGCCCCTCGTCGACACCCGGCGTTGCCTGTCTCCGATCGCGAACGCCCCAGTCCCGGCGATCTGAGACACCTCCGGCCCGGCGTTCGGGATACGCGAGCGTCGTGCCGCACATGGCGAGCAGGCCGCCGCGCGGGACGCGACACCGTCAGGTGATGTGCGCCCGACCGCAGCGGAGTAAGAAGCCTGTCGCCGGGAGGGAGCCGCTGGTTGCGATCTCGCCTCCACGGCTCGGAAGGAACTCCAGTAGCTCGCACGGTCATCACCGCCACCCGGTGTCCTTGCGCAGCCTGCGCGAGAGCGCGAAGAGAGCGCCTGCGCAGAACCACAAGCACGCGCCGAGGATCGGGCCTGCGACACCGTCAACGAACATCACCGTGCCGACACCGAGCGCCAGGAGCAGCAAGGCATTGAAGAAAGCGAGCGCGCCGAGCACGATTCGCCCTTGTAGCGATATCCGAGACAACTCTCGCGCGGTCATGACTCTGCTATCTGCCGGCAGTGCTCACGGCCACAGGCGGGGGCGCCAACTCGACGGATGATCCGTCGAACCGCCGACTGTCGCGACATGGGCTCAGAAACGAGTCGATCGATGGCTCCCGTCGTGCGATGACAGTCTCGCGAACCCGACGACGTCGGCATACCTCGGCAACTCGTCGCAGGGCAGCTGCGTGACGCGCCCGATGCCGTCGGGAACAGTCTGGGTGAGTTGGCTCACGTGCAAGCCGACGCGCAGTCTTCGCGCTGCCGTACTCGTCATGTTCGGCACCGCAGGCCCGGCGTAGGGGCCGAGAATGGACGAATTGCTTGTCGGGCTCTTGAACGTCTCTTGAGAACATCCCAAGTTTGGTCACGATGACGTGTCAACGACCCGAAGAAGTGCCCGGACGCCATCACAAGGAGCTGGGCGATATGAACATTGTCGCGATGGGAGGCGCCTCCGGCGCAACCGCCGTTGGCTCGAATCAGAACGACTTTCGGATCCGAATGGAACAATCGATGGCGGCGGTGGCGCAGTTGTTCGGCATGACCACCGATCAGCTCATGACGGCCGTCAAGGCGAGCGGCAAGAGCTTGGCCGACTACGCGTCCTCGAAAGGCGTCTCGAGTGCGGACCTCACGGCGGCGGTCAAGCAGGGCTTGCAGGAGAATGCGCCGAACGGCGTGCAGCTCTCCGACTCGCAGCTGAGGAACCTGTCGCAGCGCATCGAGAATCACAAGCCGGGTGATAGGCCGCAGGGACCTCCGCCCTGGGGCGCTGTCGGCGGGATCGGTTCGACGGACACTACGTCGACGATCAAGTCGGAGTTGGAGAAACTCCTGGATGACCTGAAGGCGTCGGAGTCGAGTTCGACTTCCACTTCTGAGTCGTCTTCGACAATGAAGACGGACCTCGAGAAGCTGATCGCCGACCTGAAGGCATCCGACTCGATGACCGCCGCCGATAGTACGGCGAACGCGAACGGTTCGGTGTCGACGAACGCGTTGGTTGATGTGCTGAGCCGATTCGACCAGCAACTCTGAGGCGATCGGCGTGTCGCACATGACCCCGGTCCGATGGTTCCCGTCGGGCCGGGCCTCAGCCGCCGGGGAACCCGCGTCCGCCGCCGGGGAATCCACCTTGACCGGCGGCTGCGGTCTGAGAGATCGAGGTCGCGGTGATCGTCCCGTCGGAGCCGGCGGTACCGGCAACGATGACTGAGGTACTCGGCTTGAGCTTGGAGACGGCGGCGGATTGACTCACGGTGATCTTCGTCGCGGCGTTCGTTGTGACCCGAACGACGTTGCCCTGCGCGTCGGATACGTAGACGTTCTTGCCGTCGACGAGCTTGATCGTCCCGAAGGTTTGGGTCGCTCCCGTCGTCGTCCCGCTCCCAGAGCCCGCGACGGTCGTCGATGTCCGTCCGCCGAAGAGTGCCGCGATGTTCGCGGGGACGCCGGAGGGCAGAGCGCCGGCCGAGGAACTCTTGGCTTGTGACTTCTCGACGAGTACGCCGCCGAGGAAGGCGCCACCGGCGACGATGACGGCGAGCAATGCCCGTGTGATCGGAGTGATCGCGCGTCGGCGGCGGAGCTCCGTAACCAGCGTGCGATCGGGAACGATGTCTTCGATCGCGACGAGCTCGTCGTTGGGTACGGGGTCGAGCGCTGAGGGTGGTGTGGTCATGTCGGTGGCCTGTTCACTCGTAGCGAAGTGCGTCGATCGGACGCAGCGTCGCGGCTCGGTTGGCGGGATAGATCCCGAAGAAAAGTCCGGTGAAGACGGCGAAGCCGAACGCGAGGAACACGGCGTAGGGCTCGACGAGCGGTTGTACGTTGACGATCCGGAAATGGGTGCCGGCGACGCCGGCCGCAACGCCGAGCATTCCGCCGATGCCCGCGAGCAGGACGGCTTCGACGAGGAATTGGATCAGAATGTGGCTGTGTTGCGCGCCGATGGCCTTGCGTATACCAATCTCTCGCGTGCGTTCGGTCACGGTGACGAGCATGATGTTCATCACGCCGATGCCACCGACGAGCAACGAGATGCCCGCGACGGCTCCGAGGAGCACCGTGAAGGTGCGATTGTTCTGGGCCTGGGTTGAGAGCAGCGATGCTTGATTCAGGACGAGGTAGTCGCTCTGGCTCGCGTTCTTGTGTTGCGCGAGCAGCACCGAGGTGACTTCCGATTGTGCGGCGGTAGTCGCGCCGGCGTTGGCGGCTTGGATGGTGAGGCCGTCGACCGTGCCCGAGTTGCCCGACAGGGTGTCGCGGATCGTGCTGAGTGGCATGATCGCGAGGTTGTCTTGGTCTTGGATCCCGTTCGACCCTTTGGTCTTGAACACGCCGATGATCGAGAAGGTCTTGCCGCCGATCTTGATCGGTTTGCCGACGACTGAGGAGAGGTCGGCCTGTTCGCCAAGCAGGTTCTTGACGACGGTGGAACCGACGACCACGACGTTGGCATGCGCGTCGTAGTCGGCCTGCGTGAAGAATCGGCCGTATTGGACCGGGTAGTTGCGTACGGAGCTGAAGTTCGGTGTGGTTCCCTGCACTTGCTGCGGTGTTGTCGACGCGCCGTCGAGGACAGCGGTCGCGTTGCTCGCGTTGACGGTGGGAACGATCTGCGCGATGTCGGGCGCGTTCTGCTTGTCCTCGAGGGCTTTGACGTCGGCGTCCGTGATCGTGACCTTGCGGCTTTGAGTGCCGCCGCCGCGCCCGAAGCCGAAGCCTCCGGCGATGACGGTCAGGGTGTTCGAACCAAGACCCTCGAGTTGCTTGCGGCTTGCGGCAGCCGATCCGCTACCGACCCCGACCAAGACGATGACCGAAGCGACGCCGATCATGATGCCGAGGGTGGTGAGCGCGGAACGCATCTTGTTGGCGATGATTCCCCGCAACGCGATCGTGACGCTTGAGAAGTTCACCTCTGGGCTCCAACCCGAGACGACGGCAAGTGCCCCGATTGTCGGACGTCTTCGATGACCGCTCCGTCTCGGAGCCTGATGACCCGAGCGGCTCGTTCGGCCACGTCGTGCTCGTGGGTAATTACGATCACGGTTCGCCCCTCGCGGTGAAGGCCGTCGAAACGGTCGAGAACCTCGGCTGTGGATTCGCTGTCGAGCGCGCCCGTCGGTTCGTCGGCGAGCACGATTGAGGGATTCGTGACGATCGCTCGAGCGATCGCAACTCGCTGCTGCTGGCCACCCGAAAGTTGGTTGGGTGTGTGGTCGAGGCGGTCGCCGAGGCCCACTGACTCGAGCGCCGAGCGTGCGCGTTCCCGGCGTTCCGCCTTCTTAACTCCGGCGTAGACCAGGGGGAGTTCGACATTGGCGAAGGCAGTCGTGCGCGGGATGAGGTTGAAGCTCTGGAACACGAATCCGATCTTTCGGTTTCGTACGACGCCGAGCGCAAAGCTGTCGAGCGTCGCGACCGGAACTCCGTCGAGGAAGTATTGGCCGTCGGTCGGCTGGTCCAAGCATCCGATGATGTGCATCAAGGTGCTCTTGCCACTGCCCGAGGCGCCCATGATCGCGAGGTACTCGCCGTGTGCGATGTCGATGCTCACGCCGCGCAGCGCGTGGACGGTGGTTGCGCTTTCGCCGTAGGTCTTGGTGATGTCACGAAGAGCGATGACCGGGGTATCACTCATCCGCCGAGTCCTCCGCCGAGCCCGCCGCCGGCGGGTCCGCCGCGCCCGCCGGGAAACCCGGTCGCGGTTGCGCTCGCCGTGCTCGACGTTTCCACCACTCGATCCCCAGCGTTCAAGCCGGCGGTGATCTCGACCGCGCTGTCGCCGCGCAATCCGATGGTGATCGAGCGGCTCGTGTCCTTTCCGTCGGAGCCGCGTACCGTGACCGTGGCGGAGGTGCCCGAGGTCGGGACGGCGGTCGTCGGCAGCGTCACGACGTCATCGCGCTTGTCGAGCACGACGTCGACGGCAGCGGTCATGCCGGGCTTGATGCTCGACGAGGTGCTGTCGAATCCGACCTTGGCGTAGTAGGTGACGACGTTGCTGACCACGGTTTGGTTCGTGTCGAGGGAGAGAATCCGGCCGGTGAACGTCTGTCCGGTCAGCGCGTCGAGCGTGATCGTCGCTGCTTGGCCGATGTGAACCTTGGGCGCGTCGGTCTCCGTGAAGCCGACCTTCACATCGAGATTGACGACGTTGGTGAGCTGGACGAAACCGGAACTCGAGCTACTGGAGGTCGAGCTACTCGAACTGGAGCTACTCGAGGCGGCGCTCGAGGACGCGCCGCCGCCGCTCGACGAGTATTGACCGACGGTGCCCGACACGGATGCAACGGTCCCGGCCGCGGGCGCGGTCAGGACGGTCTGATCCTCGTTCTGTTGGGCAGAAGCCAGCTGCTGTTGCGCAGACGTGACACTCGCGCGGGATTGGGCGATGTTCTCCGGCTTCGCCGGCTGTTGTTTGACGGCGTTACCGGCCACCGTTGATTGATATTGAAGGTTCGCTGCGTTCAGCTGGTTCTGCGCGTTGTCGATTGCTTGTTGGTCCTGCAGCTTGCCCGCGCTCTGGAGTTGCTGTGCGCTCGTCAGGGAGCTCTGTGCAGTACTCACCGCCGTCTGCGCCTGGCTATACGAGGATGCGGACGTCTGCACGCCGGTCGCGAAGGCGATGAGGTTGACGATCTGGGAGCAGTCGACGCCATCGGCCGTGTGATAGCCGGGCGTGCCGCTGTGTGCGCCGCAGGTCACCTGGTCGAGCTTGTATCGATTGGCGCGCGCGTCGGGGTCTTCGCTCGACGAGGCGTTGTGGTCATAGCTCGTCTGAAGCGTCGACATCGCCGACTTCGCTCGGTCGAACGCAGATTGGGCGGACGCGAGTGACGATTCGGCGCTGTCGACCTGGGCTTGCGCCTGGTCGATCTGTTGTTGGTACTTCGTCACGTTCGCCGACGCCGATTGTTGCGCATGGGTGAGTCCGGATTGTGCGCTGGCGACCGACTGCGCCGCCGAGGCGAGCCCCGCGGCGTCTTGGGCTCGCTCGACGGAGGTCTCTCCCCGCAGCACACCGGCGAGGTTCGCTTGTGCTGATGCGAGCGACGCTTGGGCCGAGAGCAGCGCCGCGTGCTGTTGGGTGTCATCGATCTGTGCGAGTTGCTGGCCGGCGGTGACGCGATCGCCCTGCTTGACGAAGATCGCGGTGACCTTCCCGGTCTGTTGGAATGACACGCTTAGATCGCTGCCGGCTTCGACGTTTCCGGTCGACGAAACGCTCGACAGGACGACGCCCTGCTTCGCGGTGACGACCGTCTCGCGCGTCGTGCTGGTGGAGGCGCCGGTGCCGATGTTGGCGTATGCGCCGACGCCGATCGCCGCGGCTACGACCACGAGTCCTCCGTTGACGATCAGATTCTTGCGCATTGGGAGGTCCTCGTTGTCAGTTCGACGGAGTCGTCGTGGTCGTTGATCGAGTCGGAAGGAGCGCGGCGCACACCTTGTTGGCCGCGATAAAGGTGCTCGAGTTCCGGTCGAAGGTCGGCGGTGTGCTCGATGCGGTCCGGTCGGGCACTTTCACACCGTGATCGCCGAGGCACGCGGTGTACGCCTGGAGCGCCTGACTGTTCCGGCCACCGCCCGGGAAGCCACCTCCGGTCCCACCGCAGGCCTGGAAGGCGCTCTGCAGCTTCTGCGCGTCAACACCCGCGGGCAGCGAACCCGGCGTTCCACCCGCAGGAAAGGAGCCCGGGGTACCACCCGATGGCCGCGTGCCGTTCCCGCCGCCGAAGCCCGCGGGCAGCGTGACGCCGTGCTGCTTGAGGCAGTCACGCAACGCGGTCTGACTGGCGTTGCCCGCCACGGTGGTCGTGGAGCTACTCGCCGACGATGCTGACGCGCCACCGCCACCGCACGCCGCGAAAAGAAGTGGCGCGGCCAGCGCGACCACAAGATATGGGCTGAGGCGAACGTTCATCGTTCCATCAGGCCAGACCGACCTGAGATCTACCTCGACTGACCTTGAACGCAGTTTGTGAACTCTGGACTCGGCTAGCGAAGCGCGCGCGCCGGAAGCTCCACCACCAGATGCGCGCCGCGGAGCCTGTCATTGCTCGTTTCGACGCGTGCGCTGCCACCGTGGGCGGCGGCGACCGCGGCGACGATCGCGAGCCCCAGGCCGCTTCCACCGTGCGGGGTGCTGCCGTCGCTTGCACCTCGCCAGAATCGATCGAATGCCCTCGCGCTCGCGTCCAGGTCCATGCCGGCGCCGTCGTCGACGACGTCGATCCGAGCACCGCGCTCGGTCTTTCCAACGCGCACCTCGACCGCGGTGCCGAGCGGCGTGTGCTCGCGGGTATTGGACAGCAGATTCGCAAGTACCTGCCGTAGGCGCATCTCGTCGGCCACGACGTGCACCGGCTGACTGGCAATGAGCGTGATCGGCCGATCCGGTTCTACTGCGCGCGCGTCGTTGACGGTGTCGTTGGCAAGCGCCGACAGATCGACCTCCGAGAGTTCAAGCGGTTGACCCTCGTCGAGGCGCGCCAACGCCAAAAGGTTGTCGACGAGGGTGCCCATACGCGCCGCCTCGTGTTCGATGCGAGCGACCGCGCGTTCCGATTCCTGCTGGCCGGTCATGGCCCCCGCGCGCAGGAGCTCCGCGTAACCGCGAATCGACGTCAGCGGGGTTCGCAACTCGTGCGACGCGTCCGAGATGAATTCCCGCAGCGTCTGCTCCGATGCGGCTCGCGCATCGAAAGCCGAGTTCAGGGCGCGTCCGAGCCGGGCAACCTCGTATCCACCGCGCACATCGACTCGACGCTCCACGTCACCGGACGCGACTGCGTCCGCCGTGTCCGCGATGTGGACAAGCGGACGCAGACCGACTCGTACCAATCGCAAGGAGAGAATACCTGCCAACATCAACAGAACTGCAGTTGCGATTGCTTCGATGAGGTAGAGGCGCCGCATCGTTGCGTCGAGATCTCGTAACGGACTGATCACGACGGCCACGTCATGGCTTCCCGCGATCGGCTCGACGAGGCCTCGATAGCTTCCCGACGGGCTATTTACCTCGAACCTGACCGTCGAGCCCGCACGCGCCCGGTCCAACGGACCCGCCGGCAGCGTCTTGAACGCGTCGCTCGTCGAGGAGAACGGTCCCTGCACCGTCCTCACAACCTTGCCCGCGGAGTCGACTCGCGCCGCCTGCACATCGGGCGTGTCGCCTTGCGGAACGGGCGCCGCGGTTCCGATGGGGCCCGGCCGGGGGCTGCTCGGAACACCGTTGGCGAGCAACCGTGCCGCGAAGGCCCCCGTTTCCTCGAGTCGCTGATCCACCCGCCCTAGGAGATAGGACCGCAGCAATGTCGAGGTCGCGATATCGGATGCGGCCAGACCGGTGGCGATCAGGACCAAGACGACCAGAACGAGACGGGCCCGCAGACTCACGCTCAGTCCTCGGCGGGGTTGCGCAGCACGTAGCCGACACCCCGCATCGTATGGATCATGGGCGGACCCAAAGGGTCGAGCTTCTTCCGCAGATACGAGATGTAGGTCTCGACGACGGTCGATTCGCCTCCGAAGTCGTACTGCCAGACATGTTCGAGGATCTGCTGCTTCGAGACGACTCGACCGACGTTCATCATGAGGAACTCGAGCACGTTGAACTCCGTGCGCGACATGTCGACTCGCTGACCGCCGCGGCGCACGAGTCGACCTTGTTGATCGAGCACCAGATCGCCGACGGTCATTTCGCCGCGCCCGTTGGCCGACGGCGACACTCGGCGAAGGATGGCCTCGATGCGCGCCAGAAGCTCATCGAGGCTGAACGGCTTGGTGATGTAGTCGTCGGCACCGAGATGCAGACCTTTCACGCGATCGACGGGAGCGTCACGCGCCGTCAAGAACACGACCGGCGTCGTCACGCCGTCACGCCGCAACCGCTCCACGACTTCGAGGCCGTCCATGTGTGGCATCGTGATGTCCAGCACGACAAGATCCGGTCGCGTCGCCGCGACCTTCGCGAGTGCTTCTCGGCCGTCGGCCGCGGTGTCGACCTCGAATCCGACGAAACGGAGCCCGGTCGCGATGAGATCCGTGATGTATGCCTCATCGTCGACGACGAGGACCCGCACTCCCTGTGGATCCAGCGTCAACCGCATGTGCGAATTCTCAGGCCCCGACCTTCCGCCGACTTGAGCAAACCTTGAACGTTAGTTGTGAGTTTCCCTCGCGGACTTCCCGAGCAAGCTCAAACAGCCATGCGAATCTGGAACTTGCCAACGATCGAAGCTGCTGTGGAAGGCTGTCGGTCCGTCAAGACGCTCCGCCGATCGGTCCGACCCGCGCAACAAGCCCGCATCCTCGATCGCGATCACGGCCGCGGTGTCTTGTGCGGAACACGACGATCTGACGATCGCACACCTCCTCAGCCTCGAGGACGGAGCACGCCTCGGCGCGACGACAGTCGAGCTCTACAGCGACGTCAACCTTGCCGCAATGTGCGAAGCGTGCAACGCCGGCCTACGACACGGACCGAAAAGCATCAGCCTCCGCACCTACCTCACCTCGTCTGGCGCCTCCTCCAAACACACACAACGCGCGATCCAGCACAGACATCACTCACCCTCGACGACGCGTAACCTCTCACCGAATCGGGAGAACGACGTCGATCCGCCGCCGAAACAATCCATGTCGGCGACTCGACCGGTTGGAATAGCGTGAGCCTGTCGCAAACGCGTCGGTGCTGTTCAGAGCGTGTGGGTCGGTGCATCGCCGGGTCGGTATTGTTCGGCGATGTTGGGGTCCGTTGCCCGTTCTGGTCCGTCTGATTGTGCAGCGGTTGGGCCTATTTCTGGCGGCTGGCGACGAACGCGACGCTGAGATCCTGGCCCTTCGCCATCAGCTACTCGTGTTGCAGCGTCAGGTCGCGCGGCCTCGGTTCACTGCGACCGACCGCACGATCCTCGCGGTGTTGTCCACCGCGTTCGCACGATCCCGGCTGCCTCAGATCATGCTGATCGTGCGTCCAGCCACGGTGATCGGCTGGCATCGCCGCCTCGTCGCCTGGCACTGGACCCAACCAGCGTCAACGCCGACGGGCCGGCCACCTATCGCGGCCGAGGTCCGTCAACTCGTGATCCGGTTGGCGGGCGAGAACCCGACGTGGGGATACCGGCGCATCCACGGCGAACTCACCCGATTAGGCCACCGAGTCGCGGCGTCGACGGTGTGGAAGATCCTTCGCGGTGCGGGTATCGACCCGACCCCGAATCGGACCGGTCCGAGCTCGGCTGAGTTCATCCGTAGCCAAGCCGACGCGCTGGTAGCCACCGACTTCTTCTGCGTCGACACCGTCGGTCTCCGCCGGCTCTATGTGCTGTTCTTCATCGAGATCGGAACCCGCCGAGTTCACTTGGCTGGGATCACCACCAACCCCACCGGCGCCTGGACAACCCAGCAAGCCCGGAACCTGTTGATGCGCATCGAGAAACCAGTCCGGTTCGTTGTCCATGACGGTGGCGGCCAGTTCTGCCGATCATTCGACGACGTGTTCCGTTCTGTCGGCGCCACTGCAATCACCACCCCGCCACGCGCACCGAAAGCCAACGCGTACGCGGAGCGGTGGGTGCGCACCGTCCGCCACGAGTTGCTGGACCGGACCCTCATCTGGAACCAACACCAACTCCAGGCGCTTGTGGTCGATTTCGTCCATCACTACAACGAGCATCGACCGCACCAGTCACTCGACCAGCAAGCGCCCGGAACCAATGAGGTTGTCAGGCCGATCGATGGCCACCAGATCGTCCGGCAACCCGTCTGCAGCGGACTCATCAACGAGTACCGCTCCGCCGCCTAGACACGACACTGGACCTCGAACTCGTCCAGAGACCGAACTTCGACGCGCCGCCAACACCGCACCAACCAACTACCAAGCCCGACCCGCAACGCACCAACCCTGCCGACGAGTTCTCGACAGGCTCAGTAGGACTGCAGTTGAGGCAAAGGCGAGGATGGAGCGGTAGCGCAGCTGAGTCGACGTCGCGATCGTCCAGCGGTCTGCCCGCGTGTGTCGTCCGGGAGTCGGGTATTCACCAGGCGACGGCGTTGCCTTGGTAGTCGAGGTACTGGAGACCGGTGTGACCGCGTTGGGCGTCGACGGTCCTCACCAGGTTGGGGATGCTCTCGTCGATGGTGAGGCGAGCATTGGGACCGCCGAGGTCGGTCTTGACCCAGCCAGGAGCCATGAGGAGCAGCGTCCGCGGGTCGTCGTGGTGGCGGGCGGCGTAGCTGCGCATCAGTTGATTCAGGGCCGATTTGCTGGCCCGGTAGATCTCGAAGCCGCCGTTGTGGTTGTTAGAGACGCTCCCTTGACCGGAGGACATGATCGCAATCGTGCCGTCGGCGGGGACGACGTCGCCGAGTGTTTCGATGACCCGCATCGGACTCAGCGCGTTGGTGACCATCAGGCGGACGAACTCGTCAGTGGCGACGTCAGCGACGGTCTCCGCTACGCCGACCCCGGCGTTCACGAAGAGCAGATCGAAGGTGCGCGACCCGAGCCGCTGTCTCAATGCCTGGACCTGGTCGGGGACGGTGATGTCCACGTGCTCGATCTCCAGCAGTCCACCAACAGTTTCTTGGAGGTCGTGTAGCGCCGTTCGGGCCTGGCCCCGCACGGTTGCCACGACCTGGGCCCCACAGTTGACGTACTCCTCGGCGATTGCGTAGCCGAGACCACGGGATGCGCCGATCAACAGCACGCTTGCGTTCTTCGAGGTCGAGGTCACCCCCGCTCCCCTACGTGAGACGCAGCCGCCTTCGGCTTGCAGTCGGTCGGGTGGTCCTCCATGGGTATGAGCATCACGGTCCTTTGCATGTGGCGAGTCGCTCAACGAGTGTTGAGTCAAGTTGTACCCCATGCGACCGCTTCGCTCAACACACATAGAGTGAAACCATGCGCGAGGACACCGTGGTCTCGAAGCCGATGACGAGCCGGTCGGCCCGTCGCGCAGCAACACAGGCCCGGATCCTCGACGCCGCGCGACAGGAGTTCGGCGACCGAGGGTTCGAGGCGACAACGGTGCGGGGCGTCGCCCGCCGGGCTGGCGTCGACCCATCCCTGGTCCTGCAGCACTACGGATCCAAGTCGGCGCTATTTACCGCCGCCATACAACTCCCGCCCGGCGACCCCGAAGAAGCAGCAGACCATCTGGCCGAAGTCCTCAAGGTGCGCGCTGCCGCATTGCCCCCCGAGATGCAGGCCCTGATCCGGTCCATGCTGACCGTGCCGGAGGCCTCCGAAGCCGTTCGGCACCATCTCGACGAGCGAATCGACAATCTGGCCGCCGGCATCGGCGGCCCGGACGCCGAGTTGCGAGCCGCCATCACCGTGAGCAGCATCCTCGGCCTCACCGTGGCCCGCCACTTCCTCCAGCTGCGCGCCGTGTCGAGCGCCTCCGACGACGACATTGTCCGAGTGGCCAGCCGAGCCCTCACCGCAGATCTGGGAGCAGAACGTTCGCGCTAGTGCCCCTCGCGGCCGGCACCTTCCCGCGCCCCGATGATGCTTGACCTCCAACACCCTGAAGTCCCGCTGTCCTCCTCAACACGCAGGCGGCCACCGGATCCTCCTTGAAGCAGCGTGCCGCAACGACAGCACAGACATCGCGGCCAGCCGCCCGTCCGGCGACCGGGACGCTGAATAGAAAGTGATGCAAGCGAGATCCGAGCCCTCCGGCACCTGCACCGTGCATGATTCATCGCACCGACATGTCCAGGTCACGCATCAGCCGGGCCGAATGGGCATCCCAATAACACGCGCCGGCGACGAGAATTTGCATCACCGAAGTGCCTACTTGAGAC
>PLBO01000080.1 GCA_003134555.1 Actinomycetota bacterium
CGGCCGGCTCTGGGTCGGCCTCGGCCCGTTGAGCTTCGAGCCGAGCGAGATCGCCAAGGTGTTGCTCGTCGCGTTCTTCGCCGCCTACCTCGCCGACAAGCGCGAGTTGCTCACCCAGGGACGGATCCGCATCGGGCGCTGGTTCGTTCCGTCGCCGCGCGACCTCGGGCCCCTCCTGCTGGCGTGGGGAGCGGCGCTCCTCGTCCTCGCGTACGAACAGGACATCGGTACGTCGCTGCTGTTCTTCGGCGTGTTCGCGACGATGCTCTACATGACGACGCGTCGCTCCGCGTACGTGGTCGGAACCATCCTGCTCCTGGTCATCGGCGGCCTCATCGCGTACAAGGCGTTCGGTCACGTACGCGTGCGCGTCCAGAACTGGACCAACCCGTGGCCGAACGCGAGCGNNTCCCAGCCGATACAGAGCTGGTACGCGTTGGGCTCGGGTGGCGTCGCCGGAACCGGACTCGGCCTTGGTCAGCCCTGGCAGGTCCCCCTCGCGTCGACCGACTACATGTTCACGTCGATCGGGGAGGAGCTCGGGCTCGTCGGCGCGGTCGGGGTTATCGCGCTCTTCATGTTGTTCGTCGGCAGCGCGTACCGGATCGCGGTCGACACCGTGAGGCCGTTCACGAAGTTGTTCGCCGCCGGTATCGCAACCATCATCGGCCTGCAGACCTTCCTCATCATCGGCGGCGTGACGCGCCTCATCCCGCTCACGGGCATCTCGTTGCCATTCGTCTCGTACGGCGGGTCGTCTCTGGTCGCGAACTTTGCCCTCCTCGGCATCCTGCTCCGTATCTCCGACGAGTCGGTGCGAGCCGAAGTCCCGCCGAGGCCACGATGAACACCGGCATCCGCCACGTCGGTGTGGCGATGATCGTGCTCTTCGTCGGTCTCGTCGCGCAGCTCACCTACCTGCAGGTCGGACGCAGCACCTCTCTGGCGAATGCCTCCGGTAACCCGCGCAAGGTGTTCGCCGACATCCGGCGCGACCGCGGCCCCATCGAGACGGCCGACCGCGTGCCCGTGGCGCTGTCGATACCCACCAGCGACGAGTACAAGCACCAACGGGTGTACCCGAAGGACACCGCGACGCTGTTCGCCAACGTCGTCGGCTACGAGTCGCTCCAACTCGGTGCGGTCGGCGTCGAACAGGCCTACGCATCCGAGCTCCAAGGACGCACGTTCGACCAACAATTGCACAACCTCGCCGACGCCTTCGCGAACAAGCAGCCCGTCGGCACGGTCGTCCTGACGATGTCGAAGCAGGCGCAGGGCACGGCGGCGTTCGCGCTGCAAGGAAAGCGGGGCAGCGTCGTCGTCCTCGACGTCGCAACCGGCGGCGTCCTCGCCGCGTACTCGAACCCCACGTTCGATCCGAACCCGCTCGCGTCACACGACCCGAAGAAGGCGCAAGCCGCGTATTCGCTCCTGACGAAGTCGCCCGACAACCCGCTGCTCTCTCGGGCTTGGCGCGAGCTCTATCCGCCGGGGTCGACGTTCAAGACCGTCACGGCGTCGATCGCGGTGCAGAACAAGATCGACCTCGACAAGACCTTCCCGGTGCTCGATCACCTGACCCTGCCGCAGACGAACGGCGTCCCGCTGTACAACTTCGGCAAGGAAAGATGCGGCGGATCGTTGCTCGTCGGCTTCATCGTCTCGTGCAACACGACCTACGCGCAGGTCGGGTTCGATCTCGGCGAAAAGCTCGCGTCGGGCATCCAGGGGTTCGGCGTACAGGCGGCTCCCCCGAAGGAAAATGGATCGGGCATCGACCCGCCCATCGTCGCGAGCACGGGACCCGTGCCGGGTACGTTCCAGAAGAACCAGCCGGCCTTCATGCAGGACGCGATCGGCCAGAACCAAGTGCTCGTCCCACCGCTCGAGATGGCGCTCGTCGCCGAAGCGATCGCGAACCAAGGCGTCATCCTGCAACCGCACGTGGTCGACTGCGTGCTCGACCCCAACGGCAAAGTCGCGTCGCGGGTGGGCGTGCAGCAATACCAGCGGGCGGTCGACTCCGCGACGGCCGACACGATGCGCACCTTCATGCTGGCGGTCGTCAACGATCCGCGCGGTACCGGCACCGCGGCTCGGATACCGGGAGTACCGGTCGCCGGCAAGACGGGAACCGCGGAGACCGCGACCGGTCAGAAACCGCACGCATGGTTCATCGCGTTCGCGCCTGCCGACAAGCCGCGTTACGCGATCGCGGTGCTCGTCGAACACGGCGGATCCGACACCGCCGAGGTCACCGGCGGGCGCGTTGCCGCGCCGATCGCCAAGCAAGTGCTCCAGACGCTGCTGACCACCACGACGCCGCCGTCGCCGTGCGGTCCGCAACCCGGCAGCCCGTGAAACGGCAGATAGGGTTTTCGCCACCATGACGCTGGCCGGCAGGGTCTTTTCGAATCGCTACGAGATCCAGCGCGAGATCGCGCAGGGCGGGATGGCCGAGGTCTATCTCGCGCACGATCAACTCCTGAACCGGCCCGTCGCCATGAAGGCGCTGTTCCCCCAGTACGCGCGCGAGCCGTCGTTCGTCGAGCGTTTCCGCCGTGAGGCGCAGGCGGCGGCGAACCTGAACCATCCGAACATCGTCGCGATCTACGACTGGGGACAAGAGGACGGCACGTACTTCATCGTCATGGAGTACGTCGAGGGCCGGTCGCTGCGCGACCTCATCCGTTCCGAGGCGCCGCTCGACCCGAGCCAGGCGGCCGAGGTCGCCGCCGAGATCGCGTCGGCCCTCGCGTTCGCGCATCGCAACGGTGTGGTGCACCGCGACGTGAAGCCGGGCAACGTACTGCTCACTCAATCCGACACCGTGAAGGTCACCGACTTCGGGATCGCGCGCGCGGGCGCGAGCGACGGACTCACCCAAACCGGCTCCGTCATGGGCACTGCGACGTATTTCTCTCCCGAACAAGCCCAGGGCCTCCCGGTCGACGGCCGCAGCGATGTGTACGCACTCGGAGTCGTGCTCTACGAGATGGTTACCGGCGTGGCGCCGTTCACCGGCGACTCACCGGTATCGGTCGCGTACAAGCACGTGCGCGAAGACGTCGTGCTGCCGTCGGAACGCAACCCCGACGTTCCGTCCGACCTCGAGCGGATCATCATGACCGCGCTCGCGAAGACGCCCGAGAACCGCTATCAGACCGCCGACGACATGCGCGCCGACATCCTTCGCTTCCGGCGCGGCCGTCCCGTCGTCGGTGCACCTGCGGGCGCGCTCGCCGAACTGCCGACCGGCTCGACCGGAACCGTGATCGGCGCTCCGGCTGCGGCGGCCGCGGCCTACGGGGCTTCGACCGTCATGACTCCGCGCGTCGACGACCGCGGCCGCGTCGCCGGCGGCGCAGTGGTGTCGCGCAAGCGTCGCAACACCGCACTCGTCTGGATCCTCACCCTTCTCGGACTCGCGGCCGTCGTCGGCGCGATCCTGTTCGCGGCGATCAAGCTCGGTGGCGCCCAGGCGACGGTCACGGTGCCCAACGAGGTGACGAAGACCGTCCAGGTCGCGCAGCAGGACCTGCAAAGAGCGCACCTCAAGCCCGACGTCCGACGAGAGGCCAGTTCGACCGTGCCGGTCGACGTTGTCATCCACCAAACCCCGGACGCGGGCGCAAAGAATGTCTCGCGAGGATCGACCGTCACGCTGTTCGTGAGCGCCGGAGCCGCGCAGAAGGTGGTCCCGTTCGACATCACGGGCCGCCCGGCCCCCGACGTGACCGCCGAGCTACAGGGCATGGGATTCGTCGTGGCCCCGAAGGAACAACCCAACGCCGCCGCCAAGGGAACGGTCTTCACCAGCATTCCGAACCCCGGGACGAAGGCCGACGTCGGTTCCACGATAACGATCATCGTGTCGTCGGGTCCCGCGCCGGTCGCGGTCCCCGACGTGAAGGGTCTGAGCTTCGACCAGGCAACCCAGGCCCTCGAGCAGCAGGGCTTCACCAACTTGAGTCCGCCGATCCAAGAGACCAGCAACACGGTCGCCTCGGGATCGGTCAGTCGCACCGATCCTCCCGCCGCCAAACCGGTCCCGCTCGACACCCGCATCAACATCTACGTTTCGACCGGTGCGCAGAAGGTCACGTTGCCGAGCGAGGTCGGCAAGTCCGAAGCCGATGCCAAGGCCGACCTCATCTCGCAGGGATTCACGGTGTCGACGTTGAACCAGGTCGACAACGCGAACGTGGGCAAGGTCGTCAGCCAGAGGCCCGACCAGGGCGCTCAGGCATTGCCGAACAGCAACGTCATCCTCACGATCGGCATCGCGGGACCGGAGACGACCACCAGCACGCCGTCGGATACGACGTCGACCACCGGGCCGTGACGATCACAATGCTCGCGCCCTGGTACCGCGAGCACGGCCGGCACGAGCTGCCGTGGCGCGCGTCGCGTGACCGATGGACAGTGCTCGTGTCCGAGGTGATGCTGCACCAGACCCAGGTACCGCGCGTCGCGGCCGTGTTCGACGCGTTCATCGCCGAGTTCCCGACTCCCGCCGCGACCGCCGCCGCCGGCCCCGCGGCCGTGATCACCGCTTGGGGAAGCCTCGGCTACCCCCGCCGCGCCCGCCGGCTCTGGGAGTCATCCGTGCTGATCACGCGCGACGGTTGGCCTGCCGATCTGTCGGAGCTTCCGGGCGTCGGGCGCTATACGGCCGCCGCGGTCGCCGCGCAGGTCGACGACGACGACCGCGTCGGCATCGAGGTGAACATCCGGCGCGTGTGCGAACGCGTGCGCGGAACGCGCCTCTCCGACGTCGAGGCCGAGTCGTGCGTGCGCGAGATCGCGACCGGATTGCCGCCGCGCGACCGTCTCCTCGCGATGATGGATCTCGGCGCGACAGTGTGCACCGCGCGCGCCGTCGTGCGATCGTTGCCCGATCGTGTCGCTCTGCGCGACGCGCGGCACCCACGCCGACGAAACGAAGCACCGGCAGGGACGCTTCGAAGGATCGTTCCGTCAGCGCCGGGGGATCGTGATGGCGCAGCTACGCGCCGGTCCGGTCGCCGCGGCCGAGCTCGACGGAAAGGTGCTCGCGTCGTTGCTCGACGACGGGCTCGCTGAAGTCACGCGCGGGCGCGCACACCTTCCGCGCCTGCCTCGGCAAGAAAGTTCGCGAGGAGTTGGTGCCCGCGGTCGGTGAGGATCGACTCGGGATGGAACTGCACGCCCTCGATGGGAAAATCGCGGTGCCGCAGTCCCATGACGAGCCCGTCCTCCGACTCGGCGGTGATCTCGAGCACCGCGGGCACGGTCTCGCGGGCAACTACGAGCGAGTGATACCGCGTCGCGGTGAACGGGTCGGGCAGGCCCGCGAACACGCCGGCGCCGGTGTGCCGGATCTCCGAAGTCTTGCCGTGCATGACGCGTGGCGCGCGGACGACCGATCCGCCGTAGAGCTCACCGACGCACTGCAGTCCGAGGCAGACGCCGAGCACGGGGGTACCGCTCTCGCCGAACGCGCGAATGGCCTCATTGGAGAGCCCGGCGTCGGCGGGCCGCCCCGGACCGGGTGAGATGAGCACCGCGTCGGGCTCGAGGGCGCGCATCTCGTCGAGCGACACCGCGTCGTGGCGATGGACCACCGGCTCGGCGCCCAGCTCGCCCAGGTACTGGACGAGGTTGTAGACGAACGAGTC
>PLBO01000055.1 GCA_003134555.1 Actinomycetota bacterium
ATCGGCCGCGCCGCGCGCAACGTCGACGGCCAGGTGATCATGTACGCCGATCAGATGACCGACTCCATGCGGCACGCGATCTCCGAGACGATGCGGCGCCGCCAGAAGCAACTCGCCTACAACGAGGAGCACGGCATCGACCCGCAAACCGTGCGCAAGAAGGTCACCGACATCCTCGAGATGATCCGCATGCGCGACGGCGGCGACGACGGGCAGACCACCAGCGGCCGCGGCCGCGGGAGAGGGCGCGGCGCCCGGGGGCGGGCGCCCGTCGCCGAACGGCTCGACCTGCCCCGCGACGAGCTCGGCCGTCTCATCCAGAGCCTCACCGACGAGATGCAGGACGCCGCCCGCGACCTGCGCTTCGAGGAAGCGGCGCGCCTGCGGGACGAGATCCACGAGCTCAAACGAGAGCTCCGCGAAGTCAGTTGAGGGCACGAACAGGTGTTCGACAGTAATCCGCCCACCGGGTAGCCTGGACGCCGATGAGCGAGACGATCGTCGTGCGTGGGGCGCGCGAGCACAACCTGAGAAACGTCGACCTCGAGCTGCCGCGCGACCGGCTCATCGTCTTCACCGGCTTGTCGGGATCCGGCAAGTCTTCGCTCGCGTTCGACACGATCTACGCNNAAGCCCGACGTCGACTTCATCGAAGGCCTGTCGCCCGCGATCTCCATCGACCAGAAGTCCGCGTCGCGCAACCCGCGCTCGACCGTCGGCACGATCACCGAGATCTACGACTATCTGCGACTGCTCTTCGCGCGCATCGGGATACCGCACTGTCCCGAGTGCGGACGGCTCATCACGCGCCAGACACCACAGCAGATCGTCGACCGGGTGCTACAGCTCAAGGAGGGCACGCGCTTCCAGGTGCTCGCACCGGTGGTGCGCGGGCGCAAGGGCGAGTATCACGCCCTGCTCGACGAGCTCGCGGGCCAGGGTTTCACGCGGGCGCGCGTCGACGGTGAGCTCGTCGACCTCCCCGCGAAGCTGCAACTCGAGCGGTACGAGCAGCACACGATCGAGGTNNTCGAGGTCGTCGTCGACCGGCTCGTGCGCCGCTCGGGGATCGAACGCCGGCTCACCGATTCGCTCGAGACCGCGCTCAAGCTCGCGGAGGGCGTCGCGGAGGTCGAGATCGTCCACAAGGACGAGTCGCTGGAACCGGAGATCCTCACGTTCTCGGAGCACCTCGCGTGCACCCACTGCGGGCTGTCGTTCGAAGAGCTCGCGCCCCGCAATTTCTCGTTCAACTCGCCCTACGGCGCGTGCGACGAGTGCGACGGGCTGGGCACGCGGTTCCAGGTCGACCCCGAGCTCGTGATCTCCGACGACGACCTCTCGATCGACGAGGGCGCGATCAAGCCGTGGTCGGGCTTCCGCGGCGAGTACTTCAAGCGGGTGCTCATCGCGGTGGGCGAGGAATGCGGGTTCAGCACGTCGACACCGTGGAAGAAGCTCAAGGCGTCGGCCAAGAAGGTCATCCTCTACGGCGCGTCCTCGAAGCAGGTCACGGTCCGGTACAAGAACCGGTACGGGCGTCAGCGTTCGTACTCGACGAAGTACGAAGGCGTGATCCCGTGGGTCGAGCGCCGCCACACCGAGTCGGAGTCCGATCGGGTGCGGGAGGTCATCGAGGGTTACATGCGCCTCGTGCCGTGCCCGGTGTGCAAGGGCGCGCGTCTCCGGCCCGCGTCGCTCGCGGTCAAGATCGGCGGAAAGAACATCCACGAGATCGGCGAGCTCTCGATCCGGGAGTGCGCGCAGTTCTTCCACACGGTCGAGCTGAGCGAACGCGACCGCATGATCGCCGAGCGGGTGTTCAAGGAAGTGATCGAGCGGCTGCAGTTCCTGCTCGACGTCGGCCTCGACTACCTCTCGCTGAATCGCAACTCGGCCACGCTCGCCGGCGGCGAGGCGCAGCGCATCCGGCTGGCCTCGCAGATCGGCAGCGGACTCGTCGGCGTCCTCTACGTGCTCGACGAACCGTCGATCGGCTTGCACCAGCGCGACAACAAGCGTCTGATCGAGACACTCGTGCGGCTGCGCAACCTCGGCAACACCGTGATCGTCGTCGAGCACGACGAAGAGACGATCCGGGTGGCCGACCACGTCGTCGACATCGGTCCGGGGGCGGGCGAGCACGGCGGCGAGATCATCGTGTCCGGCACGGTGAAAGACCTCCTCAAGACGAAGCGGTCGATCACCGGGCAATACCTGTCGGGGAAGCGCAAGATCGACGTTCCCAAGCTCCGGCGCGACCCGGGCGACGCCTGGCTCGCGGTGCGCGGCGCGCGCGAGCACAACCTGCAGAACATCGACGTCGAGATGCCGCTGGGGTGCTTCGTCGCGGTGACCGGCGTGAGCGGGAGCGGCAAGAGCTCGCTCGTGGGCGACATCCTGCACCCCGCGCTGATGCAGAAGATCTATCGCTCACGCGAGGTGCCGGGCCGGCACAAGAAGATCGAAGGCGCCGAGCACATCGACAAGGTCATCAACATCGACCAGTCGCCGATCGGGCGCACGCCGCGCTCCAACCCGGCTACGTACACCGGCGTGTTCGACAAGATCCGCACGCTGTTCGCGAGTACGCAGGAAGCGAAGATCCGCGGTTACCTGCCGGGTCGGTTCTCCTTCAACGTCAAGGGCGGCCGCTGCGAGGCGTGCCAGGGCGACGGCACGATCAAGATCGAGATGCACTTCTTGCCCGACGTCTACGTGCCGTGCGAGGTCTGCAAGGGTGCGCGCTACAACCGCGACACTCTCGACATCACGTGGAAGAACAAGAACATCGCCGAGGTTCTCGACATGCCGATCGAGGAGGCGCTGGAGTTCTTCACGAACCAGCCGTCGATCGCGCGGCAGATGCAGACGCTGGTCGACGTCGGGCTCGGCTACGTCCGCCTCGGCCAGCCCGCGCCCACGTTGTCGGGCGGTGAGGCCCAGCGCGTGAAGTTGTCGACCGAGCTCGGCAAGCGCCCGACCGGCCACACGATCTACATCCTCGACGAGCCGACCACCGGCCTGCACTTCGAAGACGTGCGGCGTCTGCTCTACGTGTTGCAGCGCCTGGTCGACGCGGGCAACACGATGCTGGTGATCGAGCACAACCTCGACGTGATCAAGTCGGCCGACTGGATCGTCGACCTCGGGCCCGAGGGTGGTTCCGGCGGGGGACTGGTGATCGCCGAAGGTTCCCCGGAGCAGGTCGCAAAGGTCCCCGAGAGCCACACCGGGCGTTACCTCGCGCCGCTCCTCGGCATCACGCGCTGACCGGCCCCGCTCGATGGCCGACGACGACCTCTGGGAACGCAACGCCGGCTGGTGGCAGGAAGGCTTCACCGACGGCGCCGACGCCGAATACGAAGAGCAGATCCTGCCGCTGGCGCGCGAGTGCCTCACGGGCGCGGCGCGTGTCCTCGACGTCGGCACCGGCGAAGGGCAGATCGCACGGCTCGCCGCGCGCGAGGGTGCTTCGCTCGTCGTCGGCGTCGATCCCACGATTGCGCAGCTGCAGTTGGCGCACGAGCGGGGCGGCGGAGCCAATTACGCGCGTGCCAACGCCGACGCGCTCCCGTTTCCCGACGGAACGTTCGACGCGGTCGTCGTCTGCCTGGTCTTCGAGCACATCGCCGATCACGAGCCCGCGATCGCGGAGATCGCCCGCGTGCTCGAGCCCGGTGGTCGCTTCGCGTTCTTCTTGAACCATCCGCTGCTGCAGGCGCCGAACAGCGGCTGGATCGTCGACCACATCCTCGACGAGCAGTACTGGCGGATCGGGCCCTATCTGGTCGAGGACGTGTCGATGGAGGAGTTGGCGCCCGGCGTCGTCCTGCCGTTCGTGCACCGGCCGCTCTCGCAGTACGTCAATGCGATGGCCGCGCACGGTTTGCTCGTCGAACGGATGGAAGAGCCGATGCCGCCCGAAGGGTTCCTGGCGCGGGCGCCGGAATACCGCGACGCCGCGACGATTCCCCGACTGCTGCTGATGGTCGCCCGCAAGCTCAGGTGATCGCGAGCATCCGTCCGAGGGCGGTGCGGGCCCAGCCCGCGGTGTCGGCGTCGACGACGATCTGATTGACGACCGTCCCCGCGACGAGATTCTCCAGCACCCACGCGAGGTGCGGCGCGTCGATACGGAACATCGTCGAGCACGGGCAGATCAACGGGTCGAGCGAGACGACGGTCTTGTCGGCGTGCTCGCGTGCGAGGCGCTGCACCATGTGGATCTCGGTGCCGATCGCCAGCGCGGCGCCCGCGGGCGCGGCGCGCACCCATTCCTGGATGCGCTCGGTCGATCCGACCCGGTCGGCGACCTCCACGACATCGTGTGCGCACTCCGGATGCACGATGATCTCGATGCCGGGATACTCGACGCGCGCGGCCTCGACGTGCGCGGGCCGGAACCGCTGGTGCACCGAGCAGTGCCCCTTCCACAACAGCAGCGTCGCGTCCTTGACGTCGCGCTCCTCGAGCCCGCCACACTCCTCGTGCGGGTTCCACACGCGCATGTCGGCCTCGCCGTAGCCCATCGTGAAGCCGGTGTTGCGGCCGAGGTGCTGATCGGGGAAGAACAACACCTTGTCGCCCTTCGCCAGCGCCCAGTCGAGCACGGCGCGGGCATTCGACGACGTGCAAACCGCGCCGCCGTTGCGGCCGACGAAGGCCTTCAACGCGGCGGACGAGTTCATGTAGGTGATCGGGACGACCCGGTCGATCGCGGTGATCGCCGCGATTTCGTCCCACGATTCTTCGACCTGGTCGACGTTCGCCATGTCGGCCATGGAGCAGCCGGCGTTGAGGTCGGGGAGGATCACTCGCTGGTGCGGACCGGTCAGCACGTCGGCCGATTCGGCCATGAAGTGGACGCCGCAGAACACGATGTCGGTCGCGACCTCGTTGTCGGCGGCGAAGCGGGCGAGCAGGAACGAGTCGCCCACCGAATCGGCCCAGCGAATTACTTCGTCCCGCTGGTAGTGGTGACCGAGGATGACGAGCCGGTCGCCGAGCGTCTGCTTGGCGGCGGCGATGCGGTCGACGAGCTGGTCGGCGGTCGCGAGGGTGAAGTCGTCCGGGAGCGGTGCCTGGAGACGCAGCATGTGGGGCCTCCCCGTTTCGGGGTAACTCCTCGTCGGCCGGCGGGTGGCAGCCCGGTCGCCAGCACCGCGGGGTTGTCGGCCTCGGAGCTCGTGTTGGAAACGCCGGATACCGGGCCGGCGTGCTGTCACCATAACACTCATGTCGAGTGGAAGGATTCCACCCCTCGAGGCGGGCGCCTGACTGTCTCGCCGGGCCGCGACAATGGAGTCGTGGTTGCCCGCCCCGAGACCGGTTCGATCCCCGACGCCCCCGGCTCGTACCAATTCCTCGACGCCGAAGGCCGGGTGATCTACGTCGGGAAGGCGAAGAGCCTCCGCAGCCGCCTCGCGAACTATTTCCTGCAGCCCGAGCTGCTCCTCGAGCGGACCCGGCAGATGGTCACGATGGCCGAGTCGGTCGAGTGGATCGTCGCCAAGAACGAGGTCGAGGCCTTCTTCTTGGAGTTCAACCTCATCAAGCGCCACAAGCCGCGCTTCAACATCCGCCTGAAGGACGACAAGAGCTACCCCTACCTCGCGGTCACCGTCGACGAGGACTGGCCCCGTGCGATGGTGCTGCGCGGCCAGAAGCGCAAGGGCGTGCGCTACTTCGGGCCGTACGCGCACGCCTACGCCATCCGCGAGACGCTCGACCTGCTGCTGCGCACTTTCCCGATCCGCACGTGCACGAAGGCGAAGTTCGACCGGCATCATCGCCTCGGTCGGCCGTGCCTCTACGCGCACATCGAGAAATGCGCGGCGCCGTGCGTCGACGACATCAACCACGAGGATTACGACAAGCTCGTTCGCGAGCTGCTCGACTTCCTCGACGGCGAGCACGACGCGATCATCAAACGGCTCGAGCAGCGGATGCGCGATGCCGCGGACCAGCTCGAGTTCGAGCTCGCGGCACGGGTGCGCGACCAGCTCACGAGCGTGCGCAAGGCGATCGAACGCCAGCAGATGGTCGCCTCGCACGAAGAAGACTTCGACCTCATCGGTCTCGACGAAGATCTGCTCGAAGCGAGCGTGCAGGTGTTCTACGTCCGGAAGGGGAGGGTCGTCGGCCGCAAGGGACTCGTCGTCGACAAGGTCGAGGACGTCGAGACCCCCGCCCTCGTGGCGCGCATCGTCGAGCAGCTCTATGCCGACGCGCCCAAGGAAGACGTGCCTCGGGAAATCCTCGTGCCGGTCGAACCCGACGACCGCGAGCTCTACGAGGAGCTCCTCACTTTGAATCGCGGCGCCAAAGTCAGGGTGCGGGTACCGCAACGCGGCGGCAAGCGCGATCTGCTGCAAACCGCGACCCTCAACGCGCGCGAGTCGTTCCAACGGCACAAGCTCCGCCGCGCCTCCGACCACAACGCACGCGCCCGCGCGCTCGTCTCGCTGCAGGAAGAGCTGGGGTTGCCGGAAGCACCGTTGCGGATCGAGTGCTTCGACATCTCGAACCTGCAGGGCACGGAGATCGTGGGGTCGATGGTCGTCATGGAAGACGGCATGCCCAAGCGGTCCGATTATCGACGCTTCAAGGTCCGCGGGCTCGACGGGCAGGACGACTTCGCGTCGATGGAAGACGTGCTGACCCGGCGCTTCCGGAACTACCTGCGTGAGCGCGACGAGGGCGCGCACACGGGCAAGCGGTTCGCGTATCCGCCCAACCTGCTGCTGATCGACGGCGGGAAGGGTCAGCTCAACGTCGCGGTGCGCGTGCTCGAGGAGCTCGGGCTCGAGGACATCTGCGTCGCGAGCCTCGCCAAGCGGTTCGAGGAGGTGTACCTGCCCGGGCGGTCGGATCCGGTCCGTATCCCGCGAGATTCGGAGGCGCTGTACCTCCTGCAACAGGTCCGCGACGAGGCGCACCGATTCGCCATCACCTACCACCGCCAGTTGCGCGGTAAGAAGATGACGCTGTCGCTGCTCGACGAGGTGCCGGGCCTGGGCCCGACCCGCCGGAAGCGTCTCCTCAAGGAGTTCGGATCGGTGAAGAAGATGCGGGAGCTCGACGAGGAACAGCTCCTCGCGCTGCCGTGGCTGCCGAACCCGGTCGGAAAGGCCGTATACGAACGGCTTCACGGCCTCGAGCGCGCGACGATGGAGACGTCATGATCTCGATGTCGCTCGACGTGACGATCATCACCGGCATGTCCGGTGCGGGCCGCTCCGAGGCCGCGCACGTGCTCGAGGATCTCGACTACTTCGTCATCGACAACCTGCCGCCGATGCTCATCGGAAAGGTCGCCGAGCTCGCGCGCAGCACCGAGAAGTCGATTCGCTACGCCCTCGTCGTCGACGTCCGCAGCGGCGACTTCCTCGACGACCTCTCCGCGGCCATCGACGAGCTGCGCCGCAACGGCGCCCACACGCGCGTCCTGTTCCTCGACGCGTCCGACGTCGTGCTCGTCCGCCGCTACGAGGCGAGCCGCCGCCGGCACCCGTTGTCCGACACCGATCGCGTGAGCGACGGCATCCGGCGCGAACGCACCTTGCTCGAGCCTTTGAAGGGCGAGGCCGACGTCATCGTCGACACGTCGGGTCTCAACGTCCACGAGTTGCGCGACCGACTGCGCGAGCTCTTCTCGGAGCATGTCGTCGACGGCGAGCTGCAGGTGAACGTCGTGTCGTTCGGTTACAAGCATGGGTTGCCGATCGACGTCGACCTGGTATTCGACTGCCGTTTCCTTCCGAACCCGCACTGGGTCGACGAGCTGCGTCCACTGACCGGCCTCGACGAGTCGGTCCGCGACTACGTGCTCACGCGGCCCGGCACCGACGAGTTCCTCACTCAGCTCGACCGCCTGCTCGAGCTGACGCTGCCCGGATACGAGCGCGAAGGCAAGGCGTATCTCTCGATCGGCGTCGGCTGTACCGGCGGGCGGCACCGCAGCGTTGTCGTTGCCGAGCAACTCGGCGAGCGGTTGCGGGCGCACGGCTACCGCGCGGCCGTCCATCACCGAGACGTCGACCGCGACGCCTGACGTGCGGCCGAGCATCGTGGCGTTGGGCGGAGGGCACGGCCTGGCCGTCGCATTGCGCGCGATCCGCGAATACGCGGGGGAGATCACCGCGGTAGTCGGCGTGGCCGACGACGGTGGCAGCTCCGGTCGCCTGCGTCGCGATCTCGATGTGCCCGCGCCGGGCGACCTCCGGCGCTGCCTGGTCGCGCTCGCGACCGACGGCGGGCCGTGGCCGGCCGCGTTCGCGCACCGCTTCCGTTCGGGGGAGCTCGCCGATCACGCGCTGGGCAACCTCGTGCTCGTCGGGCTCGCGGAGACACTTGGCGATCTCACCGCGGCCCTCGACGAAGCGGGACGATTGCTCGGGGCAGTGGGGCGGGTGCTGCCCGCGACCCTCGGCCCGGTTTCGATGACGGCCCAGGTCGGCGACGACCGCGTGACCGGCCAGGTCGCGATCGCGGCGGCGGGCGAACGCGGTCGCATTCGCGACGTCCGGCTCACGCCCGAGAATCCGCCCGCCTCTCCCGAAGCGCTCGCGGCGATCGCCCGCGCCGACCAGATCGTGCTGGCGCCGGGATCGCTCTTCACGAGCATCGTGGCCGTGTTGTGCGTCCCCGAGATCCGCGCCGCCATCGAGCGGGCGCCGGGCCGCGTCGTCCAGGTCGCCAACCTCGAGACCGAGAACGAGACGACGGGCCTCGACGGCACCGACCACCTGGCCGCGGTGCGCGATCACGGCGGACGGGTAGATCAGTTCCTGTACGACCCCGACCACGGTCTCGGCGTCGACCCGGGAGCGGTCTCGGCGCTCGGCGCCCAACCCGTAGCCGCTCCCGTCGCCGGCGCCGACCACGGACCCGGCGGGATTGGGCACGATCCGCAACAACTGGCGAAGGCGCTTTCGGCTCTGCTGTAGTCGCGCCTTCGGGCTCAGAGGAGACATCGATGGCAGTACGTGTCGGCATCAACGGATTCGGACGCATCGGCCGGTCGTTCACCCGGGCGATCCTCGCTCGCGGCGAGCAGAACAACGTCGAACTGGTCGCGGTCAACGATCCGTTCGGCGATGCCCGGACGATGGCCTTCCTGCTCAAGCACGACTCGGTCGGCCGCACGCTCCCGAACGAGATCAAGCACAACGACATCGGGTTTTCGATCGACGGCCACGAGGTCAAGAAGCTCGACCAGCGCGAGCCGTCGGAGATCCCGTGGGCCGACAACGGCGTCGACATCGTGATCGAGTCGACCGGCCTGTTCACCGCGCGCGAGAAGGCGGCCGCGCACCTGAAGGGCGGAGCCAAGCGGGTGATCATCTCCGCGCCCGCGGGCGACGCCGACGCCACCATCTGCATGGGCGTCAACGACGACGCGTTCGAGCCCGCGCAGCACACAGTCATCTCGAATGCGTCGTGCACGACGAACTGCCTCGCGCCGATGGCCAAGGTGCTGAACGACGAGTTCGGCATCGAGCAGGGTCTCATCACCACCGTGCACGCCTACACGAGTGATCAGCAGCTGCAGGACCAAGCGAGCCCGACCCGTTCGGGCAAGCCCGACCTCCGGCGCATGCGCGCCGCCGCGCTGTCGATCATCCCCAGCTCGACCGGCGCGGCGAAGGCGATCGGTCTCGTGCTCCCGGCGCTCAAGGGGAAGCTCGACGGCATCTCCCTGCGGGTGCCCACTCCGACGGGCTCGATCACCGACCTGGTCGCGGTTCTGAGGGCCGACGCGAGCATCGACGCGATCAACGACGCGTTCGGAGCGGCGGCGGGGAACGCGAGCTACCGAGGCGTGCTCGAGTACACCGACGAGCCCCTTGTGTCGGCCGACATCGTGCAGAACCCCGCCTCGTGCATCTTCTCGGCGACCGACACGATGGCGAACGGCAAGATGGTGAAGGTGCTCGGCTGGTACGACAATGAGTGGGGCTACTCGAACCGCCTCGTCGATCTCGTCGAATTCGTCGGCTCCAAATAGTCACGCCGGCGCGAAGAGCCGTCCGATGGTCGATCCGGTTCCGCAGCTCGAGGATCTCGTGGTGGAACGGGGCACGCGGGTATTGCTACGCGCCGACTTCAACGTTCCGTTGCACGACGGCCGCATCGACGACGACTTGCGCATCACCGCCGCGCTGCCGACGATCGAATACCTCCGGTCGCGTAGCGCCAAGATCGTGTGCTGCTCCCACCTCGGGCGGCCGCAGGGCAAATTCGATCCGAAGTATTCGCTCGCGCCGGTCGCGAAACGGCTGAGCGAGCTCCTCGGCCGCGAGGTCGACCTGTCACCGGAAGTTGCCGGGTTCGAGTCGTTGAGCCGGTCGCAGTCGCTCCGACCCGGCGCGGTCATGATGATCGAGAACCTGCGCTTCGACCCGGGCGAGGCCGCGAACGATCCGGCCTTCGCCGCGAACCTGACCGAGTTGGGCGACGTCTACGTCGACGACGCGTTCGGCGCCGCGCACCGCGCGCACGCGTCGATCGTCGGACCGCCACTCGTGCTGCCTTCGGCCGCCGGTCGGCTGCTCGCACGCGAGGTCGAGGTGCTCGGCGGATTGCTCGACGCTCCCAAGCGGCCCTTCGTCGCGATTCTCGGCGGGGTGAAGGTGAGCGACAAGCTCGGTGTCATCGATGCGCTGCTCCGGCGCTGCGACACGCTGCTCATCGGTGGCGCGATGGCGTTCACCTTCGTCGCGGCGCGCGGCGGAAGTGTCGGCGATTCGCTCGTGCAGGACGACCAGGTCGACCACTGTCGCGAGCTGTTGAAGTCGGGGCGCATCGAGATCCCCACCGACGTCGTGGCGGCCGCGGAGATGACCGCATCGGCAAGCACCCGGCATGTACGCGCCGACGCGATCCCGGCCGGGCTGAAGGGTCTCGACATCGGGCCCGAAACGGCGGGTCACTACGCCGACGTGATCGCGGCCGCGGCAACCGTTTTGTGGAACGGCCCCATGGGCGTGTTCGAGCTCGAACCGTTCGCGGCCGGGACCCGAACAGTCGCCGGCGCGGTCGCCGATTGTCGCGGCTTCACCGTGGTGGGCGGCGGCGACAGCGCGTCGGCCGTCCGCCGATTCGGCCTGGCCGATCGCATAGACCACGTGTCCACCGGCGGTGGCGCCACGCTCGAACTGATCGAGCTCGGCGACCTTCCCGGGCTGCAAGCCTTACGCAAGGGGTACCGACCATGAGCGATCGCAAGCCGATGATGGCGGGCAACTGGAAGATGCACCACACGCACCTCGAGGCGATCCAGGTGGTGCAGAAGCTCGGGTTCCGGCTCGAGTCCAAGGACTTCGACCGCGTCGACGTCGTCATCTGCCCCGCGTTCACCGCGCTGCGGTCGGTGCAGACGACGATCGACGGCGATCGGCTCGCGATCGGTCTGGGCGCGCAGGACTGTCATTGGGAGAAGCAGGGCGCGTTCACGGGAGAGGTGAGCCCGCTGATGCTCGCCAAGCTGAACGTGAAGTACGTCATCGTCGGGCACTCCGAGCGCCGGGAGATGTTCGGCGAGACCGACGAGATCGTCGCGAAGAAGCTGCGCGCGGTGCTCGGGGCGGGCATGACGCCGATCATCTGTGTGGGTGAGACGCTCGACGAACGCGAGCACGGGACGACCGAGGAGAAGGTGAAGGGCCAGATCGAGGCCGCGTTCCAGCGGCTCCCGGCTGAGGAGGCTGCCCGCTGCATCGTCGCCTACGAGCCGATCTGGGCGATCGGAACCGGCCACAACGCCACGCCCGACGACGCGAACGAGACGATCGGCGTCATCCGCCGGCACGTGCGGGTGGGCCTCGGCGACGCCCTGGCCGACGGTCTGCGCATCCTCTACGGGGGCAGCGTCAAGCCGGGGAACGTGGCCGCGCTCATGGCGATGCCCGAGATCGACGGCGGCCTCGTGGGTGGCGCCTCGCTCGACCCGGACGAGTTCGCCCGGGTCGTCCAGTTCGGCGCTCGATAGCGATCGCGTAGACTGTCGGGGTTCGAGACCGGTCGACGAGGAGACGTCTCGGTGTTTTTTAACGCGGTGCTCATCGTCATTCACCTGATCGCTTCGCTCGTGTTGATCGTTTTCATCCTGTTGCACGCCGGTCGCGGCGGCGGGCTCTCCGACATGTTCGGAGGCGCCGGAGGCGGCGCGATGGCCGGCTCGACGGTGGTGGAGAAGAACCTCGACCGCCTGACCGTGGTCGTTGCGCTCGTGTTCACGTTCACGAGCATTCTCTTGTCGATGCGTCTCTGATCGGCCGCCGCGGGTTTCACGTCGCGTGAGTTTGGATACGGTTTCGACTACGGCACGCGGTTTCGCGGCCTGCATTCAAGGGGTCGGGTGTCGAATGACGAGACAAACGGGATACTTACCCGTATGTTCACGTCGTACGGGGTGTCCACCCCGTCCCCGCGTTTCAGATCCGGTCGCACGGACCCAGGAGGTCTTGTGAAGTACTCGCGCAATGCAGTCGTGCGCACTCTCGCGGTCGTTGCCGCCCTTGGGCTGGTTCTCGCGGCCTGCGGCTCGAGCAGCAAGAAGGGCACCGGGAGTACGCCAACGACCGTGACCGTCCCGACCGGCGGAACGCTCACGATCGGGGCCGAGCAAGAGCCCGACTGCTTCGACTGGATCGGCAGCTGTGCCGGCTCGAGTTGGGGTGAGTGGATGGCCGAGGTCAACACGATCCCGTTCGCATTCGTCGCGGCCGGCGTCGGTCCGAACCTGACGAACACTCCGGGACCAGTCCTCGCCGGCGCGCCGACGGTCGCGACGAGCCCGGTTCAGACCATCACGTACAAGATCAACCCGGCCGCGCACTGGTCGGACAACGTCGCGATCACGTGCGACGACTTCGTCTACACCAACGATCAACAGCAGAACAGCAAAGACATCTACGACCGGACCGGCTATGTCGACATCGCATCCGTGACGTGTCCGGACCCGAAGACCGCGGTCGTCAAGTACAAGCCGGGCAAGACGTTCGCGAGCTACCAGCAGCTCTTCTCGGGCACCGTTGGCATCTTGCCGTCACACATCTTGAAGGGCAAAGACCGAACCGCTGCCATGAAGGACGGCTACACCTGGTCGGGCGGACCGTGGGTGGCCAAGTGGACCAAGGGCGACTCGATCACGCTGACGCCAAACGCCAACTACTGGGGCACGAAGCCGAAGCTCGCCAAGGTGGTCTTCAAGGTTCTCGCCGACACATCGGCGGAGTTCCAGGCGTTCAAGTCGGGTCAGGTGCAGATGATCTACCCGCAACCGCAGATCGACGTGGTCGACGCAATCGGCCAGGGTCTGCCCAGCTCGAAGACCGTGTACAACTCGAAGACGGCGTCGGTCGAGGCGCTCTGGATCAACAACCAGAGACCGCCCTTTGACACGGTCGCGGTTCGCCAGGCGCTTGCTTACGCCATCGACCGCGATGCCATCGTGAACCGTCTCTTCGGCAAGCTCGGTGTCACGAAGGCCGTGAACTCGCTGAACCCCTACGTCGTCGCGGATTACAGCAACCCCGACGCGTGGTCGAAGTACAAGCTCGACCTCAACCAGGTCAGCACCCTCATGACGGGTGCCGGTTGGGCGAAGGGCTCGGACGGTATTTGGGCCAAGGGCGGACAGAAGGCCGCGTTCACGATCAACAGCACGACGAACAACAAGCGCCGCGAGCTGACCGAGACGGTGATCCAGCAACAGCTGAAGGCGGCCGGGTTCGACATGAAGATCTCGAACCAAAAGTCCGGCGACCTGTTCGGCAAGACCCTTCCGCAGGGCAATTACCAGCTGGCGTTGTTCGCCAACAACCTCACCACACTGGCGCCGGGGGAGTGCAACATCTTCTGCTCGGTGAACATCCCGACGGCGGCCAATGGCAACTCGGGCAACAACTGGTATCGGGTGAACGTCCCCGAGCTCGACCCTCTGTTGCAGTCGGTCGACTCGAGCCTCAACGACCAGACCCGAAAGGACGACGCCAAGAAGGCCGACGACATTCTTGCGACCAACCAGGTCACCCTGCCGCTCGACCCGCTTCCGGATATCTTGATCTGGAGCAACTCGGTCGTCGGGCCGATCGGCGACAACTCGATCATGGGGCCGTTCTGGAACATCGCAGAGTGGGGAGTCACCGGCTAGGTCTCGAAATCGTGGCGAGTTCGTTGCGGAGGGTCCCGGTCGCTACCGACCAGGCCCTCCGCTTCGCTCGTCGCAGCTGTCCGACGATGGGGACGTCGCAGTGCTGACGTACATCATGCGCCGAATCGTGTATTCGGTCCCGGTGCTCGTCATCGCGTCCTTCTTCGTCTTTTGGGGCATCCGCACCACCTACGATCCGACCGCCAAGTTCCGCGCGTCCCGGGATTCGGCTCGGATCATCGCCGCGAAGCGCAAGGAGCTCGGCCTCGACAAGACGATCATCGCCCAGTGGTGGACGTGGTTCACCCACTTCCTCCAGGGCAACCTCGGTGTGAGCGACCGCACCAACGATCGCGTCTGGGGAATGCTTACCCACGCGATGTGGCCCAGTTTGCAGCTCATGTTCTGGGGGACGATGTTCGCGCTCGTGATCGCGATCGCCGTGGGCGTGTACTCGGCGGTGAAGCAGTACTCGATCGGCGATTACGCGTTCACCGGTATCTCCTACATCGGGATCGCGATGCCGACTTTCCTTTTCGGGCTCCTCGCAATCTCCTTGCTCGTGACGCTACCGGTAACGAAGTTTCACCTGACTCATCCTTATTTGTACTCCGTCGGACTGCATTCCAGCGGGAAGTCGGGTTTCAACATCGACTACCTGCGGCACCTCGTACTGCCGGTGCTGACTTTGACGGTTCAGAGCGTCGCAGTCTGGAGTCGATTCCAACGGGCGTCGATGCTCGACGTTCTCCATGCCGACTACGTACGCACCGCCCGGGCCAAAGGCGTGCCTCGGCGCAAGGTGATCTTCCGGCATGCATTTCGCAACGCGTTGATCCCGCTCGTGACGGTCGTGGCGCTCGATTCGGCGTTCCTCATCGGCGGCCTGGTGATCACCGAGCAAATCTTCTCGATCTCCGGAATGGGCCAACTGTTCCTCTTTTCCCTGACCGGCGGTGACGCGCCCGTCCTGCTCGGTTGGTTCCTGGTCGTCGCAGTCTTCGTAATCGTCTTCAACCTGTTGGCCGATCTGATGTACGGCGTCCTCGACCCAAGAATCCGGATCTCATGACCACCTCGTCACCGGAGACGATGGCCGCGGCCGAGCTCGCGCTCCCGCCGGGCGCCGAGCCGGTCGCGCGCTCGAACTGGCAATTGTTCCGCCGGCGTTTTTTCCGCCACAAGCTCGCGGTGCTCTCGATCATCGTTCTGTTCTTCCTGATTCTGGTGTGTTTCGGAGCGTCGTGGCTGGCGCCGTTTCCGAAGAACCAGACGAACCTGCTCATCACGCCGGGTGGGCCGAGCGCAAAACATTGGTTCGGAACGAACGAAGTCGGCCAAGACCTCCTCACCCAGGTCATGTACGGCGGTCAGATCTCGTTGAAGATCGGTCTCGCGGTCGCGTTCTTCTCTACTGTCGTCGGTGTAGTCGTCGGCGCGATGGCGGGTTTCTATGGAGGTTGGATCGACCAGGGCCTGAGTCGAGGCACCGACCTCTTCCTGATCGTGCCCGAGTTGGCGATTCTCGGCGTGGCGATTCAGCGACTCGGCCGCTCGGACAACTCGTTCATCATCGTCCTTGCGGCTCTCGGATGGATGTACGTCGCCCGGGTCGTGCGCGGCCAGGTCCTCTCGATCAAGCAGAAGGAGTTCGTCGAGGCGGCGCGCGCATCCGGCGCCTCGGGCACGCGTATCGTCGTTCGACACATCCTGCCGAACTGCATCGGGCCCATCATGGTGAACGCGACGCTCGCGATCGCCGCCGCCGTCATCGCCGAATCGACGCTGACCTACCTCGGCCTCGGGCTGCAACCGCCGGCGACGTCATGGGGCATCTTGTTGAACCAAGCCGAGAGCGCGGTGACGGAGACGAGCAAGTTCTATCTCGTCTTCTTTCCCGGGGCGTTCCTGGTCCTCACCGTGTTAGCGGTCAACTTCCTCGGTGACGGACTGCGCGACGCGTTCGACCCCCAGTCCGAACACGGATCCAAGTGACCCAGATCGACCCCACGGGGGATCCTGAGACCAATCGCATCTTGGAACCGCCGTTTGTGCCGGCAGTCGCACCGAGCGACGCGCCGCCGGTGTTGTCGGTACGCGGTCTGTCAGTGGAGTTTCCGACTGACGACGGCGTCGTGCGCGCCGTCGACGACCTCAGTTTCGACGTCTTCCCCAACGAGACGCTCGGCATCGTCGGCGAATCGGGTTCGGGAAAGAGCGTGACTTCACTCGCGATCCTCGGATTGTTGCCCAAGCAAGCGCGAGTGCGCGGCGAGGTCCGGTTTCGCGGCGACAACATCCTTGGCGCCAAGGAGAACACGCTGCGCGAGCTGCGTGGGGATCGCATCGCGATGATCTTCCAGGACGCGCTTGCCGCCCTCAATCCGGTGTTCACCGTCGGCAACCAGATCGCGGAATCGATCGCGGTGCATCACGATCTTCCCAAGCGCGAGCTCGAGGCGCGGGTTGTAGAACTGCTCGACATGGTCGGGATCTCGCAACCCGCTCAGCGGGCCAAGCAATATCCACACGAGTTTTCGGGAGGGATGCGCCAACGCGCCATGATCGCGATGTCGATCGCGAACGATCCCGATGTGCTCATCGCCGACGAGCCGACGACCGCGCTCGACGTCACCATCCAGGCTCAGGTGCTCGACGTGCTCGAGCGGATCCAGACGCGCACGCGCTCTGCCATCATGCTCATCACGCACGACCTCGGCGTGGTCGCCGGCGTCGCGGCTCGGGTCATCGTCATGTACGCCGGTCGCCAGGCCGAGCTCGGGACGGTCGACGAGATCTTCTACGAGCCGAAGCATCCGTATACGCGCGGGCTGCTGGCGTCGTTGCCGCGTGTCGACCGCCGAGTGGTGAACGAGCGGTTGCATCGGATCGAGGGACAACCGCCGTCGCTGATCTTCGTTCCGTCGGGCTGCGCGTTCCATCCGAGGTGTCCGTACGCCGATCTCCAAGGCTTGTGCGTGTCGGAACGTCCACCTTCGGTCGAGCTCAGTGTCGGTCACTGTTCCGATTGCCATTTCGCGGCGACTCTCGACGAACGGCCGGTTCGACCATGAGTGCCGACGCGCCCGTCCTCGACGTGCGGGACCTGGTGAAGGAGTTCCCGATCCGGTCGGGTTTGTTCGGCCGCACGACCGCCACCGTCAAAGCGGTATCTGGGGTGACTTTCTCGGTGCTCCCGGGTAGAACGCTCGGATTGGTGGGAGAGTCGGGCTGTGGCAAGACGACGACCGGTCGACTGATTCTCAGACTTCTCGTTGCGACGTCAGGCTCCGTCGAGTTCCGCGGCGAGAACGTGTTCTCGATGAATCGCTCGGAACTCAGGGAGCTACGACGCAAGATGCAGATCGTGTTCCAAGATCCGTACGCGTCGTTGAATCCGCGGATGACCGTTGGTTCGATAGTCGGTGAGCCGATGCACATTCACGGGCTCAATCGCGGCAAGGAGATCGCGAAGGTCAAAGATCTCATGCAGATCGTGGGACTCAACCCCGAGCACGTGAACCGGTTCCCACACGAGTTCTCGGGCGGTCAGCGCCAGCGCATCGGAATCGCCCGGGCGCTTTCAGTGGACCCGGAGTTGTTGGTGTTGGACGAGCCGGTCTCCGCGCTCGACGTGTCGATCCAGGCCGGTGTCGTGAACCTGCTCGAGGATCTGCAGGACGAGCTCGGACTCGCTTACCTTTTCATCGCGCACGACCTCTCCGTCGTTCGCCACATCTGCGACGACGTCGCCGTCATGTATCTCGGCAAGATTGTCGAGATCGGCGAGGCCGACAACGTGTACGAACGGCCGCAGCATCCGTACACGCAGGCGTTACTTTCGGCGGTACCGATTCCTGATCCGCGGCGGGAGCGGGCGCGTACGCGCATCATCCTCGAGGGCGACGTGCCGAGTCCTGTGCGTCCGCCTTCCGGATGCCGGTTTCGAACGCGATGCTGGAAGGCTCAGCCGGTATGCGCGGAACAGGAGCCGCTGCTCGAGGTCCGCAGCGCCCAACACCCAGCCGCGTGTCACTTCGCGGGCGACGCGCCGGTAGGGCTCGGCACCACTCCCGCAGTGGGGTAGTCGCTACAATCTCATCCGCCCTACGGGGTATACGTCGGAGTGGCGGAATAGGCAGACGCGCTAGGTTGAGGGCCTAGTGCCCGCAAGGGCGTGGGGGTTCAAGTCCCCCCTCCGACACGACTGTTCTTCACCCTGGCGTCCGAGCCCGACCTCCGCCAGCGTGACATTCAGCTTGGGTGCGCCTCGTACGGTGACTTCGAGGTGGTCCTCGTGCACGTCGACGGCTTCGATCATCTCGTCGATGAGCACTCGCCGTTCGGTCTCGGTTGCGGCTTCCGAGAGCGCATCCACGTCGATGTCGGCAAGGTAGGCGGCGATCGCCTCGAACTGATCGGCGACGCCGACTGAACGCTGTTCCTCGGCCGTCTCTTCCTCGTTGGCTGCTCGCATGGTGTCGATCTGTGCGCTGAGGCGAGCTTGTTCCTCGGCGAACAACTCGGCAGCGATCTGGTCGGCGTAGTGGAGGCGCAACAGTTTGCGCCGTTCCTCGAGCAGCGCCGTGAGCGTGACGGAAGGGGCCGGCGCCGGCGAGCTACGCCCCTGTCGGGGCCTCCGCTCGCCGGCCGTCAGCTCCTTGCGGATCGCGTCTCGGAGCTGTTCGTCCGAACCGAGCAGCTGTAGCCCGAGCACGGCCGCACGATGCAGGCCACGAGTCGAACGGCGGGGGAGCGCACACCCTGCACCACGATTGCGACAGCGGTAGTGGATGTGCCCGGAACCGTTGTCCTCGACGTGCATCCGCTTCCCGCATCGACCGCAGCGCACTCGGCCCGACAACAGATCACGACCACGACGACGGCCCGGAACGCGGCCTCGGTATGCAGCAGCGAACTCGTCGGCGGTGATGATCGCTTCGTGCTTGCCCGGATACCACTCGCCGTTCAGGAGCACTTCGCCGAGGTAGATGCGAGAGTGCAGGATCTCACGCACAAGCGAGTAGTTGACGCCCGTCGCTCGTGCGATGTCGCCCTGGCTTGCGCCGTCGCCTCGCAGCTGGAAGATCCGACGGACAATCGCTGCCATGTTGTTGGGCACGAGGTTGCCGTCGATGAGGTCGTAGCCGGTCTTCGGTCGATTGATCCACTTGCCTTCCCGCACGGCTTGTTGCATGCCCATGCGGACGTTCTCGGCGAGCTGTTCTCGGTAGAACTGTGCGAACGCGCCGAGGACCGAATAGAACATGCGACCCGTCGCCGATGACAGATCGATCTTCTCGCTGAACGAGTGCAGCGCAACGTCGGCCTTCCCGAACGTGTCCGCCAGCAACAGCAAGTCGCCGAGATCACGAGAGAGACGATCGAGGCGCCACACCAGGACATGCGCTACGTGACCCTCGTGCACCATCGCCATGACTCGTTGCAGGCCGGGCCGGTCGAGGTTCTTGCCCGACAGTCCCGGATCGGTGATCACCATCACCTCCCCGAGCTCGTGGAACTCGGCGTACGACCGCAGCCGTTCCATCTGACCCTCGATCGAGAACCCTTCCGCAGCTTGTTCCTCGGTCGACACTCGGCAATACGCAACCGTCAACATGCGATGCTTCCTCCGCCGTCTGGCCCGCAAGGATGCGAGCAGCGATCGCAACGAGCACGGACGCTACCCGTGCATAGTCGGGACATTCGGGAACCTCAGTCATCCCAGCCCGCCCACACCGCCGGCGAGCCCTTCCAATCCTCGGCATCATCGGACGACCACAAGCGCGCAGGCGCGCGTCCCATGCGCTCGCTCGCAACCGCGATCGCTTCCTCACGCGTTCGACCGACGATCCGTTCCACCTTCGGCGCGAACCCTTGCGCACACTCGTACCGATGCAAGCCGGGGGATCGCTCGTGGTCTTCGAATGACTTACCGACGTACTTGCCGACGTAACCCGCTGCACGTCGTGCAGACTCCAACGTTCCCGCACCATCGCCGAGCCGCTTGATGTGCACGAAGCCGTGCGGCCACACCGTCGCAAGAGCAGCCTGCTCGATGTAGCGGTCGACCGCGAAGTGCACATGCAGTCCGTGGTCTGTCTTGTGCCACTCCGGCACCCACAGATACGGGAACGGTTCTCCGATCACTTCGTATCGAAGGCGCTTGAAGACGTGGGCGATGTGCCGACGCAGCTGTCGTTCGTCGTGCAAACCGTCGCCACGGTAGGTCAGGGTGCCGAGGCGATCGAGACGATTCGCTACGCCGTACCGCCGCACCTTGGTACGTGCGCGTCGAGCGGCCTCCGAGGATGCACGATCGGGGTCGATCGCCGGACCGGGCGTTGCGCACCGTCCCGGTTTCGATCGAAAGTGAAACGTGCCAGCCGCTTCACCGGCATCGGGATAGAGCCCGATCACCCAACCCGGGGTGATGTCAGGCACGACGAGTTTCGTTGCTATTTCAAGTGAAGGGCGGCGCCCCTTCGGGGCACCGCTACCGATCAGGGGAACGTTCATCGAGACACCTCGGGGAGCTAGACCAACGGGTTGGTCCACCACCTGGGCGGCCTCTCGGACAACCCAAGCAATGGGTTGCCCGTCACTCCCCTTGATGTCGGGCGTTCCTAGCTGCGTTCCGGCTATTGCCGGTACTAGGAAAGCTGGGGATCCTGCACCCTGCGAGACTGAGGGCTCCGTACCTTCTTACCGGCCGGTTTGTTCTTCCCGAGCCGCACAACGCCTCGCGTGCGACCGGTGCATCTGCGACGGTATCAGCACTCTGCGACAGCTACGACCTTCACCCTCGAGTATGCAGGATCCAAAGCACCGCGACGAGCACGCCGACACCCAGAACCCCGGCGCTGATCACGAACAGCCAAATCCCGCCGCACACCGCCCACGCGATCTCCGACGTCGTCAGTGGGCGCGCTGGCCGAAACTGCGGATCAACCGCACGGCTCGGAAGGATCGGCGCCGGCGTCGCGGGTGTCGCCACGCCCTCGGAACGCTGCGACCTCACCGGAGCGCCGCCCCGTAGCCACAACCCAACCAACACGAGGACGACCAGCGCGCCGCCCAACACCACCGCCGTCGTTGCCGACACGCCATCCTCCGATTCGTCGCCTGCGAAGCCGACTGTACGCAGGCCAAAGCGGACCATGGCAGGATGCAGTTTGCGGGTGCTGTGTTACAGATGCGCACCCGGGAGCCGAATGGCGGGACTGACCAATGCGCAGCTGGTTCGAGGAACAACTACCCAACGCAACAGGGAGGTCGCGATTTGTTGTCGCAGTGTTCCTCGACGTGCGCGGGTTTTCTCGATTCGCGGGACTCGCAGAGTCCGTTGAGGCCGCCTTCTTCCTGAAGAAGATGTACCAGCGAATCCTTGAGCGATACTTCTCTGAGCCCGACTTCGTGAAGCCCACCGGCGATGGTCTCATGCTTCTCTACTCGTACGAGGAGGACACGCTAGGCGACACCGTGAAGATGGCGGTTTCTCAATCGTGCCGGTTGGTCGACTCGTTCGCGACGCTGCTGGCGGACGAGCCCATGCTCAACTTCGAGGTGCCGCACCTGCTGGGCATCGGAATCGCGCGAGGCGCAGCGACCGAACTCGTTGTGGACGACTCATCGCTCGATTACTCCGGCCGCCCTCTTAACCTCGCCGCAAGGCTGATGGACTTGGCCCGCCCTCAAGGAGTCGTGTTCGACAAGGCGATCGGTGTGGATCTTGTCGATCCAGCGAATCTTACGCGCTTCACCGAAGCACAGGTCTACCTACGCGGCATCGCTGAGCTTGAGCCTCACGCTGTCTTCTCGCTCACCGGGTCGACGGTGCTACCCGATTCCGCATTTCAGCCAATCGGTCGATACGTCTGGTTCAATGAGAAGCCCGACAAGCTGACCCTTGCTCAGGTCCGCACTCGCGGCAAACGTTGGCACCATGCGTTGAGCCACATGCCGGTGTTGGCTCAAGGCATTCAAGCTCTTGTGACTACACCTGCGAGGACGGCGTCCGGGCGAAAGAGTCAGGGAGCCGCGCAGAGTCGTTGGCCGTTCCCTCTTGAGTACCTCGACGATGGCGGAAACAACATGGCGATCTTAAACTACGAGCTGGTCACGACGGTATTGGAAGGCTACGGCGTCAAAGCCAACAGTCCGGTGAGTGTGGCGATTCGCTACAAGATTCCCGAGAAGGCCACGGGTTGACGAGACCTCCTAGCGTCCTCGCCGGCGCAGCGTAAGTCGCTCGAACGCCGCATTCGCGCGCTAGTCGTCGGCGTTCTCGCCAGAGGGCAACCACTGCGACAGGCGCCAGTGAGTCTCGGAGTCGACGGCCCTCCGACACGCTCTTATGTCCACGCCGATGGGTGCGGAGTTCACGTCGACTCGCCGCTCGCCCGGTGCGTAGACCAGCTCCAAACCGAGCGACGAGTACAGGGCTATTCGCTCGTCCACGTCGGCTGCTCCCAGTACCGCACTGACGTCTCCGAGGTCATCGAGTCGGTTGCGGATCGCGGAGGCGCTCAGCGCAGTCGTGTTCGTGGCGGCGAGTATGCGCGGTGCCTCCGCCTTCTCGGCGTTCAGTTCGGCGATCCAGATCGAGACCACGGCGGGATCGGCGTCGTGGTCGAGTGCTTGGCGGTACTTGGCGAGGCGGCGGTCAGCGGTAGCGAGAACCTTTCTCGCCGGTGCAACCCGGGCTGCTTCGCCGGGGAATGGTTCAGCGCCGCCGACGCATCCCTCGTTGCCTTGGACGTCGGCGTGGACACATCGACTCCCGGGGGGCGGCTTGTCGCAAACGTGTTCGCCTCAGTCGCCGAGTGGGAACGCGACACGATCTCCGCCCGCACCCGCGATGCCCTACAAGCAGCACGCGCCCGGGGTCGTCAAGTGAGTCGTCCGGCGGTCGGTGACCGGCGTGATGTGGCGGAACGAATCCGGCTACTTCGCGACGAGGGCTGCACGCTGCAGGCCATCGCCGACCTTCTCAATGAAGAGGGCGTCCCGACCGCGCGCGGCGCGTCCGAGTGGCGTGTGTCGAGCGTGCAATCCGCCGCCGGGTACCGACGACCGCCAGCGCGTCGCGGCCACCCCGAACTTCCGGCGCTCCGACGGCAACGCAAGTAGGGCGGCCGACCGCCGCAGAAGGCCGCGAATACCTGGGTGGCTGCCGCCCCCCGGACCCCCTGCCGACGGACCGCGCCAATAACGCGCGCGCGAAGAGATTCGCAAGACCTCCGTCGGCTGCGCCGCCGTCCCGCTTGACAGATTGTTGGCAATCCGTGCGAGTCGTAGCCGGTGGCGAGCCGCTGGCGTGCGGGACGGGCCGTAGGCGGTTTGCGGGGCGGCTCGTCGGGGAAGAAGGCGACGGGGGCAGCGCGTGGGACCGCGCCTGCAACGGTTGGCCTGGGGAGGAGATTGCGATGCGGAGGCTCTTCGGCGTGGTGGTGGTCGGCGCGTTGGCGGCGGGGATGCTGACGAGTGCAGCGTCGGGGGCGGGTTTGGGAGACGTCCAGGTGAGCGTGGGGAGCCCGACGGGGCCGTTCCCGCAGAATAAGCAGAACGAGCCGGCTGTGGCCGTCGACGCGAATCACCCGTTGGTGCTCGCTGCGGGCTCGAATGACGAGATTGATCTCGGGCCGTGTGGCACTGCGGGCGCGACGGCGGGGAGCCCCTGTCCGTTCACGGCCGGCGTGGGTGTGTCGGGCATCTATTTCTCGTTGGATGGCGGCAAGACCTGGACGCAGCCGACGTACAGCGGATGGTCGGCGCGGACCGGGACACCGCAAGTTGGTCCCATTGGAACGCTGCCCGGCTATTACGAGGCGGGATTGGTGTCGGGTGGCGACCCGGCGTTGTCGTTCGGTCCGAAGCCGGATGGGTCTGGGCATTTCTCTTGGGCGAATGGCTCGCGTTTGTATTACGCGAATCTGGTCGCCAACTTCCGCTCCAAGCCGAACGAGACGTTCGCAGGCGCGGAGGCGATCGGCGTGTCGCGCACCGATGACGTCGCCGGCGCGGCGGCGGGCGTCCAGGGCGCGTGGATGGCGCCGGTGATTGCGAGTAAGCAGAGTTCGTCGACGTTCTCCGACAAGGTGCAGGTCTGGGCGGACAACGCCGCGTCGAGCCCGTTCTTCGGCACCGCTTACGTGTGCTACGCGCAGTTCCGTTCCAACGGGGCCCATCGGCAGGGCAACACGCCCGCGCCGCTCACGGTGCTCACCTCGCACGACGGCGGCTCGACCTGGGCGTCGAATCAGCTCGTTCCGGCGTCGACCGCTCCCGCCAATAAGAACGGGCAAAGCGGCTTCGGTCTGTCCGGTTGCACCGTCCGCAGTGACTCGCACGGCAACACCTATGTGTTTGCCGAGCAGTTCTCTTCCTCGTCGACCCTGCCGACGCACAGCGCGCAGATGATGTTCACGTCGTCGGACGGGGGCACGCACTGGTCGAAGGCCATCCCCGTCCAGCAGGTCACCGACCCGTGCTTTGTCTTCGACCCGGTCGAGGGAAGGTGCGTCTTCGATGGCAACGCCGGCGCCCGCGATGATCTGTCGGCCTCGCCAAGCGTCGATATCGCCAACGGCGCACCGACCGGGACCGACGCAACCAACGAGATCGTGGATGCGTGGTCTGACGGTGCCGGCGGCATCAACCATGAACAAACCCTGGTGTCGACGTCGACCGACAACGGCGGAAGCTGGACGTCTCCGGCGGTCGCGTCCGCGCCGGGAGACCGCACCGAGTACTCGGCGCCGGCGATCGCACCCGACGGCACGACCGTCTACCTCACCTATCTCAACTTCTCGACGCCGTTCCAGACCACCACTGCGTCCCCCCGGCTCACGAACGGCGTGTTCCGCAGCGCAACAGTCGGTACCGGCGGAACCTTGGACGGCTTCACCACGCTCGACACGGGAGCCAGCGGCGACGCGCGCGCGTCGAGTGCGAACTCCCTCGCGTTCGAGTTCCTCGGCGACTACGTGTACGCGGCCGCGACGAGAACCTACGGCGTAGGTGTGTGGATGGACAGCCGCAACGCCATCGACTGCCCCGCCATAGATACCTACCGCCAGTCGCTCTACTCCACACCGTTGCCGACGCCGTTCCCGCCGACCGCGTGCCCGCCCGCCTTCGGTAACACCGACATCTACGCAGCTACCACCGCACCCTAGGACGCCTTCCCGGCGCGCCGATCGAACACGAGAGCGACGACGTCGCCCGCGCCCGTGGTTGTACGTCACGATGCCGGACCCCGGCTGAGCGAACGGCCTCAATCACCAACAACGCGGCCGAATGGTTCCGCAACAACCTCGTCGGCTGCGCCTCTGCCCGACTCCGCCGGGTCGGTGTTGACGATTCCATGCGCGTCGCGTACGTGTGCTGTCATCGTTCGGACGAGCGTGGCTACGTTGCCTTGGTGGCAACCCGACCGGTCCGAACCGGCGCGCGCGTCCGGCTTGTCGTGGGATCAGTGCTGTTGGCCGTAACTGCTGCGTGCTCCGGCGGCGGTAGCCATCACGCGACCGCACCGACAACCACGACCGCATTGCCGTCCCGCCCGGTCGTGGCCGTGCATGTCCCGGTGTGTCCTGTCTTGCCCGACGCGAATACGCGGAGCTGGGATGGCGATGCGAATGGCAGACTCGTGCCGGTCGCGGCGGTGGGTGTGCGCGTTTGTCGGTACGGGTTCGATTCCGGTACGGAGCTGCTTGCGGGAAGCGGTCTCGTGACGGACGCGCGCACCGTCGCGGGCATCGAAGACGCGACGAATACGCTTCCGGCCGTCTCGACTGCGGTTGCCGACGCGTGCCAGGGCGGTCCGGTCGCAGCGGTGCTGGTGTTGTTCTCGGATGCGTCTCGCACGGTCGCGGTGCGCGAGGACAGCATGTGCGGCATCACGAACGGTGTCGTCTGGGCTCGACCGACCGCATCGTGGAACAACACCATCGGGCGCGTCGGGCGACAGACCGCCGAGCGTCCGGCGATCCCGTTGCCTACCCTTCCTCCGACGCAGCAGCGCCTCCAAGCGCTCGCCTTCGTGACGCTCCAGTCGGACGGCCGCTGCATCTGGTTCCCAGCGTTCGGTGCGCGGACGGTCGTGTTGTGGCCGCACGGCTACACGGCTCCGTCGTGGCCGTTGCGCGTACTCGACGACCACGGCCATGTCGTCGCGCGTGTCGGTATAAAGACCCAACTTGGCGGTGGGTACGTGCCGATGACGCGATCTCTTCTCGCCCGGGTACAGCCACCTGAGACGCGGGCGTGCTTCACGATCGGAAAGAACGCGTGGGTGCTGTGACGCCGCCGAAGTCAGCGGAGAACCGTCCCGAGAACGGGAACCTCCACTCGAACCGTCAGCATCGGCAGCCGTTTCGCATCATCGTCCACGTCACAGCAACCCACCCGTGCTGGCCTCGCTCCGCTCGATCTGCACCCCCGGCCGGCACCCCCGGCCGGCACCCCTCAACGAATACGCACGCCGCTCGGCTTCGCCTCGCGACGCGCGCGTACTTCCAATCGACGGTGGCGGGTCCGGGTACTTCGACCCTCCGGTGCGAACGCCGCGCCCTGACCTCTACTCGCGCCGAGGCGGGCTGCTATGCGCGGCGAGCCGGTCGTCTCGGGCGATCTGGTAATGCTGCGCCACGACCTCGCCTCTTCTTGCGTTGGCGGGGACGTTGACATCTCGGATGAGTTTCATGCCGAGACGTTCAGCGACCCGTCCCGAACGCGGGTTGTCTGCCTGCGGCAGCGAACACACCCAGTCGAGTCCCATCGTCGTGAACGCCTCATGCAGCGCCGCAGTCGCACCTTCAGTCGCGTACCCGTTGCCCCATGCGGCCGGCGCGAACCGCCAGCCGACCTCCACCGCCGGAAGGATGTCTGGCAGAAAGGTCGGCACCGAAAGTCCGACGTAGCCGATGAGCCGCCCGCTCGCGATCTCCTTCGCCGTCCAGCAGCCAAACCCGTGTTGATCCCAGTGCGCAATCTGCGCGTCGAGGAACGCCTCCGTCTCCTCCCCGGTCATGCCTCTTCCGTAGGGGAACTGCCAGACCTCGCGGTGCTCGAACACCGCTGCAGGTTCATCGAGGTCGTCGCGCTCGAACCGCCGCAGACTCAGACGCTCGGTGTTGACGTCGCCGAGGGGCGCCGCGATCGGCGGGGAAAGAGCGCTCACTCCCACAATGTAAACAACGACGGGCGCCGATCCACTTGTCGAACATCTTCAGTCTGGTGACGACGTTCGCCAACATCCAGCGCGGGCTCGGCATCGAGGCGTGGCAGTTGCCTGATGTGTCTTCAGCTCGTTCGACACGACGACTGGATCGCGGGTCGAAGTCGGTCCGCCGATCAGGGTCGAGGATCGTCACCAGGTGCGGATACATTTCGGCCATGGCCCGCCACGACCCGTTCGTTCATCACCTTCAGCAGGTCGCGCTGTTCGCGGCCTGTTCGCGCAAAGACCTCCAAACGCTCGCACGCCGGTCGGAGGACAGGCGGGTTGGGGCTGGCACAACGATCGTCAACGAAGGCGACAACGGCGACGAGTTCTTCGTGATCCTCGACGGCACCGCCCGCGTCAGCCGCCAGGGCCGCACGATCGCGACCCTCGGACCCGGGAGCGGGTTCGGTGAACTCGCACTCCTCGAAGACGCCCCCCGCAACGCGACCGTCGTCGCCGACACCGACATGGAGTTGGTGGTCGTCGGCCAGCGCGACTTCGCAGCACTGCTCGACGAGGTTCCCGGCTTCGCCCGCAAGATGCTCGCCGGTACGGCGCACCGCCTACGCGAAGCAGACGCCCGCGCCATCCAGTAACAGCACCGCAGCGAACGACGCGATGAGTAACTCCTTCGCCGCATCGACCTTCTCACGCAAGATCTTGTCGGCAATGGGCGTCGGCAGGTCTCGACCCGCCTGTGCGCCCATGCGGCGAAACCCTACGAGATGCGGGCCCGGACGACCGGACATCGAGACCGACTCGGGTCAGTTGTGCGCCCGCTCGGCCGATGAGCGCCGGAGTGCATCGGCGATTGCCCCCGCCGGTTCACGACCTTCCGGCGCGGCGTCCCTGGGCAGACATGACCAGGAGCGCCGCGCTGAGGTCTGCATCTCAGTTTGCGATGCCCCCCGTTTCGCCTGGGCGCGCCTCGATTGCTCTCACGTTGGCTGGGCTACGCGTCGATCCAACCCGTATGGGTCGTAGCGTTGCACCGGTCATCGTCGCGCACGTCCTGCTGACGCTCGACGCTCCCGACGACGTCGCCTCGGAGTATCTCGCGTCGAGGTGGCCGTTGAACGACATCGACGTCCACGCCGCCGTCGCCGCCGCGCACGTCCTCGTACGTCGCGATCGCGGGACGGACCTGTCAGTGTCGAACGAGCAAATCGGCGACCGTTGACACGACCGCCGCTCGTCCGGCGACCGATCGCGCCTCAACGGCCACATCCAGCCGCTGCATCGAACGTGACCGCGATGCTGTCCCGTCGCTAAGGTCCGAGCCGTGCGCACAATCCGATTGAAGAAGCTGTTCGGCCGGTCCCAGCACATCGTCTCGCACGGCGGGCCGCGCCAGGTACGCCCCATGCCGGGTTCGGCGTGGTCGAAGAGTGTCGCCGACCACGAACGATCGACAGCCGCGTTACCTGCCGCGAGTACCCGAACCACTGGTGCCAGCACCGTCTGAACCGCCGCACCCCCTGCAGGGTCATCGTGGTCGGCCTCGATCGTCGTCCACGCACGTTCGCTCATCGGGCCTGATACCACGGCGCGTACGACACACCGCTCGGATGTCCCGCCGCCGGATAGACCATGGTCCCGACGATCGTGAACCATGCTTGTGCCGATGCGCCCGTCGGGTGGTGTTCGGTCGGGTAGACCGCGCCGCCGTCGATGCGGAACTCGGGTTGCGCGCTGGGGCCGTCGGCATGGCCGCTGCTACGAAAGACCAACACGTCGCCCGCCAGATACCAGGGTTCGTGTGACGCTCCGCCGGGATGCGAGTCCACCGGATACCAACGCGGCACGATCAGACGTTACGGCTCGAAGCTAACCACCCGCGCTCTCAGCCTGGCGAGCGCCTCACCGAACGCTGCAGTGGGCTTGGGCGGCGACCATCCCGGTCGCCTGACAGGCATGATCGCTGAGTTGCCCGTTCGAACGTCCGTCGGCCATCGCGACCAGATGGAAGAGCGACGGCGGACATCCGTACAGGGGGCGTGGTCTCGAATCCCGCCGGTGGGACTGCGCGTACCGCGCACCAGGGCGGGGGCATGGGCGCGGCAGCGCAGCCCGACCCCACAGTAGAACGCCCCGCGCGCGCCGGGGTGGCGGGTCGAGATCGCGCTACGCCTTTGCTTCGAGCGCCTCGACCCGCGCCGCCAGCTCGGCAATGACGACTGCAAGTTCGACGGTCACCTCGCCGACGATCGCCAGCACGACCGCAGCGATCGCTTCGACCTCAGCCTCGGACGCTTTCGGGTGACGGTGCAGTGCTCCGTGAAGGCGGGCTTGATGTCGTCAACGTGCATGGTGGGAGTCTCCTCGAAGGTTGTGGTGTGCCGACGTGAAGCTATCGGGGCGAGGAAGTCGAGCAGCCGTTCGGTTTGCCGCGTTTACACCCGCATTGACGGAGCAACAGCCAGGCTCCTAATGCGGTACTAGGCCATTTTGGAATCGAGGTGATCAGGAATCGTGAGTCTCGACAACGTGCGTAGCGACGAGATCGACGGCCTGCCACAGGTTGCCGATCTGGACGGCGAGCCCTTCGGTCAGGCCGGTGAGCGCGCGAGCGAGCGCGACGACGACGTTCTCATCGAAATCAAGGGCTTGGACCATCGCGACGAGACCGTCCGTAGCCTCGTTGGCATCATCGCGGAGACGTGCGATTTCCTGACGGAGTTCCGCCGTGCGATACCGGGCGAACGGTACATCCGCGGCGTGACGGCTGGAACGGCCGCCTTGGGGCTGATCCCGGCTGTGTTGACAACCCTGTCAACCAAAGTCGACAAATCGAGGTATCGTCAAGCCACTTGACGGCCGTGGTGCGAGCCGCAAACTATCGGTCGGCACCTACACGATCGTCGCCGTCACCCAGAACGCGCTCCCGCGTTGTGTTCCCAGCACCGTGACGGTGACCGTCGCTCGCGCGACCTCTGCTGACATCACCTGCGACTCCGGTATTCGATGATCGAGCCTGCAAGCCTGTCCCAACAACTCTCTCCTTTATCCCTTCTTATGGGAGAGCTATTGGGACATGCCGGGGTCTGAGCCGTGGTTCCAGCTACCGCGCCGAGGTCATCGTGCAGGCGGTCTGCGATGTTGAAGGCCCGTTGGGTGCCGATCTCGTTTTCGTTCCGGCCGTCATGATGGACGCCTTTCGGCGATGGTCGTAGCCTGCGCGGATCGAGGGCTGGGCCGTCGCGCATGGCCTTCGGGTGGGTCTCAGGGAGGCGGGGGGCGGGATGCGACGCCTGACGGTGGCAGTCCTGTTGGTGATGTCGGTCCTGGTGGTGCGCGCCGTTCCCGTCGCCGCCGTCAGCACTGACGCGGGCTCTCGGCTCGTACGACCGTTGCTGGCGGGCGGGGCGGCGCACGCGTGCGCCCTTCCGGGCGCCGGCACAATGAAATGTTGGGGGCTGAACAGCTCCGGCCAGCTCGGTGACGGCACCACAACGAACGGCCCGGACGCGATCGAGGCGAACGGCCTGGCTGGTGCGGTCGCGATCGCGGCCGGGACCGCGCATACCTGCGCGGTGGTTGCGAGCGGGATAGCGAAGTGTTGGGGCGCGAACAGCTCGGGGCAGCTCGGGAACGGCACGACGACGAACTCGGTCGTGCCGCTCACCGTGACCGGCCTTGCTGGAGTGCTCACCGTCTCGGCCGGCAACGCCCATTCGTGCGCGCTGGTCGTCGGTGGGACAGTCAGGTGTTGGGGTGCGAACGCCAACGGCCAGTTAGGTAACGGCACGACGACCGGTTCATTGACGCCGGTCACCGTCACTGGGCTTTCCGGCGCGATCGCGGTTGCGGCGGGGAATGCGCATTCGTGTGCGTTGCTCGCGGCGGGGACGGTGAAATGCTGGGGGCTCAATAGTTCCGGCCAGGTCGGTGACGGAACGAACACGCAGCGACTCACGCCGGTCACGGTGACCGGCATGAGCGGCGCGACCGCCATCGTCGCGGGCAGTTTCCATACGTGCGCCGTCCTCGGCGCTGGGAACGTTGATTGTTGGGGTCAGAACCTCTCCGGCCAGCTCGGCAACGGCACCATGACGACTTCGTCGGTCCCGGTCGCGGTGAGCGGCATCACCGGCGCCGTGTCTGTCGGTGCGGGCGCGAACCATTCCTGTGTCGTGCTCGCGGCCGGGACGGTGAGATGTTGGGGTGCGAACAGTTCAGGCCAGCTCGGCAACGGCACCGTCACCAGCTCCACGACACCCGTGACTGCGAGCGGGCTGACAGGTGCGATCGCGGTTGTTGGCGGTGGCGCGTATTCGTGCGCGCTGTTAGCCGCCCGCGCTGCGAAATGTTGGGGCAACAACGGCTCCGACCAACTCGGCGACGATAAGACCAACGGTTCGGCACTGCCGGTCATCGTGGATGGGCTGACCGTGGGGAGTCGCATCGGTTCGGGAGGGGGTCACTCTTGCGCGGTCGTTTCGTCGACGAGCACCGCACGGTGCTGGGGGAACAACTCTTCCGGCCAGATCGGTGACGGGACTACAACGACCCGTCCGACACCGGCCATTGTCACCGGCCTGATCGGCGCCATAGCGATCGCGACCGGCGCGACCCATTCCTGCGCGGTCCTCGCAAGCGGGGGCGTCAAGTGTTGGGGACTGAACGCTTCGGGCCAACTCGGCAACGGCACCACGACCAGCTCGTCGACCCCGGTCACCGTCACGGGCCTGACGACTGCGATTGCGGTCGCGACGGGTGCGAACCATACGTGTGCGGTGTTGGGTGCCGGGACGGTCAAGTGCTGGGGATTGAACTCGTCAGGACAACTCGGTGACGGCACCACCACCAACAGACTGATCGCTGTCACCGCACTCGTCTAACCGTCATCACCCGCGTCCGGGTCTCCGGGCCTGTCGCGTGTCCCAACAATCTCTCCTCTATCCCTTCTTATAGGAGAGCTATTGGGACATGTCCCGCTTGTGGTCGGCACCGACCAGCAAGGACGGGAGCGGTCGACCAGATTGTTCTCATGCCCCCGAGCAAGAGCGCTACGAGTGGGCGGCGGCGCGCATGTTTGGTGCGGTGCAGGCGTGCCTGCGTAGCCCGCGCCTGGTGTTGTGATTGCGCCCGGTCGTGCGGTCGGCGCGATCCACAGGTTGGGGACGGGATGGTCTTCGTCGTACCAGATGAAGACCGCGACCTTCCCGGCTCGGTAGGCGACGCTGTCGAGTACGGGCTGCACATGCGTGTTCGCCCAGGCGTCGACCACCTTGTTCGAACAGTCGTGGCCGTCGTTGCAGAGTGTCGGCGTTACGAACGCGAACGCGGGGAGGTGGTTGGGACGAGTTGCGCCGCGAGGAGCGCGTGCGTTGCGCGGTCGAGCGGCTTGTCCGGCACCGTCTCAGCCGCGACGTCTTGCGCTTTTACGCCGACGATCTGATGACCATTCAAGTCAGTGACGGGCGTCGATGTCGCCTTCGACGCGGTCGCCTTCGACGCAGTCATCGCCTTCGACGGCGCAGCCGATTTCGCGCTCGACCCGCACGCCCCAAGGAACAGAGCTGCGATTGTCAAGGTCACGACGGGTCGAACACGCATGTTTCTCCTCACCCTTGACGTCGGCACCGAAACCACGGCCAGCGTCTGACTGAGCGGCGATGACGCCAGCACATAATGCCCGATCCCGAGTGCCCTCGGCGAGTGCCGATCGGCAGTTATGGACGGGTGGTCAGGGATGTCTGGTGTGGGCACCAAGGAGCTGGGCCCATTGTTGTCGTGTCGCGTTTCGGATCGAACTGAGGGCCGCGGTTGCGGCTGCGTTCGGTCCGGCGACGACTACAACGGCGTCGTCGCGTTGGCCGACGATGGGGAGCGGCAAGGCATCGAGGGCGGCGCCGTACTGGTAGACGGGATCGCCACGTAGCACGGAGACCGTTAGCGTCGATCCGTCGGCGCGCGTACAGGTAGAGGACAACGCGTCGCCTTGTACGGTTCCCGCGGTCTCACGCACGATCGCAAGCCGACCGGGCGCGGGCGACGAGAGATCGAATCCGGCAACGGGCAACTGCACCCGACGCGGGCGAAGCGCGCGAGCGAGCGCCACGAGTTCGGCGCGGTCGAACCCGCGCGTGCGGATGTAACCCTCGCTGTCATCGGACAATGTCCATTCGACCGCACCCTGGCCGTAGACGCCGACGTAGACGTCCGCTTGCCGACCGTTGATGTCGACGGGAGATCCGACTCCATGACCGCGGGTGTCGGCGAAGAAGCGTTCAACGATGGCGTACGGCCCAGCGGCACCTCGCGCCGGATCGGCAAGCACTTGCACGGTGCGTTTCGGGCTCGGCCACGCGAAGAGAGCCTCGGATTCATGGCTCGCGTTCGCCGATGATGGCGCGCATCCGGCCATGGTGATGATCGGCCGAGTGAGCGGTGGATTGCCAACCGACTCAGGCGCCGAGGATCCGGCCGACCCGCCTAAAGGTGTCGCTGCAGCCGACGTCGGATGCGTTGTTGCTGACGTAGCACCGCGCCGAGCAGACGACGAACACGCGACCGCGATCGTGCAGACCAACCCGACAGCCGACACCACGCGCACCCGCTGGGTTGTCACTGCCCCCAAGCCCTACGGAGAGGAAAATCTCGATAGATCAACGTGAACGCATAGTGCCCGATCTTCGATCGACAAGGCGAGTGCCCGATCGGCAGATATGTACGCGCTGGGCGCACACCTATCCACTGAGGACGAGTTCTCCCTGGTCGGTCTCGACAACGACGCTCCAGAGACCTGCTGCTGGTCGGTCGACGACTTGTAGGGGCGCGTCGGCATCGGCCGTCCATGCGCGGAACCGAACGGCATCGCGCGGGGTCACCAGGAGACGGGTCACGCCTCGCGCACCGTTTTCGTGAGTGGCTGGCATCGCGCCTGGATACTGCTCGGGCCGATCCCACTGCATGAAGAACGGCAACGTTGCGTCGCCGAGGGCCAGATCGAGACCAGCGGCTCTCCACGTCAACACCTCGCCGTCCGGGCGCTCTCGTCGTCGTCGTTCAACGCTGATTCCGAGGCGACGCGCGACCTCGTCGATCCCATCGGTACGGAGTGACCATCGCACCAACCGGTCACCGTCAGCCGTCGCGCGCAGCAATGATCGTCCGTATTCATTCTGGCGTGCCTCAGGTGAGGAAACCACGGCGAGAAGTTCGATGTACTGCGCGCCGAGCGGGATGATGCGATTCGCGGTGCCTACCCCCGGATGCACGCCACCGTCGAGAACATCAAAGCCCATCGCACGAAACCGATCGGCTGCCGTGTCCAGATTTTCGACCCCGACGATGATCTGGCTCAGCATCAACACCGCGCAATCCTGCCCCAACTCCCACGCACGGCGAACGGAGCGCCGATCGGCAGTTATGGCGTCGGCGTGCCGGGCTACGGACAAGGAGTTGCGCTCCAGGCCGGGGTTGCGTCGGTGACCGTTCCCGTGGTGAGTTGCGTGAGGTTGTTGCCGTCAACGGTGACGGTGTAGAGGTGGCTGACGTACGGGTTGCCCGCAGCGAATACGAGCATGGTGCCGTCCGGCGACCAGGCGGCGATTGTGAAGTTCGGTTCGGTTGCGTTGTTAAGGGTGCGCACATCGAAGACCCGTCGTGTTCGTGTGCCTTGCGGGTCGGTCACATAGATGGATCCGTCGGCCTCGTTCACGAACGCGAGTTGGGTGCCATCAGGCGACCACTTGGGCCAAGCCGCTTGGATCTGACTCGCGAGCCTTGTGCGTCTGGACCCGTCGGCGCGCATGACGAAGAGCCCAAAGTTGCCCGCACGGTCGGTACTGACGAATGCGATGCTCGCACGATCCGGAGACGACGCGGGTGATGCGTCGTTCGGTTGGCCGAGCACAAGGCGGCGCAAACCAGTGCCGTCGGCCGCGACTGTGTCGAGGTCCGTGCGGCCGACCGTCCCTCGGGTGAAGATGATCTGCGAACCGTCTGGTGACCACGTCGGACCTCCGTCGGAGCGCCCCGCGGTCAGTCGCCGCAGCCCAGAGCCACGGGAGTCGATCACCCACACCTGCTGGTCACCGTTGTCGCGCTCGAACGCGATCACCGTGCCGTCGGGGGACCACGCGGGGACGTAGTCGCCCTCCACTGTCGTGAGCCGTTGGGGCGTCCCGCTCGCGCCGAGCAGATGGAGTCCGCCATACGGACCTCCGCGCGCAAAGGCGACACACCCGAGCGACACACGGCCTTGCGGTACAACCGCCGAAGTCGGCGCAACGGGCGTCGTCGCAATCGGAACGCGGACGGTCGTCGGCGTCGCAGGTGCGGCTGCATGCGTACCTCCTGGACGCGTGGCTGCGTACAGCCCACCAGCGACACCGGCGCCAACGACCAGAACCACCAACCACCACGTCCTTCCACGCGGCGACCACCGAGTCGGTGACACCTGCGGCCCGCCCTCCACCGGAAGGCCGAGATCGATGGCCTCTAGGGGATCGGGCTCTCGGCGACCTCGACGTTCACCGCTCACGAACCAAGTCTGCTTCACCTACACGCCGCGCCGACACCGAAGATGTCCGCAAACGCACGGCACCGATCGGCAGATATGGCGCGCGTGCGATGCGCGCTGCGGGTTCGAACCCCGCTCGTCACGACGATGCGTTGTCCAGATACTTTTCGAACCAGTGGTCGCCGTATCGCTCGTCGCTAAACGCAGCCACTTCGCGGTAACCAGCCGATCGATAGAGCGCGATCGCTTCGGTGAGTGTCTTGTTTGTTTCCAGTCTGATCGTCGAACTGCCCTGCTCGAGAGCCAGCCGTTCCAGTTCTTCGAGGAGCCGCCGTCCCACGCCGAGCCCGCGCACCGAAGAGGCGACCCACATGCGCTTCAGTTCGGTCGGTTCGTCGCAGTGGAACTTCAGGGCCCCGCATCCGACAGGCTCGCCCTGCAGCATCGCGATGACAAAGAGACCGGACGGGGGCCGCATCTCGTCGGGCTCCGCGGGCAGGCTATTCGTCGGGTCGAAGCCCGCATCGAACCGACGGTCCAGTTCTGCGAAGTACTCGCGCAAACAACGC